>JANYDD010000039.1 GCA_025359945.1 Bdellovibrio sp. | reverse complement strand
CATTGGGCATCTTAAAAAATTTAAAATACTCAATACCAAGTATCGAAATCGACGCAAAAGATTTGCTCTCCGATTTAACCTAATCTGCGGGATCTATAACTACGAAAATCTAGAGGTAATGTGAAAGAGATCTAATGGAGGCGCTTGTGAGGCAACAAAACGGTCTGCCGATTGAACCAGTCATGGATAAACTTAATGGTATCGATGAGCTTAAAGATAAAACCAAATCGGGCGAGAAATAAAATATGAAAAAACATATCAATATGATTTTGAGTTTCCTATTTGCATCTCTTTCGGCCTTTGCATCAGAAAGCAGGCTTATTACAATTGAAGGAGATGTTCGATCCTTTGACAAGGACGTGGTCAAAGTCAGCACTCCTAAGGGAGTCGTCTCTATTCCTAGAAAATTTATTCCACCCAAGGTTAAATTAAAATTAAATGGTCCTATTAAAATTCCCCTGTCCGAAGCGCAATTGGCCGAAATCAAATAAATCTTCAACGGTACTTTACCACGGTGGCGCATTTGCTGTGCCCTCGAAATTTTTTGACCTCAAAACACTAGAAAAAATGGCTCCGCTCGTTCAGCATTGGGCGGGCCATCGAGATTGCGCCAATCGGCTGACCAGATTTGCGTGCAATCCTGATTTCAAGTTCGAGGTCTTCGTTTTCGAAATATCTTTGTAGAGACAAAGTACGTCGTCGAACCGGCACGTCAGAGAATTGGATTGGTTTTAAATTCGCTTGGAGTTTGGGGATTTTTTTCGTTGAGGAGGTCTTTGGTGATTTGGGCGAGGTATTCTCTGGGGTTCACGTTGTTGAGTTTGCAGGTTTCGACGATTGTGAATAACACTGCGGCTGTAAAAGCGCCGCGCTCAGAGTGGGTTCCATACGAGGTCTTGCGACCCACAACGTGGCTTCGAAGCAAGCGCTCTTGGGGATTGTTTGATCAAAAGCGTTGTTAAGAAGCTGAACTAGGTGGAATCTGTCGACACAAATTTTAGCATTCGGCAGATGCTTTTTTGCAGCCGAAATAAATGGTTCGTGAATATCACAGGCAAACCACTCAACGGCTAACTTTTGCCCTTCGCTTAAGACTGAAAAGCAGTCCTCCATCGCCTTCTTTGACCTTCCTATGGCATTGAAGAGGATTTTACCTTCTTCAGGGCAAACGAGATTTGTTATGAACTCTGCCTGCCAGCGTTTAGAGAAGTAATTTTTCCGCTCAAGTCTAATTGTTCGAAAATGAACTTCATCTGCTGAAAGAGCAGACCACCGGAGCTTCAGGGATTTTTAAAAACTGCAGCATATACTTCATACGAGATTGATCAAGCCTCAACATTTGCATTGGAGATTTAGAAAACCATCGAGCTGTAGCTCTACAAGTTGTCTCTTCCATAAGTCTCCCTGCGACTTCAGCAAAGCCACAGCTCATCGAGCGATGTTTTGGATGAATCCAAGTACAATGAGCCAAAACGTTTTTAGAGCAGCGTCCACATTTGGCTCGAAAGCATTTAATTTTTAAAACAACATGTTGATAAATGCCAAAGGGCGGACCAGAAATCTTCTTTAAATACCAGTCGTGAAGATTGCCCAGGGGAGATTTACAGCGATGGCATGCTGAGTTTGCAGTTCTCTTTTGCCGGCAATAAATCTCGGCTCGTAAATCTTTTTTAAAAAGTTTAATGTCGCTGATCTCTACGTCTTGAAAACCCATTCCTGCAATGATAACGTTTTGAAAGTCCATCCTTGGCTCCCGGTGTTTTGGTGATGTGTTCGTACCAATATCAAATCACTTGAACCTTGGATGGACAATTTTTGACGCCTAAACCCCATCATTTGTTACAGAACCAGAGGCATGGTGCAGTAGAGCGAATCTGATGACCCGTCGGAAACCCGAGCATGAAATTTGCACCCTTAAAGTGGTATGAAGAAATTGATCTTTTCAGTGAGTTTGAGCCTCTTAACCTGCAGCTTCGCTAGTGCAGTGGAATGCACACCCGCAATCCAAAGCTTTGTCGGGGAATCCAAGTACGGGATTTACATTTATATGGAGTACAAGGCCGACAAGGGTGGAAACGGCTGCAAGATGCAGCTCTTCGCACGAAATCCTAAGGAATCTGTCTGGGTCACAATGGGTGGTTGGATTAGCATTGCTGTTGCAGAACTAGATTCAGAAATTCAAAGATACGAACCCATGGAACTAGCGCCCGACCAACTTCCAGTAAAAACAAATCTCAAAGCCCTTATGCCCAACGCTCCACCCGCAGCCGCAAAGCCCAGGACGGTAGGACCAATCGCCACAAAATAAGCAGGTCATTAATCCGCTCCTCGAACAAGATTGATCGCTGAGAGTTCTCGCAGCTGAATCCATCATTAGATCCATATGGTTTAGGAAATTTACAATATCCTAAACTGGAAGCCTTGGCCCCCTTAAAGCCTATTGGGTGCAGTCGACAACTAACGGGCAGTTTTCTCCAACTGAGTTTTAATTTTCTTCATCAGTCGGACTTCCATCTGGCGGACGGCCTCGCGGGTGATTCCGTATTTGTCGCCGATTTCCTGAAGGGTCAAAGGTTCGTCGGCCAAAAGGCGTTCTTCAAGCAAAATCAATTCTCGAGGAGAAAGATCGGGTCGAAGTTTTTCGATGTTGGATTTTAAATTTGAAATCTCTTCTTTTTTCGAAAGTAAAACATCCGGAGATTCGTTTTGGGTGGGCTGCAGATCTTTCAACGAAAATGAATTTTCATCATCCAGAGGCGCGTCCAAACTGAGATCACGCCGGGACATTCTTTGCGCCATTTCACGAATTTCATCGGCCGGAATTCCTAGTTTTTCGCTCAAGGCTTCGGCGTGGCCAGGTTCTCCCATGGATTCAAGCGCTTGTTTTTCTTTTTTCAGTTGGTAGTAAAGAATTTTTTGATTTTGGGTCGTGCCGATTTTCACCATCGAATACTGCTTCATTAAAAATTCTTGAATGTAGCCGCGGATCCACCAAACGGCATAAGTGATTAGGCGCACGCCCTTGTAAGGATTGAATTCGCGAACAGCATGCAGAAGGCCGATATTACCTTCTTGAATCAAGTCGATCATTTTGGCGCCAAACTTGGAATACTCGACGGCAATCTTGACCACAAAACGCAAGTTCGAAGTGACCAACGTCTGCGCCGCCAATGGATCTTTTAAATCAAAATATTTTTTGGCAAGCTCTTGTTCTTGTACTCGGGTCAGCAGCGGGTACTTGCGGATTTCTGCCATGTACAAACTAACGGGATCAGATGTAGTCAATTCTCTCGAACTAGCAAACTGCTTTTCCGCAGCTAAAACATCCGGTAACAGGGAACTACCAGCGGCTTTCTTTAAGCGGCCGCCATCGGAATCTGAGTCGCTAACTATCTCGGCGGCGACTTTTCTAGTTTTTACTGTCGGCGTTTGCGAACTTTTTAGGGAGGTTTCGGGTTTTTCCTTAACCTGACCTCTACCCGCAGTTTTACCCGAATTTTTTTTTGTCCCACTTTTTAAGACTTCGGTTGGGACTTCTTCTTTCAATTGATCTGGGACTATTCTTGAGGTCTTTTTCATGCCAAATATTTTGCTAACTTCTTTCTGATGATTTCTTCGACCTTGCCTTTAAAGGGTGTCAATAACAACGGCAAATCAATCATCAGTTGAAGCGCAGAACCAGTTCCTTTCCCAGCGATTGAAAATTCGGCTTTAAATTGCGAACTTTTAACCGTTCCTTTTTTCGCGGATTCATCAAATTGAAACTGCATTTTGGGATCGATTTTTTTAATGTCTAGGTCGGTTTCAAAAAAATTCTTCACAGCGGTCCAACTGTCGTCGGCTTTTTGCTGGGTTTCGTGCTGAATATTAATTTTGGGCATTTTTTTCTTCCTTTTTTCTTTCTTTTTTAATTCGTTCGAAATCTTCTGGCTTTTCGGTCGCAGAATTCAGAATAACTTTGGTCCACAGAAAAGTCTTTATTAAAAAATTCCTTTTGACCCCTCTCTAATTTCCGTGGCAAATTTTAGAACCTATGAAATTTATTAAAGATTTAAAAAGAACTCACTATGCATCTGATTTAGCGGACTCGCAAGATGGGGAAGTTGTTTTGTATGGATGGGTTCACACACGCCGAGACCACGGAAATTTAATTTTTATCGATTTGCGCGACCGAACGGGCTTGTTGCAGGTCGTGATCGATCCTAATTTACCCGAACAAAGTAGCAGCAAAAATTTTAGAAATGAATTTGTAGTGGCCATCCAAGGCAAAATTCGACCACGGCCTGTGGGTATGGTTAACGCCAAGATTGCGACTGGGAAAATCGAAATTCAGTGCACTCGATGTGAAGTTTTAAGTGAATCCCAAGCGCTGCCGTTTCAAATAGATGACGAAAGTGTTTCCGAGAGCTTGCGTTTAAAATACCGTTATTTAGATTTGCGATCTCCGCGCCTGCAAAAGAATTTATTTTTGCGGCACGAGGTCGTTCAGTTAGTCAGAAAATATTTTTCTTCCCAAAAATTTATCGAAGTTGAAACCCCTATTTTGTATAAATCAACGCCAGAAGGGGCCCGGGATTATTTGGTGCCTTCGCGCGTGAACCTGGGCCAATTTTATGCGCTTCCCCAGTCGCCGCAAACATTAAAACAGCTTTTGATGATCGCCGGATACGATCGCTATTTTCAAATTGCCCGATGTTTTCGTGATGAAGACCTTCGCGCCGACCGTCAGCCCGAATTTAGTCAGATTGATGTCGAAATGTCTTTTATCGATCAAGAAGACATTATGCAGGTCAACGAAAGTCTTTTGGCGCTGATTTGGAAACAGATCAAAGGCGTCGATATTCCAAAACTTCAGCGAATGACTTTCCAAGAAGCGATGGATTCTTACGGAAATGACAAGCCCGATCTTCGTTTTGAAATGAAGATTCAAGATCTGGCACCAGTTCTGAAAAATTCAGGTTTCAAAGTTTTTGATGATGTAATGGCAAGGCAAGGTGTTGTGCGTGGGATTGCGGCTCCAGGTGGAGCTTCGTTTTCTCGCGGGCAACTGGATAAGCTAACCGACTTGGCCAAGAAGTCGGGCGCCAAAGGTTTGGTCTGGATCAAGAACGAAGGTGGAACATTAACCTCTTCGGTTTCTAAATTTTTTACTCCAGAAAAACTGGCGGAAGTTTTTGCGAAAGCTCAAGGCAAGACCGGTGATTGCGTTTTGATTGTTGCGGATGACTACGATCCGGCCTGCCAGTCGCTATCGACCTTGCGAATGCATTTGGGTCGAGAATTAAATCTAATCGATACCACGAAAGATAAATTCTTGTGGGTAATAGATTTTCCGCTGCTTGAATATTCCCCGGATGAAAAAAGATGGGTGGCCAGACATCATCCGTTTACCAGTCCGCAAGATCAGTTTGCAGACGATCTGTTATCTAATAACGAAAGCCAATTTTCAGGATTACTGGCCAAGGCTTATGACCTAGTTTGCAACGGCTATGAGATCGCAGGCGGAAGCGTCCGAATTTATCGCAACGAAATTCAGCAGGCGATGTTTAAGGTTCTCGGAATGTCCGAGGAAGAAACTCAAAAAAAATTCGGATATTTTTTGGAAGCCCTGAAATACGGAACGCCTCCACACGGCGGAATCGCATGGGGTGTGGATCGCTTGGTGATGTTACTAGCAGGCACCGATGCCATCCGAGACGTGATCGCATTTCCAAAAACCGCGAAAGCCACGTGCCTAATGTCCGAAGCTCCGTCGGAAGTTCGTCGCGAGCAACTCACTGAAGTGGGAATTAAGCTCAGCCCCCAAGCCGAAAAAGCTTTGGATAGGGAATAAGGCGGCTTCGAAAGTTTAATCAGACTCTGTCGAAGCTTTTCAGAGAATTAAATTAAAAGCGCTGATCGATAGTGATAAAGATATGGTTTTACAACCATTTTGATATTTGGAGCTTTGGCAGAAAAGCCCACTTGTACTTCACGATCTGGCGATCCCAAGTTAAACAGTCATTCCCGAGGAAAAAAATTCCCGTTCGTTTTTTCACAACTGTCTAAATTGTAACACCTATCTGTCCGCCCTCCGGACATTGTTTTAGAATTTGATCGTCTTTTTAAAATCTTCTTTTTATTTGCGATCTTATTTGATACGGCAGCCCAATGAAAACACATCGCATGTTTTTTTTAATCTTTCTGCGTGTCCTTCTAATCGGCGGGTCTGAATCCAAAGCGCAATACGAATTGCCGCAGAGGATTCCAGAAAAAGCGCCAAATGCAATACCACCGCCTGCGTTCATTCCACAGTACGCCCAAAAGATGATGCAAAATTTCCAGGAATCAAAAACCTACTCTCCCAAAATCTACAGTGGACTGCGGGCGTTTGATTAGAGCACAACCACATTGACGGTGATTTGCTTGTCGAAATTAAAAAGCGTGCCCAGCGGCAAGGGATCAAATCCTAATCACTCTTTAACCAGCTCCTTCGAGAGTCTTTAAAGGGCTCTCAAAGTTTGTCCGAGCGCCTGAAAAAACTTGAAAACGTGGTTTACCGCAAAATGTTTGAATAGTTTGGCTGGCTTTTTTTAAGCCAGCTTTTGGGCGTTTCTGGCTGGATCTGAAACTTCATCTAAAACCGATTGCAGTTGGGTTTCCGACAAGGCCTGGTGACCTTCTGTTGTTGCTTCTTCTGGTGACGAGAACTCTTCAGGCTCGGTGAATATTTCGGACTTTGCTCTTGTTGTTGTTGTTGCTGCCGGATTAATTATAGTCTCTGGTCCTGTAAAGTCTTTAACCGTTGGTTGGCTTAGGTCGCCTTGCTGGAGCGGGCTTGGTCGAGGATCTAATCGTGTGTTGAAGAAATTTTGCGAAATAGAAGCTACTACCTTTGCTTTTTTGAGTTCTTGAGGATTTTTGTACGTCAGTAAATCACCAACTTCTTGTGGAATTTCCAATCGATTCGCCGCTGCAGCCGAAGCAGATGAAATCGAAACTCGGTCTCGGATCGATGCCGTCGTTCCTACGGGGCGACCCATGGCAGGCGTTCCTGGTCTTACAGGGTGTGCTTGAGAAAGGTCCACTGACTTGACCCTAGAATTATTGGGTAAAATGCTGCTCAATTTTTCCATTCAACACCTCCTGTGTTGGTCCTGACCGAAAACTTCGATCGAAATCCATTTCGTACAGCTCCTATCGGCAAAAACTTTCCCAACTTGAGACATTGTTTTGAATTCGGACTTAAGTTGGGTCGCCAAAAGTTGATCTGAAAGATTGACGTCCCCTCGAGCGACCGGTCAATCCACTGATCAATAAGATAAGGTGTTAATCACTGCTGAAAAAACTGAAACTAAACGGTTTCAAGCAAGTATCCGGTTTCTTCTAGACCACAAAGCTTAACGATTTCTTTGAGCCGGCGTTCGGGCCCCACTTTCTCTAGGACCACTAAATATTCAACACTCAAGTAAATCAGCGTCCGCAAAGAATGAAGACTCCATTGGGGCGCGCCCAACTGGACCAACATTTCAAGTCGAATAAGTGCTTCGCGAGCACCCCTTGCATGAAGGCTTCCAAGGCTTCCGCTGTGGCCGGTGGAAAGGGCAAGAATTAAATCCTTGGCTTCATCGCCACGAATCTCTCCGATGATAATTCGGTCGGGGCGCTGTCGAAGTGCCGCTTTCACAAGATGACTTTGATCAATAGTTGCCAGTTCTCCCCAGGTTGTTTGGCGAGTTAAAAAACGGCTCATCAACGCCGAAGGCAGTTCTAGTTCTTTGGTGTCTTCGATCACAATTGTTCGCTGGTGATCCGGAATTTCGGCCAGGCAAGCATTCAAGAAAGAGGTTTTTCCACAGCCGGCGGGGCCAATAATTAAAAAGTTTTTTCGGTCTTGAATCATCTCTAGAAGAATTTGAATTTGTTTTTGACTCAAGAACTTTTTTTCAAAAAGCTTCTCGAAAGTCCAAGCCGATGTTGGATGCCGCCGCACCGACAGCTGGGCTTCGGCATGAGTGATTTCTTTTCCGACGATGCTGATGCGCAAGTTTTTGTAATACGAATCTTGAATTGGTTTTTCGCTAGATAGGGGCTTTTCAACTAAATCCGAAAGGCTTTGAATAAAATTATCGTAGACCCTGGGGTTAGCAAACTGATGTTCAGATTTAAAAAGTAGCCCGTTGCGTTCGAAGAAAATCGAATCGAATTTTGTGACGATGATTTCGGTGATTTCATCATCGTCGATGGCGGCTTGCAACACCGACCACGAAAAATCTTCGAAGTAGCGGACATTTGCTAACTCAGGGGAAGGCAGCACAACCGATGGGTCAGAATCGGCGACAGCCGGAAGAGGTGCCGGCATACCTAAAACACCTCCTTCTGCCGCAAATTTTCCGGCGTCACGATCGAAGGCCGGACAAAAATCAAAAGTTCAGTTTTATTTTTCATAAAATCTTGGCTTGAAAAAAGGCTACTCAAAATCGGAATTCTAGAAAGTAAGGGAAGTCCTTGACTGCTTTCCCCGCTTTCGGATTTGACCAAGCCTGACAGAATAATTGTTCGGGGCTCGTTCAATTCAAATTGGCTTTGTACTTGATTTTTATAAATGGCCGGCACTCCATCCACGGCATGGGCCATGTCCAGGCTTGAAATCTCGGTCTCGAGTTGAATTTTCATTTTTCCGGATGGGTCGGCCTGGGGTTTAACTTTCATCAGCAACCCATATTTTTTCCAAATCACGCTTTGGATTTTCATCGTCACCACTTTGATTGGAAATTCACCGCCGGCAAAAAATTCGGCCTCGTGGCCACTGCGTGAGAGAATATTTGGGCTAGCTAAAACCCTCGCTTCGCCCTGAATCTCCAGGGCTTGCAAAGACAAATCACCCTTTGCATCTTTAAACTGCTGGTACGATGGCAAGAGCTGACTGCTGGCTTGACTGGGCCATTGAACGCCGTAACTAAGCAGAGATTGTTTTTTAACTTCGGCCAAAATAATTTGTGTTTCAATCAGGGGCTCGGTCGCAAGAAAGTTTTTTTCTCGCTCGACATCAATTCCAAATCGGCGAAAAAATCCCATAAGCCGTTTTTCAAACTTAAGATCTTGCGGCAACTTAACAAAAGTTTTTTGATTTGGTTTTTCAGCCAACTGAATAGAGTAAATAGGTAAACCCTCGGACTGAAGCAAGCCCTCTATTTTAGATTGAATTTCTTTTCGCAAATAAGAGCTCATTGTGGCAGTAAATAAATAATCGCAATTTTTTTCTTGGCAGGCATTGGCCAAATCCAACCAATCCGACCAGCGCACAAGCCTTCCAGATAGGCTCAACTGATCACGCTTTAGCTGCAGCTCTAATTGCAAAGTGCCAGGAAGAACTGGATTCAGCGTTCGAAGCGTGCGTTCCTGATCATGGGAGATCACAAAAACTTCGTAGGATCTATTGCGAAAACGAATTTCAGAAATCCCCCGCGACTGAGCTTTCAGTTGAAACTGATTTCCCGACGGCAAAACCTCGATCACCTTGCGATCTTCCACCCAAACAGGAGCAGATCCACTGATCAAGCGGGCCTCACCAAACTTCAAATAGATTTTTTCAGGGTACCGCGAATTGAAAAGAGTTCCCTCCGTGATATCGCCTATAGCCCATGACGAAAAGCCAAGAAAGAAAGAAACCAAGTAAGAAATTATCAAAAGAAAAAAGCTAGCCATCGAAATAATTTTGAATGCAGGTTTAAGGCCGACATAGAAATGATTCTAACACTCAATCAGTGTCGTTGTTCGGATCTGGCATCCGGCCCAGATTTCCAAGTCTACTGCTTCCTTCGAAATTGATGAGCTGCATTTGCCTACCTATGCACATGACGCCAGCAAATTCGCCTTGTCGAATATTGTCGACTTGAATGCGCTCCAGTCGAACACGACAGGTAGGTGGCGCCATGTGCATACGTAAGTGCATTTGCCTCAAAGAAAATGCAACTCATCAATTTTTTTTGCTAAAATATCAAAATTTCACCCAATCCGTTTTCTTGAGAGAAGTAACGTCGTGGCGTTTTCTAGCTAAAAAGCAATTGCACGAAAGCAAAATATGAAACTAGGTTTTTTGGTTACAGGACGTCAAAGGAATCACAAGCCTTCGTAGTTAAAAGATCGTCTTCCGCAGCAAACTCACTGTTAGTTCCTAATCCGCAACTAATTTTGTACTCAGAGGCTAGTTTTTCTGTCTTTGCACTATTGGTGACGTTAATAATTCCAAGTCGATTTTTAAGTTTCTGGTCGAAGCATCTGCAAAGCTTCGCGGCTTCAAGTTGTTTAGCTACCGCGCCATCAAACCCCTGATTTTTTAATGCTTTATTCGCAAAAATTAGAGGTTGGTACCTTTTGGGTTGTGGAGCCTATGCCACCTGATGGCTAGCGCATCCAGAAAAAGCAAGGATTGCAAAATTAAGAATAATAAAATTTTTCATAGAACCCCCCCCCAATGACTAAAAAGTAGCATCACCTGGTCATTCAAAAAAGTCTAGTTCTGGGCATTTTGATAATTGTCGAAGCCGAACCTGTTGGATTCTCGACCCGCTAAAAATACTTAAATAAACGAAAGCTCAAACGCGAAAGTCACTTGGTCGCCGTCGCTTTTCATTCGAAGTTCGGACTGAAAGTTCTTCAGCAGCGATTGGCAAACGGTCAGGCCCAATCCCAAACCTTGTGAATGTTTCATCATGTCTTCATTGATAAAAAACGGCTTTTTAATAAATTCAAAATCGGACGAATCCAACGGCGGGCCTTGGTTTTTAACTTGGACTTCGACCCGATGAGGTCTTGTTTCTTGAAAATCAATTTGAATGGCTTCATTGGCAAAAGAAAATTGAATTGCATTTTTTAAAAGCCGATCGATGACTTGTTCTAGCAATCGCGGATCAAAAACGATTTTTTTATCCCAGGTTCCCACTTGCAATTTGAGATTTTTTTTTCGCATCAGTTCTTGATCGGCGGCGCTGATGAGGATCTGCAGATCGCTCCACAAAAAACTGCGTTGGTCGATTTTTAACAATCCCGTTTCGGAGCGCATGACCAGCAAAACTTCTTCGATCATTTTTTTTAGCCGAAGGGCTGCTTCGTCAATACGGCTGACAGATTTTTTTTGTGGTTCATCTAAACTGGTTTGCGCCAGCAAATGTGAAAAATTTAAAATGTGGGTCAGGGGCGTTTTTAATTCGTGATTGATCAAAATCATAAATTGATTTTTGGCTTGATCTAATTTTTTCAGATCTTCCAAGGCTTGATGCAGTTGTTGGTGCAGGGCGAATTTATCGTGGGCCTGTTTCAAAGTTTGAATCAGATCTAAAGGTTCCCACGGTTTTGTCAGGTAGCGATAGATGTGTCCAAGGTTTACCGCCTGGATCAGTGACTGCATATCGGTGTACCCGGTCAGCAAAATTCTTTGCGCCTGCGGGTGCGTCTTTATCGACTGACTTAAAAATTCCGAGCCCTGCATATGCGGCATTCGCTGATCGCAAAGGATCACCGAAATATTTCGATCAAGGTCTTGGTCCAGGATTTTTAGAGCGTCAGCGCCTGATACGGACTTAAGACAAGTGAAGTCAATTCGGAGCAGTCTTTCCAGTGCTTCTAGGTTGTGAATCTCGTCGTCGACACAAAGAACGATAGGTTTTGTCATTGAAATAGTTTAGAATTGAAGCAAAGGGGTGATCAAGAAGATCCCCAAAAATGGCAATGGATTGCGAGTCTAGTTTTTATTTCGTTAAGTTTCCTTCCATTTTTGTCGATCCCTTCCCCAGTAAAGCCAAGACAGTAACGTTTTTAAGGAGAAGCTATGAAAAACAGAAGACAGGATTTCGTCTTCAAAATCGGTAGAATCGGATTATCCCTGATCGGAATTATTGGGATCAATGGGATTTCATTGCAAGCTCAAGCCCAATCTTGGGGGAACGGCGCGTACGGAGCCACTAGCGCCTGCGCTTACGAAGTAAAAGTCGGCGATGCCGCTGAAGGTATTCGCGACAACATCGACAAACTGAAAAAAGAAAAAGCATCTTTAGAAGAAAAAAAGAAAAAGATTTTGGATAAAATGCGGGAGCTTCAAAAGAAGCAAGCTAAAGAGTACGAAATCATGGGCGAAAAAGTTTTTGCAAGTGAAAGCGAAGATTGGTTAATTTTCTTAAAACGAAAAGCTGGAGTTATTGAGGATGCTGAAGATGGATACGAATTAAGCGACCAAGATCCAGAGTATACGTGCCAAAAAATTTTAGATCTAGCCAACAGTGTACCTGCGCCAAAACCAAGTGGCGCGCCTTCGCCCAGTGTTGGTGCTGCAGAAGTTGCCCCTTCCGCTAATGTTACTGCCAAGGGCGAAGTGAAATCGGAAGCAATTGTCGCTGCTCCCTTGCCCGCCGAACAGACTTTAGGAACCGAAAAAGCCGTCCGCTTGGGTGGCAGTTCCACTACTCAACGATTTTCCCCTGCTGGCCGTTCTCCAGCTGCTGAGGCCGAAGTTTCATCAACCAATTCGGATTTTAATAAAGACAATATTCACGGATTTCCGGCACGTAAATTAAGAGACGCTAAGGTTTGTCCTGTTCCTGGAAATACGCTCAGCAAAGGTTATTGCCAAATTGCCATGGATCTTCCTGTCGGCCAGAGGGCTGAAAAAGCAAATAGACCTGCATGCGAAAAGGCTTTGCAAACGATTCAAAAAACTGCGGCCGAATTTGCGAAATTAAAACTTCAACTTGATGGCGATGGCGACAAAAAACGAGGAATCAACGATCTGATCGAAGCAAAGCAAGAAAAAATCGAGGGTAAAACTGAAAACTTTAAAAAAGCCGCGACTGATTACCAAAAAGAACTGATCAAAAAAATCCAGGAAGGCGACACGCAGGCCTGCGTCGGTTGCATGCTTCAGGGCAACGTGATCATGGGCGCACGAAAACCCTCGACCGGAGAAATCGCCGCCAATTTCGCAACGGGTGTGGCTAGCATGATCGCCGGCAATAGTTTGCAAAAATACGCCATGAGATTAAACGCTGAGGGCGGATATCCCTATCAAGGAATTCCAGTCGTAGGATACGGATTGGCCGGTGGACTTTCAGCCGGACTGTTTGGACTTTTGGGCCAAGGCACAAGTGCCGGGTCATTCGGATGCTACGGTGGAGCCCAAGGTTTGGGTGCCATGGGAGCCGCCGGTGCATACGGTGCTGCAGGCGGAGCTGGGCCTTATTCGAATTTATATGGATACCCGCCCAAAATGTACGGAACGCCATATGGTGGCGGAGCCTTCTACCCGGGAGCCGGCGGTCAGCTCAATGGAAATATCAACCTTGGGGCATTGTTGGGTGGAAACGCCGGGCTTTATCAGGGCGCCGGAGCGGCATTCCCTGCAGCCGGAGCCAATTGGGGAACTCAGTTCGGACAACCTAACTGGGACGGACAGGTTTACGCAAACGGAGGAAATCCCTATCTGAACGGCAATATTTATGCCGGGGCAGCTGGAGCAGCATATCCAGCCGGCGCACTTTATCCAGCCGGCAATATCTATGCTGGGGCAAACGGCAATTACCCTTATCCTAACGTCTATGCCGGAAGTGCTTTAGCGGGCGCGGCTTACGCTGGAGCCGCTTATCCGGCGGGCGGGGCTTTTCCGATCGGAAGTATTTACGCTGGAGCAGCCTTGGCCGGAGCAGCATACCCCGCGGGAGCTTATCCAGCCGGAGCTTACCCCGCAGGGTCGTCCTATCCAGCGGGCGGAATTGCGGATCAGTCCGCAGCGATGGCCGCATACGCAGCCCAAGCTCAGCAACAATTGCAAATGGCCAATGCCCAATTGCAAGCTCAGCAACGGGCTATTCAGGCGCAAGTCCAACAAGCTAGCCAGCTAAATAATTTATTCACTGAACTGAATTCAGTTTACTCAAGGATCAATCAAGTGAAAGCCGGCGGGGCCAGCGGCGGAACTTCTTTTGATGCTAACTTCAGCGTCGGCGCGGGATTCAATATGAACTCAGGCTATAATATGAACTCCAGTTATCTGAATGGCGGAAGTAACTACAGTTTACCTTCGGCAGTGAATCCTAATTCGACACTAAACAATACCAGTCCTGCAGGTGGATTGCCTTATCGATAGTCGTGGCAACACCTTGTTGACACCTTAGCCGTCAAGTCGATAGCAATGCGGAATGAAAATTCCGCATCGTGCTTACGACAGTCACGTTCATCTGCTAGCCACAGGCATGGTTGAAAAAGGCCTAACCCTTTTTCATTTAAAAAATCTGTCGGACTTAGAATCGCTGTCGCAACATCCTCACTACAATGAAAGTTTCCGAGGAGAATTTTTAGTGGGTTTTGGCTGGGACCAAAATCAGTTTCGTTATTCGGAAGCAGAAAATAAAATTTTAGAAAAATCTAAAAGTCCTAACTATCCCGATTTTCCTAGTGCTGCACTTTTGGATCTGTATTTTCCAGAAATTCCAGTATGTTTGGTGCGAGCGGATGGCCATGTCAATTGGCTGAATTCCGTTTCGTTAAAAAAACTGGGCTGGTTTGAAAGTCTTCGGCCTGATCCAATGGGCGGTGTGATCCTCCGCGATACTAAAGGATTCCCCACTGGAATTTTTTTTGATTTAGCTAAAATTGAAATCGATATGCAAATTCCACAATTAACCCCGGCTCAAACGCAGGACTATCTGATAAGTGCATTTGAAATTTTTCAAAAAGCTGGGTTTAGTCATGTGCGGGATATGACTGGCAACTGGGCGCAATGGCGTCTACTAAAACAGCTTGAAAACCAGGGACGCTTACCCCTAGTGATCCAGCAAAATTTTTCGATCGATGTCCCAAAAGATCTTCCCGAAATGATCCAAAATTTTTTAGCCGAAAAAAGTTCCGAACAATTAATCATGGGCGGAATTAAAATTTTTTTCGACGGAGCCTTGGGCTCGCAGGGCGCGTGGATTAGTCAGCCTTACGCAGGAACACGAGATCACTTTGGGCAAACTCAGTTTAGCGTAGAACAGATGCATTCAATGATGAGTCAAATTTTTAGTGCCGGAATTCCCGTGTGTGTCCACACCATAGGGGATCAGGCGGCTCATCAAATCATGCTGATGTATCTTCAATTGAAAAGTCAAAATATCCCCGGGAAGTTACATCTCGAGCACGTCCAGCTACTTCGGCCCGAAACCATCGAATTAATGAAAGGACAAAATGTCGTTTGTCATCTGCAGCCTAGCCATTTTCTAACGGATCAAAGCTGGCTTCGAGAAAAAATTCCGTTACTTATGCCATATCTATTTCAATGGAGAGCTTTAGAAGACGCGGGAATTCCATTTTATTTTGGCAGCGATTCGCCCATCGAAAAACCAAGCCTTCCTAACAATCAAAAGGCTTTGATCGAAGCGGAATCTTGGGGAATAAAAAATATTAAAAGACCTTTTTTGAACTACCAACAATTTAAGGAATAAATTTTCAGCAGAAGTAACTTAAAAAAAATTCCTTACCGACCCGCGCCCGGTTTTCCATTGTCTTCGCGTTTAAAATTTACCCCCGTGGCGAAATTGTCTTTGCACCCATCAACTTCATCTTTGTCGACCACATGGCAAACTTCAAGCACAGCGGCTAAGGAATTTAAGGGTGTCTGCTCTTGAAGTCCCAATTGATAAAGCGCGTTCGATTGACCACAACGGACTATCAATTTAGCCGCTGCCGCAGCTTGCGCCTTCACTGGATCGGAATCCGAAGCGCATGCCCCAACCCAACCAGAATTTTTCGCGATAATGAGGCCGTCTGATTTCGTGCCGTACTGAATGCAGAATGCTTCGCAATTGTAGTAATGCGATTGTTCCGCTGCGATGCTAGAATCAGCAAACGAAGTCAAAGGCGAAAATGCGATTGCCAGTAAGAAAGCACCTAGTAGACGCGCGTTTTTATTTTTTAATTTCATTCGTTGGACCCCTTTTTGTAAAAAAAGTTCTTTAAACATTGGCTAACTTTTTCATTTCGTAGTCTTTACCTATTCCATCCCTAAATTTCAAAATTTATTTTTAAATTAAGAGGGAATTAGAACTAATTTTCCTGAAGGTCTACTTGTTTTTCAGTGTTAGAATTCTGGCGATCGAAAGCTTTTTTCAAAATCTCTAATACCGAATAACCACTTTCTCGTTTCTGAAAGTGTAGGCCGCTGCGGTGAAAATTAATCCTGCAGATATCCAAATTGGGGTTTTGTTTCGTTGATAGAAGTTAGGTTGCTTCAGTTGGATCGACGCCCGATCTGCCGGGGCAAGGCTGAAAAAATCCTTGGGATGGTTTATTGCGCAGTTGGTTTGATAGTAAGCTTTAATCTTCACCGGTTCTGCCAACTGGATTTGTGGGTGGTCACACGAACCTGTTGCAATCGGCGCAAAAGGCTTTTCAAGATGTTTTTTAAATTCCATCCATCGGCCCGCCATGAAATTGGGCTCAGTGGCGTTCGAAACCAAAACCCATTGATGGGTGCCATCTATAATTTTAATATCCGAAACGGGACTGATTTTTTGCCCGTCCACATAAAGTTCAAAATCGAAAATTTGGCCCGTTTCCTTAATGTACTGCAACTGTTCCAGGACTTTAGATTTAATATTAGCATAAGGTCCCGGAAATGCCTGCGCCGTCATCGCCCATAGTTTTGGAAAGAGAAACTGATTTTCCGGGTACATCTCGAAAACGCTTCTTAAATAGCTCTTTTCATCGTGGGTAAGGCTTAGGCACTTTGATTTTTTTTCGGCGAAGGCCAAAAAAAGTTCAACCTCGAATTCCCTAAAATAAGTGTGATGAACCAGATTTCTCTCGGTGATCTCCGCACAGGTCTTAGGCAGATCGGCAAGTAAAGGTTTCTGCCGAAAATGCTCAACCCAAGGAACCAGTTGCGAGTTTTCTTGTAAAATTTTAACGCTGTCATTGAACCCCAATTCAATAGCCCGCACAAAATACTCTTGGGCCCACAACCCATCACTGTAAAAAATTAGAAGTAGAAAAAATCGCATTTACAAATCCTTCTTCGAAGAAAAATACTCAATTCTGGGCTGCAATTTTTTAGGGCTTTTAAATTGCGACTCGGCCAGTGTATTTGGATTTTGAAGTGCCACAACAAAGGGGCCAGGAAATGCCAATATTTCGCTAGCTCTGGCTGCCGGAACCAAGACTGCATACTGATTGGGGTTGTTCGGAGCCCTGATCATTTTAATCTGCGAAGCCACGCGAACCCCTTTCCGGCCTTGAATTCGGGACGAGGTAAATAATTCGACCACTCCGTAAGGGCCCATCAAATTGGCTAGGCTTTCGCGGTTTTCGATTTCTATAGGCACCAAGGAATACCCTTTGGGGATCACCGTGTCTGTGGACCAACTTTCAGATTGGGAATCCTCTTTTTGAGAGGGTGTTTTATGAAAATAATTTTTCCCGTCAAAAACGCTGGCTAGCAAAAGGGCCAAGCCCACCAACACCAATCCTGCAATTGGCCCTCGAGGACCTTTTAGAAAAATGGGGATCTTTTCTAGATGATTTTTTAAGCTGCTCAATTGCTTTAAAAGTGGCCCTAAAAATGTTTTCATATTGGATTTCCTTTATAAATTAAATTTTGGTTCTGGTTTTACTGTTGGCATCTGAGTTGGTTCCAGGGGGTGCACCTTTCTACTTCGAAGGGGCACCTTTGACTGCCGCATCCTAGACTGTTGCAGGTCCACAATACTTTTCACGTGCAAGAAAAAAAATGACATCAACGTCAGGACCAAAATAATTTCTAAGAGGATTTGCCCGCGTGAAGCGTTTCTCGCAAATTCAGATCTAAGGAAGCTGCGCAGGAATCTTGTTTGGTAAAATGTAGTGAGTGCCAACCTAGGACCTCCCGAGAGTTGATTTCAACGTTATACTTCCAAAAAACCTGCGAAGCTTGTTTGTCAGTAAAGGGTTGATCCCGTTCGAAGATCGGAGGCCCATCCGCCCAGGGGATAGCCCGGACGGCCATCAAATAGGGATTGCGGCGAATTAAAATTAGCCGCGGTAGAAAAGTTTCTTCTGCAGAAACATGTTGAAGAAAGTAATTTTGCAAAAGCATCTCTGTTCGCAACATTCCTGACTTCATTTGCAATTGCGACGTCTGTAATATTTTTTTTTGAAAGGCACCTAGACGAGCCTGCGCAGCTTGGGTGACAAAGTACTGATGCTGGCAATAAGCCGCAGCAGAGTGATTGTGGCTAGCGACTGCCGCAGCCCATTTGGCCTTCCAAAGGGCTTTCTGTGCTGCAAGTTTTTTGACCTGAGGATTAAGGTCAAAGAGAGACTTTATTACGGGGACTTGATTTTTTTGTGCTTCAAGTAAATTTTCGGAACAAATTTTTTGGGTTTCCCTAAAAATATTCAGCCAGTCAAAAACGGCAATGGTCGCCTTTAAAGAAAGAACAAAAATAAACATTAATACCGAAAACAAAAAAAGGACAAAGCCGCGTTGGTTTATTCAAGACTCCCGGTAATTAAAAATGGAATTCGGTGCAATAAAAGAAACTTGGCTTCGGCTTTTCGATCTGGCGTCGATTTAAGTTCTGTCAAAGAGATGCTGGGAAACAATCGGCTTAAATCATCTTCAAATTTATTTCTGCAGTTCAAAGAGCGTTTTTCATGACAGGCTAAAAATCCTTCCAACGCGTTTTGAGCCGTCATCGAAAAAAGTGAAAAATAAAAGGTTAAAAAAATCAGTTTCACAAATAGAATAAAAACAAAAAAACAAACCAGGCTCTCGGTGAGAGCCTGACCCCGATTACTATTTCTCAAAAAAAGCTTTGTCTGGAATGAAATCATATTCAATTTCTTATTTTGGTTGGTTAAACGAAATATGATTTTCGACTCCTTCGAATGAATTCAATTTTGACCCATTTAAATGAATTAAACGCTTTCCTGATTTTATCATTTGTCTTCACCATCGCTGCTGTCCGATGAATTCTCGTTATTTCGAGAATCCGTTCCACGTAAAAAATTGGACATATTTTTCTTTTGATAACTGGATTGTAATAGAACCGGGGCGGTCATCTGGTCTTGCGAAGTGGCGCCCAGGCCTTTGGAGATCTTAGCAAACTGAAACTGCACTGTTTGACCCAGGGTCCGCATAATTGCGATGGAACCTGCCGCCACTAAAGCCACGATCACAAGATATTCAATCAGACCTTGCCCGGATGAATTACCCAAAAACTTTTTTTTCATAAGTCAGCTCCCACGGGATTTTGAAATAGCAAGTCGTGGGCCTGGGCTAATTAAATTGTAGAAGTGAACACGGTTCGAAATCCGGAATAGTCCGGTCCGAAATCACTTTTTCTTTTTGGCTTTTTCTTTTTGACCTTTGGCTTTGCCCTTTGTCGAAGCGACCTTGCCCCCAGCTTTTTTAGGCTTGGCTTCTTTTTTAGCAGCCTTGGAAACGGCAGGCTTAGCGGTGGCTTTGACGGGTTTAGAAGGCTTAGCAACCGTTGTAGCTTTTGCGATTTTTGCAACCTTTTCTACTTTAGCGGCTTTAGCGGCTTTTGCGGCTAACTTGGCTTCGACTTTGGCTTGTTTTTTAGCCTCTTTAGCTAGCTTAAGAGTCAGCTTTTTCGCTTTTTCGGCCATTTTAATTTCTTGAGCCTTAAGTTTGGTGCCCTGAGATTTTTCTAACTTGGCTAGCTGTTTCTCTTCAGCTTTTTTGGCTTTTCTTGCCAGAATAATTCGATCTAAAATCTCGTAAGCTTCTTTTTGCAGATCGTTTTCAAAAATAAATCGGTAGAAACCTTCGATTTCTGGCGACTGGCGAAATTTTTTAAGCGAGGTTGGCAAGCTTTCCGATTGCACGAAATCAATTGAACTTCCGTCTTTCGACAACTTGACTTTCTCGGCCACAACAAACCTCCTGAAATGGTTTCAACCAGAAGGCTATTAATACATGGCCGTCAAAGGACAGTCAAATCACCTTGGCGTTATCTATTGAATTTTTCAGTAAAATTGGAAAAGGTTCTGGCTTAGGCCCCTTTGACCCCTTTGACGCCTTTGAAAGGACTTGAATGATTTTGCTAGACGGAAAAAAACTTGCCGAAGCCAGAAAAAAGCAACTAGCAGAACGAGTCCAAAAATTTTCGACCAAAGCCGGGCGCGCGCCCAAATTAGTGGTGGTGATTACCACTGAAATTGTTGCCAGTCAGGTCTACGTTAGAAACAAAATGAAGGCCTGCGAAAGCGTAGGGATTTTATCTGAAAAAATTGAAGTTCCCAAATCCACCCGCAAAGAAGTTTTGACCGAAATTTTAGACAAACTAAATCACGCTCCTGACGTTGACGGCGTTTTGGTTCAACTGCCGTTGGCGGCCCCTTTCGTCGAGGCCCAAGTGAACTCGACCCTGTCATGGACCAAGGATGCCGACGGCCTAACCTACACGGCACTTGGAAAATTATTCTCGGGGGACCCTAGCGTCGCCCCAATTGTTGCCCCTTGCACACCTCAAGGGATCATTCATCTGCTTCAATCGCATCAAATTGAGATTGCAGGACGAAGGGCTTTAGTCATTGGAAGAAGCAATATCGTCGGAAAGCCAATGGCGCTTTTGCTTCTCAAAGAAAACGCCACTGTCACCATCGCCCATTCAAAAACCAAAGACTTGCACGCGCTGATTAAAAATTTTCATATTGTGGTGGTGGCTATGGGCCAGCGAAATTTTTTTAAAGCCTCGGACTTTGCTTCGCAAACTGTGGTGGTGGATGTGGGTATTCATGGCTCGGGCGCGGGGGGATCGATCACTGGCGATGTTGATTTTTCACAGGGGGCCGAACATTTAGCGGCGCACACTCCCGTCCCCGGAGGCGTTGGACCTATGACCATTATGACTCTTCTAGAAAACACTATGAAACTTGCCGAAACAAAACTTGGGATTTTTTCGTGAGCACATCACAAATTTTAAAAAATGTTTGGTACTTAGCTTTTTGCTCAAAAGATCTTAAAGTAGGCCAAATTCAAAAAAGAATTCTGGCAGGTCATCCGGTCATGGTGGGGCGACAACAAAACGGCCAAGCCTTTGCACTTCGGGACGTTTGTCCGCACCGGGGAATCCCTTTGTCCTACGGCAAAATGGTTGGCGATCAAGTGCAGTGTCCATACCACGGCTGGAAATTTGACAATTCCGGAGTGTGCGCACAGATCCCTTCCTTGTGTGCAACTGACGATTTAGATCCTCAAAAAATCAGAGTGCGACACTATCCGCTGCAAGAAATTCAGGGCAATATTTGGATTTTTATCGGCGATAAAGATTTTTCCCCTGAATTGGCGCCGCCCATCCCAGTGGTCCCTGGCTTTGCTAGTGATGCATTGCCTCAGTACACAGAAGTGGCCCATTTTCCATGTCCGATTGATCATGCGGTGATTGGTTTAATGGATCCTGCGCACGGGCCGTTTGTGCATCAGTCATGGTTTTGGCGAAGTTCCAAAACAATTCACGAAAAGCAAAAAAAATTCGCACCCATTCCCTTTGGCTTTCAAATGGTGCGCCACCAGCCGTCGACAAATTCGCGCGCCTACAAAATTTTAGGCGGGCAGCCCGTGACCGAGATTTCATTTTACTTGCCTTGCGTTCGCATCGAACACGTCAGTGTGGGTAAAAAATCTTTTTGTGCCATGACCGGATTGTCCCCCATAGATGAATCAAACACTAGGGTCATTCAACTGGCCTACTGGGATATGCCGTGGCTGACTTTGATAAAACCTTTGATTAGAAAATTCACCAAAGTTTTTTTATATCAAGATTTGGATGCCGTCCGAAAACAACAAGAGGGTTTAAAGTTTGACCCCAGTTTGATGTTGATCAAAGACGCCGACACCCAAGCGAAATGGTATTATGCTTTGAAAGACGAATGGATGCGATCGCAGCTGGAAAAATCGACTTTTAAAAATCCCGTTCCCGAAACCACTTTGCGCTGGCGAAGTTAGGAAAAAGAAATGCAGTACAAAAGTTATCCCTTGGACGCTGAGGCCGAAAAAAAATTCGGACCCCAAAAAGTTATTTTAACTGAAAAAGATTTTGCCGGAAGTTTAAAATCTGTCTTGCCCGGGGATCTGATTGTCGCCACAAATTCTAAAGGTCAATTTCGCGCTTTGGGGATGGCCAACCGAGACTCACAATTTTTTTTTCGAGTGCTGACTAAAGATATTTCGGATTGCGAATTAGATATTTTAGATCTGCTTCAGAAAAAAATTCTGATCGCTTGGAAAAAAAGGCTGGCCCACGGTTTTAAAAATAGTTTCCGATTAGTTTTTGCCGAGGGCGACAGCCTGCCAGGTCTGATCATGGATCATTATGTTTTAGTTGATGGACGAGTTTTCATTTCGATTCAACTGAATATTTACGGAATGGACAGGCTACTGAAAGATCGGTCATTGTTTTTCAAATCATTGGTTGAAAAAGCTTTTCAAGAAAATTTAACTCAAGTTCCAGCAGATCAATTTATCTTTTTGATCCGAAAGGATTCTCCGCGCCGAATTCGAGAAGGTTTAAACATCGAACCCACCGTTCAACTGGGCAAAGTTTTAAATTCGACCGAAAACACCGTTCAGCAAATTCTGATTTCGGGATCGGACAATTTTGTCGATCGATTTACGTGCGATTTAATTCAAGGGCAGAAGACAGGTTTTTTTCTGGATCAAGCCGCTAATGTGGATTTGGTACAAGGGCATTTCTTGCGATCACTGCAGGAAAAAGAGAAAACGAAAGTTCGCATTTTAGATTTATTTTGTCATTTGGGTCAGTGGTCCATTCGAGTTGGGGGATTTTTGGAGCGACACCAGATTTCATGTAATTCTGTCATGATGGACGCGTCGGCCGATGCTCTGAATTTGGCACAGCAAAACCTAGATCTTGCAAATCTAAAAGGGCAAGGGTTCAACCGAGATCTTTTAAAAAATTTTCCGGCTAAAGAGCCTGCGGGCAGTGAATGGGGTGCTGAGCTTTTTGATTTGGTAATTTGTGATCCCCCTGCTTTTGTTAAAAGCAAAAAAGATTTAGCGGCTGGATCCAGAGCTTATTTAAAACTAAATACCCAGGCGATGCGTTGGGTGACCCCTTCAGGTTTTTTTGCGACCGCATCGTGTTCTGGAAATTTAAACGAATCCGACTTTTTGACTTTGGTTAAACGAGCCTCGGGCCAGGCTGGACGCAAAATAAATTTAGTCGCAAAGGGTGGCCAGCCCAAAGACCATCCGCTAGTTTCAGGATTTACCCAGGGACAATATTTAAAATTTCTTTTATTTCAGATTGAATAAAAATTCGGTCAACTCGATGCTAAAAAAAAATCAGGACTGAAAGTTAAATCAGTCCTGATAGTTCACTTTTTTTTATTCAAAGTGTCGTGAGATTCAAAGCAAATTAAGTTGCAAAATAAGTAAACAGCCTAATTCGCCATCTAAATGACTTGGGCATTTTGCAAAGCAAATGAATGAGTAGATTACTGAATCACGATATGGCTAAGCATCAACTGAGCTTTTTCGATTTCAGACAAACCAGCCTGATCCGGAGCCACTAGGTCAAAAGATCGAAAGGCTTCATTCAAAGCTACAGAAGATTTTTGTCCGTTGCTTTGCACGAACAACACGATATCTTCAGCGGCCAATTTAACGGCTTCATCATAACGAACGCTCGAAGCTCCGCTAGTTACACCCAGCGGCGAAGTGGACGTCGCAGTTAATGCAGTTGTTGAATCAAACGCAAATGCTCCAGCACCGCACACAGATATAAATGCTAAAATGGCCAATGATCTTTTCATGAATCCCCCTCTTAAAATAGTTTCAAGGTCGTGCGAGAAACCCCTTCTCATCTTGAACCCCCCGATTCCTTCCTTTAGATCCGTATTCCAGAGTTTTCGATTTTTCTATCGGTCCGACCGCTGATCCCCTTGCCGCTGCAAAATCGGAAAGCTTTTTTAAAATCTCATTTTTCCGAAAGAAAAGATGCAGAGGACAAGCTGTTGCAGGATTCATCAGCCCCTTTTGCAACAGTGGCCGCATTGAGTTTGTTAGAAACTTTAATTTTAAATCGTGCACAAAAAGATTTAGATGAAAAGGTATTTGACCTTCTTTATTCAGAATCCGAAGCAGGCAATAGAGAGATCTTTCGAAAAATGCGGGATCGTGAGCAAAAAATTTCGATACCTGGATTGTTGTTGTCTCAATCATCCTTGTACGGCACGCCCGGATATAGTGATTTTTTAGAAAAATATAATAGCAGAGAAATAAATTTAGATTTTCTTGCTGAAGGAAATAGTTTTGAGGCATTGCAATTGAAACTCAGTTTTGAGTTTTTCCCTAAACAAAAAAAAGAAATCGAAGCCATCAAGGCTCAAATAAAGAAAATGGTAGAGCAAATGGTGCCCGGTAAATCGCCAGCGCGTAATTAGTAATTTTAAAGATTAGTTTCGAAAGCTTCGGGGATAACTTGGCCTTGCGAATGCGCCGGGGGCACTAAGCCAAGTGCAAAGCTTAACGTCGCTGCGATATCTAGCACCGAGACCTTTCCCTTGATTGTAGTTCGCCGGAAGGGTTCGCCCCAAAAAATCACCGGGACTGTTCGGTCATAAGTGAACGAAGTGATGTGTTTCGCATTTTGCGAATCATCACTGACCCAATAGGGTTGCGGAATTAAAATTAAGTCGCCGCTCAGTTCAAGTACGTAGCTGAATTTGGCTTCGGATTCATAGGCATAGGGAAAATTATTTTTTTCGGCTTGTTCGGTGGTGATCACGTCTTCGACGCCGGGCTGCGAACGCAAAAAAGTCGAAAGCTCTTGCAGAGCTTTCGAACGCTGGACGGGCGACTTTGATTTGCAATTTTTATTAAAATAAAAATGAAAAGAATTGGATTTTTCGACCCAGGGCTTTCCCGCGCACAAACCGATTTTGTTTTTAGCCAAGTGGTCATTCATTTTACTTTCAAGTGTCTTGGCCGCAATTGTACCGCCTTGGATATGATTTTTAATCACGTCCACATTCATTGGAGCGACTCCATGATCCGCCGTCAGCGCGATCCAAAGGTCTTTTTTAGGGTCAGAAAAACGGCGGCTTAGTTGGGATAAATACTCGCCCAAAGATCGATCCTCTTTTATAGTCATATCCTTCATCTCTGGCGAAAGAGGTCCATATTGATGGCCGGCCAAATCGTGCGATGAAACGCTAATTAAAAGTAAATCGGGATGAGTTTGCTCGCCCAATTTTAACTTTTCGGTCAAAAACTGTGCGACCTCAAAAGTCTGATGGACCATCGCGGGGAAAGTTAAACTTTCCGTCGACCCTACAGCGGCCTCTTTCGTAAAATTTTCCGTACCAGCCTCGCTGATCCATTGGACGCGCCCTGATTTTAAAGAGGGCTCAAATTGCAGACCCCGCCAAAGCTTGGCCATTGGATAATATCCCGAGGTTACCCATTTCTTTTTTTCGGTATCAAACCACACCGCTAAATCTGCCCCCCTGCCCCCCAGGATTACTGCCGATCGATCTTTCAATGAAACGCTGATCACTCGCGAGCCCGGCATATTTAATTTGATCTCGTCCCCTAGAGTAGTGTCATTATTAATAAGTGCGTTAGATAGTATACATAAACATTGATTTAATTTTCAGATATGTTTTAATTGGTTATGAAAAAAACTGACGGCAGAAAATTAGACCATCAAACCCTAGAAGATATGAGAGTACGCGCTGTAAAAGCGG
>JANYDD010000009.1 GCA_025359945.1 Bdellovibrio sp. | reverse complement strand
ACCACCCATTCAATAGGCGCAGCAGGGGATCCCGTGTGCGATATAACTCCTGCTTCGGCAAATGCTTGCTCTCTGACATCTAGGGCGCCATCAACAGGTTTGGTTGCCGGCCTGACCAGTGGTGCTACCGGTGCGGCTACAGCTGCACCGGTAGCACCACTGGTCAGGCCAGCAACCAAACCTGTTGATGGCGCCCTAGATGTCAGAGAGCAAGCATTTGCCGAAGCAGGAGTTATATCGCACACGGGATCCCCTGCTGCGCCTATTGAATGGGTGGTTACATTTGTGTTAGCGAAACCATAAATGTAATTTGCTTGCCCCAAAACTTTAAAGCCGATGGTTACTAAATTATTCGTAAAAGGCACGTTGTTCGGTGAGGATTGAACCATCGCCTGCTCTAAATTGTAAATTACACCCAAATTGCTGGACGCTTCTGATTGACGAGCTCTGTTGATATACCCCTGCACACCAGGAATCGCGATCGTGGCCAGTACCCCGATGATCGCTACGACGACCATGAGTTCGATAAGGGAGAAGCCCTTATTGTTTTTTAATGATGCTTTCATTTTCTTTTCTCCTTGTTTTTTGTTTTAAGTCTTTTGCAAACTTTTTTGTTTTTCTTATGACTGCTAGTTTATCGGCAGTCTTGGGTTAGAACTTTTGCTTTTTTTTGGAAGCTTAGATTCTTTTCCCAACCCCTTCAGTTTAGGGATTTGAGGTTGCAGCCGCAATAGGAAATGTTTAGCGTTTTGGCAGCTGACTAGATGTTGGTCAGGCTTTCTCGGAATGAAACGCTGGCGGCGAAATTAACTGATCCTTGCGGCGGCCTTCGTCAAAAAATAATTTATCATTTTGAGATTCTTAGATGTAAGCGCGGCGATGGATATTCCCGATTCAAGACAAAGGGCTGGATCAGTGTCAAGCCTTCTGGAAATGCTTCCGACTAGACTAAATAATTTTTTGCAAAAAGAGTTATTGAGGTGGAGAAATTATAGTGGCGATGACCAAAGTTAGGGCGAAATCTAAAATCAAAAAATTGAGATCGGCCAAAACTCAAGGTCTCTATTAAATAAATTTAAATCTTTAAAATGAAATTGATTCAGTTAGAAAAAAGGCATTTCGAGATGGTCAGTTCAATCCTAAAAAAGTTTGGACTAAAAGCATTTGTCTTTGGATCTCGAAGTTCGCACAAACCTAAAAAGTTTTCCGACCTTGATTTGTGTTTGATGGAAGTTCCGCCAAAGCGAATTCGAACGCAAGCTCGCAAGACGCGTTCGAAGAATCCGATCTGCCTTTTTAGATCAATCGATGCAAGGGCAACTCGTTTGCGCGGGGTGTTCGACAATCTGGAGCAGACTTCCTGAAAAAGTGCAGACTCGAGACAGAAATGGTCGGAAATAGTTTTTGAGACACGAAAGCACATTGGACTGGATCCATTCTTGTGGATCCCCGAGACCCAGACAGAGTCCACTTATGACCCCATCCTGTATCTTATCCCACGCCCGACACCTTCTTTTTCCAAGTGTCCAGCGGCCACCAAGTTTTTGAAATGAACCTTCACCGTGTTGCGGTTGGCCCCCGTAGCAGCTACGGCCTCGCTGATGGAGGTCAACCCTCGGCTTTTGATGAACTCGATGATTTGCAATGACAGAGGCGCTAGCCTAAAGGCTGCAAGCTCGTCTTTCATCTTCACTTCAAGTGCGACTTTTTGCTTCTGCATGGACTTCAAAAAAAACCTCAGCCAATCAAACAGACCACCCGGTTTGATTTTACGATTTGTTTTGGCGTCAGCTTTCTCAAGCTCGGCTTGTCCCCGGCGCAAGGCCAAATAATAGGACTCTATGTTTTCCTCAATCACTCTTTCAAAAGAACTGTAAGCCACATAACTATAGCCAAACTGCAAGAGAATCAAAGTCGTCAGCGCTCGTGACAGGCGGCCATTGCCATCTTGAAATGGATGGATATGCAGGAACACGACCACGAACACTGCCACCACAAGCAGCGGATGCAGCTCCTTGCGAGCGATCTGTGCGTTGGTCCATTCAACCAAATCTTTCATCAGTGCCGGCGTTTCAAATGGGGTTGCCGTATGAAAGACAACTCCTTTGCTTTTACCGTCCGGGCCAAAGGCTTCCACACTGTTAGCAAACTTCTTGTATTCGCCTCGATGGCGATCATCTTTGGTGCTGTGTTTTAGAAGGACACCGTGCAGTTGTTTGATGTGATTTTCGGTGAGTGGAATGTCTTTGTAGGATGAGAAAATCATCTCCATTACTTCCGCATATCCAGCCACTTCTTGCTCATCACGCGAGCGGAAGGAATATGTTTTGATCCCACGAAGCAGAGCTTCGACCTGGGGGTTCGTAAGCTTCACACCTTCGATGCGCGTACTGGATCCAACGGATTCGATGGTGGCCACCTGCCGAAGTGCAGCCAACCGATCTGGTGCTAGGGATTGCGTGGTGGACCAACGGCCTTTGAACTCATCAATTTCGGCCAGAAGACTCGCAATCTCTTGCGGTATTAGGTTTAACTTGGGTGCTTTCATATACCCACAAAAATACCCATAAATACCCAAAAAGTCCAAGTTTATGGCTATTTTTGGGTGTTTATGGGTGAAAGTATGGGTATTTGTTAAATAAACAAACTGACCTGATCTGATTTAGCGAACCCCTATGCGAGATTCATCTTTAGGAACCGCCGCCATGATTTTTTCTAAATCGTCTTTGAATCCTAAAACCAAGGTTTTCATTTGGCTTAGCTTTAATGTACCTCGAGCTAAATGGTCCGACAATTACCTAGCATCCAGTAGACTTCTTTCATATCTAGGAGGCCCATAAATCGCTGGATTCCTCTCTGGCTCAGCGTTCGCAGGGAAAAAATGATCCTCAAAATAGCTTTGCCTACCTATGCACATGACGCCAGCAAATTCGCCTTGTCGAATATTGTCGACTTGAATGCGCTCCAGTCGAACAAGACAGGTAGGTGGCGTCATGTGCATACGTAAGTAGCTTTGCTATTCCTTCGGGATCATTTTTCCCCTGCGGCCTTGATCCACAGAGGACTTCAGCGATTTATGGGCCTCCTAGATATGAAAGAAGTCCAGTATTTTACCCGCCCAAAGCTGGGTCAGAAACTCTTGCCACGGATAAACTGTGATTTCTGGTGTGATTTGTCGGCGTGTAGGGTCCATTGAAATAACGATGGATTTTTTGATTAGCTTTTCTTCGTTCAAAGCTTTTAAACCCTTAAGGTCAGATTTGGAAACCAGCTTTGTTGATTTAATTTCAATAGCTAGTTTTTGCCCGACAATGCAGTCAACTTCAAAACCTGAAGTGCTTCGCCAAAAGCAGAGATCTTCGTCGATTCTATTGTAGCTTAAAAATGCTTTGATCTCGTTGATAATGAAATGCTCAAAGACCGATCCAAAAAGCGGACTTCCTTTTTGAACTAAGCCCCGTTTGGATAGCTTGCCTACGACGCCTATATCGAAAAGAAAAAATTTGGATCGAGCGATGGCTTTGCGTGTTCGCGTTTTTAAAAAAGGTTTCAGTTGGTAACCCATGAGTGTGTCTTCTAGAACCTGCACGTAATTTTGTAACGTTCGGGGCGGGACCTGGGCGTCACTGCCCAGTTGATCATAATTAAGCTCTTGCCCGTTTGAAAGTGCCATGACATCTAGAAACCTTAAAAAATAGTCGTACTTTTTGCTGAGCCCTTCGACGACGATTTCTTCTTTAAGATATAAGTTAACGTAACTTTTTAGCTCTTCTTCATAATTTTTTGACGGGTAAATGTGCGGAAGGCCGCCGCGCTGGAAATAGGTCATAAGATCAAAATTTGGAATTTCTGCCGACGTCAGTGGAAATAGATTGGCTTCCCATGCCCGGCCGCCAAGCAGGTTAGATCCGCCTCGCCGCATTTTTCTGGAACTGCTTCCAGTCAGAAGAAAAGTTCGATTGTCTTTTTTGATCAAGCGATGAACTTCGTCCAAGAGTTTCGGAAGCTTTTGAATTTCATCAATGACAATAATTTTCTTTAAATCTTCGACCTCTTGCTCGATCAGCTTGGGTTCAAGGGCCAGTCGATTGAAGACTTCGTCGTCCAAAAGATCATACACCTTTGCCTGGGGTAAGGCCGTTTCAATCAATGTGGTCTTGCCAGTGCTTCTGGGGCCAAAAAGAAAAAAGCTTTTATTTTTTAAAATTTTTGAAAGATCTAGTCGTCGTTGAAAAATAAAGGCCTCGCAGCAAAAGCGTTTTTGTCTACTATTTGTCCTCAAGTAGACTAACTCGATATCCACCCATCCGCAACACTGTTTCGGATTATCATGATATACCGAAACACCATTGCCGATTAATAGCGGCCGCCCATGAGACTTCTTTCATGACTAGCAGGCCCCTCAATCGCTGAAGTCCTCTGTCGCTCAATGCCGCCGGGGAAAAATGATTCCGAAGGAATAGCAAAGTTATTTTGATGATCATTTTTTCGCCGGCGAATCCAGAGCCAGAGGGGAATCCAGCGATTGAGGGGCCTGCTAGTCATGAAAGAAGTCTATTGAGATACGGACCTTTGGCCAGTGGTGTTGCGATCGCACTTTCGTTAAGCTTTGCATATGCGACTTGAGAAATTTCATCTTCCCACTTTTGCACTTTTGGCGGCTTTTGGCGCCTTGGCTTATTTTACTCAAGTCAGTCTTGATCCTAAGAACAAGCCACCCGAACTGATGGACAACTATGCTCCGCCAAAAAATATTGAGCACTTTGCTTTTGGTTTTCACGAAAATATGGCGGACATGTTGTGGATTCGATCACTGCAGGACGCAATGTATTGCGAGATTAAAAAAGACAAACGCAATTGCCAGGACATGAGTTGGTTCTACGGCATGATGGACGCGGTGACGGATTTATCGCCTTACTTTTATATCGCCTATCTGTTGGGGGGAGTGCAACTGTCTGTGGTGATTTCAGATATCGAAGGCGCTCGCAAAATCTACGATAAGGGCGTGCTGAAATTTCCGAACGATTGGTATTTAAATTTTCACGCGGGCGCGCACTATATGATCGAAGAAAAAAACAACGTCCGCGCTGCTGAATTAATCCACCAGGCCGCACGCGCTGGCGGTGGGCCGCCCTGGTTGTTTTCGCTGGCGTCGACTTTGTACACTAAAGAGGGCCAAAAAGTGATGGCCCAAAAAGTTTTAGATAGCTTGAAAGAATCCAAACTGAACAAAGAACAAATGGATGAGATTCTGAAAAAATATCAGGACCTAGTGAACTGATATTCTGTCTTACTGTGGCGTATCACTGAGATTGACTTCTCTGGCAATTTTTTGGATCGATGGTACCAACCCGAATTAATTGCAAAGCCACTAGCTGACTGGGTTGCAATAACTGAGATTTATCTTTTTCCGTTCGATCTTCTGCTGCCACTGTTTTAGGGCCAGCCAAGGTTTCTATTTGGACCAGCGCTCCGGTTTTCGCCCGTTTTGAATCTACCGAAGGGAGGTTGGTTTTAGGATCTGTTGAATAGAAAAGGTTCCTGATAAAATTCAACGTGTTGTTCGGCACAAAGTCCAATTTGCCAGACTGTAGGGTTGACCAGAAAATTGAAATCAGTTGGGGTTGGGCGCCTGGCTGATTGTAGTCAGTGAATTTTAATTGTTGCGTCTGCGGATCAATCGTCAACAAACCGCAAGTCGTACCCACCGGGATTTTAAGGTCTGTCGCTATTGACCAATACGGGTTAGGACCGGCATTCCCCGCGGCTGCAAAGGCCATAACAAGCATCACAACCCCAAAAGCTCGATGACCAAGACATCGTATTTTCATTTTAAACCCCCATTTGTTGATCGAAAGAAATCGCCTCTCGTGCTTTGGATTGCTACTCTAAAATCAGTTTTTTCGCGACTCAAATAATAGGGATCCAAAAAAATTAATTCCAAAACGCACCAAACTCTGCGAGGCCGAGCAGCAACTTTTTCGAATGATGACTCTCTCAACTCTGCCAGACTCCCCGCAGATAAATGTTAAAATCCAATTGGCCGACTTTTTTTCGGTAAGTGCGTATGTAACGTTACCATCAGAGACGTAGTAATCACCGGTTTTCTCGCCCAGAATTTCTGATATAGTAACACAAGACTTGCCTATAAATTTTTCACTTCTTATAAGATTCGCCGTCATAGATGCTCGAATCGATGCAGAGCCACTGTAAAACGCACTTTCGTTCAGTTTTTTTGTTCCCCACGAAATTTCGGCCTCAATCAAGAAGAGCCTTCTGGTGTATTGATCTAACGTTAAGAGGAGGATCGGAGCGAGGATGATTGAAAATATAAAAAAAATAAAATACTTCCCAAGTTTACTTTTGGAATTCAGTTTCATTTTGTAAGTACCCTTAGCGTTCCAGCATCTAGTTCTGACTTGGCCTTTTCAAAAATCGCGGTGTCATCAAAATATTCAGATCTAAGAAGTTCTTTTGCTGAAGAAATACCCCTTTCGTTGTTAAATTGGTCCATTGCTTCCTCATCAGGAGACTGTCCTACCGTCATCTCATGGGCATTCAAAAATGTGCGTGCGCTTTCTTCTCCTAAATCACGCACTAATAGCCCTGACCAAACAAAATGGCGAAAGGCGTCGGTGTTCCCATTAGGCTTCGAATTTGGAAAAACTTCTTCAGCCTTATTTTCTGCGATAACTGCATGGTAAAATGCTACGGCGGCCTTCATAGGCTTTTCCCTTACCAAGTTTTTTTCTGCGTTATTCAAAGTGGGATATCCGGCGGCAAGATGCCCGAGCATTTTTAAGGCTATACTATTCAAGAGTCTTTGGATTTCGTCGGAGTACGGCATAACTGACGCCAAAACAATGGGTTGAACATCTTCTCGAGCCGGCTGTAGGAACAGGTCGGAAATCACAAAATTTTGAAAGTTTCGAGTGGAATTGTAAAATATTATATTCTGCGACTCATAACTGTTGCTAGAAGTCGTTGTAGAAATATTAGTGTTTGGCAGGTTTGAATAAGTTTCTTTGTCGTTTGCTGGAAAAGCAGATTTTTGTTCCCTGATGAATTTATTGAACTCGTTAAATGAGTGGTACTGCCCCTTTACAATTGAAACGAAACTCTTGATTTTTTCGGGAATTAGGATTTCCGAGATTCTGGACTTAATTGCCGAAGGCAAGATAAGCGGGGCAGTGGCGGCGAATTTCCGAAGAATTGCTTTAAGGTTTTCAGGGTAGATCTCGTATCGAG
>JANYDD010000100.1 GCA_025359945.1 Bdellovibrio sp. | reverse complement strand
CTTAAGCCCCCTTTGCTTTAAGTCACTAATGAACCTACCCCATGATCTATTGCTCTCAGAATGACTTATATCAATCGACAACACTTGAAACGATCCGTCTTCCAAAATGGCGTAAGCGATCATCACAGAGTCCTTGGTTTGCCCGCCAATTCTCATTCCAATTCGAATTGCATCAAAAAATAAATAAGCCACTTTTAAATCTGATAAGTCTTTCAATTTCCAAGCTTTAAACTCTGCCACTAGATTTGTTGTGATTCGACTGATCGTGGATCTCGATAACTTTACCTTTTCTCCAGTCACCGCGGATAAAGCTTTTTTTGACTTTTCTGGTTGAAGTTCCGTTCACATACATGTCACAAATTTGCGTGGCAAATTCTTCGGGCCTTCTCATGTAAGGCGTGTGGAACTGAGATTGAAATTCAAAACCCACCACCCGGGGTCTTTCATATACTATCGGTCCTATTGGAGTATCTAAAGTCGTCTTTCTGGTCCCATGACGATAACCTTTTAAATCTTTCTTTGATTCACTGTGCTGATAAAATCCACGCCCCAGACTTTGAGTTATTTCGGCTCGGATTGCCTCTGAAAGCAATGTCTGACTTCCGAACTGCAAAAGGCTCATTAAGCTCATCTGCGGTAATTCCGTTTGTAAATTATGATTTACTTCTTGTGGTTTTTTTCTTTCTTCTTTATTTTTCTCATGGGTGAGTTCTCCTTTTTTGGTTTAATAGTTTAGCGCTACTAAAACTACTCTGGAGGACTCCTCTTTAAATTTCTACCACTTTCGGGACGCTACCGATTTCCCCTCCCCAAAGTTTTCTTTGATCAAAACCGATATTCCAAGCCGCCGAAGAATGTGGTGAAGCTGTGACTCAGCGATGTTGCCTGATTAGCGCGGGATCCAGGGTCGGAACCAAATTGGGTGTTGTAGTTATCGAAATCCAGTTCGGCGATCCAGCTCATTCTTTGTGAGAACTGATAATTTCCCGAAACCAAGAAACTAGAAATTTGACTGCTAGATCCTCCGGCCGAGGTCACCGGCGCCTCTGACAAATTTGGTTTCCAATGGTAGTTCAGCTGCGTTCCAAAAGTTAGTGAACGTTGGTTTTCAAGCGGAATGGGATAGGTCCCGCCAACTCCAAACGAAATTCCAGAGTAGGTGACGGACGTAAAAGCGGGCGGGCTTGATTGATCGATTTGTGAATTCATTCGATCAAGTCCTAGGGACAGTTGGATTTTTGGCCCAAAGAATTCATCCTGCATTAAAAAATTATATCCAAAGCGAAGACTCATAATGCTGGTTGAAACTGCCAATTTACTGGGTGATGAATCAGCGGGATAAGAATTTGTTAATTTGAAAATCATTTGGCGCAAAGACAAGTTTGCAAACCATTCGGGGTTAATCCACATCTCGCCTAAGAATTTAATGCCCGGAACCAGTTGTGTGGTAGAGGCCGCCGGTCCAATATCCAATGCGTTGTTGATCGAATAACTTCCCAGGCCAAGCAAAATATCCATTCGCCCAAATTGGGGCGCCGAAGTGGGGATCCACTCGCCCAATTTTTTTCCTGCATGTTCGCCTAAAATCAAATTGGATTGGTTGGGATCTTTATATGGCTGAATATTTTTTCCATCAGCGGAAACCAAGGGTTCTGCGTATTCGATGGGGTCGTGTGACACTACAAAAGTATTTTTTTCGATCATACCTGATTCTTTTTCGGTCAGAATCACGCCGAAGCTTAAACCTTGCTCGACTTTGATTAGTTTTATTTTTCCGATCACGGAATTTTCAAATTGAACTACGAATTTAAATTTGGGATGTCGTTGCAATCGCAAAATCTGAATGGCGGTGATCTCTTGGCCTTCAGAGACCCCGTGCTGCGATCCCAGATTGACAGTGACTTCGTTTTGTCGACGACTGAGCACCTGGCCCGAAAACGGAAGCCTTTTTTTCATCTGAGCAAAAACACTTAAAAGAACTCGCTTTATTTCATTGATTTCAAAACTTGGAATTTTCTGAACTTCTTCAAAAAGCCCCGGAAGTCCGGAAGCGCCAATATAAAAAATCATCCGAAGAGATATTCCTTCGGGACCTTTTGAAACTCGAAGTGTGATCAGACCTTGGGCTTGATTTTCTTTGAGCAGAGCTTGAACACGCGTCGGTTGTGAGTCAAAAATTTCGGGATTTCCTTTTGATGAAGAAACGGGTTGGGCTGTCCACTGACGATCAGATTCGATAGCTTGGATCAAAGCCTGAGCTAGGGGTTTAGCGTAGATGTCGTTGGTGTTATCAACGACGGGGCCCACCAGTACTTTGCGAATTTGAAATTCCTGATCGATCTCGCTGATATATTTTTGCGTTTGTCCCCAAGACTCTTGCTGGGGGCCAGGCCAAGACAATGCAATTGAAACAGCCGCGATTAAAAATAAAAAACCAAATTTTCGGTTTGTCATAAATCCCCAAAGATCAAAGTCAGATTTTTTTAAAAAAAACTAGACCGTACTTCTTATTATGTTCAGGCTGCTGATTCAGAGTCAATTTGACATCAAGATTTGCTTGGAAAAAACCGATATTTCTAAGGATGACTGTAATCAGACTTTTGTTTTTTTTCGTCTTGGCAGTGACTTCGATGCGGGGCCAGGCCCAGCAATGGGATCCTTCGCCGCGATCAACAAGCGTGAATTCAAAGATCAGTTCCAAGCGTTACAAATTCGGTTCGACCCAGATGCACGAGGTTTCAGTTGAAACTAAACCTTCAGTTCTCGCCGAGCGAATTTTTCTATCGCCACAGCGAAGACCCGCACAAATTTCTGATGCTCAGTTTGAAGAAGAACAAACCTTAAACGTAAATTCGCAGAACACGGATTTAATCAAACAAGATTCGATCAAAGATCACGTAAGAAGTTTGTGGAATTCTGACAGCAGCAAAAAAGTCGGCGAATACAAGTCAGGGATCCATCCGCAAGACAACCGTTTGAACCAATTAGAAATTTTTCTTTTCTCTGGAGTGTTGTCGACTTCGGCGCAGTCGAACTTGAGTTACCGAAACTATTCATCCCTTTCAGGTTTCTATCACGTCGGGACAAAGCTGTGGTTAACTCCCCGCCTGGGAGTTTCGGGACATTACCAATCAAGCTTGGGTTCAGAAGTTTCAACGACTGGCGAAAGTGTTTCACGAGTTCCGGTGACGCAGGAAGAAGCGCAGTTTGATCTTGAGATTCGCGACTACTTTGGGATGACCAGAAAATCTAAAAATCTAAGTTATGGTTTGTCTTATTTTGAAAGTAAATTTTCGCCCAACAACAATGATACATTTAGAATCAAATCAAAAACTTTGGGCTATGGTTTGTTCTTGCGCGGCCGAATTCCCCATTCACCAGGATACGCCAGCCAGTTCTCGACATTCTTGGCGCCAAAGACGCAACACCAAGAACTATCGACGCAATTGTTGTTAAACTCTGGGGGCTCGCCCGATTCGATGAAGTACGGATTGGGTTGGGGTGGCGAAATTAAATTCAGTAGAAAAAACCAGGTGCTGTGGAATTTGCAATATTCGCTTGAAAAAATCCAGTTCAGCGGATCATCAAATTTACCCGATCTCAACACCGGAGCTACCGTCCAAAACGTTAGCGTCAGCAACCAACAAGTTCAGCTCAGCTTCGGCTATCAGTTTGGGAATTAGTTCAATCGGCTCTTTGTGAATTTGAAAACGTGCGCACTCTTGTCAGCCCACATGCGGTCGTTAGCTGCGAAAAAAAGGATGGGTTTCCTGAAACAGGATCCCTTGATGCCTGTTTCCAACATCAGCTGAGGAAGTCAAAATTAAAAATCCCGTGAATCAAGTGATGGCCCAATTCTATTTTCAAAGGCCTGGCTTTCCTCTAACTTCTGTCTAGTTTTTCAAGCAGTCGTTTCAACCTCATCTCTGAAAAAGATATCATGGCACTAGGTAGGTGCTGTTGTGACAATTTTGATTGTAGATGATGCGCTTTTTATTCGTGAGATCATTCACCAGATTTGTTTGGACGAAGGAATTTCTTCGGTGTTCGAGGCCAGCGATGGTGAACAAGCCCTTAGCCTTTTTCCGCAGATTAAACCTAATTTAGTTTTTTTAGATTTGGTCTTACCTCTGAAAAACGGCATTGAAGTCGCAATGGAAATGAAATCCAAATACTTGGCGACGCAAATTGTGGCGTTGTCGACCTTGGATGACGAAAATATCAAGCAGAAAGCTCTCCAAGCGGGGTGCATGGAATTTATTAACAAACCATTCAAAAAAAAAGATATTCAAAAATTTTTAACACCTTGGAAAGAACGAAGGGAAACTAACGAAAATGTCTGAACTATTCTTTGTGATCAAATCACTTTTTGTGTCGTTACTTATATTGCTTTCTTTACAAATCAAGGTGGGTCCAGAAACCATGGAGTCTCACTTTACTGAGTGGGTTGAAAAATCTTGGGTCACCAACCAACTTCAAACTGTTTCTAAGGGAATGGCTTTAGCTCTTGAAGATGGGGCCAAAAAAATTTCGGGATCTCTTCGGAAGGCTTTTGGAAATACTAACCCGCAAGTGGAAAACGCGTCGCGAATGAATTTCGAATTCAAAAGAAATCCTGCCGTAATTGAGGAACAAAAACTTCGCTCCAAAGGCGCTATTTACGACTCGGGCGGCGAATAAATGTGTGACTTAAAATCGTTTCACATCGGTAGCTGTCCGATTCATCGGCAAAGCAGTTGACGGCACAACTGATTGTCCAACTGTCTTGGCCCGAATTCCCATACTCGCGGCATTCTGATCACAGGCCCATCCCCACGACGTTAGTAATCCTGAAATCAGAACTAAAAATATTTTTGCTTTCATAGGCTACTCCCTTTCTATGATTTCACTTCCAATAGGAGATAGTGCGAACCAAATGCCATGCTTCAAAACGAGACAGCACTAAAGGCCAGGTAATTCCGCCAAGTTAAGTTGTCTCAAAATGAATCAGGGCGAGTAAAAATTGGACGATTACAAATAGGGCTAGTCACAGGGCCAGCCAAAGTCCTGCTAGACCACAGATTGCGGGTTTATCACAAGCGTCTTCGTTACAATAAAAAGTATGATAAGAAAAATTCTCATCATTCCTTTTGCGTTATTTTTTTTGAATTCCTGTGTTTCGCGCGAGACTAAAAATTCGGAAGAGAAATTCAACTTGGCCAATGGCTTTGGTAGATTTCCGTCGCAGGATCAAAATTTTAAGCCTTTATCGGCGCAAATGCGTATAAAGAACAATATCGATTTTCAAAAATCACAGATGCAAACAGACGATTTTGGAGAACGAATTTTTTTTCGCGAATTTCGAGTGAACCAAGACTGGAACGCCAATCTGGATCAATTGCAAAAACAAAATTTTAGATGCTCTTTAAGCAGTCCGGCTAAGCCAAGCGATACAATTGGGGTTCGGCTGGACGGCGATCAAGTGGTTCAGGGATCATATTCAGCTGATCAATCAAAAATTATTTTTATTGCCAGAGATACCCGGGATTATTCTATTCATTGTTACAAAATTTTTAATGGCACCCGGCTACCAGAAATCCCGACGTCCGAACTGATAAGCGATACAATGGCCGACTATATCGAGTTTTTGGAGCTGCCGATCATACCCACTGCCACCGAGTAAAGTTTCGGCCGTTGCCTTACCTACCGATCAGGGCTTCCACTTCAGGAATTTCTTTTGGACACTTAACAGTCAAAATATCTGAACCTGTCTTCGTTACCAAAATATCGTCTTCGATTCTAACCCCAATCCCTGCGTAATCGGACGAATCGTGGGCGGGAATATACAAGCCCGGCTCGACGGTAAAGACCATGCCGGCTTCGATATTTCGGGGCTCGTCTTTTCGACTTTGATAAATTCCTGAGTCATGAACGTCCATTCCTAAAAAGTGGCTGACTCCGTGAGGATAATATTTTCGAAATTCTTTAGTTTCAATCAAGTCTTCCTTTCGGCCGGTCAAAAGCCCTAGCTCTAGCATTTCATGTGTCAAAAGCTCGATCGAGGCCTTTTGAAGTTCAGCAAATGGAAGCCCAGGTCGAATCATTTCAACAATTGATTTCTGAGTTCTTAAGACCGCAGAATAAACTTCGCTTTGAGGTTTCGTGTAGCGACCGTTGACTGGGTAAGTTCTGGTGATGTCCGAAGTAAAATATTGAAACTCACCCGCTGCATCGACCAAAAATAAATCGCCAGCCTTTACGGTTTTATCGTTAAAAACATAATGCAAAATGCAGGCGTCTGGGCCCGAGGCAAAAATTCCGCCATAACCTTCTCGGGCGGCACCTTTTTTCATCACTTGATAAATAAAATAACCATGCAGTTCTCGTTCGCTCATCCCTGGTCGAACGTATTTCATTAATTCAATGTGGGCTTCAGCGGAGATTTCGCAAGCGTGGCGGTGGTTTTTAATGTCGTTATCAGTTTTGAAAAGTCTAAGTTCGCCGATCAGCTCATCTGCATCGTAAATGGGAAGTATCCCCAAGCCGGATCGTCCTTGAGAAAATTTAAATTCCTGCAATACTTTTTTAATTTGAAGATCTGCGGCCGGATTTTTGTACTGTCGATAATAAATACGCTCCGAACCTTTCAGTAAATCAATCATCTTGCTTTCGAACTCTTCGACGGGAAATGTTTGATCGACTTTATATTCTGCTTTAGCGGCTTCGGGTCCAAAACGAAATCCGTCCCAAATTTCGCGCGAGGCATCTTTTTTTCGCGTGAATAAAATGCTTTCAGGTTTTAGTCCCGGTCGGAAAACAAAAATACTTTCGGGTTCTTCAAACCCGGTTAAATAGTACATATTGGAATCGGCACGGTAGTTGTGCATGACACTGCCGTTGCGATACGATTCAGGGCTAGCAAATACGACCAATACCGAGCCCCCGGGAATTAAATTTTTAAGCTTCTCGCGACGCTGAAGAAAGATTTCAGGCTTTTCAAGCGGTTTTCTCATTTAAACTCCCACTGTTTTTTAAGTTCCAGCAAAAAAACTTTTGCGGCTTCTCGACCTTTTTGAATCATCTGATTTCGTTTGTCAAAATCAGTAAGCTCGAAACCCGTCATCGGAACACGAATCACTTGGTGTGCCGAAGCGTATTGGTTCTCTAAACTTTGAGACACAAAATTCCACATCAAGTTGCTGGGCCCATCCAGAGGGCTAACGAAAGACCCAGGCTTATCATCCAAAAGACTAACATAAAAAATCATTTGCACCTGCCTGGATCGCAGATACTGCACAGAAGAATTCAAAGCTTGCAATGCAGCGACTGAATTTTGGTGGGGTTTAAATAATGGATTCGATGCCAAACAAAATGGAATCCCAGCACTTAAAGATCCTTTGTTGATCATCACGGTTTGTCGTTTATTGAGCTGATAGCTGGGGCAAGAAAAAGAAATCTTCGAGTCCTCGAACTTCAAACCCGAAAAATACTCATCCATAAACTTTTGAAGGGCCGTCACGTCTTGCACATGCTGACCGATAAAGGATTTTTTAAAAAAGTTCTCTTCTTTTAGTTTCGACATTTGCCATTCGACATCGAAGGGCTGCGCTTTGCTTGAAAAAATTCCCCCGACTAACGCCCCCATTTCAAGGCCCAAGATAGCTTGGATCGGAACACCTTGTTGCGCGAATTCTTGCAGAACGCCAACGTGCGCATAAGCTCTAAGGCCCCCAGGCCCCAGAATCAGACCAATTTTCGGAGCCTCGGGATTCTGGACGCGCAAGTTTTCCAAACTGGTTTCTTTTTGCATTTCGGGTGGAAATTCTACTTGATTTATCGAAGGGCTAGGAGCCGCGGTCGCGCCAGGTGTGGGCGCTGATCTAGAATTGCCAGCAGAAATTGTTTTAGAATTAAAACTTTGGCACGAGGTCGCTGCTAAAAAAAATAAAACGAGTGATAATTTTTGATAACCAAGGCTCACTGGTGGTTTTCCCTTCGTATTCTTCGAGCATACAGAAAAAACTCTTGATTGCCATCACGTCCTTCCAAAAGCGAAGGAAAATAATCCAGTATTTCAAAATCAAATTTTTCTAAAGCTTGAAAGGTCTGCTTTTGAACTAATAAATATTGATCCCTATTTTTTACCATTCCGCTTTTAGAAATTTGGCTCTTGCCAACTTCAAACTGCGGTTTTACCAGCGCAAGAATTTGGTCCGTTCTGTTTTTAAGGAAAGACCAGCAACTATTTACCGAAATAAAAGACAAGTCGATAACAACCAAATCAAATTTTAAATTAGAATTTTCGCCTTCAGAAAAAAGGCTTGGAATTCTGTCCAAATGAAAATTTTCATACGATAGGACTTGTGGGTGATTTTGAAATTGCGAATGCAATTGTGCAGTTCCAACATCAATACCCACAATTTTTTGAGCACCCTTTTGCAACAGACAGTCGGTAAAACCGCCCGTGGATTGGCCCACGTCTAAAACTTGGTATCCGGCAACATCTATACGCAAATATTCCAAGGCCCCTTCCAGTTTGACGCCGCCGCGAGACACATACTTTAATAACTTATTTTCCAAAACGATAGCGGTCTGGTCGGTGTCTAAAGTTTCGCTTTTGAAAATTGCAATTCGTTTGAAACCATCGGCTGAGATAATTTGGATTCGACCATCTTGAATTAACTCTTGGGCTTTGGTTCGTGAAGGAACTAGCTTAGTTTTGACCAAGTAAAGATCCAAGCGCACAAGGCCTCCGCAAAGTTACAAATAGGTTACTAAACAGATCTTTGAAAATTGAAATCAATTAAATTTGAAAGTGATCCCTCGGGAATGCCCAGGCCCGATAATATTTCACGACAGATTGAAGTGGTTTGATCTAATAGTGCCAGAGTCTCTGATTTTGAAAGTACGCGTAGAAAACTATTCTCACCAATTTTATCTTCGTCCAAAAGATCATCCTTGATTTGAAAGGACAGTCCCAGTTTTTCACCAAAGGCCCGCAGCCGTTTAATTTTTTCTTCGGGAAGGCCGCAGATCAGCCCTGCACCTTCGCAAGCCACACGGATCAACGCACCCGTCTTCAGGATGTGGATTGTCTGAATTGCGTCAGCTGAAACTTTTCCTTTATCTGGGGCCAGATCCAGGGCTTGACCACCGGCCATACCGTTAAATCCAGAAGCTTCCGCAAGCAAACTAACTAATTTTAAACCAAGACTTGGTTCGTTTTGATAAAACTTGGCCAGATGAAAAAAAGCCTGGGTTAACAAAACGTCGCCAGCCAACAGGGCAGTAGCCTCTCCAAAGACCTTGTGGTTAGTCAGTTGACCTCGTCTGAAATCATCGTTGTCCATCGACGGAAGATCATCGTGAATTAACGAGTAGGTGTGGATCATTTCTAAAGCGCAAGCAAATGGAACCACTCGTTGAGGTGCCACTCCGAAACAATCTGAGATCATCAAACACAGCACCGGGCGAAATCTCTTTCCGGTTTGTTTTAAAGAATAGGAGATTGATTTTTTTAATTGCGACAAGCCCTGCGGATGATCACTTTGATGGGTCGAAACCAGATCCAAGGTTTCAATCCAATCAGTAAGAGACTGCTCGACAAAATCTTTAAATTCAAGATTCAAGGGGGTTTCCATCGGCTTTAAAATCTTCGGTGATAGGGTTTCCGTTTTCGTCAAAACCAACTAATTTTTTGACCTGATTTTCGGCCTCGGTCAATTGGGTTTGGCATTGTCTTGACAGGCGAACACCTTCTTCAAAAAATTTTAAAGATTCCTCGAGGGCCACATCACCCTTTTCCATTTTCTTAACAATTTCTTCTAATCGGTTTAGTTTTTTCTCGAAATCCACAGTTACCTCTTTTCTAAAAAATTTTTTTCTTAAAGCGGACTTGCCAGGGTTACGTTTTGATCCAATGAAACAACTTCAACTATGGCTTCACCCTTGTACAGGCGAATTTTCAAACTGTCGCCCGGACTTAAATTTTGCGCTGAAATCACCACTCGATCCTGCTTGGAAACAACCGCAAAGCCCCGCTCTAAAACGCGTAATGGGTTTAAGCTATCCAGCACCGAGATCCATTTTCTAAGCGAAAGCTCATAGTTTTTTAAATTACCCGCAACTGAATTCGATAACCTTGTCTGTAGGGTCATTAAATCTAATTTTCGCTGCGAGATGATTTCTTGCGGTGATGGCAACTGCTGAACTAAAAACTGAATTCTTTGTTCAAGATCTCCTAAATTTCTTTCGACCGACTTTTGCAGTCGACCAAATAACTCGTCATTACGAATTGCAAAATCCTGCAAACGGCGACGCGGATCAATCAGACGGCGGTGTGATAAATCCCACCGTTGTCGTTCGCTTTTTAAAATTTTCTGAACACTCATCACCAACATGCGTTTTAAACTTTGAATTCGCGACAAAAGCTCACTTTGGCTTTGAACGACCATTTCTGCCGCGGCCGAGGGGGTGGGTGCGCGCACGTCAGCAACAAAATCGGCAATCGTAAAGTCAATCTCGTGGCCTACCGCTGAAATAATGGGGACAGGACTTTGAGCAATAACCCGAGCTAACTTTTCAATATTAAACGCCCATAAATCTTCTATCGATCCGCCCCCGCGGCCAACAATTATTGCGTCCACATCTTTTAATTGGAAAGCCATTTGTAAAGCTAAAATAATTTTATCACTGGAACCTTCACCCTGAACAACTGTGGGAATTAAAGTCACTCGCACGGATTTATTTCGGCGCGAAAGCACCTTCATCATATCCTGAATCGCGGCCCCTGTCGGAGAAGTAACCAGCGCCACGTGCTTGGGAAGTAAAGGCAAAGCCCGTTTTCGGGCTGGATCAAAAAGGCCTTCTTTTTTTAATTTTTCTTTGAGATCCTCGAAAGCTTTTTGCAGGGCCCCGGCGCCTACGGGCTCCATCATTTCGCAAGCGATTTGGTATTCGCCGCGGGGTTCGTAAACCGTCAGCCGTCCGCGAATAATAACTTCCAGCCCGTCACCAGGGCGAAATTTCATTCTGGCATTATGTCCCTTGAACATCACTGCGCGAATCTGGGATTTATTATCTTTTAACGTAAAATAAAAATGTCCTGAGGTATGAGCCTTGAAATTAGAGATTTCTCCTTGAACCCAAACCAGCTGGAGTTGCCCTTCAACCAAAGTCTTAATTGCGCGGTTCAGTTGCTCGACAGAAAAAACAGGAGTGTTATTGCCTTGTTTGCCTGGAGCAGAGACTAACAAAGAATTTGCGTTAGTCTCGGTTGTCGAAGTGATTTGAGAAGAAGTCATGTCTTTTTAGAGCTAGTGGAACGAGTCTTTTCAGTCAATCGCGAACAAAAGATTCTGCAGGGTCCACAGTCCGCCGACCCAAAAAAGCAAAAAGTAAAACGATTTTCTTTTTTCTAAGATGGCCATCCACTGTAAAATCCAAGGGGCCATCTGATCTTGTCGAAAAAAATTAGAAACTGGACTATGAAGCATAACTATTATTAGAAATCCATAAAAAAACATCACTGCAGGAAAAACCTGATCTAAAATTTTTGGCATCATTTTTGATACTCCAGCAATTGAAGTTTCGGAGTTTTTCCTACTTTGGGAGAGTCTTGATTCCACGCGCTTTGCTGGCGAATACTTTGTTTTTTTTAAAAGAAAAGTTTATACTTAAAGAACAGCTTCAAGGAGCGTACGAAAAATAACCCGACAAGCACATATTAGGGGACTGTCCCTGACGATGGTGAGCAGGCTCAGCTAGTACTGAGAAGCCTAAAGTTGTTAAATGGTCACCCACCTTGAAAAGCGGGGTTATTCTTTCAAAACTTCTTGGGGCTTTTTTTTTGTCTGATTTAAATTCATATCGATGAATCATTCTGAGACACTTCCAAATGCTAACAATTTCATTTTCACTTCTGTTTCAGGCTGAGATTTTAAATTTTTGTAATCTCGGTTTAATACTTTAGTCATACCCAGACTAGTCGATAGGTTAGTATGGGCTTTTTTCGTCTGTGCTGTCTGTTAATTTTTAGTCTTGCGACCCTGGCATCTATTGGTTGTGCCCAAAAATTTTCCACAACTAGTAACAGTAGTGTCAGTGCCATGGCCGAGACCGACTACTGCGGAACTTCGGTCAGTTTTTCAGGTGGTACAACAATTACTGCAACAGCACAATACCAGCGATTCGATGATGGCACTTCAGGTTTGTCCACAACAAGTGTGCGACCCATTCGATTTGCAGAAGTTCACGTTTTTACCGCAGATGGAACTCGGGTGAACTGCACCGAGACCGATGCTTCTGGAAAAATTTCAGTGATGGTTCCAGCCGGATCCGGCCGCTACACGATGAGAGTCAATTCTCGTGCAAACAACGCTTCGGTGAAAGCTAGCATCTTAAATAATCCGTCGAGCAATTCTTTTTATTCCATTACCTCAAGCGTTTTTGATGTATCTGGCCAAGTGTCGACGATGCCGATAACGGTACCGACGGCAAGCCATCAGGGCACTTTAGAGGGCGGCGCATTTAATATTTTAGATCAGATTTATCAGGCCAATCTTTATATCCGTACCAATAATTCATCGGGATTTACTGTGGCCCCAAAAATCCAAGTTTATTGGACACCTGGATTTTCGCCGGGAACTTACTATGATCAACCCACTTCTTCGATTAGTTTTTACGTCAGCCAGTACAATACTAGTTTGACCAGGGGGCTGTATATTTTGGGGGGAAATAGCGGATCGCTTTGCACCGACACAGACCATTTTGACAATTCAGTGATCCTTCACGAGTACGCCCACTTTTTAGAAGACGCTTACAACAAATCAAGCTCGCCGGGTGGATCTCATAACGGAAATAAAGTCATTGATCCAAGGCTTGCGTGGAGCGAAGGCTGGGCCAATTTTTTCCAGGCCGCAGCTTTAGGTCGAACTTTTTACCGAGATACGACTGCGAATGCTGATTGCTCGGGTGGCGCGATGCTTTCGTTTTCAGACTTTAGCATGGAAACAAAATCCACGGACATCCCCACAAATCTTGGCGAGGGTGTTTTCCGAGAAATTTCTATTTCCCGCGCACTGTATGACTCAATGACAGGAAGTTCACAAGACACAGATTCTTTTTACGCGACGTTAGGCTTTAGTCCCATTTGGAAAGGCTTTGCTACTTCGTCTGGAATCACAGCCAGCTCAAAATATAAAAATTCTGGATTATTTTTTAAAGGCGTCAGCGCGATTGTGACTTCGGATCTTCCGGCTCAAGCGACGCCATTTTCCGCGGCACTGAATAATGAAAAACAAATGATTGATGAAACGTATTATGGATTAACTTTGACTCCACAGGCTGGCGCGACTTGTACCTTTTCTTTTGGTGCCGGCGAACCCGTTGCGGAAAGCACATCGACCGGGCTGTATGTTCGAATGAACAATCGCTATTTCAAATACACTTACGATGGCTCAGCAACTCGCGCGATTGTCAATTTGCGCTATCAGGGCACGGCAACGCCTTATGATTTGGACTTGATCGCTTACAAAGAAGACTACGTCTTAGGCGACACCTCGACCATGGTAGCCACAAGTATTCGCACTTATCCCGAAACTGGCGCTAGCGGTTGGCCTGGCTACGAGCAAATCAATTTGTCTGGGCAGGCCGCCGGGGTATACTTGATCAATGTGCGGGTTTTTTATTTAGGAGCGCGAACGGCAACAACTTTCTATCTTGAAAACTCGAATGGAGACCGAATATGTCCTTAAAGAAAAAAATTCTGTGGTCGGTTTTATTTTTGATTCCAATTGTTGGATTTTTCTTTTGGCCCAAATCACCAACGGCACAAGAAGCGTTTTCATCAAGATATCCCGTGGATTCAGAAAATAATGCTAATGAAAATTTTTTCTCCAAGCCAGATCGTATGATCTCTACACAAATTGAAGTTGTGGGCGATCTTCCTGAAACTCCGGAAGGCGAATTGCACTTGCGTGCCACATTTGATTTAGAAAAAGACTATGAGGGCGCTGTAACTTATCGATGGATCGTGCCTGACGGAATGGAAGTGGTGTCGGGGCAAATTCAGGAATCCCTTGATTCGGTCGCTTTAGGAGAACCCCAAAGTGCGGAAATTATTCTCACTAATATTGATTCACAGGCTTTAGAACAATTAGTGCATTTTGAGGTCTCGGTGCTTAACAAAGGTGTTAAGATAGGAAGCTCTGCGGTTTTTTCTGCCAAACCCCCAGAACGAAACTCTGCGTCTTCCTCCAGCGAAGACGAAGAGCCTAAATCAAAAAAAGGTGTTCACTTTTAGATCGGGATCACTTCAATTTCTGGGAATTCTTCACGGATTAAACCTTCAATGGCTTGCAAGGTAGCAGTGGTCGAGCTTGGACATGTTCCGCAAGCACCCTCGTAGTGAACGTACAATTTTTTTTCATCTAATTTAACAATCTCGATGTCTCCTCCATCCCCTTGCAGACCTGGCCTGACGGTGTTGTCTAAGATTTCTTCCATGCGTCTAACATCTGGCGGAAGGCTTTCACGCTTGGATTTAAGAGCGTCTTTTTTTCCAAAATCTGGATTATGCGCGGGCAATCTGGTTTGAATTACGGAAGTTGCTTGCGGATGAAGTTGAAATTCATCTACGTCCAAACGACCTGTGATCGTGATAACGTTTTGGAAAAAATGAACTTGTTTTACCCCGTCCAAACTTAACAAGTCCAAAGCCAACCGATTTCCGTAAGCTTCGTCGGTGTTTGAAAAGCTAGCTTTTCCTTCAGTCAATACGGGACGATTGACGATAAATTTCCACGCCATAGGGTTAGGCGTGGGTTGAATTTGAACTAAAATTTCTTTTTCAGTTTCGGTCATTTTAACATCTCCTGTGCCAATTTCACGTTTTGCACCAACTTTTCCACATCATTGCTATTGTTATAAATTGAAAACGAAGCTCGTAAAAAATGGCTGACGCCCAATTTTCTCATCAACGGTTGCGCGCACAAATGCCCTGCCCGAACTGCCACATTATTTTGATCTAGAATCTGCGCGATATCAGAGCCATGAATTTTTCCAATCGAGAAACTAAGAATAGCACTTTGATTTTCCTTGGGGCCGTAGAACTGAATCCCGGGGATTTCCGTCAAGCCAGCGGTGGCTAAAGTAACTAGAGCTTTTAAATGGGTTTGAATTTCTAAAAAAGAATACGACTGCAAGTAATCAATCGCGTGCCCCAGAGCAATGGCCTCGGGGATGGCTGGGGTTCCGGCTTCGAAACGATAAGGGGGATCTTGAAAAGTCGTTTTCTCAAAGCTAACAGTTTCGATCATACTGCCGCCGCCTTGGTAAGGTGGCATTTTGGCCAAAATTTCTTTTTTGCCAAAGAGAACGCCGACGCCGTAAGGCCCAAATAGTTTATGACCAGAAAAGGCGTAGAAATCACAGTTTAAATTTTGCACATCAACGGCGTGGGACAATACCATCTGAGCGCCATCAACCACGATATACCCGCCTACCGAATGAATTTGATCTGCGAATTCTTTAACGGGGTTTATCGTTCCCAAAACATTCGAACAATGAGTCATAGCTAGAATTTTGGGCTTTTGTGTCAGCCACCGGTTAAGACTTTCGCGATCCAACTGCCCGCTTGAATTTACAGGAATAACTTCTAGCTTCGCTTTTTTTCGCTCGGCTAAAAGCTGCCACGGAACGATGTTTGAATGATGCTCCATTTCAGTGAGCAGAATCAGGTCGCCTTCTTTAATAAGGTAATCGCCAAAGCTAGAGGCGACCAGGTTTAACGATTCGGTGGTCCCTTTGGTAAAAATAATTTCTTCACGAAAAGCCGCTTTTAAAAACTTTTGAATTTTGTCACGACTACCCTCGTACTCGGCGGTGGCTTGATCACTTAAGTAATGCGCGCCTCGGTGCACATTTGCGGTCTGATACGAATAAAAATGGCTTAACTTTTCGATGACTGGCCAAGGTTTTAAAGTGGTCGCCGCTGAATCTAGATAAATTAAATTTTGTCCTCGCACCTTTTGCGATAACAAAGGAAAGTCTGATCTTATTTTTTGAGCATCAAAAATTTTCATTGTTTGGTCTTTCCATGGACGTCTTCGGCGTCGACAGTCACATCCACTAAATTTTTCCTTGCCCGATCATGAAAAAAAGTTCGAATTTCAGGATGAGTGATCTCGGAAAAAATATCCAGTCCAAATCCTACGGCCAAAGTTTCAAAAGCCTGCTGACGATTAAAACCCCGGCTTTGCAAATAGAAAATTTCCTCAGGGTTGATTTGCCCGATGGCGGACCCATGGTTGGCTTTTACATCGTCAGCTAAAATTTCTAGTTGAGGTAATGAATCAACCTCGGCCCGGGAACTTAAAAGCAAATTTTTATTTTTTTGTTCGCTGATGACCTTTTGGGCCTGCTTTTGAATAAAAATTTGCCCCTTAAAAACACTGCGGCTTTGGCCCGATAAGATACTCTTGTAAAGCTGTGTTGAAGTGCCCTGGCCCATTAAATGGTTTATTGCAGAAAAATGATCGGAATGGTTTTCGTTTTTGGTTACGCTAAGAGATTTGATTTTCGACTCAGCCAAAGGCTGAAGATGAAAAACTTCAGTGACATTTTTGAAAAAGCCACTTTGACAATTAAAGCTAATTTTATCCAGATGGGAAGATTCATCCAATAGAATCAGGTGATTTGAATAATTGAATCCTACATCGCCGTCATCTGTGCAGGTGTACCACTTGGCTTTTGCATTTTCCTGAACTTGAATCTCGAAAAAAGTGTTGGAAAAGAAATCAAAACTCTTGGGATTTTGAAAAGTTTCAAAAATCGTGGCTTCGGATTGGGACTCAAAGATCACCTTTATGCGTGGGCAAAGAAATAAATTATCAAGAGCATTTTGAAAGACGAATTCTATGGGCCGCTGAATTTTTTTACCGGCAGAAATTTTAATTATAACCTGTTGCTGGGCATACGCTGAATTTAAATCATACATAAAATGACTTTTTATGCTTGATGATTTTCCCAGCGGCAGAAATCCTAGTTGCGGTGACATTTCAGAAGTGACAGTAACTTCGACTCCAGCAAGGCCAAGTTCTTTGAGCTGGCTTTGTACCGAGTTTAGAATTCCATTCTCGAAAAAAAGTGCGTAACTATTTTTCAGCGAAGTAGAAAGAACGACCGCTGGCGAATCTTTCGTAGCAAAATCAAAATTTTTTTGAAAAACATTTTTTGGATTTGAATATTTCCAGTCTTCGTTTTTTCGGTTTGGTAACCCATCATGATGAAACTTTTCCCAAGACTGCTGTCGAAAGCGAAAATTCTCGGGGCTATCACTTGGAAAAAGTTTTTTTCCGATAAAACGATTTAATCCTTCTTGAAACATTTAAATCAAACCCTCATAACCACGGGTCTCAAGCTCCTTGGCTAATGAAAAATCACCCGTTTTTTGAATTTTTCCCTCGGAAAGGATGTGTACAAAATCGGGCTTAATATAATCCAACAGACGCTGATAATGAGTCACCAAGACGATGGCATTGTGTTGAGTTCGAAAGGCATTGACCCCTTCGGCGACAATGCGAAGGGCGTCAATATCTAAGCCGGAATCCGTTTCATCTAAAAAAGCAAGCCTTGGCGATAACACCGCCATTTGCAAAATTTCATTTCGTTTTTTTTCGCCGCCCGAAAAACCAACGTTAACGGCCCTTTCCAAGAAGTCTTCCTTCATTTGTAAATTTTGAGATTTTTTATGCACGAATTTTCTAAAAGTGGCGTCATCCAACTCCTCAGAGCCTTGGTGTTTTAAAATCGCATTCATAGCCGTTTTCAAAAACAAAAAATTATTCACTCCGGGAATTTCGGTGGGGTATTGAAATGCCAAAAAAAGACCTTCTTTTGCGCGCTCGTCCGCAGACATTTTCAAAATACTTTCTTTCTTCAGATTAATTTCGAATAAAATATCCCCGTCCGTGACTTGGTAGCCAGGGTGGCCAGCGATCACCTTTGATAAAGTGCTTTTGCCCGAACCGTTTGGTCCCATAATCGCGTGGACTTCTCCGGCCTTGATCGTAAGATTCAGGCCCTTAAGAATTTCTCTCTCGTCAACGGATGCGTGTAAATTTTTAATTTCTAACATTTTTTAAACCTCATCAATTTAACCTACGGAATTTTCTAACTTCATCTCGATCAGCTTCACGGCCTCGACCGCGAATTCCAGGGGCAAATGTTTAAACACATCTTTGCAGAATCCATTCACCAAAAGCGAAATCGATTGCTCTTGATCCAGGCCCCGAGATCGCAAATAAAAAAGCTGGTCCTCGCTGATCCTGGAGGTCGAGGCCTCGTGCTCTAAGATTGCGGTTTTATTTTTGACTTCTAGATAGGGAAAAGTATTGGCTTGCGATTCAGATCCCACCAACATCGAATCACACTGAGAATAGTTTCTAGCACCATCTGCCGATGGCAGAATTTTAACAAGCCCCCGATAAGAGTTCTTGGATTTTCCAGAGGAAATACCCTTGGAGATTATGGTGCTTTTAGTGTTTTTCCCGATGTGAATCATTTTTGTTCCCGTATCGGCCTGCATATAATCATTGGTCAATGCGACGGAATAAAACGCGCCCTCGGAGCCATCGCCCTGCAATAATACGCTTGGATATTTCCAAGTGATCGCCGAACCTGATTCCACTTGTGTCCAAGATATTTTTGATTTTTTGCCCAAACACTTTCCACGCTTGGTCACAAAATTATAAATCCCACCTTTGCCGTTTTTGTCGCCCGTGTACCAGTTTTGAACGGTTGAATATTTGATCTCGGCACGATCCATCGCGATCAGTTCGACGACCGCAGCGTGCAATTGATTTTCATCTCGTTGAGGTGCGGTGCACCCTTCAAGATAATTCACGAAGCTATCTTCTTCGGCGACAATCAAAGTCCGCTCAAATTGCCCGGTTTCTTTGGCGTTAATTCGAAAGTAAGTCGAAAGATCTATCGGACATCGCACACCTTTTGGAATGTAGACAAAAGATCCGTCAGTAAAAACAGCGGCATTTAAAGCTGCAAAATAATTATCTGACATTGGAACGACTGAACCCAAATACTTTTTTACCAGTTCCGGGTGAGTTTGCAGAGCTTCAGAAATAGAACAAAAAACAACGCCCACTTTGGCAAGCTCTTCAGTATGGGTTTGCCCTACAGAAACAGAATCAAAAACCAAATCTACCGACAACCCAGAAATTCTTTTTTGCTCTTGCAGGGGAATTCCCAAACGCTCGAAGGTTTTTAAAAGCTCGGGGTCCAAATCGGCCAACTGTGAAATTTTAGAAGGGTCAGCGCTAGGTTTTTTCTTAGGGGCGGAATAGTAGCGAAGATCCTGGTAATCGATGGCGGTATAGTTAACGGCAGCCCAAGTAGGTTCGCGCAAAGTTTTCCAGTGTTCGAAAGCTTTCAAGCGATATTCTAACATCCAGGAAGGCTCGTTTTTTTTTCTAGAAATAAAAGCGATGATATCAGTGTTCAGGCCCTTTTCGACCTGATCGGATTCAATGTCTGTAACAAAGCCGTATTTATAATCGCTGGATTCAGTCGACATGATGAAGTCTTTCAAGTGTGGCAGCCTTTTGTTTTGGTTTGACGGCAAGAAGATCTTTTAGATTTAAACTTTGGTAAAAGTCTGAGAGTTTCTCATTGAGCAAGCGCATCGGAGAAATAATGCTGCAACTTTTTTGAATCTCACAGGGTTCGTCATGCTGAAGGCACTTTGTGATTTGTGTTGGGCCCTGTATCATCGTCAAAAGGTCATTTAAGGAAAGATGACTTAAATCATGCACTAACTGATACCCGCCACCGACGCCTTGCTCGGATTTTAAAACACCTTTTTGAGCCATCAACTGCAACACTCGCGCGGTAGCGTCGAAAGGGGTTCTAAATAAATTGGAAATTTCTTTAGCGGTCGAAAGCTCGCCAGGCTTTTTGCCGCTGATATGTTTCAGCGCAATCAGCGAGTACTCAACTTTCCGATTTAATTTATTCATAAAACCTCTAAATACGCCATTTTTTAGCCTATTTTAAACAAGACAACAACAATTAACTTTAAGTCCGCTGGAAATAAAGATAGTTAGCAAAAGCTTCTTACATAAAATAGATCAAGCAGAACGCTATAACAAATTTTTGGGGTTAGCTTTGAAATTATTAGGAACGATAGTCTTGTCTTTAGTTGCGGTAGGGATGGCGCTTTTGACGACTCGGTTTTGGGGTCTTTCGCAAGCCTATGTTGAATTTCAGACCCATTTTTTTGATGATCTTCCGTTTTTGGTCATGTCCTGGGATGATCTCAAGGCTGCATCTGCTAGTCACCTTTGGGCGGATTTAGTGCAAACCAAGGACAAAAATCTCTATTTTATTCCCTTTAAAGAGGCTCAGAAAAAGAAAAACTTCCAGTGGTTGGATCGTGCCCCTCAAGGTGTTGGTGGCGGTGAAATTTTAGAAAAATATAAAAATAAAAAATGGATTCTAAATATTAAAACGAACTCTAACGAAATTGATCTTCAGGTTGCGAAACTTCTGGAAAACTCCGCATGGGATCACCGGGTTTTGCTAGTGAGTGATTACGACAATATCTTACAAAGCGTTAAAAAACTAAAACCTCAGCTTCTTTTTGGCTCGACGATTTCTGATAAAATGCGTTTACGCACATTTCAATCGATGGGAATCCTACCAGCTACTCCATTTAAGGCGGATGTATATGTTGGGGAAATTTGGCGCGAAAAAATAGAAATTTTAGATATTGAAATTTTTAATGAGCTTCGCCGGCGCAAAAAACAGCTGCTTTTGTTGCAACCTTTTGGAAAACCCTTAACGGAAGATTTTCAGAACTTACCCTTAAAAAGTTTTTTCCAATTTAATCTTCCGGATTGACTAAAAATTTGTTGGTCTGGGTCCGACAAGATAAAAAATCTGAGATATCTTCGCATTTCACTGCTTAATTACTCGATGAGTTAAATTCCACTCATTTTTTTTGTGACTTAGTCTGAACTTCAGTACGCTTATTGTTATGATCAACTTTGCCTCCGCTCAAACCGCGTCTCATAATATTTCCCCTGCCGTCGATATGAACCCGTTGTCAGCCATTTTCAGCGCCAGCCTGGTCGTTCAACTGACTTTAATGGTTTTGGTAGGATTAAGCATTTTATGCTGGGCCTTGGCCGTCACAAAATGGCGCCAATTTAAAGTCATAAAAAAATCGAATGATCCCTTTTTAACTCGATTTTTAAAAACCACATCCCTGGATTCTTTGAATGAGGATTTTGACTCGTATCGATCTAGTCCGCTAGCTAGGATTTTTAAAGCAGGTTATCTTGAGATGCAGAAATTAGCTTCCCAGCAAAATCAAAACAACCAACCGATGTCTTCCTTAACCGGGATCGACAACGTAGAGCGAGCTTTAAAAAAATCCTCTGACCTAGAAATCGCCGCAATGGAATCTCATCTGACTTTGTTGGCCACGACCGGTAGCACGGGCCCTTTTATTGGTCTTTTTGGTACGGTTTGGGGAATTATGGCGTCTTTTCATAAAATCGGTCAAACGGGTTCGGCAAGTTTAGCTGTAGTGGCGCCTGGAATTTCTGAAGCTTTGATTGCGACGGCAGTGGGATTAGGCGCAGCTATTCCCGCAGTGATTTTGTATAATTATTTTATTAACGAAACCAAGCGCCAGGAAATCGAACTGAACAATTTCAACAATGATTTTATCAATATTATTAAAAGGCATTTTTTTAAACAATAATGGCATTTCAAACTTCAAACTCTTCCTCTCGGCGAGTGCTTAGCGAAATCAATGTTACGCCTCTGGTGGACGTGATGTTGGTGCTGCTGATCATGTTTATGGTCACGGCCCCTTTGATGCAGCAGGGGCTAGAAGTTGATCTTCCAAAGACTACAGCTTCGGGGTTTGAAACTCAGACCGAGCCTTTTTTGGTGGTGATCGATGCCGAAAGAAGAATTACCATTTCAAAAGAAGCCATCGCTTTAAATGATTTGAAAGCCTACTTAAAAAAAGCTTTTGAATTTCGCCGCAGCAAAGAACTTTACCTTCAGGCGGATAAGAAAGTGGACTACGGATTTGTCGCCGAAGCTATGGCCGAAATTCGCAGTGCGGGGATTTATAATATCGGTCTGATCACTTTGCAGAAATAAGTTTTTAAAAATGAGCGCATCACCCACAAAAACATTTGATTCGGATTTTTTCAGAAAAGCGCTGGTCTTTTCTGGTGGAGTTCACCTTTCGATTTTATTTTCTTTTATCGTTCGCGGATTTCTATTTCCGTCCAACACGCTTGTTTTTGAATCGGCAATGCGAGTGGATCTGATCGCCTTGCCCGACAAAGCTATGCCAGAAATAATCACTGAAAACCCCCAAAAAGAAGAAAAAAAAGCTAGCCCCCCCGTTCCCGCACCGAAAGAACTTCCAACCAAAGAACTGCCGCCTTTAGAAAATGAATTAGACCTAAGCAAGACGAAGAAAAAACAAAAACAAGCTTTAGATAAACTAAAGGCCCTGGAATCGATTGAGAAAATGGAGCAAGAGATAGCTCCAAAAAGTAACGCCGTAAAAGGAAATCAGGTTTCGTCCGGAAATGATTTAACTGGACTTCAAAAACTTCAATACAACCAGTATATTTCAATGCTGCGGACTCATATTAAAAAAAATTGGTACAAGCCCGATTGGCTGAAGCGAAATCTGATTTGCTATGTTCAGATTTTTATTGATGAAAAGGGTTTTATCATTGGGCAAAAAATGATCAAAAGCAGTGGCCATAAAAATTTTGATCAATTGGCCACCGAAACAATAGCAAAGGCTTCGCCAGTTCCGGTGCCAGCTGCAAAATACCAGGCCATTTTAAAAACCGAGGGTCTGACCCTCAAATTCGGAGAAACAGAATGATTTTAAAATTTTCTATTTCGCTCGTCGGGGCCCTATTTTCGTTTGGCGCATTTGCGCAATTCGAAACAGCCGATCTCGAAAACTCAAAAAATATTATTTTAAAATTAGGCGAAGGACAGACCAAAAAAAGTTTGGTGGCTCTGCCTTCAATTCAGTTTTTGGGAAATCCACAGATTAATCCCGATTTTCAAAAGCTGGGCATTGAGCTTTATGAAGTCATTCAAAATGATCTATTGTTCTCGACGTTTTTCCAGATCATTCCTTCCAGAAATTACTTAGAAGATCCCAGCAAAACCACATTGCAAAAATTCGACTTTGATAAATGGAGACAAATTGGAACCGAATTTTTGGTTCGCGGCGGATTTAAAATCATTAAAGATCAGATTGAACTAGAAATTTACGCGTATGATGTGGCTCAAAAATCGGCGGTGGTTTCCAAAAAATATCTGGGCAACAAACGAGATGTTCGAAGACTTGCACACACTTTTAGTAATGATTTCGTCGAGGCCTTGTCTGGGCAGAAAGCCTTTTTTTTGTCCAAGTTTGTGGTCAGCTCGGATCGGTCCGGATCAAAAACCAAAGAAATTTACTTGATGGATTGGGACGCGCGAAATCTAGAACAAATCACATTTCATAAAACAATTTCGTTTTCTCCTAACTGGTCGCCTGATGGAAAATCGATTTTATATTCATCCTTCGCCCAAAGAAAAAAAACAAAAACCAGAAACCCTGACTTATTCTTGTACGAATTAGCTTCAAAAAAACTTCAGCATTTTTCCTATCGAATAGGGATGAATACGGGTGCGCACTTTATGCCCGATGGAAAAAATATTATTTTGACTCTTAGCCAAGGGAACAACGCCGATATCTACCGCTTGGATTTAGATGGCGAGATCAGTAAAAAGCTCACGCAAGGACCCTTGGGCGCCATGAACGTCGAGCCCTCGCCTTCACCAATTGGCGATAAAATTGCCTTCTCTACGGATCGCAGCGGCAATCCCATGATTTATGTGATGGATAAAAATGGCGGAAACCCAGAACGAATCACATTTGCAGGAAAGTACAACGCAAGCCCCGCGTGGTCGCCCGACGGAAAAAAAATCGCATTTGCTGGTTGGGAAGTCGACCACTTTGATATTTTTATTATTAACGCCGACAAAACAAATTTAAAGCGAATCACACAAGCCAAAAAACCCGGCGGCAAATGGTCCAACAATGAAGACCCAGTTTTCTCGCCCGACGGAAGATTTTTAATTTACACCAGCGACCGCTATGGTCCAAAACAAATTTTAATTTCAAATTTAGATGGATCCGAAGAGCGAAGAATCACCCAAGATTCGTACAACTACTTCCGCCCCAAATGGTCAAAAAACTTAGATTAAGAATTTTAATTAAAAGTTAAAATGACCACTAAATGATTAATTTCTGATTTTAAGCCAATAAAAGGACTAGAGAATACTTTTTCACAAACCTGCTCAGCTATTTTTTCATCTGTTAAACGCTGCGGATTTCCATTTACGAAATACTTTGGATTTATTAGGCTCCTCGATCCGTCTAAATTATAAACCGGGCAAGAAATAGCGATACCTTTCCTTATGGCTTTCGCTTTCAAATCCAGAAATTCACGCTCGAATTCGCAATCCCTCGAAGTTAAGGCCAATGCCGCAGCTTTCATGCGAAGTATCAGCTAGACGCTGCCGGCGTTTTTGACTAACCTGGTAGTCTTGAAAATCATCATTCGGAGGTCGCAAAATGACAAAAGACTTATCAGCCCAAGGCTCATTTTTTCAGAGATCATTTCTGAAAACGGTAAAGCAAATTCGAAAAAAATGGTCGACCAGCAAAAGACTTCTGGTCTTTCAAATGTTGCTCGTTTATCTGATGGCAGTAACTATCGTTTTGATTGGCTCTAGGGCCCAGGCTCAGCCTACAGAGGAAAAAGCTGTCGCGGTTAAGAATTCTGCGGATTCCGGGGATTCTGGCGCCAAGAAAGAAAAGAAAGACAAAAAAAACAAAACAGAAAATAAAACTCCCAAAGAAAAAGCAGCCACAAAAGCTGACATGAAGAAAGGCAAGAACATGATCGCAGTATTTAAAACCAATAAAGGCCAATTTAAAATTAAGCTTTTTAACGAGCAAGCGCCAAAAACGGTAGAAAACTTCGTCGGGTTAGCTGAAGGAACTAAAGAATTTACCAACCGAAAAACCGGAAAGGCTGAAAAAAAGCCATTTTATAACGGCCTAATATTTCACCGCGTGATCCCTAATTTTATGATTCAAGGCGGATGTCCACTGGGAACTGGAACCGGCGATCCCGGATACAAGTTTGAAGATGAGTTTAATAAGGATCTCAAGCATTCAAAGCCCGGAATTTTATCTATGGCCAATTCAGGCCCGAACTCCAACGGCAGTCAGTTTTTTATCACCGTCGCCACAACCCCATGGTTAGACGGAAAACACACCATATTTGGCGAGGTTATCGAGGGTATGGATATCGTAAAAGCGATCTCTGAAGTTAAAAAAGGCCCCAACGACAAACCCGTTCAAGAAGTCATTATCGAGACCGTAACTATCCAAAGAACTTGACCCCCCCCATAAGCCTGATTTTTGCAGTACCTAAGTACAATCTATTGGATTGCGTCCGAACTTTGTGCCAAGTCCACTAGATGCGTTTTTTAAAATATTGGGGGCTTCAAAATGGCAAAACTGTTTAAAATCTATACGTCAATATTAGTGGCGGCCTACGCCCTAGCCTATTCCATCCCCGCTCAAACCCAATTGGCCAACGGAGTGCCCCAGTGCCTGCGGTCCTCGCAATACGACGTTTTTAATTTAGCGAATAAGTTGCGGTTCAATGTTTTGAAAAATGTAAACACTGACGAACAAATATTTTCTTTCGGCGTCTCTCAAATGGGATTTGCCAAGACCGAACTTGAACGTAGGATGCAGATGCAGCTGCGGGTGGCCCTTCGAAATGAGCAGCAAATAGATTTGTTTGTCCCTTCGAAGTTTCGCAAGACGTTCGTGAACATGCAAAAAAATTTGCTCGGGCGAACAGCGATTAAATTTCCCTTCGAGGCCTTCAAATTTTATTTGACTCTAGGAGCCATCGCATTCAAAGATATCTGGTTAGATTACGCTTACCATCCACTAGCCATAGAGCAGAATAACACCCGACATTTAGAACCCATCACCTATGTGTCGTTTTTTGCATTTATGTTGGTGAATGGCGCTGTCAGCGAACCGCTAATGGAGGCCATTCAAAAGCCCGCGCTAAGAATGTTTGTGCCCTATTTAGGAATGCCCGCCGGGATGTTTGCTTCGGATCTTGTCAGTCAAATCCATTCGCAAGCGCCAGAATTATTGGCTTGTTACAATTCTTTAGTTAACCCCGGTCAAAATGACCAGCGGGGAGAGCCGAATGATAACGGCCAGTCGACATGCGACAAGGCCTACACAAATTTTGTTAACAAGTCGAATTCCACATTGTTTCCGGGGCTTACCAGTTTGATGGCTTCTGCGGCAGTGGCATCAATTGCAGAACTGGCCGTTTGTGTGTCGGGATCTACTGGGGGATCGTTTATTAACACAGGCGCGAAGTTGATGACGACGCGAGCTGCGGCGTTTGGAAAAATGATCAACGGAATTGAGATATTTTTCTCGGTCATTCCGGAAACCCGTTTAGGGATGTTGGGAATGTCGGGATTGCGTTGGGGAATGACAGAGATTCCTAAGCTGATGTTGTTTCTACTGGCGGATGACTGGTTGCGGGCGCCGATGGAGTTTTTGGTCAATAAAAAAGTAAATTTATACCCCGATCTTCAGGAATCTAAATTTCGAATTAACCAGTTTTTAGAGGGTAAGATCAAACCTCAGTTTCAGGTCACTCGTCAGTTCGACAACGACACGGATTGGGATCAGTTCCAAACGGAAGATGGTATAATGTTGGGTCAACACGATCGAATGGTCAGGGCGCAGCCCACTCGAGAAAGTTTCGAAAATCTTGAGGATCAAGCAAAATATTTGGTCGCCAAGAAAAAGTATCGCGATGCCCTTCAAGAAAAAAACAGTATAGTTGGACAATGGGTGTTAGAAGAAAAGAAATCTTTAAATCATAGCGACGTTCTATTAGAGACGCAAAAGACTTACCCCGTCTGCGAAATTCTGGGTGCCGATTATATCAACGGCAATTGCATGCTGGATCTTCCGCTTGAAATCGAAAGGTACAAACTTCGAAATAAAGAATGGCGCGCGGTGCTTTTAGAACCCATCACCAACGCGCAAGCGGGCTGGAAAGAAAAACTTTCCCAAATGATTTCAAATTATAACCAGGCCGAAACTGTTTATCAGTCGTACACCGCAATGCTGGCTCCGCAGAATGCAGCTTCATTAAAGCTTCTAGCGACAGCTTATCCAACTTATGGGGTGCGTCCTTCGGGGCAGTTTGATGCCCTAGCAGCCGACAGTCTTTTGAAGGACCCCGTTAATTTTAAAGCGTCGCAAATGCAGACAGTGCAAACGGTCGCGCACAATTTAGAAGTTTTTTCGCAATGTAGGACTAGTCGAGCCCTTCAAGATGTTGGTAGGAACAGCAATCAAAAACAAGAAATGTTGGACATTTTTTTTAAATCCAAAGACTTTGAAAGAATTCAATCCAAATTTTTTGGCGACAAATTCAAAGGTCCAAACGGTAAAGAGTTTCCGTTAGCGAAAAAAATTCTCAATTACTCTTGCAACGCATTTTACGACAAGGATCAGAAAGGTTTAGATGCTTGTCTAAAAGTGAGCTTGGGCGATTTGTTTTTACTTTATCGGTCGGAACTTCTTTCGGGCAATTTCAGGCGGGCAGCGCGAGCGATTGAGTTTCTGTTGACTCTGCGAGACTTAGCCGTAAAAGACGAGACCGAAATCAGAGGTTCGAAATCCAGCGAAGGGGTTGTGATTTTTGAAACCAATGCTGTCATCAAGTTTTCCGAAGCCATTGAAAATCCATTTATCAAATCCTCTAAAGATTTTGATCCGGCAAAGCCACTATTAAAAACCGCTTTTATCGCCAGATACTTTACAAAAGCTGATTCTCAAATTTTAGTTGACGATGACCTGGTGGCGTCATTGGACCTTCGAAGTTACCATTGGCTTCAAAAACTTATTAGCGGACTGAAATCAAAAGACGAAAAGGTTTTGGGACAAACGCTAAGTGATTTGGCACGCTACGCTTTTTATTGCGATGACACTGAAAAAATGGGACCGCCTAAAGACGGAAATCGAAACGCGCCCCCGACCAGGCGCCTAGCGCTGTTTATTTACAAATCTTTAGGTGCCCCGCTACCGTTAAACGCTGCTGGTAAGGCCTATTTGTTTGCCCTTGAGGAAGTACTGTCTCAAAAATTGAAGCAGACCTTTAACAGCGGAAACCAGTCTAACCCTTTGATCGCCAGTCTTTCTGAAAGTGAGGTCCGTGAAACCGTTGTGACAAGGTCTTTGGTTTGCGGAACGGCGAATTCCCAAAACGATGTAGAAAGAATCTTGGGAAAGTTTGTTGGCGGGGCAAGGGTAGGAATTGACCCACTTGTCGTGCCCATGATGACCGAGCCCCACTGGTGGGAAATTCAAAAGCTGGGTCGAAATGCCATTTTTAAAGTTCCGCGACTTATCGAAAGCTATGGGCAATTGGAGTACACAATAATAGCGCAATTTCAGAAGTGGTATGATCAATTTCGATTCAAAATAGATCCCGAAGTTATCAGCTTGACGCATCTTAAAATCGACCCCAAAAGAAGTAGTTTGGGATTAGATAACCAAGTTCCCACAGATGTGACGTTGGCAGAGATCCTGGCCGACCCCAATAATCTAAGAAAAGACTTACGCGAGAATCCCGCCGAATGGTGGAAGAATAAAATTAATTCTGAGTACATCGATGGCTGGAAGACCTTCGAGCGAGCATACCTTGGAATCATAACAGATATGAAAGAGGCCATTTTCAAAGGTGGCACCGATTTACCCAGCCTTAAACGGTTTGGTATGTCCATTCCTCGAGATGCTTTAATAACTTCATTTCAAGAAGAACTTCGTACCTACATGAGCGTCTTTTATACCTTGTTGAAAGGCGTCAATTTTGTAGACGAGCCTCCGGAACAAATTACCGTGCGTCGGATTCTGGCCCCCATCCTGAACGACTTTGATCAAGTTTTCAAAAATTTGGACTCTATCGAAGTCTACCAGTCCGAAACGTCGCCAAAAGAGCTTTATCCCGTTTCTAAATTAGATCCCGCGGCCATTCAGCAGCTTCACAAAGGGCTTCAGGAGAAAATTAAAGTTCTTCAGGTAAAGCTAAGGGCACCAGAGCTTACGTTTGCCTTGGCCCAGCCCGCGCAGATCCGCCTAGATGACATGTTGAAAATGTTAGACCCGCTTTCTTCGTCAATTTTAAAGCACGGTATCCAACTATCCCAGATGACGCCCCCGCCGTTGCCTGATCATGGCCGCCTTTTAACCGCTGACGCTTTGCGGGCATTGCGTTCTGCCGCGGATGGGTTTTTTATTTTGTTATCGGATGTGCTTTTATATTTCGACATCATCCAGGTGGCGTCCTATAAATTTTACTACGAAGCTGGAACTAACAAAATCGTACCGCAGAACTGCATATCCACGCCAATTCAAATTGGCCGGGGTTATGCAGTAACAAAGAACGATTGCTCGGTTCGGACGGTAGAGGTCAAACCAGAATCTAAAAAGTGAACCTTGGAAGGGGATGTCGAAATTTTAATCACTCGAGAAATTATTTTTTGCGGTTGATTAAAAAGAAAAAAAAAGCTACCTATTTGAGCTCGCGAGCGAAGCAATAAGCCGCAGCACAGGGGGCCCAAGAGATTTTCTAAGAGGTTTTCTAGTTGCGGGCTTAGTAAAAATTTTGTTCAATCGTGGTTTTGAAATTTAAATTAAAGTAGAAAAAGTTGGAGGTTTTCATGAAGGTTTCGAAAAAAATGTCAGTGGTTACAAGTTTCGTAGCTGTACTGCTTGGGTGCTCTGTTTCGATGGCGTACACTCGCACCCGAGGCGGACGGGATGTCGGGGATGTCGGGGATAGAAACGGCAAAGGTATCGATAAGTCTAAACCAAGGGAAATAGCTGAAAAGGCGATCGGTGATGAAGCAAAAAGGATCGAAACTACCGAAGGACGCCAGGCTGTGAAAATGGTTGAAATTTATGGAAAGTACGGTTTAGCTGCAACTGATCTGATTGGTTTAAATGGCAAGTTTATTCAATTTGAATCTGTTCAACAAAAACCAAAATTTGGAAAAAACGGTAAGGCACTTATCGATAAAGAAACAGGAGAAGAAATTTCTGGCGAAACTGAGACTAGTCAATATTCAGCGGTCTCAGTTTTAGAAGGTGTTGAGCTGCTGCTGGCAGAGGCCAACAGCTCGGCTAAAGCTCGAAAAGCTACTGATCCAAAATCTAACCTTGAATTGATTGTTGATGAATTTAATAGAATAGCTGTTGAACAAGGTTTAACTGGCGGTGTCAGACAGGTTTTATCAGTTTTGTTTTCAAAATTATCAGCTGATGGTTCTTCAAACGATTACTCAAATGCGGTTACAAGCACTTTAGCAAAGTTAGTCGATCAAATGCGCGCTTATAAAAGTATTCCCGAAGACATTGGTCAGTCCGCTGAGTTTTTATCTTCGGTAGCGAAAAGAGTTATCTCTAACGGTGGCAAAGTGGCTAGGGCTTCCGAAGACTATTTTATCGAAGCGGCTGACGGAGAAATCCAAAAGGCAAAGCGAGCAGCTAGAGAAAAAGAGGCTTGCTACATCTAATACTTTAGAAAATTTTGTGACTTAAAAAAAAAGCAAGTGCGATCCACTTGCTTTTTTTATTTTTGGGTTTGTGTCTTTCTGGTGAGATGTTTACATTGGCTTGATGCTTGCCTACTTTGAGAATTTGGATCGTTTAGTTTTATACTTTGTAAATCACACCCTACAAAATTCTTGGTTTGATTTGTTTTTTCCGGCGTTTACGGACTGGCATAAAACTCAAATTTTTCAGTGGGTCTTTTTGCCGTTCGTGCTTTTGATTTCTTTTTATCTACGGCGATCTTACGGGTTTGTGATAAATCTTTGGGCTCTGTTTTGTATGGCTTTGGTTATTGGCGCTACAGATCTTATGGGTTCGCAGGTGATTAAACCTTTTTTTCAAAGACTTCGGCCGCCAGAGTTTTTGCCCGAGATTGCAGTTCGAGCCCCCTATGCAGGAAGTTTTGGGTTTATTTCAAATCACTCGGCAAATATGTTTTGCTTTGCGACTTTTGCTTCCTTTCTTTTTCCTAAAGCTCGTTGGGCGCTTTTGACACTTGCGGCCTTTTCGGCATTTAGCCGACTTTATGTTGGGGTACATTTTCCTTCGGACGTCATCTTTGGCGCCTTGTTAGGGGTTTTAATGGGTTCGTTGGGCCGAATCCTTTATTGCCTGCCCTTAAGCAAAGCGGGGTCGCATTCAGCTTCCGCGAGGCCACGATGAAAGCATTTGTAACAGGAGCCAACGGATTTTTGGGGCACCATTTAGTCTCCAAACTGCTTCAGCTTAACTTTGAAGTCAGTGTTCTAATCCGTAAAAGTTCTGACCTTAATGAACTGACCGAGGTTGATCCCGAACAAAAAATAAAAAAAATATACGGAGATTTATCCGAGGTCAGTCGTTTAAAATCAGCTTGTGCCGGACAGGATTATATTTTTCATTTAGCGGGTTTGATCGCCTACACAAAAAAAGATCGCCCCGCTTTAGAAAAAGTAAATGTCGAGGGCACTAGAAATCTTTTGATCGCTTGTCGAGGGGCACCGGGTCTGAAGAGATTTATTTATTTAAGTTCTGTTGTGGCGGTCGGTGCTTCGTATTCCGCCAGCGAAATTTTGAACGAGGATTCTGCCTACACCATCGGAAATTTAAATCTTGGTTACTTTGAAACCAAACGAAAAGCGGAATTGCTGGTTTTGGAGGCCGTGAAAAACGCTGGCCTTCCCGGCATTATCTTTAACCCCAGCACGATCTATGGTGCGGGGGATGCCAAAAAAGGCAGCCGAAAAACCCAAGTGAAAGTCGCTCAGGGAAAATTTCCGTTTTACACATCCGGAGCAGTCAACGTGGTTTCGGTCCATGATGTTGTCGATGCGATTGTGAAGGGTTTAGAGAAAGCCAGAATTGGGCAAAGATATATTTTGGCGGGTGACAATATCACGATCAAAAAACTATTTGAAATGATCGCCAAAATGGCAAAGGTTTCGCCCCCTAAATATTTACTGCCAAGGCCATTAATGATTGGTTTGGGAAATTTTTTTGATTTAGCTTCAGTTTTTGGATTTAAAGCGCCCATTAGTTTAGAGAATGCGTACACAGCGACTTTGTATCATTGGTTTGATTCTAGCAAAGCCCGAAAAGAATTGGGATTTACTCCCAGGTCAGCCGAACAATCCGTCACCGAAAGCGTAGCTTGGATGAAATTGAAAAAAATGATCTAGCTTGAAGTCATAAAACTAAAGGAAAAAATCGCGCCATCGCGATTCGGCACTACAGCAAGTAAACGGTCATAAGAAAAATGAATTAACGGAATCTAAAATCATGGGTATTTTTTCGAAAACTTTAAAATATTTCTTTTACTTTTTTGTTATCGGCGGCGGACTGATCTTTTTTATTTTTATTTTTTTATTCTTTCAGATTCCTTCTGAAGCTAAGATAAGGGGCTGCCTGACCACGAAACTTTACGAAGTCGATTTGTGCTCAACTTCATCTCGGTACATCAGCTTTGGAAAAATTTCGCCCTATTTGATCCGGGCAGTAGTGATGACCGAGGATTCTACGTTTTGGACTCACCGGGGATTTGATTTTGTTGAAATCCAGCGCAGTTTAGAAAAAAATATCGACAAAGGCGTAATGGCTAGGGGTGGATCAACCATCACCCAGCAGTTGGCAAAAAATTTATTTTTGACCTCAGAGAAAACTTTTAGTCGAAAAATCGCCGAGGCCTTTATCACTTTACGGATTGAAAAAACCCTTACGAAAAAAGAAATCTTAGAAAAATATTTAAACGTTGTGCAGTTTGGAAAAAATCTTTTTGGAGTGAAAGACGCCGCCGCATTTTATTTTCAGAAGGTGCCTTTGGATTTAAACGTTATTGAAGCTAGTTTTTTAGCTTTTCTTCTTCCCAGCCCCGAGAAATATTCCAAATCTTTCTTCGTGAAAAAACTAACCCCCTTTGCTCGCAACCGACTTGAGCAAATTATTACTGGCATGTACAAAACCCAACGTATCGATGAAATTGAATACGATTTAGCTTTAAAAAAATTAGTCTATTTCCCGCAATACGGTCCGGTCGAGGCTCCATCTGAAGAAACAATCGAAATTATTGAAGAAGACATCATCAACCCCGATTAGTCATACCAATTCCATTAAATAATTCCCTAAATGTTGTCTTGAGTCCCAGCGGATAGATTAGGGAATTATTTAATGGAATTGGTATAACTCTACACGTCGGTGACGACTAATTTTTGAAATCGGTCAACCGCAATGTAAGAAAACGCCACTAATGCAGCCACTAAGTAGATTAAATTTCCTACCATCAGCCAAGTGTATTGGTTCAAAAGAAAGCTGCGGCAGAATTCTACAGCGTGGGTCAGGGGAAACAGATAAATAAAGTATTTAAAAAACGCTGGGTAGTTCGAAATCGGAAAGTAGGTTCCTGAAAAAAGTGACATCGGAATAATTAGGCCAGAGGTTGGGTAAATGATCTGGTCAAAATTTTTGACGAACGTCACAACCAGAAAACCTAAAGCCGAAAACAAACAAGAAACTAAAAACACAAAACCCAGGATTAAAGGAATTTTCCACAACGCCACTAGTCCCATGGAAAGGCCTACGATCAAAATCCCCACTGCGGAAAAAGCCCCCTTTGTTCCGCCCCAAAGGATCTCGCCCAATACAATTTCTTGCGGCGATATAGGCGTAATTAACTGGTATGCAAAAGTTTTTTGAAAAAGTAATTTCGAAAGATTGTCGTATGTGGAAATAAAAAAAGAAACGAACATCGCAGAATTGACCAAAAGCGCGGGAAAGAAAAATTCAAAATACGAAACCCCTTCTACATTCGAGATAAAAAACCCTAGCCCATAGCCAAAAGCGATTAAAAAAAACAAGGGCTCGATAAAAACCCATAAAAATGAAACCAACCAATGCTTTTTAAAATACAGATAATTTCTATACCAAATTGCTAATATCGACTGAAAATCCCAATTAGAATTATGCATATGGTATTGGTTCGTCCTTTAGTTCATGGCCGGTGACTTTTAAAAAGACATCGTTCAGTTGGGCTCTGCGAATTACCATTTGCGAACTTGAAATAAAATCCAGGACCGGACGTGAATCCATTTCTTTTTTTACGTGAATAAAAATAGTGTTTCCCAAAGTCAGGCTAACATATCCCTTTTCTTTGATTCTGCTGGTGTAGTAAGAAATGTCCGAATTTTTAACTTCAAACTGCACCACTTCTTTTCCAATTTCGTTTTGAATAAGTTCCTGTGGCGCGCCTTGAATTAAAATTTTTCCTTTATCGATAATGGCCACACGATCGCAAAGGGTCTCGGCTTCTTCCATAAAATGAGTCGTCAGAACAATTGATTTTTCTTCTCGCTTAATTTTTTTCAAATAATCCCAAATCCAAAGCCTAGCAAGAGAATCCATGCCGACGGTGGGCTCATCAAAAATAAATAATAAAGGGTTGTGGAGCATACCTCGAGCAAAAGAAAGCTTTCTTCGGTTGCCGCCAGAGAGATAGCGAACCTCTTTGTGAGTTGAAGGTTCCAAACGAAACAATCGCATCACATCTTGGCTAGCAAGCCGAGCGGCCTCGCGATCCATTTTATAGTATCTTGCAAAAAGCATCAAATTTTCTAAGACGGTGGCTTCTTCTTCGAAATGATCCTCTTGCGGAATGACTCCGATCAAAGATTTAATTTTTCTTTGGTTTTTTCTGGCGTTTTGTCCCAGCACGAAAAGTTCACCGGAAGTCATTTCGGACAAACAAGAAATCATTCGTAAAATTGAAGTTTTTCCCGCTCCGTTGGGACCCAGCAAACCAAAGCATTCACCCTGGTGAATCTGCAATGAAACGTCGCTGACCACGGCTTGATCGCCGTATTTTTTGGTCAGTGACTTTCCTTCGACAACAATGGGACTCATTCAGTGGATGGCTTTTTCTTTCGTTTGTGCGGATCCAGCGCTCGGCAGCGCAAACGAATATTTTGGGGCGTGGCTTCGATCAACTCGTCATCGGTGATCCATTCCATCGCTTGTTCCAAAGTCATAGCTTTGACTGGAACCAATCGAATGGCTTCGTCGGATCCAGATGCCCTCACGTTAGTTAATTTTTTCTCGCGACAGGCGTTGACCTCTAAGTCATTTTCTTTGGCGTGCTCGCCGACGATCATGCCCGTATAAACCTCTGCTTGAGGGATCACAAACATGCGTCCCCTCTCTTGCAGGTTCCACAATGCATAGGCCGTGGTGACGCCCTGACGATCTGAAATCATTGATCCTGTATTTCTGGCGCTGATTTCTCCGCGAAATTCATCCCAACCATCAAATAAGTTATTCAATAATCCGGTTCCACGTGTGTCTGTTAAAAATTCAGATCGATACCCGATCAAACCCCTGGACGGGATGCGGAATTCTAAACGTGTCCGACCTGAACCTTTGTTGGACATGTTCATCATAATCCCTTTTCGCTGACCCATTTTCTCGGTGACGACGCCAGTGTAGGTGTCTTCGATATCTATGATCGCGATTTCAAAGGGTTCGTGTTTTTTTCCGTCAACATCTTTAAAAATAACTTGAGGTTTAGAAACACAAATCTCGAATCCTTCCCGCCGCATTTGTTCGATCAGAACGGCTAACTGTAATTCGCCTCGACCGATCACTTTAAAGGATTCTGTAAATTCGGTTTTTTCGATTCGAACAGCAACGTTGAACAGCAATTCTTTTTCTAAACGTTCTAAAATTTTTCTTGAAGTGACTTCCTTTCCATCGCGACCACTCAAAGGCCCATCGTTCACCGAAAAAATCATTCCAACAGTGGGCTCTTCCACGCGAAGTCGCGGAAGGGGTCTTGGATCAATAACAGATGTGATTGTATCACTGATCGAAAAGTCTTCAATCCCTGCAATAATCGCGATATCACCAGCGCCAACTTCGTTGACCGGAACTTGCTTTGTGACCTTGTATTGAAATAGTGCTGAAATTTTTACTTTCTTTTGTATGCCGTGGTCTTTGTAACAAATAACGTCGTCGCCCACTTTCATTTGGCCCGATCGCACCCGACCAATTGCCAACCGACCAACATAATCATTGTAGGAAATATTTGAAATAATCATTTGCAAAGGCTCGTCCGCTGCAACTGGTGGCGGCGGGATCTCGGCGATAATTTTATCGTACAAAACTTCTAAAGAAGTTGTCTTAACGTTGGGGTCAAGCGTGGCCATGCCCTCGCGCGCGATGGCGTACACCGGCTGAAAATCGGATTGATCATCAGCAGCGTCCAAATCAATCATCAGATCAAAAATCTCATTAAGAACTTCTTGAATGCGGGCGTCGGGCCGGTCAATTTTATTGATGCAAACCAAGACTTTAATTTTTTGTTCAAGAGCTTTTTTTAAAACAAAACGAGTTTGCGGCAATGGACCTTCAGAAGCATCCACCAAAAGCAAAGCCCCGTCGACCATGTTTAAAGTCCGTTCTACTTCTCCGCCAAAATCACTATGCCCGGGTGTATCGACAATATTTATTTTATAGTCTTTGTATAAAAACGATGCGTTCTTTGCGGCGATCGTGATCCCGCGTTCTTTCTCAAGGTCCATAGAATCCATCAAACGGTCTTCGACCATTTCGTTTTCACGAAAGGTCCCGGCTTGTTTCAGCAAATGGTCGACCAAAGTCGTTTTTCCATGATCCACGTGGGCAATAATAGCAATATTTCTGAGCTTCTTCGGGTCGAACATACAAACACATCCTCTATTTGGTTTTATTATTTTTACTTGAAAGAACAAACTTTGGCTAGCGAGAATGAGTGGGTCATCCATGCCCGCCCATCAAGAAATTTTCTGAAGCCGTATCGGCGCGAAAGGTTTCTGGTATGGAACCAAAAAACTCGCTGACCGACTGTAAAATCTCAGCGGCCTGATTTTTCTGAAAGATGGTTTTACGAAATAAAGCGGCACCGGGGTGTCCAGTGGCAAACCATGCGGCAAATTTTTTCAGCTGAAGGGTCAACACTCGGTCCTCGCAATGCAATTTCAAAAATTCAAAAAGATCCAAATAAATTTTCACGATATCAGTTTGGGGCCGATCCTGAAAGTCAGGGTTTAGTAATCGAAGCGCTTGCAGAAAAATCATGGGATTTTTTAAACAACCTCGACCGATCAACACCCCATCGCACCCAGAACTCTTAAGCCGTTGAAGTGCTTGCTCTGCCGTGTGGATATCACCGTTTCCCAATACGGGGATTTTTGCACCTAGCTTTACCTGTCGGATATAATCCCAATCCGAAAATCCTTCGTAGCCCTGGGCCCGGGTCCTGCCGTGGATGGCCACCCACAAAATTCCTTCATCAGCTGCGACTTTGCAGACCTCGTCGGCATTTCTAGAGTTCTGGTCCCATCCTGTGCGTATTTTGATGGTCACTGGAATCTGTACAGCTTTGCGAGTTTTCGACAGGATTTTTTGCAATTGGACCAAGTCTTTTAGCACAGCGGATCCCGCGCCTTTTTTAACAACCTTGGGAACGGGGCAACCAAAATTAAGATCCACAAAGTCAGCTCCGCGGTCTTGGACGACCTTGGCAGCTTCGGCGATTTCCTCGGGGCTTTCGCCAAAAAGCTGAATCCCCAAGGGACGCTGGCTACTATCAAAGCTCATCAAATCGAATGTTTTTTTGGACAAGTGCTTAATTCCGGATGCGGATACCAATTCGGTAACAACAACGCTTGCGCCATTTTTTTTCATAAAAGAGCGAAAGGCGTGGTCCGTAATTCCGGCCATCGGAGCTAAAACAAAGGGATTGGATTTTAAAGAATCCAATGGGTTTAAGAAAGCCAATGGATCCTGTCTTCTAGTTTTCGAGGGGCCTTGGGTGGATCATGCTTTGGATATCCCATGGCTACCGCGCACAAGAGTTCTAAGTTTCCGGCGCGATAGTCTTCGCGATCGTTCAGACCCAAAAATTGATCAACTTCTTTCTGGATTTCTAAAGGCGCGCCCATCGTGCAGCAACCTAAGCCCTCGACCTGGCAAGCCAAGTTGATGTTTTGCACGGCCATATAAACGCTGCCGATGCTGGTGTGGTAGCGTTCATCTTCGGAATTTTGCGAGTAACAAAAAATTAGAACCGGGGCATCGCCGAGTGTGAAAAAAAACCTTTCGGTGAATTCATAAAGCGAAGGTTTCAATTTTTTCTGAAGAGCGTCTTTAATTCCTAACCAAGATTTCTGGGAATACTTAAGATACTGATCGCGCTTTGCACCCGTGCATACAAAAAATCTCCAGTTTTGAAGGTTTTTTCCGCTGGGCGCATGAAGAGCTGCGGTCAAAATTCTTTCCAGGACTTGTGTGTCGGGCATTTGCGGTGAAAATTGACGAATGGATTTTCGCGATTCAACGGCTTGATAAAACATGGACTTCAACGAATCGGATGACATTTCTAGACCTCACTATCTTCAAGCTCGACTTGTGCGAAAACAAACTTTCTCTTACGTTAAAACTAGTGATGAATAAACGATTTTTATTTCTTTTTTTCCCCCTGGGACTGCTTCTTTTAGCGATTTTTGCACCGAAGCCGAACTTTGAACAAAAGCAAAGGATCGTGATCGAAAAAGTCGAAACTCGGGTTGTGGGTTTGGGGCTTCTGACCATCCTTAAAATTAAAGAACCAAAGGGAATTGTTCTTGAACTTTATCAGCAAAAAGAAGGCGCCCAAGACCCAGAGCTTCTTCATCGGGAAAAGCTACCTGAAGGTCTGGAGGCCCAGGTTCAAATCAATCATCAAACCAAGAGTCTTTTTGTTTTTCCCTTGGAAAATGACCACAAATTTAAAATTTTGGCGCCCACCCTGGATCAAAAATTACGACCCCATTTGAATGCATTTGTGTGGAACTTTGAAACCAAAGAATTAATGCAGATCAACGACGGTCAGGCTGCGACTGATTAAGATGGCGCCAGGATTTTCCTTCTCGCGCTTTGGGATTCATTTGAAATTCTCTGACCGCTTGATTGTGTTTTTCAAGACTTTCTGAAAAAAAATGGCGACCCTCGTTTTTGCTGACAAAGAATAGATATTCACTTGGGGCCGGGTTCAAAACAGCTTTTAGTGCCAATCGACCGGGGTTTGAGATCGGCCCCGGAGGTAGTCCGTTAATAATGTAAGTGTTGAAAGTCGTGGGAGTTTGCAGATCGGACCTTGAGATATTTTTAGGGATATCTCCGGTCTGGTAGGCGATTCCGTAAATGACTGTGGGATCGGTTTGTAGTCGCATACCCTTTTTCAGACGGTTTAAAAAAACCGATGCAATCAGTGGGCGCTCTTCGGCGGCACCCGTTTCTTTTTCAATAATACTAGCCAGGGTCACAATTTGATGGCGACTTAAAGCAAACTGAGACGGAAATCCAACAACTTTAAATTCATCCTTAAATTTGGCCACCATTTGCGCCAAAATGGTTTTTAGATCCGTATACTTTGTGTACGCGTAAGTTTCGGGAAATAAATAACCTTCCAGGGAAAGTTGTTTTTCTGACAGTAGATTTTGCACGAGCATCGGATCCCTTACCATTTTTAAAAATTCAACTTGAGACGCAATTTTCTTTTCTTCGAAAATTTTTGCAATTTCAAAAATGTTATAGCCCTCGGGGATGGTGATCAGATGCTCGCGACTTTTCCCCGACGAAAGAAGAGAAATCAGCTCGACCATATTAAGCGCTGATTTAATTTCGTATTCTCCGCGTTTAATTTTTTTATCTTGTTGGGTCAGTTTTAAGTACAAAAGAAAAAACTTTTCATTCTGGATCATACGCTGTTCGCGCAGGCGGGAAGTTATCTGTGGCAAGGTCTGCCCCGGAACAATTTCAAAAACAAAGGGAAAATGAGCGTTTTGAAAACTTTCAGGACAGCTTAAAAATCTTTGAAATCCTAAAAAGCTTGCCGCTAGCAAAAGCAAAAAAACACCCGCAAGAAAAATAAATTTTTTCATTGCTCAAGATCTCCTTTCTTAGAAATCTAAATTCATTCCGGGAAGTGCTTTTGCGGCGTCGTATCCGGTCGGGTCCTCAAGGCTTGCAACAGGCACTGTGCAATACTGAATCGCAAAGTGCGCCGAGGGTCGATCATTGCCAGACTTTCCCATGCCGCCAAAGGGAAGCCGTGAACTTGCCCCGTTGGTTGTTCGATTCCAGTTCAAAAGACCCACTTTGGCCTCTAAAAGTGCGCGCTGGTATAAATCTTTCTGCTGCGTAAACAAGGCCATCACTAAACCATAACCGCTGCCGTTGACGATTTGCAGTGCTTTGTCAAAATCGCTGGAGCGATAGATAGCAACGTTGGGTCCAAATATTTCGCTTTTTTGGTAGACCGACTTGGGATTGTAGTCTTTGACCAAGTGGATACTTGGAGTGACGTAATGACCTTTGTGTTTAAGTTCCAAAACTTTTCCGCGCATTAAGCTTTCACAGTTTTCTCGGTTAGCGATTTCTTGGAAACGCAAATATTTTTCAACTGCGGATTCATTGATCAGCGCGCCCATAAAAACATCTTCGGACCAATGACCGATTTTTATTCTCTTGGCGGCTTGATAAAATTTTTCGGTAAATTCATCAGCAATCTTATCGTGAACGATAATTCGACTGGTGCACGCGCATCTTTGTCCCGAGCTCATGAAAGCTCCGACCAAGGATTCATAAACAACCTTTTTCATGTCGACGTCATCCCAAATGACGGTGGCGTTTTTTCCGCCCATTTCAAGAGCTAAAATTTTCCAATAATGATTAATCGTTTCTTGTTTAATTTTTAAACCCACTTCATAGGATCCGGTGAAAAGGACGCCGTCGACCTTTTCGTGCAAGGCCAAACGTCGGCCGGATTCTCCCAACCCTTGAACCATATTAAAAACGCCCGCTGGGAATTCAGTTTTCTGAAAAATCTGTGCGTACAGTTGCCCGACCGCTGGAGTTTGTTCGGAAGGTTTAAAGACGACGGTGTTACCAGCTAAAAGAGCTGGGATTATATGGCCATTGGGTAAATGTGCAGGAAAATTAAATGGCCCCAGAACCGCCATAACTCCTCGGGGTTTATATCTTATGACGCCGTCGACTTGGGGTATTGCTGCGGTGATGACTTCTTCGTTAATCAATAAAGAAGAGAAATTAATTGTGATATCGATTTTATTTGCCAGATTTCCGGCCTCTTGCAGAGATTCCCACAAGGGCTTGCCGGTATCGCGAGCAATGGCTTCTCCCATTTCTTGTTTGTGGGATTCGAAATTTTTTTTCAATTTCAATAAATAATTTTTACGTTCATCGATCGTCAGTCGTGCCCACGGCAAAAAAGCTTTCTCCGCGGATTCGACGGACATATCAATATGGTTCAAAGAATAAAAAACCTCCGTAATTTGATCCTTAAGATCAGAAGGGCTGATGTCTTTGAATTGTCCATCCGGATTTTTTGGTTTTTGAAACTGGCCTTGAAAAAAATCACCTAAGAATTCAATTTTTGTTTCAGCGCTCATGTTTGTTCCTTTCCTTTTTTGGGATAAAAAAACGGTGACAAGAAAACGTCTTCTCCCAAATCTAGATCAAGTGTTTGTCGACTTTTATTAGAAATCGCAATTTGATCTTGGCGCTGATCATAAGCTACCAATGTGCATTTGAAGTCTTCGCGGGTAGAGCATAAAAGGCCTTGCAGTTTAAATGAAGAATCCGCAAAATCTGCTAGTTGTAAGCGCTGCCCGTTTTGGATCGGTAAAATATCTTTTGTCGCAGCAGCATAATGGGGACCTCCATCGAAGGGGTCGACCTCCTCGATGTAATGAAAGCCAATGCTTTCAAGCAAATGCTGAGCGGGCTTTGTGCTCTCGCCGACGCGACCCATAACTGAACGGGCTTTGGCGTCCATTAAACATAAATAAATATCTTCTTCGGGGAAGAGCGATCGAATAAATTCTTTGTGAGTTTGACTTAGCAGATCGGCTTCCTGATAAGGCAAGCCGGTAAATCTTCGGCCCAGGGATTCCCAAAATTCGCTGCGGCCGTCTTCTGTCAGCGGTGGAGTCAGTTCGCACAAAACGCGGTCTTCGAATTTTTCTTGATTAAGACCAATATACATAAATCGACTAAGGCTCATTTGTTTGCCCAGTTTTTCGGGCCGTCGCCGATAAAGTTTATCGACAATCAAACCCCCAATTTCCGTAGGGCCGTCCGTGTCCATCTGAAATCGCAGAGTTTGATGAATAAATCCAATGCCAAGGTCTTCGCTGTAGTGATTTTTTTTTAAAACTTTAAAATAGTTGTGTGGAGTATGCTCGCTGCCATGCTTGGCCATAATCAAGCCGCTTCCAACCACCAAATTTTGTTCGATATCTTCTAAAACAAATAAATACTCAGACTCTGTTCGGGTTAATTTGCCGGCAAAGGACTGAAGACTTTTTTCTGTTTTCTGCGATAAAACTTGCCGGTCGCCAGGAAGGTTCAATAATGAAAATTGGCGTGCCAAACTGACTAGCTGAGGCACATCTTCGTGGCGAACGGGCCTGACCAGAAAACTCATAAGCAGAATTTCTCCAATGCTTTTTGATAGAATAAAATGGCGCTTTCCAATTGGCGGATTTCGACGTGTTCTTCCGATGTTTGCACGTTTCCTTCGCGAAGCCCAGGACCAAAGCATACGACGTCCATTCCTAATCTTGAAAACAACGAAGCTTCATTTGAAGACGGCTGAGTTTTTAAATCTGGGGAAAGACCAAGCTCTGATAAAATTTCTTGAGATTGCACAATAAATTCTGAATTCTTATTTGTAATAAAGGGCCTTTTATAATCGCGAATTCTAAAATGCGCGGAAACTTTTTCACATTCTGTTCTTAAAAAAGACATCCAGCGCTCGTAAGTTTGTTGTTCATCCAATTTTGGAAGCACCCGACAACATCCGGAAAGCCAAATGGAATCTTCGCCCGTGCGAATCACGCCGATATTAAGCGTTGGGTAAGCTGGACTAAAGTCTCGGTCTTCGTAGTGAATAAATTCGCTGTTAAGGTCGTTCAGGGATTGGTAAATGCTTTGCAACTTGGTCGACATTGGCATTTTTGCTTGCGAACCCAAATCAAATTCCAGAAAAGCTTGCGCGGGAACAGAATTAAAACTGACCCCCCCCTCGACATTCATAATGGTGATGTCGGTGGGAAGTTTTTGCAAATACTCGAAAACTTTTTTTATCGCGCTTTCGCCCTTCTGAGGATTTGAAGAATGCGCGGCTTTCCCAGAAAACATTTTGGACTGTGTGCTGGCGTTTTCAATAAGGTTGTGTTCGGAGCGATAGCGAATTTCAGAAGGCTCAAAAGGGATTTGAATTTCGACCACGGCGAGGCCTTTTGCAGCGACGACTAGTTCCAAACCAGTTGGTTCTCCGATAAACGCCCGCGCGGGTCGAACGCGATTTTTTCGAATTAACTTAAGGGCTCCGGTCATCCCGGTTTCTTCTCCGAAGGTTCCCACAAAAACTGGCGGCACTTTCCACTGTGGGTCTTTCAGTCGATCTTTAAGAAGTTTAAAGGCTTCCAGTTTGCATAAAAAATCTAGTTTGCAGTTGGCAGCCCCTAAGCCAAAAATTTTTTGATCTTCGATGTGCGCATCAAACGGGTTCAAACTGGTCTTGGTCCATAAATTAAAGGGACCGGGTTCGGAAGTATCTAAATGCGTTTGAAATAAAATCTCCGGAAGATTTTTCAATGAGTCTTGGATCGTCGGTCGAGCAATTACATTGGCTTGCTTTGGATTTAAGTTTTCTTCAGATTGAATTTCCACTTGCAAACCCAACTGCCCAGCATATTCCCCAAACCATTGACTCAGCTGCCAATTTCCTGTCGATGGGGTGGATTCAATGGCAATTATTTTACGGCAGCGTTGGATAAAATCCAAAACTTAAACCCCCTCGATCAGGCAGCCTTCAATGATTTTTCCAGCCACTTCGATGTCTTTGTCTTGAATGATAGCAGGAACTAAAAATCGAATTCTTACCGGATCTTTTCCGCAACTAAATGCGATCAGACCTTTATCAAAGAATTTTTTTAACAAAAGATCCACCTGTTCTTTTTTACCTTCAAACGGAGTGAACGCGATCATCAGACCCATGCCCTCGGCGTCCTGAATTTTTCCTCGGCAGGTGGTTTCTTGAAGCCGTTGAAGCATCGAAATAAACTTTCGGTGAATTTGCAAAATTTTTCCCTGCGCACCCATAAAACCCTCGTCCAGCATGGTCAAAATTTCATGACCCGCAGTAAGGGCGGCAGTGGCCCCAGAAAATGTGCCCGCGATCAGGCCTGGTTTTGGATTCATGTCTTCAGTATACAGCGTGACCCCCACTTGCGCGGTTTTAGCAATAGTACAAATGTCGATGTAGTTTTCGATTCCTAAAGTTTCAAAAGCAAAAAACTCTCCGGTTCGAGCAAAAGTTTGAACCTCATCCGCCCACACGACAATTCCTTGGCTTTTACAAAAATCTAAAAGTGGCAGAAAAAATTCCCGCGGCGCTGGTCGATAGCCACCTTCTCCAAGCATGGGTTCGAAAGAAAAAACGGCAATATCTTGGGGGTGTTTTTCAACGTGGGCTTTCATCACATTCAATGATGTTTCGATGCTTCGCGGATCTTTTTTGTCGTAAAATGGAATTCTTAAAATTTCATGATATTCTGGAAGACCAACTTTGTAGGCAGGATTGTCCGTCAGTTCGGCCATCATCGTAGAGCGTCCGGCAAATGCGTTTTTGAAAGATAAAACATACCGTGCCGGAGATATTTTTTGCCTAGCAATTTTTAAAGCGTTTTCGTTAGCCATTGTGCCGCAGGTGGAAAGCCATCCGTACTTTAACTTTGATTTCCGTCCTGCAATTTCAGTGATTTTTTTTAAAAAACTAACGTACTGGTGGTTGGGTTGAAGATTGCCTTGGTTGACCACGTCGCTAAGGGCGCCCTGAATGGCCGCTTTCATCAAGCGGGGATGCGAATGCCCCATCAGATGAACGCCGATGCCGTTGATTAAATCTAATTTCACACTGCCATCTTCAAGTTCGACATAACAACCGCGACCTCCACCTGATCCGACGTAGTTGTATTGCAAGGGGCGGCCTCGGACCAAGGCGGCTTGGTCGATCCATTTTTTTCCTTGTTCAGCCCACGAAGGATCAGCTGCGCGAATCGTTTCGACCGTTTGATTTTCTGCGGTGACTTTTTCAACCAGCTGGGTCAGCAGTGTTTGAATTTCAACAGAAGAGTTGATGCGATGGCCGGCTAATTTCATGATAAACCTCGAAGTTTAGTGGGGAATAAACTGCTTTCATTCTACTGGTCTGATTTAATGATGACAAGTTACGCCAGTCTTCTTTACAATTTCTGACATGCAGCCAGACGAACAATTCTCAAGTTTTTTCCGCCAAACCTTCATCCTGGCCGTAGCAGGACTAACGGGTTTGTTTGCATCCTTCTGTTTTGCGCAGGGCGCGGCGGGGAAATCAATCGTGGTGGGTACTGATTCCTTCGCCGAGGGGATCAAAGCTTATCAAAAGCAGCAATATCCGCAAGCCCAAGAGCAATTTCAGGAATTTCTTAAGACCCAACCCGGTAGTCCGCAGGCAACCGTTAATTTAGCGATGACTTTATTTCAACTAGGACAAAAGGGCATGGCCCTAGGTCTGTTACGCCAAGTTTTGATGGATCATCCGCAATTTCCGGTGGCAAACTCGGCGTATAAATTTATTTGGGATCAGATGCCTGTTAAAGAAATTCCACATCAAGTCTATTGGTTTGAAAACCTTCATCAGACTTTTCTAAGGCATTTAGATTTTTTAACTCTTGTGACGTTAACTCTTTTTGTTATTTTTGCTTGGGGTTGGTTTTTGATTTCCTACCTAGCAGAAAATCGTCGTCGTTCAGCCCAGGAACAAGAACCACTTGGGTTTCCAGTATGGTTGGGGTTTCTTACGGTTGTTTTTCTTTTTTGCGTGGGCACTCTGACCCTTAAAGTGATGGATCAGCAAGTGCTTCGGGCCACCTACTTGCCAGAAAAAGGTTCAGCGCTGTCAGCAGCGCAGGAAAACTCTCCGGCACTGTTTGAATTGTCTCAGGGGCTAGAGCTTATCGTTGAACGGCAAGAGAACAATTTTTATTTGGTGACTTACCCCGGCGGTCCGTCGGGATGGATTTTGAAAGACACCATTTTTATTTATTAAGGAGCAACACTTTGATCGATTTTTTATGGAACCCGATTTTAAAAAAAACAAAATTGCAAAGAACTGTGATCGACAAATTAAAAGAAAATATTTTATTTCAGGACCTTAATCCCGCAGAACTGACTTGGTTAGAAAAAATTGTACACCTAAGAACATATCAGCCTGGCGAGGTTGTCTTCAAGCAAGGGGATCTGGGCGTTGGTATGTACATCATCGCCAAGGGTACCGTTAATATTTATGTCGAAGAACTCAATCCGCAATCGGGTGAGGTGAAATCGCAATTGGTGACTCAACTAAAAGAAAATGATTTTTTGGGTGATTTAGCATTGGTCGAAGTCAACTCTAGAAGAAGTGCCACGGCGCTTTGCCAGGACGAATGTTCGCTGATTGGTTTTTTTAAACCTGATCTTATCGAAGTGACCGAACGAAACGCTAGATCAGGAGTAAAAATTTTATTTCGACTGTCTGAAGTTCTTGGGCAAAGACTTAAAGAGACCACTAGTAAAATCACTGTAATGAGAAAAAAGCTTCAAGAAAAAGAGCTAAAGGCATGAAGTCCTTGTTGGCGCTATCGCTGCAAAAGCAAAAGCGCATTCAAACTTTTTTCTTTGCGCTGATCTTGCTTGGAATCGTTCTACTGCTAAGCTTAGTTCATAATTTGTTCATCATGTTTTTACTTTCGTTGGTGACCTTTTTTCTCCTTTCTCCGGCCGTCAATTTCTTCGAGCGTCGAGGCCTAAGCCGATTGAACGCGACCTTGATTCCGTTCCTAGGGATGACAGCATTTTTTGCAATTTTAGTTGTTTATTTTTCTCCTAGTCTTTTCGATCAAGCGACATCGCTTCAAGAGAAAATTCCAGCTTATCTAAAAACCTTCCAAGATTTTACCGGTCAATGGCAGACAAAATTAGCCAGTGATTTTAAGTTTTTGCCGAAAGACTTATTTCAGGTTCCGCTGCAGGATTATTTGCTGAATTGGCTTGGATCGGCGATGGCAGGATTGCCAGAAATTTTGTCTCAGTCGTTAACTATTTTATTTTTAGTGCCACTTTTTGCTTTCTTTATGTTGCTGGAAGGCCGAGTTTTAGTACGTTTGATTTTGCAGTTTGCGCCCAATCATCTTTTTGAATTGTTTTTGAATCTGAATTACCAAATTAGCTCGCAAATCGGTGGATTTATTCGGGCTAGGCTTATTGAAACCGTCATCATCAGTTTGGTAACATGGGTGGGGCTAGGAGTTTTGGGATTTCCGTATGCTTTGCTGCTAGCTGTTTTGGCCGGAATTTTAAATGTGATTCCCTATATTGGCCCGGTCATCGGCGCTTTGCCCGCGTTTGCATTGGCGCTTTCCAACCCCGAACTGGGTGCGCCGTACTTTTGGTTATTTGTCATCTATGGGATGGGGCAGCTGATCGATACGGTAATTTTAGTCCCGTTCTTGGTGGCAAAAATCGTAAATCTTCACCCCGTGACGGTCATTGTCTCGATCCTGGTCGGAGCCCAATTTATGGGAATCTTAGGGATGATTATTTGCATCCCACTGATGAGTACTTTGAAAGTGTCTTTCAACTCGATTTACGGTCACTTGACTGAATTTAGAAACAACGCCTAGAGTTCGTGCTGTTGACTTTTTCAGCAGCGAAACACTATTCTGCTTCTTTGAGGATTCAATGAAAATTTTTAATTATTTTTTGTCCGGGTTGATGCTTCTTTTGCTGTGCGCTTGTTCTTCAAATGAAAAAAATTTTGACGACCCCGAGAAAGCTTATAATTACGCCGAAGAATTTGTGAAAAAAGAGCGCTTCGATGAGGCCATTAAAAGATTCCAAGAAGTTAAAAATAAATTTCCCTACAGTCGCTTTGCCGTTTTGGCCGAATTGGCGATCGCTGATACTTATTTCAAACAAGAATCTTTTGCCGAGGCTCAGATTTCCTATCAAAGTTTTCGCGACCTGCACCCCAAAAATTCTCAGATAGACTACGTTATTTTTAAAATCGGATTAAGTTATTTTGAACAGCTGCCGTCGACAGTTGATCGAGATATTATTTTAGCGAACAACGCGGTGTCTTCTTTTCAGGAGGTCATCGAAGGTTATCCGCAATCAGTCCACGTGAAAGAAGCCACCGAGAAAAAACAAAAATCGGTGTTGATGCTGGCCCAAAAAGAACTGTACATCGCAGATTTTTATTTTAAGAAAAAGCAATTCGAGAGCGCTTTGGGCCGGTACGAAGACTTTTTATCCAAGTATCCAAGTCTAGAAGATCAAGAGCGAATTCTTTCAAACGCAGGAATTTCGGCCTCTAAAATTGGTAATTCAGACAAAGCCAAAGATTTTTTATCACAACTAAAAAATCGATTTCCACAATCAAGACTAATTTCGGATCTTCAAAAAGGTATTTCTCCGTGAAGTACGATTTCAACAGCGAATTTAAAGCTGAAATCAGTACCGAGGTAATCGCCGAAGCCAAACAAAATTTTATAAAGGGCAATTACAAAGTTGTCGAACCTTTGTTGCAGCAACTGATTTTGCAGAACAATCGCAACCCGGAAATTTATCAAATGTTGGCAACGATCTATTACGATAAGGGGCAATTCAACAAAGCCATTCGGACTTTTAAGCGCGCGCTTGAAATTGATCCTACTTACACGGATGCCAGCGTTGGTTTGTCGATTATCCTAAATGATTTGGGCCGGTACGAAGAGGGCAAAAAAATTTTCGAAGACGCCAAACAGGTTTTGGATCGAAAGAAAAATTCGCCCGACCCCTACCTGGAAGAAAAATTGGCGCAGAAGCACGAGGAACTGGCCGACCTGTATGTTCAACTTCAGCGATTCGCAGAAGCTTTGGAGCAGTTTTTTAAAGCGCAGAAGCTTTCAACTCGTAAAGTGGAAATCTCGATTCGAATCGCTGATTGTTTTTTAAGTTTAAACGAGGCCACTAAAGCTCAAGCGCAGTTGAAAAATCTGATCAAAGAATATCCCCAATACGCACCCGCTCGGATTAAGTTGGGGCTTTTGTACTACAATCAGAATCAATTGGCCGAAGCCACCGAGCAGTGGGAAAACGTCCTTCTTCGCGATCCCGATCACCCGGAAGCTCACAAATATTTAAAAATGGCGCAGACTGCGGGAATTACAATGCTAAATTCCGATTTAAATGCCGAGGTAAATCCATGAAAAAATCTCTGAAAGATGACTTGTTGCCTTTTTTAACACGAGACGAAATCAAAAAAATTGTTAAAGGTTTAGCGAAAAAAATCGATAGCGACTACGAAGGGCAAGAAGTTTTATTTATTTGCCCTTTGCGAGGTTCAATTCACTTTTGCGCCGATCTATTGCGCGAAATTACTATTCCCCAACAAGTGGATTTTGTTTACTTAAAGTCCATAGGTCGAGGCGGATCGATTCAAATTATCAAAGATATCAGCGTCAGTGTTGAAAACAAAAATGTGATTTTGGTGGAAGAAATTATCGACAACGCAAGGACCTTGCAGTTTTTGCGAGACCGAATTTTAACCGCACGACCCGCAAGTCTGAAAATAGTCACTTTGCTGGATAAACCTGCTCGGCGAGAAATTCCTATCCGTGCCGACTATGTGGGCCAAACCATCGACGACCGGTTTGTCGTTGGCTATGGAATGGACTTTGAAGAACTAGGTCGAAATTACCCAGATATTTATTTTTTAAAAAACTAGGATGGTTTATGTTTCCAAGATCTTTTTTGATCCTCGTCGTGTGCACGGTCGTCGTCTTTTTTTTAGTTAACGTCTTTGTCAGCTGATCGAAGTTCGGGGCTTTGTTCAGGCCAGCAATTTCCATTTCCTGAAGCAATTTGACTTGGGTCCAAGTTGCGAAAAGAAATACTGCGTGTGTCTGGCTTTGATCCCCGTTGAAAACCGCGCAAGGTAATTCTGGTGGTACTTGGCGGAAAAAGACTTCGCGTGAATCCTTCAAGATAACAGTCATGCCCCGAACGCAAACACTCCTGGAATGTGACCAGCGAAATTTTCTTGTTTTCCAAAAGAGCGCCTTCAGCTTGTTGTTCTAACTTCACGTCCAAAGCATCATGTTCAGTGTCATAACCGCTGGAATTGTAGTTTAGGTAGACAGTTGTCTGAATTTGAGACACCTGATTTTTCGGGTCCTTTTTCAGGTCCTTGCCCTGATAGGTGACCACGCATTTATAACGATCTGAAAAGCTCTCTAGGGCGGTCGTCAAACCACCAAGCATAAATAGAATCATCAACAGAATAAAAAGTCTCATACCAAGTCATAACTGCAAACCCCAGACCAAAGGGTTTTGTCTCAAACCGGGACAGGGGAAACTTAAAATTAAGGTCCGTGGCTTATTTTAGGATAAACTAGACCCTCAAGCGCAGGCTTTTGGCTTATGAATTTTTGTGGCAAATCCGATAAATTTTTTGGAGGACTTCCATATGAAAAAAATAAAAGAATTTTTTAAATTCAAAAAATTGAATGAAAAAGGTCAAGGGACTGCCGAGTACGTTTTGTTGCTTGTGATAGTTATAGGCTTGCTTATGGCATTTCGCAATCCGATCGAAAAAAAAATAAATGGTTTGATGGAGCGAATCGGTGAAAACTTAGATACTTTCAAGCAGTAACAAATTTGATCTGAAAGGTTTTCGATGACGGTCGAATATATTTTGCTGATCACAGCGTTTTTTTTGATCGTCATAGGCTCTGTGATCTCTGGCCCACAAGGGGCTTTCGACCGCGCGGGACCCAAGCTTGGTGCCAGAGTCGAAAAACATTTAATGACCGGGGATGGATTTGCCTCAAATGGACGAGGACTAAAATGGGAAGAAAATTAATCCTCAAAAATCACCGGGGACAACTTTTAGTCGAAGCCGTTTTGCTTTCTCTAATTTTTATTGGCCTTAGCTACACAGTTGTCACGCAACTCAAAAAAATTGAATTCCTACAAAAAATTACCGTTCAACCATGGGCCAGATTACAGGGAATGATCGAGTGTGGTGTATGGGATCCGTGCGGGATCGAAGTCAAAAAAGGGGGACTTCACCCATCTACCACAAGTCGAGTTTTGACCCTGGACCCCTCATTTGAGGTCGTCGATGGAAACTAAATGGTCCAAACAGGTTTTGCCCCAGCCAAGGCCTTTTGGAATCAAAAATTCCAGGGGTCAGATCACGATTGATTTTCTTTTTGCATTTATTATTGCCCTGGGCATTTTTGTCGTTTTGTTTTCGATGACTTTTACTTTGTCCGTTGTCGAGATGGTCCAATATATTACTTTTTCTTCTGCTAGGGCTCACCTTGCCGGAAATCTTACAATGAACGATCAAGTTCAAGCCGCGCGTTCAAAGTACAAGCAGCTGACCTCTGGAAATAATTCGCCACTGTCATCGCTGGTCAATGGAGGTTGGTTCTCGGTCAGCAATCCTCAATCATTAGACATAAGATCGGGCCCGCAAGACTTTTCCAATGATTTAGCTGGTGGTGATGACAAGCGCAGGGTTTTCATGGGTGTATCGACCATTTTTCAAGCCAAACTCTTGAATAACAATGTCGCCTTTTTAGGGGCTACGGATCCCGAAGGTGAAGACGGTTTCAAAACTAGAATCAACGCGATATTAATTCGCGAACCAAGCCAAAAAGAATGCCTGGATTGGTATGAAAAAAGACGTGAGCAAATGGCGCAACTGCCAGCGGCTAAAGCTCCCTACTACGTTCCAGAAAAGTATATCGCGATCGAGGATAACGGATGTTGAAACCAATCCTAAACCAACGAGGCGTTTCGACATTGGAACTGATTCCAATCCTAGTTGTTTTTATTTTGATCCTGAACTTTAGCCTGGGTTTTTTCGGAGTGATTCATTCTGGGATTTTAAATTCAATTGCCGCCAGAAATTACGCTTTTGAATCGTTCCGAAACCGAACGAACTTGAACTACATCCGGGACGAAAATCCAGATTTAGAGCAAATCAAAGATGGTTACTACAACAAAACCGGCTATCGGTTTCATGGAGTCGTGGCCGAAAGTCGTTCCAGGGAGTACGGCTGGATCGCCACAGCACGGTCGATTAAATTTACAGAAAAACAAGGACCTGCCGATCCATTGGGAACGGAACAAGAGCACAATAACCAAGTGCGAAGGTTGGCGGATCAGGGAAAAGTTTCGAACACGTTTGGGCAAGATCGCGCCGGCGTAGATCCCGTTTGGGTGAAAAGTCTTTACGGGATTTGCATGAACGCAACCTGTAGTCCGCCCAAATGGAACAAAGGGAATTAAAGGGTAACTAAAAAAATGAATTCCAATGAGACCAGAACATTTTATATTTCACTAGCAGCGGGATTATTCGCGGCGTTTCTTTTATATAGTTATTCGCAAGAAAAGAAAAAAGAATACGACGGACTTTACGGCAAGATGGCCAATGTAGTTGTCGCTCGCGTCGATATTTCAGAAATGCAAACGATCGACAGCACCATGATTGAAGTGATTCAAAAGCCAGCCGATTTTGTCGAGCCCGAAGGTTTAAAAGATCCTGACGTCGTTGAAGGACAAGTCGCAGCGATCGTTATCAAAAAAGGTCAGCAGATCACTCAGCAAAAACTTTTGCAGGCTGGGCCCTCGACGGGAATTTCTTTGCAGGTAGCACCCACCAAAAGAGCTTTAGCTTTACCTATCGATGAATCTCGCGGGGTTTCTAAATTGATTCGGCCTGGGGATCGCGTTGATATTACAGCCGCGATCGATTCAGGAAAGGGCGTCAATCAAAAACGCGAGGTTTCGATCATCATGCAAGATGTGGTGATCTTGGCGACTGGAATGCAAGTGATGAACAATTTGCCGCGCGTTTTTGAACTGGATGCAAGCGGCAAAAATATGAATATGTTTCCGCTGACTGGGGACACCAAGTACAACACGGTGACGATCGAAGCTACGCCCAAAGAAGCGCAAGATTTAATTTATTTAATGGCGACTTCACCGGGGAATATTTTTCTAACTTTGCGAAATCCCAATGACCGACAGATTCCACCAAGGCTTCCGGCTGCTACGTCGGATTCTATTGCCGGAAAACCTTTACTTAGTCCCGATCTTCCCAGTTTGATCAGTTCGCCGCCTGCTTCTGTACCTGCGGCAGTTTCACGCCCTCAACCAAAAGCTCCGGGTCGTGCGCCTGAACGGTATCGAAATAACTAATGGGGAATTTATGAAGTTAAAATTATCTCCACTTCATTTAATCCTACGGGCGATTATACCCTTGGCTATCAGCGCTTCATTCGCCTTTGTTTTTGCGCAATCCGAAGACGAAGGCGCGCCTAAGCTTTCCCCAAAAGCGATAAAATTTCGTACCTTTAGTTTAGGAGTTCAATCTGATGAGACCGTCGGAAAACTTCCTCAAGGAGTGACCTTCAAGGGAACTTTTAGCGAAATCACGGGCGCGCAATATTTACGTGATCAAGGCGTTATTCGATTCAAACCCACCAAGCTAGGTGAAAAAACTTTTACGATTCACGATGCTTCGGGCAAATTAATTCAAGAGTACAGTTTGACGGTCAGAGAAAATAAACTAACCAACGTTTTAAAAGAAATGCAGATGCTTCTTGGAGATATCGAAGGCATTAATTTTAAAATTATCAACAACAAGGTTGTCGTCGACGGGCAAATTTTACTTCCCCGAGACATGAACCGCATTTATAACGTGGTAAAACAATTTGGTGATCAACAAGCTGATTCGCTGGTGACCCTGTCCCCGTTGGCTCAGAAAAAAATCGCTGAATTTATTTCTCGTGATATTAACAATCCCGAAATCGAAGTTCGCGCCGTCAACGATAAGTTCATCCTTCAAGGTGTGGCCGGTTCTGAAGACGAAAAAGCCCGCGCGGAAATTATCGCCAAAACATTTGTGCCATCGGTTATCTTAGACAAGGCCGAGCAGGATCAAGTGGTCCGAAAACCCAGGCCCGCCAACGACGGAATTATTAATTTAATTACGGTCAAAGCGTCAGCGCCACCACCCCCTGGAAAAATTATTCAATTGGTCGTTCATTATGTCGAACTTCAAAAAGATTACAGCAAAGGTTTTCGTTTTCAGTTTATGCCCTCGTTAAAAGAAGACTCTGGAATCCAATTTTCGACCGGTGGCCGAGGCGACGCGGGGGCAATTACTCAATTGACCGGAACGATTACAAATCTAATTCCAAAATTAAACTGGGCCAAACAGCATGGGCATGCACGGGTCCTGCAAAGCACCACCGTCACTGTTCAAGACGGACGGAAAGCATTGCTGAATTCAGTGCAGGAGGTTCCGTACCAAACGGCTTCTGAAAAAGGAATTCCAACGACCAGTTTTAAAGAAGTGGGAATGGCGGTCAGTATTACTCCGGTGGTGTTGGGAGAGCGTTCCGATTCCATCAGCTTAGATATGGATTTTGAACTGAGCGCTTTGGTGGGGCAAACCGATGCCGGACCTTTGACCAGCAAAAATAAAATCAACACAGGTATAGTTGTTAGAAATAATAACAGCGCGGCAATCGGGGGATTGATCACAAATAGGTCGGTAACGGGCTACAATAAATTGCCCAAGGGTGTCGACGCGAATCCGATTTTAAGTTTGTATGCCTCGAAAGATTTTTCAAACGGGCAAAGCCAGTTCGTTGTTTTTGTCACTCCAATCATTAAATCGTCTGCTTCGGCTGGATCAGACAAAATCAAAAAGAAATTCCGTCTAAAAGACTAGTCTGTCGAGCACTAGCTGGTCTTGTCTATTTCCCTAAAATTTCCGAAAAGAAAAAGTAGGAGTGTTTAAAAAATGATCCATTCAGGATGCCATTTAATTTGTGTGTTGGGCGGAAAAGGCGGCGTAGGCAAAAGCGTTTTTGCAGCTAACTTAGCCGCGGCTTTAACATTGGAACTAAGAACTCCAGTTTTACTTTTGGATGCCGACCAAAAATCTTGCGGCGATCAAAATATTATTATAGGTCTTCGCCCGCTAAAAACGCTGAACGAAGTGGCCCTGTTTCAAGGATCACTGTCGCCGCAAACACTGCCGCAATTGGTGACGGTGCATCCCTCGGGGATTCACTACATTGGCGCGGTCAAAGGCCCTGAGGAAAGTTTTAAGATCAATTCTGATTTATTTTTTAAGCAATTAGAATTTTTAAGTAAGCAATACAAGTACATCGTGGCCGATATTGGAAATGATCTGCAGGCTTTTCAAATGGCACTTCTGCAGGATGCATCGGTGGGGCTGATTGTTACCTTGCCCGAAGTTTTGGTGATCAATCAAACGCAACGTTTGATCTCGGATCTGCTGACGGCGACTTTTCCTCTAGAGATGTTTCAGTTGATTTTGAATCGGGCGCAGAATGGCGGGGTTTCGCCGCAGCTTTTGGCGCAGTCATTGCGAATTCCAATTTTGGGATTGATTCCCCAAGATGACATCACGACTTCTCATGCGCTTCAAAAATCGTCTCCGTTTGTGCTGACTCAAAATAAAACTGCGATTGCTTCGGCCCATCACGACGTCGTTAGAAAATTAACCGGCGGAATACTTCAAAGAACAAAAGCCTTGTCGCAAAAGGCTGCGCAAAGCCCTCAGCAGCGATTGCAAACGACGACAAAAACTGAAAATAGTTCCGGTGCCACGTCTTCCAACGACGGGATGGATGTTTTTACGGTACTTAAAATTAAAGTGCACACCGAACTGATCAAAGCCATGGATCTTAAAAAAGGGATTACCGACACTCAAGGAGATAAATCCAAAGAAGAGGCGCTTCGACAAAAAACTTTGCAAACGATTACCCAAATTATTGATCGTGAATCTCCGGGTATGAATCGCGACGAACGATCCAAAGCGATCAATCAGGTTTTACAAGAGGCCCTGGGTCTGGGACCGCTTGAAGATCTTTTAGCTGATCCTGCCGTCACCGAAATTATGGTCAACGGGCATCGAAAAATCTTTGTCGAAAAAAATGGAAAAGTGCAGTTAAGTCCGGTGACGTTCACTTCAAATATGCATCTTCGAAATGTGATCGAGCGAATCGTGACCCCGCTGGGTCGTCGAATCGATGAAAAAACCCCCTACGTTGATGCACGCTTGAAGGATGGCTCGCGGGTAAACGCGGTGATAGAACCTTTGGCGATCGATGGACCATCGGTCACGATTCGAAAATTTAAAAAAGGCGGAATTTCCGCAGAAAAATATATCGAGTACGGATCCATCACCCGGCCGATTGTTGATTTTTTAAGAATCTGCGTTGAAAACGGTTTGAATATCGTGATCTCGGGCGGAACGGGCTCTGGTAAAACGTCACTTTTAAATATGTTGTCGTCGTACATTCCCTCGAACGAAAGAATTATTACCGTCGAGGACGCGGCCGAGCTGCAAATGCAGCAGGAACACGTAGTGCGTTTAGAAACTCGTCCCGCAAATATGGAAGGCACCGGAGCCGTGACCATCCGAGATTTAATTAAAAACGCGCTTCGAATGCGACCCGATCGAATTATCGTCGGAGAATGTCGAGACGGCGCCGCTTTGGATATGTTGCAAGCGATGAACACAGGTCACGACGGTTCGATGACCACAACGCATGCGAATTCTCCTCGCGAATGTATTTCTAGATTAGAAACTTTATCGATGATGTCGGGAATGGATCTACCTGTGAAGGTGATTCGCGAACAAGTAGCATCGGCCGTTAACTTGATCGTGCAAATTTCAAGGCTTTCTGACGGATCCAGAAAAATAATTAATGTGACCGAAGTTTGTGGAATGCAGGGCGAAGCCGTCACTTTGCAAGAAGTTTTTAAATTTAAAGAAACAGGCTTTGATAAAAACCGAAAAATTTTAGGTCAGTTTCAGGCGACCGGAATGATCCCTACCTTTATCGAAAAACTAGAGCAAAAGGGTGTTTTTATACCTCGAGATATTTTTTCGAATGAAATAAAAACTAACCTTAGTCCGCTGAAAAATCCAACGCCAGGTTTGATGCCTCAATTAACTAAAAAAACCGGAACCGGGGGCACGTAATATATGCCTCACTTTATGACCCAAGATTGGTTTTTTATCCCAGCGGTTTCATTTTGCGTTTTTATTATTGTTTACTTTTACTTCAAAAAAATATCCGAATTCTTCGAGAAAAAAACCCTGGGCCAAAAAGGTGAGATTATTCGGCTGCTGGATCTGATGTTTGTTGATATCAGCGAAAAAAATATCACCATTCTTTTGGTGCTTTTAAGTTTTGGGTTGGGTGCAATAGTCTTTCTAGTTTTGTTGCCCAATGTTTTGCTAGGTTTAGGTTTGAGTGTTGCGATGACTTTGCTAGGCGGCGCTTTGCCGATGATTTACGTTAAATCCATTTACGATAGTCGCTGCAATAAATTAGTGGATCAAATGGTTGATGGTCTTACCATTATGGCCAACGGAATTAAAAGCGGTTTAGGGATCACCCAGTCTATGGAAAGAGTTGTGGAAAACCTTCCCAACCCCATCAGTCAGGAATTTAGCTTGGTGCTGTCGCAAATTCGACTGGGTCGAAGTGTCGAAGATGCCTTGATTGATTTTGGCGTTCGAATCCCTAAGGCCGACGTGCAAATGTTTGTGACCGCGATTAACATTTTGAAAGAGACCGGGGGAAATCTAGCGGAAACTTTCACGACCATCGTCGTGACGATTCGCGAACGCCAAAAGGTCGAGAAAAAAATCGAGGCCATGACCGCTCAAGGTCTAACCCAAGGAATGATTATCTCTAGTGTCCCGATTTTATTGATCTTTGTTTTTATGTTTATCGATCCCAATTTTATTAAGCCGCTGTTCACCACCACACTAGGTATAGTTTTACTGTTCGTGATGGTCATGATGCTAATAATTGGTGGAGTTACCATCAGAAAGATAGTTAAGATTAAGGTGTAGCGGAATTTCAACAAACCGAGGTTTTCATGCTTCAACTCAAAAATTTGGCAGTAATTTTATTTGCGATGGGATTCCACGGACCCGCTGCAAATGCGATTATCGATATGAAAAACGGAAACTATTCTAACACCTTTGTCGATTACGAAGTCACGGGTGCGTTTTTTCAAACCAAATTTGAGCGTACCTACAACTCGAGATCAGTTTATTCCGGAAATTTTGGATACGGCTGGTGTTCTGAACTAGAAACCAAAATCGAAAGAACTCCGGAAGGAAATTTAAGACTGATTGAATGCGGAGCCGGCCAGCAGCTTTTGTACATTCAAAAAGAAACGGGTCGCAAAGAAATCGAAGCCTCGGTCGCGACGATCCTAGAGATCTTGAAAAAAGATAAAAAATATTCAGACAAGTTAATCAACGGTCTTAAAACTGAACTGGTCACCAACACCAAGCTACGAACTCAATACGGATTAGATTTAAAAATCGCCCGACCGATCAAAGAAGGCGCCGTTTTTAACGCCAATAATGTCGAGACCGACAAGATCGTTTTAAACAAAGGGGTTTATGTCCGCTCGCTCTTAGACGGCAGCAATCAGCGCTATAACGAACAAGGAAAACTGACTCATATTTACGATAAGAACGGCAATTTCTTAAAGATGGAATACGATAAAAATTTATTAAAAGAAGTGGTCGACAACAATGGAAGACGTTTTAAATTTACTTATGGTGCAAACAATAAAGTTCAAAAAATCAAAGGCCCCGCCAGCATGGCGATCGAATATAAGTACGTCAATCAAGAAGATCTCTCGTGGGTCAAAAACTCGTGGGGCAATATTTATTCCTACGAATATGATGATCTCCACAACATGACTAAAACCACTTTTCCCGACAAAAAAAATATTGTCCTTACCTACGATAAAAAAAACGACTGGGTCCTGAGCTTTAAGGATCGAGAAAACTGTTTAGAAAAATATGACTACGAGTTTTCTGAGAATGAACCCGAACGCCATTACTGGACTTCAGTAAATAAAACATGTGGCACAAAAGTAACTAACGAAAGCCGGCATGAATTTTGGTATAAAGAGCGTGCTGACGGCCAAGTGTACTTGGGCCGCGTCCTTTCAAAAGTAAATAAACAAGTGACTGACGTTTCATACAACGAAACCAACGGCCGCCCCATTTCGATTGTTCGAGGGGATAACAAATATGACTACGATTATTTTCCGACAGGATTGATTCGTTTGAAAGATGGTCCGTTCGGCCGGCTGACCTACAAATACGACGATACGACTTTGCGAGTAAGAGAGGTCAAAACCGAAACGTATGGTCAAAATAAAAAAGTGACTCGCACCAAAGTGACCGAATTTCGCCACGACAACAAAGGAAATTTAATCGAGGCCTGGAACTCGGACGGTGAAAAAGTTGTCCTTGGATACGACGATCGCGGCCGAATGGCTAAGATTGTAGATCAGGCGAAAAAATTAGTTGAAATAAAATACGAAGAGAAAAACGGAAGGCCGGCGATCTTGACCAGGCCAGGGATGGGAACTCTGAAAGTCACATACAAAGACAACGGAGATATGGAGCTTGATAAAAACTCCAGCGCTTCGGTGGGTTTGCAGATTTTAAGTACTTTTAACACGATGTTGGCAGTGATCGCACCTGCCACCGCCGAGCTTTACAATTAAAGGAGACTTTCTGTGAAATTGCTTTTTTGTGGAATGATCACATTCTTTTCGCTTTCGGTCTTGGCGATAGCACCTCCAGCTACTCCCTTAAATCGAGCAGATAAATTACAAATGGAGCCAAGGGCCGAGGATCTATCAGAGGGCAACCCAAACGTTCTGGGATGTTCCGGTGGATTTTGTCCCACTAACGCCGACGACAGTCGCATGAGAAAAAATCTGTTTGAAAAACAGGCCGAAGATTTGAGTCACAAACAAGAGCCTGCCAATAAAGACAATGTAAAAGATGGAACGGGTTGATCAACAACTTATACAGAGCTAATAACAAAAGCTAAAATTTCCAACGGATCCAGTTTTCTTTTTCAGCGATATCTTGCAAGCCTTGTTCGTGGTGAAACAATTCATCCCCTTCCGACGTGGACTGGATGGCCACCCGAAGTTGGCTAGCAAATCGCAAAAGCTCTAAATCCCCAGTTGAATTCCCAACACATAAGAATGGCGTGTCCTGCTTTAGCTGATCCTGTAGAGCCAATTTTTTACCTTCGCGAGAGGTAATAAACCCTCGTTGGCGGTCCGTGACTTTGCAGTCGACTACTTCAGTTTCAACTCCCAAGACATTTTCCGGCGGGATCCCCAGGCTTTTTGCACCGGGTTCGACCGCCCACTTAATCGACGCAGTAACGACGAACACTTCAACCTCTTGGCCGCGCAGGTCTTGAAGCAAATTTTGAATCTCTGGAAAAAACGGAAAAAACTGTGTTTCGTTAAAAGACTCTTGGGCCCATGCTCGGACTTGCACTAATGGAACGCCTTTTAGAATTTGCGCCAACCAAAGGTAGGCGGCATGAAGATCGCGTTTTTTCCATTCATGATAATGATTCCAAGGTTCCAGCGGCAGGGGAACCTTTTTTTCTCGAATGAGAAATTTAAAAAAACCTTCGCCCATATCGGTTTTCCAAAGAGTACCATCAGCGTCGAAGGTCGCGACTAGTCGCTGGCCCAAATTTTTTTTTTGCGCGATGATTTCCGATAGAGATTTCAGTTGATGAGACTTAATTATTTTCATACTTTATTATTTCTAGGATTAACTAAAAAATATGTCACTCGATTTAAAAGTCATCCAGCTGCACGAACTCCCCGAGATTTTAGATTTCGAGCTTAAAAAACAATCAGAATTGGGTTTATCCGAAGACGACAAAATTTTTGAATCTTGGCACGCCAAATGGCGAAAAGAATCTCTAGAGCACTATTTGCCCTTGGGCTGGAGCTTTCTAGCCCGCGAACAAGAGGGCCAACTTTCGGGATATTTTTTGGCGCAGCCTTTGCTTTTTTTCGAAGGCATGACCCAAACTTTGTGGGTCGAACACCTGCAGTTCAGTTCACTTCAAGCCAGGGACCAACTTTGTGAATTGGCTTACAAATTAGCCCGCGAAAAGCACTTTCAAAAAGTCGTGCTTCCCAATCAAAGTACGGTTTCAAATGCCATCAAACATCTTAAACCCGAAAACTGGGGCCCGCACTTTCTTCAATTGATCACTTCTAAAATGTAAGGGGCCGGATGAGTTTTTCGTCGACCAACCGTTCTGAAACTTTAAATAACCTAAACTCCCAAACTAGTTCTCAGATTTTTGATTTGCTGATTGTGGGCGGCGGTATCAACGGCGCCGGAGTCGCACGGGACGCAGCACTGCGCGGGATGAAAGTGGCTCTGGTTGAGAAATCAGATTTTTCTTCAGGTACAAGTTCTCGCTCAAGCAAACTTGTCCATGGTGGAATTCGATATTTAGAAAATTTCGAATTTCATTTGGTTTTCGAAGCTCTGAGCGAACGCGCTAAACTTTTTGCACTGGCCCCACATTTGGTTCACCCTTTACGATTTCTAATTCCCATTTACAAACAATCCCGAGTCAGTTTTTTCAAAATGGGTCTGGGAATGTGGGTGTACGATGCTTTAAGTTTTTTCCAAGCGCCAGAATTACACGAGGCCTTAAGAACGCCTGGCACACTGGAGCGGATGCCCCAGCTGAATTCCAAGGATCTGCTAGGTTCCTACGTTTATTCTGATGCCTATATGGACGACGATCGCCTGGTTCACGAAACTTTGCGATCGGCAGATAAGGCTGGCGCACGAATTATTAATTTCTGCCAAGCCGCCGCGGGCAATTTCGATCCGGAAAATAAAATAAATAAAGTTGAAATCACGGAGGGTCTGACAGGCAAAAAATTCATCATCCAGGCGCGCCACGTGGTCAGCACCGTTGGCCCATGGACAGATATTTTTGCTCAAGAACTGGTTGATTCTTCGACCTCAAAATGGAAAAAAGTCCTTCGTCCCACCAAAGGTATTCATCTCACTTTTTCGCAAGAAAAATTGCCGATCTCGGCAGCGCTGGTGATGGGCGCAGAAACCCGAATCGTTTTTGCAATTCCACGAAACGGAATTGTTATTGTTGGAACCACCGACACGGATTATTCGGAAAATCCAGATTCTGTCGTCGCTGACAAAAGCGACGTCGACTATGTTTTGCAAGTGGCCCAATCTTATTTTCCAACTGCTAACCTTCAACTTTCGGATGTTATCAGCTGCTATGCTGGCGTCAGACCCTTGGTTCAGGACGAAGCCGCTTCTGAAGGAAAAACCTCTCGGGAACACACGATTTGGACCCATTCAACCGGGGTAACCTTCGTCGCCGGCGGTAAATACACAACGTACCGAAAAATTGCCGAAGATGTAGTCAAGCACGTGCTTCACCAATTCCCTATCGAGGACCAAATCAGATTTAAAGACAGCCAATCTGAACAGCCTTTAAATCCGCACGTGACTTTAGAAACCTACGATTGGACCGCAGAAAAACGTGATCGACTACGTCTTGAAACTGGTTATAGCGAATCAGAAAATCATCAGCTTTTTGAACGCTTCGGGGACGAAATTTTTGACTTCGCAAAAAACTACAAATCGCCATCTAGCCTGGGCCTAGAGGTCAAAATTGCGATTCATCACACGATGTGCAGTCGCATCGAAGATTTTTTTCTTCGACGAGTTCCTTTATTTTTAAATCGAAGGGATCATGGACTTTCAGAGCTAGATTTGGTCGCCAAAATTTTTCAAGCTGAACTGTCGCTTTCGGATGCTGAAATCGAAAAGCAAAAAACCCAATTCATATTACGAATTGAAACTGAAATGGCTTGGAAAACGGAACATTCATTGCGCTGACCTATATGCAGTGAATCAACAGTGGAAAACCTGGCAAGGTCGGTCTTTAGCAACGGATCCCTTGTGATCTCAACAGGTTAATTGACTCTTATTTTTCGCAGCCCTAGACTTATCTTGATTCGCACAACGACAGTTAACTTTCCGACACTAAACGAGAAAATAAAAAATGGGCCTTTTTGATAAAATTTCTGATTATTTTTCCAACGACATTGCCATTGATTTAGGTACAGCAAACACGCTTGTCTATGCTCGCGGTCAGGGAATTATTTTGAACGAACCTTCGGTGGTGGCCGTGCAAAAAAATTATCGCGGCAATCAAAACCGCGTTCTAGCCGTTGGAAAAGAAGCCAAAGAAATGTTAGGACGCACCCCCGGAAGTATCGTGGCCATTCGCCCGATTAAAGATGGGGTTATTGCTGATTTCGAAGTCACCCAAAAAATGCTCGAGTATTTTATCAAAAAAGCTATGGGCAATAAAAAAAGTCTTATCCGGCCTCGAATTATTATTTGTGTTCCGTACGGAATCACTCAAGTCGAAAAGCGCGCAGTGAAAGAATCCGCCCAGTCAGCAGGTGCTCGCGAAGTGTATCTGATTGAAGAACCCATGGCCGCAGCGATCGGCGCCGGGCTTCCCATCACCGAGCCCAGCGGAAATATGGTCGTAGATATGGGCGGTGGCACCACCGGTGTTGCCGTAATTTCTTTGGGTGGAATTGTTTATTGCAAATCCATAAAAGTCGCCGGAGACAAATTTGACGAAGCCATCGTCAACTATGTCCGACGACAGTTCAATTTGCTTATCGGCGAACGAACGGCCGAAAATATTAAAATTCAAATTGGCAATGCATACCCTTTTGAAGAAGAACGAACAATGGAAATCAAAGGCCGAGATTTAGTTGCCGGCGCTCCAAAAACAATCGAAATTACATCTTCCCAAATCAACGACGCATTGATGGATCCGCTTTCAGAAGTGGTTGATGCTGTTCGCACTGCTCTTGAAAAAACGCCGCCTGAATTGGCTTCAGATATTGTGGATAATGGAATTGTTTTAACCGGTGGTGGCGGGCTTTTGGCAAATCTAGATGTTCTTTTGCGAGAAAGAACTGGTCTTCCAGTATCGATTGCCGAAGATCCTTTAACTTGCGTGGTTTTGGGTTCTGGAAAAGTACTAGAAGAACTGGATTTGCTGCGACAACTGACAGTGGATTAATGACAACTCTAGAGGCAAAGAGAGTATCTCTTTTTTTCTTTTTTGCCACCCAAGACGAACTATTGACCTACGAACTTTCGGTTGCAGCTTGTGATCGTTTTCAAAAACTAGAAAAAAGATTTAAAAATTTAAACTCAGATCAACGTTTGGTCCTGGCTACACAACAAATTATTTTAGCTAGCTACAAAACGATGCAAAGACATCAGTCGCTTCAACCGATGGGATCGCACTGGATTTATCCTCAAGGGGTTGATTTTTCGATTTGGAAAGAATTCCAAAAACTTGCCAGTCCGGCAGAATATCACTTTTTGATCTGGTCTCAAATTTTAAAAATATCGGATTCGGATTTAGCGACTAGCCTTTTGCTGACCCATGGGACGCTTCGCTATCGCCTGTCGATAGCCTTGCAAAAAATCGGAAGCTTGTCTCGATTGATACCTAAAAAGTTCGAAATCATTAAGGACCCAGAATGAGTTTAGAGCAAATTCATTTTTTTAAAAAAGGCCATCGAAAGTTATCGCCCTTGTTTGCGCAGTATTTAGCCTATGATTATTCGGCTCAGAAACTAGATTCGCAACGCCAAGCTGCTTTTGAACAAGAGCTTCTCACCAGTACCGAACTTCAGCTCAATCTTCAAAAACTTCAAATTGCAAAAGCTTACTTAGATCAGTTGTCACGAATGCAAGTGTCTGAGGATTTGGCCGAACACTTTCGCAGCCCACGTGGCTATTTGCGGCTGTTGATTCAAAAGATAAAATGGGATGAATGGCCCGATGGTCTTAAGCTAGGTTTAGAAAGTCTTTTCGTTATTGTCGGCGTTCTATTTGTTAGTTTGTTAGTGCCGTGGAATCGCGTTCTAGAAATGAAATGGTCCAAACAAGATTTTATAGTTCTGTCGGAATTTAATCGCCCGCTTCAAACAGCTTTGCCAGAAGTTCCCACAGCGGCCCAAGAGCCCTTAAAATTTCCAGACGACGAAAGCAAAAAAGAAATTCCAGACGCAGGGGCGCCACCGGATAAAGATACGGTCATGGCCGTCGCCGAGCTAAACTCTGAAACAGCGACAGAAAAAAAGGGTTTTCTCTATCGGGGGCAAATGGTGGTGACCAATCTTGAGGCTGTTTCGCCAAAATTTGTCGAAAAAATCTCTGAACTAGGCGGCCGCAAAGCAGGGGATGTGCCTTTGGGTTGGATTAAACCAAGCGGAAGCTATTTCCATTTTACGATTCCTGAAACCAAGTATCCCAGTCTTTTGGAATTCGCCAAAGATTTTGGTGGAATAAAAATTCAAAAAGAAAAGCACGAGCGTCAGATGCCTACAGGGATAATTAGGATCATCTTAGAAATAAAAGACAAAGAAAAAAGACCCGAAAATCAAAACCAAAATGATCGCCAAAATGAATACCAAAATGACCACTAAAATTAAAGTGAAAGTTAAATCTAAAAGTTCCTTGAAGTCGACAATTATAGTTTGGTTTTTTCTGGTCTCCGTAGTGCCCCTGACATTTTTCTTGGGGCTAACGCTGGTCACTTTCCAAGATTCACTTCAGCGAGAAATTCTAAAAAGATTAGAAAGTCGAAAAGAAGAAATCCAAAATTTTCTTACAGAACAATCATCTAAAAATCGAGCTGCTTTGCAGTCCACTTTTCAAAAAATGCAAGCTGAACCATCTTTCTTTGCAAATCCCCGGCTGGTCATCGACCAACTGATCAAAGCAGACGTATCTCACCAAACTTCGCTTTTCAGCCCGCAAGGAAAACTTTTAGTTCAAGGTCTTAAGTCTTCGAATGCCAATCAAAAAACTAAACTACTGGAGCCTGATGCCGATATTTTTTTAAAGCCCGAACTCATCCTGCAAGCAAGTCGTTCCAATGAACTTCTGATGACCGAAAGCTCGCCGCAAAAAGATATTTCTCTGGTGCAGGTAACGGCTTTAAAAAGTCCGCAAGGGATTTTAATGGGTTTTGTTGAACAAATTATTTTTCTAAACAGTGACCTTCTTGGTGATCTAAAAAATAGAACTAAACTTGATTTTTTAATTCTTTCAAATGAGGGAAGTTTAATCGCAAGCACCCAAAAGGACTTTTTTGATTTCCCAGAAAAAAATATTAAAAATTTGGTCGATCTTAAGTCCAACGCTTTTACGGAATTTAAGCTTCAAAGTAACGAATACTTTCTTTTGATTCAGCCGCTTGCTTGGGGACAGACTCACTTTTATATCGGTCTGATGATTTCAAAAGCGCCCGTCCAAGAAACTTTGAAAAAAATTAATACCCTGTTTATTACTTTCGTAATTTTGCTGATGCTCATTTTACTTCTGTTAGTCACCCTACTTTCGCACTACGTGGTGAAGCCGCTACAGGATTTACTCCGCAAGACTCAAGAAATAGCTCATGCTGACTTTTTTTCCGAAATTCCAGTCAAGAGCGATCACGAGATAGGTCGTCTGACTGAAAGTTTTAATCAAATGGGTGAGCGTGTTGTTGCTTCTCGCAACGAGCTGAAGTCAAAAATTCGCGAGCTTGAATCCGCGCAGGCACAGCTGGTTCACAACTCTAAAATGGCTAGCCTTGGACAGCTTGTGGCCGGAGTGGCTCACGAATTGAATAATCCCATCGGTTATATCTATAGTAATATGGACCAGCTGAAAAAATATTTGGATCAGTTGATTCAATTTTCTTATCAAGCCGCAGATCAGCCCGGGCAAATGGGCGATTTGTGGAAAAAATATGATATCGATTTTTTAGCCCACGACATTCCCAAATTAATTCAATCTTGCTCTGAAGGGGCTTTGCGAACCAAGGACATCGTTCAAGGGCTCAAAAATTTTTCGCGCATGGAAGAGGGCCAGGAAAAAACTTTTAGCTTGCACGAATCCATCGATAATTCCTTAGAACTTCTACAATATGAAATTAAAGACCGGATTCAAATTCACAAAACCTACGGCGACATTCCTTTATTTTTTGGCCGGCCGTCTGAAATTAATCAGGTATTTATGAATATTCTTACCAACGCCGTCCAAGCCATTCAGGGTCAAGGTGAAATCTGGATTTCCTCATTTTTTTCAAAAGACCAACAGGGCGAAAAAATTTCGATCTCGATCCAGGACTCGGGCCCAGGAATTTCAAATTCGATAAAAGAAAAAATTTTCGACCCGTTCTTTTCGACCAAAGAAATTGGCAAGGGAACAGGTCTAGGTCTATCTATTAGTTATGGTATTGTCGTAAGACACCAAGGTGAAATTCAAGTTCACGATAGAAGCGCGGGACCAGGCAGCAATTTTGTAGTAACGCTGCCAGTACTTAAGGAAACTAGACCAAACGCTTCGGTGCAGACTTCATTTTGAATGTTTTTTTTCCGATATAATAGTGTGGCGTCGCGAAACAAAAAGAAATCCATTATGATCCCCGTTTTTCTTTTTCTGATGGCTTTGCTTTTTATTTTTATGGCGTCCGAAAAAGAAAAATCAATTGTTTTGGGGGGGGCTTCCCCAAAATTTTCTAATTCTTCGTCCGCCCGGGAATTGGTCGACAGGCATCTAAAAATGACCAATAAAATGATGGAAATAAATCAGATGCAGACCCAAATCCAAAACGAAGCATCGGCGCCCCAGGTTGGAATGCGGTTGAAACCTGAAGGGGCTCACTGGAAAAGTCCAGTTCTTGATGGGGCCCCAATGGAATCCGACAAAAACGAAGTCAATTCCGTCAGCGACCTTAAAAACAGAAAAAAACAGCTGAACTTTCAGCAACCCCACCCCAACGTCCAGGGGCAGATCCGTGAAGTTTTGGACGAAAAAAAATTCCAGCAAGAATATAAAAAAGAATACGTTCGACAATTTATTGAAAACGCACGTCTTTCAGGTTTTGACGTGACCGTTAACGAAGATCTCATCGTGATCAGTGTTAAAAAAATAAATCCTGTATCGGCAACTCCGTTCGATCCCAATTCTAGCGGCGAGCAATAGAGTCTAAGATATTTTAGTTTTGACCCGACCTTCGTCCCTAGATAGTCTGTAGCCAACTATTTTCGGAGGAAAGTGATGAACTCATGCAGTCTTTTTCGAAGGAACCGATTGTTTTTTGTTATTTCCATGGGAGCTTTGGTTTTTACTCTAGCGGCGACTTCTTGTGGTCCAAAAGCCTTTATCAAAGGCCAATACGACGACGTGAATAAGGAAAATAATTTAAACGATCGCTGGTCTGAAACCGACATGCAAAAAGTGGTACAAGATCTAGTTGCCAGTATGTTAGCCCACCCATCAATCAACGCCGCAAAAACATCACCCTTTGTTATGGTCACTCAATTGCAAAACAAAACATCCGAGATCATCGACACTCAAAGTGTGATGGACATGGTCCGAGTGGAATTGCAAAAAACTGGAAAAGTTCAGTTCATCGATAAAGAAGCCCGCCAAGATATCGCCGATGAATACAATTATCAGGGCTCTGGAGTGGTCAGTCAGGAAAGTAAAAAAACTGCGGGTGGCCAAGTTGGCGCAGACTTTATCGTCAACGGACGTTTGGATTCCATCACGCAGGAAGCCGGAAAAGAAAAATCGATTTATTATAAAATTACTTTGAATTTAACCAATATTAAAACAAGTGTAATCACGTGGACAGATCACAAACAAATTCGCAAAGCCTATACAAAAAGAAGCTTAGGACTCTGAAAAAAAACTTAAAGCTTTTTTTTGTACCTGCGTTTTTAATTTCTTGCTCTACTTACAAAACAGAAATCGCAGCTACAAAGTCATTGGTTAAGCAGGGTCAGATCTCAGAAGCCATCGAAGTGATGAAGCCCAACGCGCTAAAAGAAGATCGTGACCAATTGGTTCACACCTTAGAATACGCGACCCTGTTGCAAATCGCCGGGCGCTACAAAGAAAGTAATGATTTTTTTTTAAAGGCCGACGATCTGGCCGAAAAAGTAGATTACTATTCAGTCACAAAAATTGCTGCTTCAATTGTAACCAGTGAAGAAGCTCTTCAGTACAAAGGCGAAGCCTATGAAAAGATATTAATCAATTGCATGATGGCATTTAACTTTTTGATGTTGGGCGAGACTGACAATGCCATAGTTCAAGCGCGCCGAATGAATGACAAAATTAATTTAATTCGGGTCAATGCTCGTCCTGATTACGAGCTCAATCCTTTTGCGTTCTATCTTTCTGGGATTCTTTTTGAAATCGAAAAGGATTTTGATAATTCGTATATTTCTTATGCCAAGGCTTTTGAAATTGATCCCAGCAACCCCATGATAAAGTCCGACCTGATCCGTGTCTCAAAAAAATCCAATCGAATAGATGAATATAAAAAATGGAAAGCTCTGTTTCAGGACGTTGCCGACGACCCCGATTTTTATAATAAAAAAAAAGGAAGCTTGCTGGTTTTCTTTTTACAAGGGTGGGGACCAGAAAGGGATTTTTCGCAATTTGATCGTCGTTTTCCAAAGCTTTATCCATCGACCAGTTTGACCAGCCATTCACAAGTTTATGTCAATCAAGCGGCGCAAACGCCTATCAGTCAAAACGTTTACGACGTTCAACAAGCATCAATTCAAAGTTTTGATGCCGATTACAGCTGGATGGTGACCCGAAAAATCGGAGCTATGGTTGGAAAGGAAATTATTGCCGACCAGGTCAGACAAAAAAATGAAGGTCTGGGCCTTCTGTTGTGGATCGCGATGTTTGTTTCCGATCGTGCAGATCTTCGCCAATGGTCAACGCTTCCTCAGTCGATTCATTTGAACAGATTTTATTTGGATCCAGGAACTTACAAAGTGAAAAGTCAGGGAATGGATCGCGCCGGTCAACAAACCTCTGAGCAAATGCCTGAAATGGATGTCGAAATTAAATCCGGAAAAACTAATTTTTTGTTTTGGCGATCTTTAAAATAAAAAACCCCAAATGACTTTGGGGTTTTTATAAAGACTTTCAATTTAAGTTAAATTTAAAAGGTCTGTTGGTTACTTGACGTTGGAAGTGTAGGGGTATTGTCTTCTTGCAAACCGGGCAAAGCACTTGCTTTTTCTGCAGCTGCTTTTGAAGTGGTGTCTTGAGAAGCCCTAGCCACAGCGTGCGCCACTCGTTGTTCTAAATTTTCTTTTAGGCTATCGCTGGACATTTTTTCGGCCTGAATCTGAGCTAACTGAGCTTGCTTAGTCATGTAGTCAGCAGGAAATGCACCTAATTTCGCAAGAAAGCTTGAAATACTGCCGTTAGCATTTTGAATGATTTCACGAAGCGTAAATAAAGGCGCGTACTGAGACGCCTTTTTCTCGGCTTCAAAAATAATCTGAGTCAAAGTAGCTGCGGTAATGTCATTTTTAGATTTGTTATCGATGACCATAACTTCTTCGTTAGCTCGGATCATTTTGGCAATGTCATCCAAGGTGACGTAACAACTTTGTTGCGTGTCATAGAGCTTTCGATTTTGATAACGTTTAATAATCTTAACTTTACTGTTATGTACGCTGCCGCCCATCATTCCGTTGTTTAAGCTTACGCCTGACCCACCGTTCAAACCCGAGTTAACCCCTGAATTCAAAGAGTTATTAACAGTATTATTGGATGAATTATTTAAAATGGGCTTCAAGTTCGATAGGTTTTCCAATGGATTCATTAGAGGCTGCCTCCCAAGGGGATAGGTTATATTGCTTTACGTCGAGCGCAAATTATGCCTGCCGCAACATGTTGTCAAGTAATGAGACAGGTAATTTATACACTTTGCATTAAACATAAATTCCCCATTTTGATCGGAATTTGTATCCGAAAACTCGACCATAGCCCTTAAGCATTTTGAAGAATTGGCCGAAAGGCTAGCTATATGGGTATCGATTCCACCAATCCTCACAGCAGAGTACCTCAAAATCAGACAGTGCGCACTTACATGGCATCATCAACAATTCTGGTTGTGGCTTTGGTTATTCTGGCTATTTCACCCGCATGGCACCAAAGCGAAAAAAGCCTCGAGCGAAAAGCCCTAAGCCAAGCTGAAAGTATCGGGTTTCAGTTGGCCGAATCACAGATTTCAAGTCGACGAAACTTGGCTGCTGTTGCTGGAAGCATTTCTAAAGACCCATGGGGTTTACCGTATCAGTACAAAATGTTTGAAGTGGCCGAGGGCGTTCGAGTCGAAGTCTGGTCCCAGCATTCACAGCAGCTCAAGACCTTTGTCGAAATCCCAAAAAATCTTGTTAAAAAAGACCAATAGCTTCTTCAGCGTTCACTCTCTCAAGCCGATAGAAAAAGGGTGGAGGCTTGATGCGCAGTTTGGTTTTTGTGTTATTCACGATCTTGGCTGCTGGATGCGCTACGCCCCCTCCAAAACCGCAGACCTTTTTTAAGACGACAGAGCTTGATCTGGATAAAGCTCCGGTTCAATTTGCACCTCAAGAGATCAAAGACCAAAGTCAAAGCTTAGACCCAGTTTCGATGCAAACTCAGGCTGACTACCATTTTGCTATGGGCGAAGCCTACAGCTACCAAGGTGATTCGCAAAAAGCGATCGAGTCCTTTAAGATGGTACAGATTTATGATCCCAACTCGGCGCAAGTGCCGCTGCGACTTTCTGCGGAATACATCAAAGTGGGGTTGGTCACTCAAGCTTTGGACCAAGCCGAAATTGCTGTGATAAAAAATCCAAAAAATGTTCAAGCTCATGCATTGCTGGGTGGAATTTTTTCTGCCATGAAAGCTTACCCCAAAGCAATCGAGCAGTATGATTTGGCTCTTCAAATCGAACCCTCGAACGCGGAAATCCCTTTGTATCTGGGCGCTGTCTATGCCGAGCTTAAAAAATACGATCAAGCCATTTTGCTGTTTAAAAAATTAACTTTGAACGAGGACTATCCGTCTCCGCACCTGGCTTATTATTATTTGGGGCGCGTCCAAACCGAACAAGCCCAAGAAAACAATTTAAAAGGCCTGCGCGATTCGGAAAAAAGTTTTCAAAAAGCCTTAAGCATAAAGCCAGATCACTTTGAATCAGTGCTAGCGATCGCCAACGTTTACAGGCTGCTGAAGCAAAACGACAAATCGATTGCTACAATTCGAAATTACCAGGTTCAATTTGGTCCCAGCGCCCGAGCCGCAGAAATTTTGGCCCAAAATTATTTAGAAGAAGACCAAATGGATTTAGCTTACGAACAATTGGCGATCATGGAAAAAGATTCTGAAGACAATCTTAGCGTGCGAATGAAAATGGCGCTGATCTTAATCCAGCAAAAAAAATATCCTTTGGCCGTGGAAAAACTAGATCAGATTCTTCTGACGGTTCCCGAGAGTGATAAAGTGAGATTTTACTTGGCCGCGGTTTTAGAAGAAACCGGTCAAAAACAGCGAGCCCTCGAAAATTTTGATAAAATTCCTATTGAGAGTGAATTCTACGGCGAATCCATCGTTCATCTTTCGTATCTGCTTAAGAAAGACAAAAAAATTGCAGAAGCATTGGCCAAAGTAAAACCAGGGTTAGAAAAAAGAAAAGACGTTCCACAGCTGTACGCTGTCTATGCGTCGTTGCTGGACGAGAATGGACAAACTCAAGCCGCCCTACCGGTGTTGGTCGAGGGAATCAAAAAATTTCCAGATAATACGCAGTTGTATTTTTTCATGGGCTCGATTCAAGATCGCTTGGGCCAAAAAGAAAAAGTCATCGAAAGTATGAGAAAAGTTCTGGATTTAGATCCCAATCATGTCCAAGGACTGAATTATCTATCTTATACTCTGGCAGGTCTTGGAAGAAGTTTGGACGAGGCCGAACAGTTGGCAAAAAAAGCGCTAAGTCTACAACCTCAAGATGGCTTTATCATGGATACTTTGGGTTGGGTGATGTTTAAGAAAGGTAAAACTTCGGAAGCGCTGAAGGTTCTTGAAAAAGCCTTCAGTCTGGCGCCTACGGAAAGTATTATTTCAGAACACCTGGGTGACGTTTATTTCGAACTTCAAATGCCGCAAAAAGCTCGTTCGATGTACGAAAAAGCGATTCAGTACGAAACTAATCCCGAAAAAGCTAGTGGTCTTAGATCAAAAATCTCGATGCTGGATAAGCAAGAATTTTTGACCGAGAGTTCGCGCCGATCGCCGGCATCCAATTCCAAATAAGTTATTTCGCGCCCGGCTCATTTTTGATTTTTGCAAAACCATAAACAACAATTAAATTTTTGACATTCAAGACCAAACTCGTTGAAAGTTTTGATCTGATAGCTTTGCGTTCACTTCGAATTAATTTGGAAGGAAGCCCCTTGATCTTTGAATCTCGAGTAACCTTGCACAAATACCTGCGGCGATCAGTTTGGATTTTGGGGATGATAGTCATTCTTCAAGGATGCACGACAGCTCCCCTACAGAAATCCACCGACGTCCAAGGAACCTGGGAAACAAGAACCCAAATCAGAAATCTTGAAAACAATCAGGTTCAAAAACTAAGCCTAGATATTAGATCTGTTTGGCCTGAGCAACTTCGGCTTGATGGATACGGCCCCTTAGGTATTCAGGTAGGAACTTTTGTCGCCCAAAAACAAAAATTTCAATTGCATTTGCCCCTAGAGAAAAAATTCTACTTCGGAACCTTAAGCGAGGAAACGCTATCGAAGTTTTTAAAAATTTCTTTTGATCCTTATTTATTGATACAAATTTCATTTGATCGACCCCCCACAGGCACGCAATGGAAATGCGTCAAAGATGCCGAATTGTTACCGATCATGTGTGAACGAAAATTAGATGGCTTAAAGATCGTGTGGAAAGAACGTCGAGGAAACGAAAAACGTGTGGTGCTAAGCTCTGAAAAACATGAAATTCAATTAGTTTACAAATCTTTCAAGCCCAAGGTCGAGGATTCCGAAGCCCTTTTTCAACTGAATCCACCATCAAGCTACGAAAAAATCGAGTTGCGGTAAAATTCTGGGCCTAAGCTAATATTTGGGTAGAGCTTATGTTGCTGTCGAATCGAATTCTTGACCAACTGGCCTGTCGTGAAAATTTTTTTAATCTTCATTTACCCGAAACGATCCTTTCATGCATACTAGTAGCAGGGGGAAAGTGACTTTTCCCTCTTTTATGGAGGAACCCCATGGCCCAACAAATCAATTTGGATCAAATTATTTCAAAATGGCAGACGGCTCAGGGAAACCACCCGGTCAATTGGACCGGAAGTTTTCAAGATTACCTGGATCTGGTCAAAACCAATCCTAAGATTTCCAGAAACGCGTTCCAAAGAATGTTCGACATGATCGTCGAGGCCGGCACTTACGAGTATCAGGATTTTAAAAAACAAGTGATTCACTACAAGTTTTTTGATGATCCTACGGCTAATGGCAAAGATGCTGTATACGGCCTATCAGTTCCGCTGATGAAGTTGGTCAACGTTTTGAAAGCCGCCGCTCTTGGCTACGGCACAGAAAAGCGAGTCATCCTTCTTCACGGACCGGTGGGCAGCGCAAAATCAACGATTTGCCGCCTGTTGAAAAAAGGTCTCGAGGCTTATTCAAAAACAGATTCAGGGCCGATTTACACTTTTGATTGGGTCGATGAAAAAGGCGAATTGGGAAGCCTTCTTGGAAAAGACGTTCGCGTATTTCCCAGCCCTATGCACGAAGAACCTTTGCTTTTAATCCCTGACGAAATGCGAGCCGCAGTAGTTGAGCAAATAAATAAAGGCCAGGAAGGTTCTTACCGGCTGAACATCGACGGCGAATTAAGTCCTCCAAGCCGTTATATCTTGAAAATGCTTTTGGAAAAGTATCACGGAGATTTCAAGAAAGTTCTTTCTCACGTGCGAGTCCGACGTTTGATTCTTTCCGAAGCCGACCGCGTGGGAATAGGAACCTTTCAGCCTAAGGACGAAAAAAACCAAGACTCCACAGAGCTTACCGGCGATATCAATTACCGAAAAATTGCTGAATATGGTTCGGATTCAGATCCGCGCGCTTTTAATTTCGACGGCGAATTCAACGTTGCGAATCGAGGGATGATTGAATTTGTCGAGGTTCTAAAACTTGACGTAGCCTTTTTGTATGACCTTTTAGGTGCTTCCCAAGAACATCGCGTAAAACCCAAAAAATTTGCGCAAACCCACATTGACGAAGTGATAATCGGCCACACAAACGAGCCCGAATATCGCCGCCTTCAAGAGAATGAATTTATGGAAGCACTTCGCGATCGAACGGTTAAAATCGACATCCCCTATATCACCAAATGGAAAGATGAAATTCAGATCTACAAAAAAGATTTTAACTCGCAAAAAATGCGCGGGATCAGCATTGCACCTCACACCATTGAAATGGCTGCAATGTGGGCGATTTTGACCAGGTTGGAAAAACCTAAAAAAGCAAATTTAACTCGCCTTCAAAAGTTGAAGCTTTATAACGGTAAAACGTTACCCAACTATACTGAAGACAACGTGAAAGAGCTTCGCAAAGAATCCATTCGCGAGGGCCTGGAGGGAATTTCGCCAAGGTACGTGCAAGATAAGCTTTCAAACGCGATCGTCAACGCCCAACAAAACAACAAAGGCTCGGTCAATCCGTTTATGATTATCAACGAACTTGAATCCGGTCTTAAAAACCATTCGTTGATTTCGTCAGAAGAAATTAAAACCGACTACCGCGAGCTTTTAGGCGTAGTGAAGCAGGAATACGAAGAAATCATCAAAGCTGAAGTTCAACGTGCCGTCAGTGCTGATGAAAGTGCCTTACAAAGACTTTGCTCGAATTATATCGACAACCTAAAGGCCTACACGCAGAAAGAAAAAATCCGCAACCAGTTCACTGGAATGGATGAAGAACACGATGAGCGCCTGATGAGATCAATCGAAGAAAAAATCGAAATCCCAGAGTCCAGAAAAGATGATTTCCGTCGAGAAATTATGAACTACATCGGGGCCCTGGCGATTGACGGGAAAAAATTTAATTACAAAATGAATGAGCGTCTTCATAAAGCATTCGAGCTCAAGCTTTTTGAAGACTCAAAAGACAGCATTAAATTGACCTCGCTGGTGACTTCGATGGCTGACAAAGACACTCAAGAAAAAATTGATATTGTTAAAACGCGATTGATAAAAGATTTTGGTTACGACGAAATTTCTGCCACTGACGTGTTACAGTACGTCGCCAGCATTTTCGCTCGCGGAGACGTAAAAAACAAAAACTAAGGATCTGGTGAGCATGTCAATCAAGGAAGATCACAACCGATTTAAGGATATAGTTAAGGGAAAGATCAAAGAAGATTTCAAGAAATACGTGTCCCACGGTGAAATGATCGGTAAGCGTGAAAAAGATTTCGTTAAAATACCTTTGCCACAAATTGATATCCCCAATTTTCGATACGGACCCAAACAATCGGGTGGCGTAGGCCAAGGCGATGGCCAACCCGGCGACGCCATGGGTGGCGACCCCAGCCAAGGGCAGCCCGGTGACCAGCCGGGCGAACATTTATTAGAAGCCGAAATTTCTATCGAGGAACTTGCGGATCTTTTGGGTGAAAAGTTGTCTTTGCCTAGAATTATGCCCAAAGGGGTCAAGCAAGTCGATACGACCAAAACCAAATATTCAGGGTTAGCTCCGGTAGGTCCAGAAGGGCTGCGGCATTTTCGATCGTCTTACAAGAAGGCTTTGAAGCGATATCTTTCCAGCGGAATTTACAATCCTGATGAACCCATGATTGTCCCCATCCGAAAAGATTTTCAATATCGAACTTTCAAAACAGTTTCAAAACCCATGACCAAAGCAGTTGTGATTTATATGATGGATGTCTCGGGGTCGATGGGGGACGAGCAAAAAGAAATCGTCCGCTTAGAAAGTTTTTGGATTAATGCTTGGTTAAAAAAACACTACAAAGGTTTAGAAACCCGGTTCTTAATTCACGATGCCTCGGCCAAAGAGGTCGATGAAGACACGTTCTTCCGAACGAGTGAATCCGGGGGAACTTTGATAAGCTCGGCCTATAAACTGTGCCAAAAAATGATCGAAGAAGAATATCCGGTCAACGAGTGGAATATTTATCCCTTTCACTTTTCCGACGGCGACAACTGGAGCGGTGAAGACACCCGCCTTTGCGTAAGGCTTTTAAAAGAGTTTTTCCTGCCTTACTGCAACGTTTTTTGTTACGGCCAAGTCGAAAGTAAATACGGAAGCGGACAATTTTTAAAAGATCTACAAAAAGAATTTCCCGGAGACGAGCGAATTATTCTTTCACAAATCGAAAGTCGCGATCGGATCTTGGATTCTATCAAAGACTTTTTAGGCAAGGGTAAATAGACAATGGCCAATTTAACCCCCGAGCTTGAATCGGAAAGAAAAAGAATTGTCGAATACGCCAGAAACGAAGGCCTAGATTTTTTTGAAACTATTTTTGAAATTATCACTTACGATCAAATCAACCAATTTGCTGCATTTGGGGGGTTTCCGGTTCGCTATCCTCACTGGCGCTTTGGAATGGAATACGATCATTTATCCAAAAGCTACGAATACGGTTTGTCTAAAATCTATGAAATGGTGATCAACAACGACCCTTGCTATGCCTATTTGATGGAAGGCAACGCGATGATGGACCAAAAATTAGTGATGGCCCATGTTTTTGGTCACAGCGACTTTTTTAAAAATAATATTTGGTTTTCAAAAACAAATCGAAAAATGATGGACGAGATGGCCAACCATGCAACCCGCATTCGCCGGTACATTGACCGCCACGGCTACGATCAGGTCGAAAAATTTATCGACCGAGTTCTAAGCCTTGAAAATTTAATCGATCGTCATTCGGTTTATTCAACTCCGTCGGAAAAATCGGGGTCGCCCAGCGCTGACGGCAATGTGATGCTTCGCTATAGCAAAGAATATATGCGAGATTTTATTAATCCCCCGTCTTTCGTTGAAGAACAAAAAAAGAAAATGCGGGAACTTTTGCAGAAGAAACAAAAATTTCCAGCTGAACCCGAAAAAGATATTCTAAAATTCCTGCTGCACTTTGCTCCGCTAGAAGATTGGCAGCAAGATGTCTTGTCCATTATTCGCGATGAGGCTTATTATTTTGCTCCGCAAGGAATGACAAAAACAATGAACGAAGGTTGGGCTTCGTACTGGCATACAAAATTGATGACCACAAAAATTCTAAATGATTCAGAGGTCGTTGATTATGCCGACCACCATTCGGGCACGGTCGCTACATCACCCCAAAGTTATAATCCCTACAAAGTGGGCATCGAACTTTTTCGAGAAATCGAAGACCGCTGGAACAAGGGGCAATTTGGTCGCGAGTGGGAAGAATGCGACGACGTTCGCGAAAAGCAAAAATGGAATAAAAATTTAGGTTTGGGTCGGCAAAAAATATTTGAAGTCCGAAAAATCTACAACGACGTAACTTTTATCGATGAATTTTTGACCGAAGATTTTTGCGTCCGAAATCGATTTTTTGTTTATAAGTTTAACAAAAGAACAAACCAGTTCGAATTGGACACGCGCGATTTCAAAGCCATCAAAGCCAAACTCTTATTTCACATGACTAATTTTGGACAGCCAATCATTCGGGTCGAAGACGGCAATTTCGAAAACCGCGGCGAGCTTTTGCTAAGCCATCTTTGGGAGGGGATTGATCTTCAGCCAGATTTTATGAGTGAAACGCTTAAAAACGTTTTTCATATTTGGAGTCGCCCAGTGAACATCCTCACCGTCATGGATCAGGACAAAATGCTTTTCCGTTTTGACGGCAAAGAATACACCTCTAACAAGATCTAAAAATTTAATGTGTACCGGTTAGACGCGCATCGATTTGATTATCATCGGTTTTTGCAGTTAAATAAAAAAGTTAAAAATTTTTTACCGGAGGTTTCCATGAACAAAACAACTCGATTTTTTAAAATTGCAGCACTGGGCGTGCTTGCGGCGTTTGCAGTTTCATGCTCGCATGGTGGCAGCAAAGACAAAGCCGCCGAGACGTCGACTGCTGCCGGCAACGAAGTAGCGCCACTTGCAGCTGCGGTCGAAGCTTCAAAAGCAGAAGCTCCTAAGGTAGAAAAAAAGATGACCAAAGTTCAAGCCAAAACAGCGTGTAAACAACAGGGAAAAAAAGGCAAAGAGCTTAAAAAATGCGTTAAAGAAATGGTTCTTTAATTCCAGAAGTTTTCTGCCGGCGCTTTTTGCTAAAAAATGACTGCATCAAGAATAAACTCTGTTCAAGAAGAACGGGGTTTATGATTTCGAATGTGTGATTAAATCGTTTGTCCGATCCCATCTGAAAAAGCGATTTTAAAGCTCCAAACTTTGGATCAGGCAATCCGAACACGACGCGTTTGATCCTTGATTGCAACAGCGCACCTGCGCACATCGGACAGGGCTCTAAAGTAACGTACAAAGTACAATCTAAAAGTCTCCAGTTGTTTAATTTTTTTGAAGCTCTGTCGATGGAGATCAACTCGGCATGGGCCAACGGCGATTGTTTTTTTTCTTTTAGATTCAGGCCCACCGAGACAAGTTTATTATTTTTAACAATCAACGCGCCCACCGGAACTTCGTCCGCCTGCATGGCAAGCCTGGCCAGTCGAAGAGCCTTTCTCATCCAGTATTGATCCACATCTTGGTCATTGAACTGATTCATTGTTTAAGTAGCCTTTTTTTTGGACACGCAATTAAATCTTTGTTATGTAGATTGGCTATTTACGGAAGGGCAGGTGATTTGTCATGGCATTAGTTCGAATTAAAGAAGGCGAGAGTTTTGAGTCTGCCTTTAGAAGATTTAAAAAATCTTGCGAGAAAGCAGGAATTCTTTCCGAAGTTAAAAAACGAGAGCATTTTGAAAAGAAAAGCGTTCGTTTGAAAAAGAAATCGATTTCAGCTCGCAAACGAGCTCTTAAAAAAGTCAGAAAAAGTTTTACTCCAGATTGAAATCGAGTTGATTCCCCTTCCTGCCAATTCAGGAAGGGGCCCTTAAAAATCAGCAATTGAAGCATAACGAACTAACGGGGAAAGAATAGCGAAAGAATAGGGAGATCATATGGAAATTCGAGAAAAAATCATGGCAGATATGAAAACAGCAATGCGGGACAAAGACCAAATTCGACTGGATTCCATTCGGTTCCTACAATCTGCAATAAAATACAAAGAGATCGAGCTTCGGCCAAATCCCTTGGCCACCGATGACGTGTTGAATGTGATAAAAAAACTAGTCAAACAGAGAAAAGAGTCCATCGAGCAATATCAGGCCGCCCAACGCCAAGACCTAGTGGAAAAAGAGTCCGCAGAACTAAAAATATTGGAAGCTTACTTACCCACCCAAATGTCGCGTAGCGATTTAGAGAAAATAGTCGAACAGATCATCACCGAATTGAAGGCCAGCACTGTCAAAGACATGGGCCCAGTTATGAAAGCTGTGATGGCCCAAACAAAAGGGTCGGCTGACAACAAAATGGTGAGCGAGATTATCAAATCGAAGCTTCAATAGGGCTTTCGCAGATAAATGAAATTTACTCCTGATTTTATTGAAAAGGTTCAAGAGGCCAACAACCTTTTGGATATTATTTCCCAGCACACTCAGCTGCGGCCGACAGGCTCGGGTTTTATGGGCCGATGCCCTTTTCCGGATCACCCTGAAAAAACTCCCAGCTTTTCGGTATCAGAAATCAAGCAGGTGTATCACTGCTTTGGTTGCCAAAAGAAAGGCAATATTTTCACCTTTGTACAAGATTTCAACGGCATGTCGTTTCCCGAGGCCGTCGAGTTTTTGGCGCAAAGAGCATCAATCCCACTTCCCGAAGACGGCGACGGGCGTGGGGGCGAGGACAAGCGAAAGAAAAAAGAAATCAAAGATCTTAATCAGCTGGTCGCACAGTACTTTCGAAAGCAATTGCAAAGTTTGCCGCCTGACCACCCGGCGATTTTGTATATCAATAAAAGAAATATCTACCCCGAAAGTCAGCAATTGTTTGGCATGGGCTATGCACGCCCAGAATGGGATCATCTGGTTGAATTTTTGCAAGCCAAGGGCGTATCCTTGGTGTTGGCAGAAGAAGCAAAGCTGATCAAAAGAAAAAAAGCAGGTTCGGGAACTGCAGAAAAAGCCGAGTATTTTGATCTGTTCCGAGACCGCATCATGTTTCCCATTTTGAATATTCAAAACGAAGTTGTCGCTTTTGGTGGGCGAATTGTGAATACCGGCGAACCCAAATATCTGAACTCCCCGGAAACGTCGGTCTTTCAAAAAGGAAAAATTTTCTACGGCCTAAATTGGTCGGCAAAACACATTCGCACCGAGGACCAAGTCTTAGTGGTTGAGGGGTATCTTGACCTAATCAGCTTGTTTCAAGCCGGCTTAAAGCCAGTTGTCGCTACAATGGGTACGGCTTTAACTACGGATCACGGAAAAATATTAAAGCGCTTAACTAATAACGTGATGGCTTTGTTCGATGGAGACAGTGCCGGTCAAGAGGCCGCTCAGCGAAGTCTGCCGATTTTGCTGCAATCCGAAACTTGGCCTAAGGGTTTGATTTTACCAGATAATATGGATCCCGATGACTTTATGAAAACCCACGGCCTAGAGGCTTTCAAGGCTTTTATAGTGTCAAATAGCCAGGACTTATTTTCGCTAATTCTGCAAAAAAAACTGCATGGCTACAAAGCTGAACCCGCTCAAAATATGAACCTGTTGAATGAACTAAAACCGATTTTTGCTTCCATGCGGGACTCGCGGCTTCGGGAACTTTACCTTCAAGAAATCAGCCAAAAAACAAATATGGACAAAGTTTTTTTGACGAAAAATCTTTTGGGTGTGACTGCGGATGCCTTGGCCCAAAACGTGCAGGCCCAAAGTGTGAGGACACTAATGCCCTTGGCGTCTGTAGTGCCTGTAGAATCAATGTATTCTTTGAAGGGAGTTTCGCGTACGGAATTATTTGTGTTGAGTTTGGTTTTGAAAAGTCGTGCTCACTTTAAAAAATATTTAAATGCAAAAATGAAGCCTTACTTCCTGTCCGAGACCGTTAGAAATATTTTGTCTCAGGCCGAGGACAGTTCTAGACAAAGTTTAGATAAATTTGATAAATTTCTAAGCTTGTTGACACTTAAAGTTGATCACCCAAAATTATTGTTTGTGGCCTGGAGCAATATCAGTGATGGGACTGACCAATCCTCTCAAGTTGTCCATAGCGAAAACGCCCCATTAAATTTAGCTGGGGATTTTTCAGCTGATTTTTCAGCTGATTTTTTAACAGTGGCTGAAGAAAGCGAAGACAAAGTTTTGCGCGATAGTTTTAAAAAATTGAAACGAGAATATTTTCAAAAAAAAGCAGACGAATTGACCTTGGCAATAAAAATTCATTCCACGCCAGAGAAGTTAACAGAGTACATGAACCTGCAAAAAGAACGAGTCCAATTGGATAAGGAAGAAATATGAAAAGTAAAAAGTCCGAAGAAAAAATGGTCCGATTGACTCCGCAAGATCAAGAAGTCTTGATGAAAGTTGAGCTTCAAAAATTTATTAAACTGGCCAAAGAAAAGGGCAGTTTACTGATCGAAGAAATCAATGAGCTTCTGCCTGCAGAAATTATTGCGGCACCCGTTCTTGACGCTTTCATGCGAGGTCTAGAGATCGCGGGCGTTGTCATCACTGATTTGTCCGAAATCGAACAAGAAAAAGACGAAGAAAAAGAATCCTTTTTGGCCGATCCCGACAAGCAGGACGAAGACGTTGATGAAGAAGAAACAAAAGACAGTGAAGACGTCAAAGGCAACGATCCTGTTCGGCTTTACTTGCGAAAAATGGGAGAGGTCAATCTCTTGGACCGAGACGGCGAAGTAGAAATTGCCCGTCGTATTGAAATGGGTGAGCGTGAAATCGTGCGAGCTATTTTGATGTCTCCCATCGGAACCGAAGAAATTATTAATTTAGGTAAGCGTTTGGATGAAGGGCGGATTAAAGTAAAAGCCATTTTCAGGGGGCTAGAAGACGAAGAAACGCAATATGATGAAAAAGAATACATCGATAAAATTCACTCATTGATCGGCTTTGTGACCGCTTACCAAAAAGATGTGGCCCCTTATTTTGAAGTGTTACGAAGTGAAACTTCAACCGCCACTCAGCGCGAAAAAGCTTCAAATGGTCTGACAAAACTAAATGACGCTCTGATGGCCAATTTCGAAAGTATTAACTTTAATCGAAAAACTATTAATCGGGTCGTAATTAAATTTCGAAATTTATTAAATCGTCTTAACCTTCTCAAGCGACGCATCAAAGAGGGCACTGAACGCACTTTTGCAAAAGACGTTAGCCAAATTGTTGAACGATTGAAAACAATCGAAAACAACGAAAAAGAATTAACTAAGATGACCCGGGACACAGGCCTTAGTTATCACAAGTTTAAATCCTATGTTTTGCAGGCGCAAGATTCCGACAGTCGATTGCGACGTCTTTATTCTGAAACTGAAATGAACTACAGTTGGATCAAAGACACCTACACAGCCATTTGGAAAGGTGAACGTGAAGCAGACGCCGCTAAAGCAGAACTGGTCGAAGCCAACTTGCGTCTGGTGGTTGCGATCGCAAAAAAATACACTAATCGAGGACTTCACTTTTTGGATTTAATTCAAGAAGGTAATATTGGTTTGATGAAGGCCGTCGATAAGTTCGAGTATCGCCGAGGTTATAAATTTTCGACCTACGCAACTTGGTGGATCCGCCAAGCGATCACTCGAGCTATCGCTGATCAGGCAAGGACAATTCGAATTCCGGTCCATATGATCGAGACCATTAACAAGTTAGTTCGAACTCAGCGAACCTTAAACCAAGAGCTTGGTCACGAGCCTTCTGACGAGGAAATCGCCAGCAAAATGGATATGCCCTTAGATAAAGTCAGAAAAGTACTGAAAATCTCTAAGGAGCCTATTAGTTTGGAAACCCCGGTCGGAGAAGAAGAAGATTCTCATTTGGGCGATTTTATTGAAGATAAAAAAGTGATCAACCCAAATGAGGCAATTGTTAGCAAAAACCTGGTCGAGCAAATTCGACGGGTATTGTCGACCTTGGCTCCTAGGGAAGAAAAGGTACTACGAATGCGCTTTGGCATCGGGGAAGAAAGTGATCACACCCTCGAGGAAGTGGGTCAAGATTTCAACGTTACAAGGGAAAGGATTCGTCAGATCGAAGCTAAAGCCCTTCGAAAACTTCGCCATCCGTCCCGCAGCGGCAAGCTAAAAACCTTTATTGATGGCTGATTCTGGCTTTTCGGGGAGCAATAATAAATTTTGGTTTAGGCTTTGGTTTCAGTTGAAAATTCTTGGGTGAATTGCTACTTTTTCAGAACTTTTAAAGGCTTCGTAAAAAATTGAAGCCGCTAAATCAAGGGGAGATCAGAAATGCTCTCCCCTTTCCATTTTTGGCCTCCTTTCAAAAAATTTACGTGTCGTTGTCCACCAAAGATTGAAAAGTTCGCGCTCAAAGAAAAAAAGTGCTGCAATCCTTTGGGGTGATTGTGAGTTTTAAATGTTGGTTGTGAACTTGAACCAGTCGATGGTCCAGGCAGAACAGAATTTCACTGGTCATTGTCATAAACATAAATAAAATCAGTATTGTCTAACGAAAAATGGTGAGCTTTCAAAAGGAGTTAAAAGTGAAAAACACAAATAATGTTCGTATTCAAAAATGGAGACTTCTGCACCTTCCCCTCACTATGCTTGGATTTCTTGTTTTGTTTTTAAATTCTCAAGCTGCAAAAGCAATTGTTGAAATCAGAGGCGGCTACGCTATCAACTCAGGCGTCGCCAGTGGCTTTAATTCAAATTTTAACAATAGTGCTCTTTGCACTATTGCCACCTGCAAAGGCCTTATGGGGAGCGCCGGATTAACCGGAGACGTAATATTTTCTCCGCCACTACTAAAAATCGGGATAGGAGCACGCTATCAAAGTTTATCTTCTAGCATAAGCTTACCTCTGAGCTCCGGCGATTTTAAGTACACCAATAATCGCCTGGCTGTTCTGGTAAATTATAGATTGATCAATACTTTGGTTTATTTTGGTCCCATCGCAACGTATGGGCTTTCCCATACCACAAATATGAACTATTCGATTGCGGGCTTTTCTGCGGATTATACCCCAGACACAAATAGTTCCTATTCTCTTGGTGTCGAAGGCGGAATTAAGCTGGGTTTATTTACAGTTGGTACTGAGTTAGGAGTTTTATCCCTAACTTCACAAAACTTCAAAACCAAAAGTTTAGCAACTTTACCTGTTAGTAACAACTTTGACGTTTCCATGAGCGGTCCTTACGTCAATGTTTTAGTTGGGGTGGCTTTCTAAATTTTTGATCAACGCGTGATAGTGGGACAATGCATCCCCAGTTGTCCCATCAAAAACAATATTTCCTTTGTTCATCACTAGACAACGATTGCAGATTCTAGAAATAAAATTCAAATCGTGAGAGACCACAATCAGAGCGCGGGCTTTGTCGATTAGAGCATTTATGCGTTTTTCAGCTTTGGCAATAAAGGCTGCGTCGCCGGCCGAAAGCATCTCGTCGATCACCATGATGTCTGGTGAAATCGACGTTGCGATCGTAAAAGCAAGTCTGACTGACATTCCCGACGAATAATATTTCACCGGCATATCAATCATGTTTCCAAGTTCGGCAAAATCTATGATCTCTTGTTCTTTTAGCTTTAACTGCCGTTTTGTATAACCCAGCATATATCCGTTTAAGTAAATGTTCTCTCGCCCAGTGAACTCTGGATCAAAGCCAGCGCCAATCTCGATCAGAGTTGAAACTGACCCATCAATTTCTATCAAGCCGCCAGTGGGCTTTAGAATCCCAGAAACCACTTTAAGTAAACTGCTTTTACCTGAACCATTAAGGCCGATGATACCGACTCGCTCTTTTTCTTGCACAAAAAAATCGATGTTCTTAAGGGCCGGAATCGTAGACATTCTTTTTTTGACATATTTTCTTCGGCTAACAAAGTTAATGACGAATTCTTTCAAACTATTTGTGCGATCGTGATGGTTTTCAAACTCAAGTGAAACGCCTTTAAGTGAAACTAATTCTTGGTTGGATTTCATAACTTGAACACAATTTTATTGTCGAATTTGCTAATCAAAAAATACCCCAATAAAAAACTAACTATTGAACTCAAAACCAAATACCCCATCAGTTGAAATCCTGGCAGGCGATTGTAAAGCAAGGGCTCTCGAAAGGCCTCAAGATAATAATAAAACGGATTGAGGTAGACAAAAATATAATATTTTTCAGGGATCATGTCTTTGTTGTAGATGATTGGCGTCGCAAAAAATGCCGCCTGTAAGATGGCTGGAACAATATGAATAAGATCTCTAAAATACACGGTCGCAAGGCTGACCGCCGAGCAAATTCCAAATAAAAAGATGGAAACTAAAAGAATGGGAATTAGCGCAAATAAAGTCATAAATGAAAGTTTCAAATATCCGAAAGCCATTCCTAAAATTATTAAAGAGCTAGAGGCCAATAGAAAATTAATGACTTCGTAAATAACCACATTTTGTATAAAAATAACTTTAGGTAGATAGATCTTTTTTATAAAGTGCTCGTTTTGGATAAAAGCAAAGGGAGCTCGGCTAATGGTTGCCGACACAATACTAAAAAAAATAGCTCCGGAAAAATAGTAAACAAAATAGTTATCGATCTTTGAATGGAGCAGCAGAGTAAAAACCAAGCCCATAATAATATAATGAAGCATGGGGGCTAAAACCGTCCAAAAAAAACCAAGGACCGAGCGCCGATACCTGGATTTTAAGTTTGTGGTGACATAAGCGACGGTCACGTAGCGGAACTTATAAATCTCTTGAATACTCTTAAAAATATTTTTCAAAAACATCTCAAGCGCTACAATAGTGTGAAGATCGCAGTGGCGCAGCGGATAACTCAAAGTGTTAGCTTTCAGTTTCTGCAAGGACATTTGAGGATTTGAAATAGCTAGGGTCGCTCGACCATGCTAGTTCTACGAAAATGAAAGACTCAAAACCAACGCTCTACATTGACTGCACATCGACTTATATCACCGGTCTTAACACCGGAATTCAACGGGTGGTACGAAACATCGTTAATCGGGCAAAGGACTTTGAAGAAAAATACAATTATATTGGTTGTCCAGTAGTTATCATCGATGGGCAATTTTTTAAATTTGAGTTCAGCGTTGAAGCCCAGTACGGAAAAGGAAAAACGGCTCTGCCCAACCAAATCAAGTCTTCTTTGGAAAGATTAAAACACCAGTTCAGTCAAATCTTTTTCGTTGGACCAATCTTGAAGTTTTTTTTTGAGAGCGTCGTCTTCGCAGGTCGTCTCATTTACAAAGTTATGAAGAGGTTTCGCCTAAAAAAATTAAAAAAAACTCACACACCTGTTTCCAAGTTTGATGAAAACTCTTGCGTGGTATTTTTAGATGCCTTTTGGGACAAGAATTCAGTGTCCGGTTTTCAAAAAGCTAAAGATGAAGCGGGAAGCGTGATCAGTGTCATGTATGATATCATCCCCATCACGCACCCTCAGTTTCTTGAAGTAGCAATGACAGGGCTTTTTACTACCGCATTAAAAAAAGTATCCTATTTTTCAGATGGGTTTATGAGTATTTCGAATTCTGTGAAAAGAAATCTAATAGATTATTTTTACTCTGAAAAACTTCACCGGGATGAGCACAGATACGACTACTTTCACTTGGGAAGCGATTTTAAAGTTGGTTCTGTAAAAGAAGCTGATGTTCGAGATACGATAAAAACAATTTTTGATGGAGAAGAAATTTGGCTTATAGTGGGTACTCTTGAGCCTAGAAAAAATCACATTCTGGTGGTTCTAGCTTTCGAGGAGTACATTGCCAAGGGTTCAAAAGCTAAGTTGATCATTTTAGGTTGGGTGGGTTGGAAAGCCGATAATATTCTCTCGAAAATTATTTCTGCCGCAAGTTATGGTCGTCAGATTTTCATGTTTACTAACGCTTCAGATTCCGAACTCGAGTATTGTTACAGCCATTGCCATGGTCTTTTCTTTGCCTCTTTTACGGAAGGGTTTGGACTGCCGTTAGTAGAGGCCATGCAACGAAAGCTTAAAGTAATCGCTAGTGATATTCCAGTTTTTCGGGAAATTGGTGGAATTTACCCACAGTACTTTAATCCTCATAGCGTTGAAAGCTTGATAAAGGCCCTCATCGATTCGCATAACATAAAAGACGGGGACCCAAGTCAAAGCGTTTTGATCTCTTGGAACCAGTCGGCCGATCAATTCTATCGTAAGGTATTGCAACTGCACGCAGATATCACAGAAACAAAAAAAAACATTTTAAAAAAAGCCCAAAGTAATATCGAGAACTCTGCAAGATTTTAGATCTCGAAACCGTCGATCAGTTTTGAAATTGAATTTGTATTTGTATGGGGAAGGCCAAGATATTTGTAGAGTACCGTGTTGTCTCCGGCAATATATTCGGGTTCATCCGGGCGCACTTTAGTTGGATCTGTTACAATTTTTAAATCTAACCCCAACTTTTTTCCAAAAGCCATTAGTATATCTTCTAGTTTAAACCCCTCACCACCACAGACATTGAATGTATGCAGATCTTGAGAGTGATCTTTTTTAGCGATTAATTTCTCAACCAAAAAGGTGAAATTTTGAACAGCACATATGTCTCGCTCTACTGCGGTATTTCCCAAGGACAATGATACAATCTTTTCTCCTTGAGCCCGAGCCTTTAAGCACTCTTTGTAAACGGAGGGAAGAAAAAACTTATCCGGATGCGTTTTGTGGGTATGGTTGAATATTCTAAGAATTATAGCCCGCAATTTAGATGCCGATGTATAAGTCTCAATCATTTTCTCGCTCATTAGTTTTGAGCGGGCGTAAACGTTTTGAGGTTTTATTCGGTGAGTTTCAGCAATTCGAATTCTTTCGTACAACGGAGGATCATAGACCTGTGCGGTCGAGGCAAAAATCAAAGTCGTTTTTGGAGATCGTCGAGATAAAGATTCAATCACATTTGCAGTTCCAAGAACATTCACTTCAAATAAATTCTGCAAATTATTATCGGCATCAGGAACATAGCTAACGCCCGCCAAATGCACCAAAAAATCCATCGGAGTTGAAGTAAAAAACTGATCGATGGAAGCAAACTGGGTGATATTTCCCTCGAAAGAAATCACCGTATGACCGTTTTTCAGCAAATCATTTGTTAGGTGAGTACCCAAGAAACCAGATCCGCCGGTGATGCCGACCTTCAAGTTAGCCCCTCTGTGGTTCGTTTTGTCGTTCTTTTGCGATAGCGTTTACGATTTTGAGGTCTCCGTCCACCATCATATTGACCAACTGTTTGAACGATGTCTTGGGTTCCCAATTCAAAATTCTTTTAGCTTTGTCTGCATTTCCAATTAAAAGATCCACTTCTGCAGGCCGCATAAATTTTTCGTCAATTTTGACGTATTTTTTCCAATCCAGATCGGCTCTTGCGAAAGCCAATTCTACAAATTCTTGAACGGTATGTGTTTCGTTGGTTGAAATAACAAAATCGTCAGGTTTATCTAATTGAAGCATCAGCCACATCGCCTCGACGTAATCTCCGGCAAATCCCCAATCCCTGCGAGAATCTAAATTTCCTAAACGAAGTTCAGTAGTCAAACCGTGTTTAATCAGAGCAGCAGTGTAAGTAATCTTTCTGGTCACGAACTCGATTCCGCGTCGTGGAGATTCGTGGTTAAACAAAATTCCGCTGGTCGCATGCATGCCGAAAGATTCGCGGTAGTTGACTGTGATCCAGTGCCCGTAAAGTTTTGCCACGCCATAAGGCGAACGAGGATAAAATGGCGTCGACTCGATCTGAGGAACAGCCTGAACTTTCCCAAACATTTCGCTGCTAGAAGCTTGATAAAATCGAGCTTTCGGTTTTACTTTTCGGATCGCTTCAAGAACGCGCGTCACACCTGTTGCAGTGAATTCCGAGGTCAACACTGGTTGATTCCAAGAAGTATGTACAAAACTTTGTGCTGCTAAATTGTAAACTTCTTCGGGATCACTTTGCTCGATGGCCTCGATCAAAGAGGGTTGATCCAATAGATCACCAGGAATTAAATTTACTTTGTCCAAAATATGGCTAATTCGCGAAGTGACATCTGTACTTGATCGTCTTGTCAGACCGAAAACTTCATACCCCTGCTTCAATAAAAATTCAGCTAAATAGGATCCGTCCTGACCCGTAATTCCAGTGACTAATGCACGTTTTTTCATAATATTTTTCCTCGCTTACGAAAGACCAAGATTAACGCATAAAAACGATTTTTTGTAAAGCTTTGCCTTGGAACCAAACTTGTCTAAAGTGATGGGATGAGTCAGCCTCTGCAGGGACAGTCTTCGGCTTTTCAGTCGAACAAAATTCAAAATATGGTGGATCTTTTTTGTCCTTACCACAAATTTCTGGTCTTTAATTTGGTACAAAGAAATTTAAAGCTCAAATACAAAAAATCCGTACTGGGATTCTTATGGTCTTTTATTTCTCCTGCAACTACTGCATTGGTTTATTATGTCGTGTTTAAGCACGTTATGAAAGTCAGTATTCCCAATTATTTGACCTTTATTTTAATGGGAATTTTACCCTGGAACTTTTTGCTAACCTGTCTTGGTGCTGGTTTAGATTCTTTGGTTACCAACCACAATCTTCTAAATAAAATCCCCTTGCCCATACACGCCCTTCCATTGGCAGAATGTCTTAGTGCGATTATTAATTTTACTTTTTCACTGCCTGTGATTTTGGTCGTCGCGCTACTGTTGCACGTACCTATTACTTGGGGTTATCTGCTGATCCCGTTTTTTTTATTCTTACTTTTTCTTCAGAGTTTTTCTTATGCCCTGCTTTTAGGAGTGGGTTTTGTTTACTTCAAAGACCTTAGGCACGCGGTTTCTGTCACCATTCAATTGCTATTTTATTTTACCCCGATCCTTTACAAAGTGGAGATGGTTCCCGAGAGTTTTAGGGGGTTTGTCTACTTGAACCCATTGAGCATGATTTTTTCGTCGATGAACCAAATTGCCTCTGAAGGGATAATCCCATCGCCAATTCAGTTTCTTCACGCGACCTTCGCGACTGTCGTGGTTTTTACTATCGCTTATTTCACGTTTAAAAAGCACCAATACAAAGTGATTGAAAGCCTATGAAAAATTTAATGATCGAGCTGAAGAACGTTTCTAAATCGTTCACGTATTCCGAGAATAAATCAGATAATCTAAAAAAAGTTCTTATTGGTTTCTCAAAGCTCAAGTTTCGATTAATGGGAAAAAAAACTATACAGGTGCTTTCGGATTTAAATTTAAAAATTCACCAGGGTGAGTTTGTCGGCATTATGGGTCGAAACGGCGTTGGAAAAAGCACTCTTTTAAAAATTATTTCTGGGATCTACTCGCCCACCGAGGGGCAGGTGTATGTCCACGGAAAAATCGCGCCGTTGCTAGAGCTTGGCGCCGGCTTCGCCGATGAGCTTTCTGGATACGAGAATATTTTTTTGAACGGGGCGATTCTTGGTTACAACCGACAGAAAATTCAAGACCGGCTTGATGACATTATCGCCTTTACCGATCTGGGCGATAAAATTCAAATGCCGGTTAGAAATTATTCGTCGGGAATGTTGGTTCGCTTAGGGTTTTCGATAGCGGCTCATTTAGACGCACCCATTTTATTATTTGATGAGATTCTTGCTGTCGGTGATGTGGGATTTCAAGAGAAATGTTTAAATAAAATCGATCAGCTTTACAAATCTGGAAAGACCATTGTTCTGGTGACTCACTCTCCAGAACAAGTGAAAATGTTCTGCAACCGCTGTATTGTTTTTGACAATCATAGGGTCATTTATGACGGACCTACCCATTCGGGGATTGATGCGTATTTAAAAGTTTTCTAAATCTGAGATCCTTAAAGTGGAATTTTCTCGATGCGATTGTAATCATCTTTATAGCGGACAATATCGTCTTCGCCAAAATAGGAACCCAGTTGAACTTCAATAAATTCAACTTCGTTTTCTCCTAAACAACGGATGCGATGTTTTGCGCCTAAAGGAATTTTGACATAAGTTCCCGGCGAAACTGAAATAATTTTGTCTTCTAAAATGACTTCTCCCTGACCTTTGGTGATTAACCAGTGTTCTTCGCGTTTTGCGTGAGACTGATAAGAAATCTGTGCCGATGGTTTGACCTGAATGACTTTGGATTTGTAATACTCGGTGTTTTTTAAAACCTCGTAACGACCCCAGGGGCGGTCCTCATAGACGTGTTCTGTAATCACCTGAGGCTTTAACGCTTTTAGTTTCTCGACGGCTTCTTTTACGGACTGTGATTCACCCTTTTGGGTCACAAGCAAAGCATCTTTCGTATCAACCACGATCAAATCCTTAACGCCCACGAACGCATATGTTTTGTCCATGATGGGGTGAACAAAATTATCATGGCTTTTGATATCGATCTGCAGCTCGGGCGTGTGGGTTCCGGCACTAAACTCGGTGATCGCATCCCACGACCCCACATCACTCCAGCCCATTTGGCAAGGTATGCATCTAAGCTCGCTGGAAGTTAGCTTTTCAATGAGGGCAAAATCGATGCTGATATTTCGAAATTGGTCATAAACTTCTTGTAAGTTGCTAAAATCAGCTTTTAATTTTAGTGCCGCTCTCCAAAGTTCGGGCTCGTGTTTTTCAAAGAGTGTTTTCATTCTATCTACCTGAAAAACAAAAATCCCAGCGTTCCAAAAATAATTTCCGGCGGAGAGAAATTCTTTGGCTCGCTCCAGATTTGGTTTTTCATGAAATTGATGTACCGGAAAACTTTCCAAGCCCGCTTCGTGAGCACTTAATTCTTTTTGAGTCTGGATATAACCATAACCCGTGACGGGCTGATTGGGCTTAATCCCTAAGGTGACGAAAAACCCTTTGCGAGCTTCTTTCTCGGCCAATGAAGCCGCCCGAACAAAAACGTCTTCATTTTCAATCAGTTGATCTGCGGGAAAAATTCCCACAACTTCATCTTTGCGACCCTGCAGAATCAACGTTTGACACAAGAATGCCAATGCGGGAGCCGTATTCTTAGCCTGGGGCTCGCACAAAATTTGAATATTGCTTAGGCCCAGTTGATCCAAGCATCGAAAAGTTAAATCCTCTAGATTTTTTGTTGTCACAATCCAAGGCGTTCCTATGCGTTGCACGCGCTTCAATGCCAAAGTTTGCAAAGATTCCGAATAAAGATCGCAAAATTGTTTCGGAAGCCTGGTTCTTGAAACTGGCCACAACCGCGTTCCGCTGCCGCCAGAAAGGATTACAGGAATCATATGATCTCTCCTCTAGAGCTGCTAACTTAGCTGATTAAATGCTGTCGAGCAAAAGCCTTTTTTGCAATAAGGCCAATAGAAACAATTGGTGTAGACCCTCAAAACCTTCATGAAAATGGGGCTCGATCGCGCTTCGGGTCAGGGGCTTTAAGTGAGGGAAAAGCTGAATGGCGACTCTCTCTAAAGTGCTTTTAGTAAGTTGGTTTTTAAAGTGCACGCTGACTTTGTCCTGCCCTTCCAAAAACTCAAGTTCAAAGTGTAGACCCGATGCCTTTAAGAGATCCAATAAATCAAAAATGGGTTCGTCGGTATTAAGGTAATATTTTAGTTCTAGCTGGGTGAGCTGGGCTGACAAATTAAAAGGGTCTACTGGCTCTGAACTTAAATATTCAATAGTCCAGTCTGATTTTTCGATCTGGGGGGCGACGTGAACCTTAGCGTCTTTGGCACGATTTTGAATCGAAGTTTTTACCTTCTCTAAGGAATGACCGCGCTGATTGACATCTCGTTGCGTCTTCCAAAAAAGCCTTACATTTTCATTTGGATTTAAAAAAATTCTTAAGTCCAGATTTTCTCGAAGCCCTTTTAAATATAAAGTGTGCAGGCCTTGGATGACGATTGTTTTTTTGGGCGAGATCATTTGGGGCATGGTAAATTGGCCCGTGTCGTGATCATAATTCCGATAAGTAATTGCACGACCTTGAGAAAACATTTTCGCGTGATGTGATAAATCAAAGAGTTGGTTGGCCATCGGATTCAAGTGAGTGAGTTCCTCCCAATTTTTATTCCCGCGCTCCCATTTATGATAATTGTCACCTTCTACAACCAGAATGCTTTGATCGTTAAGAAGGTCTTGAACGATCCGCGTGAAGTAATTTTTTCCCGCGCCTGAATCTCCGCTAATGCCTAAAAAGAAGGGTCGAACCCGGTGTTTTATTGAAGCTTCTCGATTCACGCAAACGGCGAATAGAACCACCAGCTGTCCTAAAAAACTAGATTGCAAAATGGTAAGCCCCACGCTCTTAGCTAGTGAAAGCTGTAGGGCATCAAGAATGGCGAAATGAACTAAATAAACCAACCAAGAAAAAAACATGAGTAGAGATGCCGAGTTGACGTACTGAGAAAAGAAAAAACTCAAAAACGGCACAACCCAAAAATACCATCCCGGCCGTGGGTTAGTAGCTAAAAGCAAAGTACCTAAGATCATCCCGCATCCAAAAACCAATCCTGCAGTGGAAATACGTGTGGAAAAAACTAATCGTCCCAAAACTACGCTGACCAATGCAAGCCCAACGTACATTTGAAGGCCATCTGAAAAATCGATTTTCAAAGATAGGATTCGTTGAAATTCAGGAGATCCGCCAGCAGCAAATTGAAATTGTCCTGCAAAATAAACGGGAGCAAAAAAAGCCGCTGCGACCCCAAAAAAGACTGTGGAAAATGCGAGAATTTCTTGAGTGGCTTTTTTGCGAAAGTAATTTTGCCAAATGTACGCCATCAAAAAAGGAAATACGATTAAGACGTGAAACTTCGAAGAAACGGCAAGGCCAAAAAATCCAGCGGACCAGCTCAACCGATTTTTGGTCATCATAAAAAGGGCCATGATCAAAAGGGAAATAGAAATAATATCCAGTTGGCAATAAACGTACGTGATGTAAATCAAAATGGGATTGAGCCAATAAAAAAGAACAACTCTTTTGAAGCCTGAGGTTGACCATCGAGTGAAAATCCAAAGCGTTGCGGTATCAAAGACTAAAAGCGGAAGTTTCATGGCTGCGAAGCTCAGAGGGTTTAAACCCAGAGCGGCCTGCCCAAAAAATTGATATAATATAAACTTGGGCACTGCTAACAAAAGAAATGGAAAATAACCGTACGGAAAATGATCCGGTGAGAACGATCCCCAAGGATTTTCTAAAGGATTTAAAATAGAGTGATCAACAAACGGAATAAAGAGATTTCTAAAAAATTCACCGCCACTAAAAAATAAAAGGAAAATTCGAAGCGCAAAGCCAAATAAAAACCAACGATCTTTAAACACGCTAAAGCGCTCTTTTGACTTATTCGTTAACTTGAAAGCAGACTGCCAAACCATGGCCCCCACAATGCCCAAACAGCATAATGTTTGCAAGTTCTGGAAATTTAAATCACTTTAGGGCCTATGAAAGTGATTCGAGTGACCACCTCTTCTAAAGGTTACGGTGGAAGTATTTATGAGCGCTATATCGACCGTGTGTTTGCAAATCATCCCGACTATTCAGTCGTAGGTTATCGATTTCGGCTGAAAGGGCTTTTTCGAATTTTGGAGCTGCCGTTTTATCTTTATTTCTGCTGGTCCTTTTCGCGAAACAAGGATTTTTTCGTGATTCGAAATTTCAATACGGCGTTTTTTCCATTCTTTAACGAAAGCCAGGGTATCACCATCGTGTTTCATGTCGACGAGACCGGCAGCGGTTTTTTGGGATCGATGTTTCAAAAACTTTTAGAGAAACTATTTTTCGCCCGACAAAGGTTTGGCGAAAAAATTGTGGTCATCGCAAAGTTTTGGAAAGACTATTTTATTCAAAAAAATTATCGGTCTGTGACCTTGATTTATTGCCCCTACGATATGGAATCTTATGAAGTCACACAGGCCGAGGTGACCGATTTCAAAAAAAAATATAACCTTTCTGATAAACCCATTTTTTATTTGGGCAATCCTCAGGCAAAGAAAGGTTTTTTAGGCTCGTACGCAGCTCTTAAGAGTTTTCCTGCATATTTGGTAACGTCCGGTGAAGGCGAACTCAAGCATTTGGCCCGGCACATGTTTCTGGGGTTTCGTGAATACCTGACGTTGTTAAAGTCAGCTCAAATTGTAGTGACAATGTCCGAATTTAAAGAAGGCTGGTGTCGAGTAGCGCATGAGGCCCTTTTGTTAGGGACCCCGGTGATTGGATCCGGCCGCGGGGGCATGGGAGAACTTCTAAAAGAAGGCGGAGGCCTGGTTTGCCACGATTTCCAGCAATTGCCAGATTTAGTAAATAAGATCACTAGCCAACAGGTAGCAGTCTCAATCAATGAACAATATTTGAAAAGTTTTATCTTTGAGAACTTCGCCAGGGATTGGGAGCATATTGTTCAGAAATAATTAGGAAGATCTCACTGACAGTCTGTCGATCCATCGGGCCTTAATAAGCCAGAAGGCAAAAGCCAATCGGACTGAACCAACTCGTGCCAATCGAATGATTTTTTGAGTGATACGATGGTGATAAACTTTGGCTTTTAGCCGATCGCGCACGCGAAACATTAGGTATTTGATCTGGGTATTTAATTTGGTTGCTGTGGATTTTTTTTGTGGGGGCATCTGCGTAGACTCAAGGATCGGTGTATCCACCAAATGCTGGATGAACTCGCCCTTTTCGATTCTAAGGCTAAAATTCACAACGCTATGACTGACAATTTCAACCCTTAGACGCCGTTGCAGCCGAAACAATCCATAATTTTCAATAACATCTTGCTGGGTCAACACCTGCTCAGGGGCCTGAGGATTAGCTTTTAAGTACTCCCTGGCTTTTTCGTAATTGGGTAAAACAAATACAGATTCAAATTTTTGAACGGTGCTGGCCTTTGAATTTAAAATCGACAGCATCTCCCGGTCAAAAATCGGCCAAACTTTTTCAGGGTGATAGAGGTCAACAACTTGTCGCTGTTCGGTCTGAAGCGATTGGATTAAAGGACGATCTAGGTGAAGCAATTTTTCTACCATCGATTTGGCATGGGCTTCGTCAACAAAAGCACCATTTCCATTGGGAATCATTCGATCCAACAAACAACCTTTTGGATACAGAACCGGCCCGCCCACAACCATCATTTCGATCGGAGGCAAGTAACAAACCCTAGGGTTTTTATAGGTGTATAAAAACCCATTGGCCTGAACAAAAAAATCAGTCAATTGCTTGTACGGGATTGTACCCATCACCTGAGGGTCGCGAATTTTCGAAAGCTGCACTCCAAAAAACCGATAAGTATCTTCGGAAAAATTCTTTTTTAAATAATTATAATGGTCCAAATAGAAGGGGTTATTAATATTAGGGCAGGTCACCATCATTTTATTATTTTTCGACCCATCTACCTGCCAGGTTTTTTCTCGGGACAAAATGTCGGGGTCGATGCAATAGGGAACCACTAAGGCCCTTGATTTTAACCAATCGTCTTCGTCGGCAACTGTCTGGGCGTGAAATGGCAAAAAATAGAAATCTTTTTTGTTTTTGATTTGGGTCACGGCTTCGTATCGGGTCAGTTCCTCGGACAGAAGTTCATTCTGGCCATAGGTGCGATAAATAACTTTGCCTTTAAATACGCGCAAAACTTCAGACAACCACCACGGATGAATCGTGACAATCACTGCATCAAAGTAATCGTTTAAAATTTTCGCGGTTTGATCGTCGATGGTACTGTAAAAAAAGTTGTACTTAGCCAAATGATCAAAGGCGCTTTTGGGAAGAGTTGAAGGCTGTTGAGCATCCCATACTTTTTGGGATGATTGATCAGGTACCGGCGTATTGTACGGCGGATTGAAAACTTCGAAACCCAGGGACCTTAGCCGTTGAAGTTCGGTCTTTACTAATAGTTTGTGGGCGCCCAGCCAAAATATTCGCATTAAGCTTTTAGACTAAAGATGCTCGTTAAGATTTTCTTTGCTGACCACGTGGATATAAGGCAGCGGGAAAATAAACTTTACGTTGTTTTCCAGAATATACTTGCTCTCGCGCTTCAGAATACCTTTTTTGAAGTGCCATGGAAGTACCAAATAATAGTTTGGATTCAGGGCTTTGGAATCGGCCTCAGAGATTATCGGAATTTTGGTCCCAGGAGTGGTTTTACCAAATTTCTCTTCGTTCACCTCTGCCACCGCCGCGAGATCTTGTTTGGTAAAATGACAGAATTGAAGTACCACGTTTCCTTTTGTAGAAGCTCCGTAACCATGAACGGTTTGTTGAGAAGAGCGGATTTCTTTAATCAATCGCACTAATTGATCGCGATGGTTCTTAGTGTCTTCGCCAAATTTTTTATAAAGTTCCAGTCCTAAATACCCTTGATCTTTTTCTTTCTGAAGAATGGCTTCGATCGCAGAAGAATCTTTGAAATCGCTGTTCGCCGCATGAGTGGCGGTCACGGAAAAGCTTCCACCGTTAACGTCATTAAATTCAACGTCAACGATCTTTAGTTGAGCAGCATCCAAAATCTGTTTTATTTGATGGAGCCCGTAATACTCTAAATGCTCGTGGCAAACGGTGTCGTAGGCCAAAGCTTCAACCATTAAAGGCAAATAGCTTTGTTCAAAAACCCAGATTCCCTTGGGATCCAGTACTGAAGCAATTTCTCGTGCAAACGCAATGGGTTGCTCGAGGTCGTAAAACATCGCAATTGAAGTGATGATTTTTGCTTTTTTCTCACCAAATTTTTCTTTAATTAATCGTCCTGAAAAAAAATCCGGAATCAGCTGCACGTCGCTTTTATAGTATTTCTTGAATTTCAATCCTGATGGATCAATTCCGACGAAAGTTCGCTCACGATCTTTATAATGGCCCAGCGTAGTTCCATCGTTGCTGCCGATATCCACAATTAGATCCCCGGCGGTCAATTTGACCAAGCTTGTAATGTGTTCAACCTTTTTTCGCAAATGTTCGACCATCGAAGCATTCAGTCCTGATCGATAGCCGTAAGTGTCGCCGTATAATTTGGACATGTCATAACGATGTGCCATCTGAACTAAATGACATTTGTCACATTTGACGACTTCTAAGGGACCAGAATCCACTTCTTCGTTGGGCTTCGGAAAAATCCCAGTGAGATATTGATCACCCAAATCCAGAACCGAAGTTAAGTTTTTTGAACCGCAAATTAAACAGTTTTCGGCTTTAGTATAGATCACTTTGCGAGCAGCAGGATCTTTAACGACGTTTTGATCAATCATTTACTCACCTATCTATGAAAGGGTTTATTCAGAAATATATTCACTGTGCGTTAGGATGTAAATGGAATTCCGGGTTTTCAACGACTGGTTTGGGTTGGCAATTTTGATAGATCTTGTTGGCGTACTGTTCCCAGCTGGGCCACTGGCTGAAATTGATTTCGGAAACTAATTTGTCATACGTTTTGGTATCCACCAACAGCTTTTCCATGGCGTCGGCAATGCTTTGCGGACTGCGGGGATCAGCGTAAATACATCCACCGACAATATCTGCGATCTCTTTCATGCTGCCAAAATTACTGACCACAACTGGTTTTTTGTAAGCCAAGCTTTCTAAGATCGGTAAGCCAAAACCTTCAGCTAACGAGCAGAAAACCGAAAAATGACATTGTCCTATCAGGGTTTCCATTTCGCGATCCGAAGGCCCTGAAACAATTTTTACTGGGGCACCCCGGTCCTTTAGGTTTTGAAGTCGGGGGATAATGTCTTTGTGTTCAAAACCGAAATTTCCTGCAAGGACCAAATTAAATTTATGTTTTTGAGCCAACAGGACCGCCGCTTGGGCCACCCGTATTTGGTTTTTTCTGGGATCAATCGAACCTATACACAAAATCGTTTTAATTGGTGATTCTGGCGCTTTAACGATTGGGCGGTGGTCAAAGCCCAAGTATTCATAACCGATGTCAATCGATCCAGGCTTGACGTCTAAAACGTCCAAAAATTTCTCAAGGTCCATTTTTGCGGAATTACTAATGCAGGAAATTTTTTTTGTAATTTTGATAAGATGCAAATACCGAATGAACTCGTCCGAAATACTGCAAAGTTCGGGGTGCAGAATGGGAATTAAATCATAAAAAATGGCGTTGATTCGCAATCCGAACAAACCCACCAAACAATTCAAATACGGGATTCTGGGCGCAATCCCGACGACTTCTGCCAATAAATAAGTGCTACCAATTGGTAGATAGGTAAAAGACTCTTGCTTTTGCTCATTCAGAAAACGCATCAAAGAGCGTTTGGTCCTGCCTAGAAAATACCTGACAAAATAGGGCAAAATAATCCGCAAGACCCTAATGATAAAACTTTTCAGCGAAAAACCGCCTTTGCCTTCGACTGGTGTTCGAAAAAAGAAATCTTTATCTAGTTTGATATAGTTGCTTGAATCGGTATCGAATCGAACCAAAAGAATATTTTTTTTATCTCCCAAAAAGGTGACCAGCTTTTTGACGACCCTTTGAACACCACTCATCAAAGAAAAATTGACCGTGTGAGAGCCATCTAAAAAGGTGGTTTCAGGACCCATAATCTTGACGATTCGTTTTCGATAATTGGTCGCCACTTTCAAGTCGGAATCAAACTGCTCGACAAAGCTTTTGACCCAATTTTCATTGGCCTCGCAGTCGTCAATTAATTCGACGTTCGGAAGTTTACGATACAAATAGACGTATTTGAGATAGGTTTTTCTGGAAATTAAAATTTTTGTCTTGTTGGCGCCGGGTTCCCAATTGTTTGCCCATTGATCGACCCAAGATTCGACGGCTTGCAAGCCAAGATAAAGGTCCGCTTTGGTGGCATTTGGACGGTCAAAAATATTCTGAAGTTCTAGGTTGGATTTCTGCATAATTTGCAGATTTAAGCACGGCCCAAGGGTGAATGAGTACGAGTATTTTTAGATTGGATGCGCTTCGTTGAGAAAAGGTTTTTAGACGGCGGATTTCAAGTTTTTATTTTTTTGTTCAACGAGAAGCGCCACCAACAGTACCCCCAACAAAACAAAAGAAGAATACCCCGTCCCTAAATTGAAACCTCCTTGTTCTTTAGTTTTAGTGAGCAAGTCACCAAAGGTGGCACCGAAAGGGCGGGTCAGAATAAATGCCAACCAAAATAATAAGGCTCGAGGAACCGAAGTAAAATATTTTAGAAGCACTAACAGAACCAAAATTGTTGTTACCAAAAGCCACCCACCCAGAAATCCAAGACCTGAATCATCAGCCATGAAATCTCCCAAAGCTGTTCCTAGCGTATTTGAGACCAGAACTGAAAACCAAAAGAAGATCTCACTTCTTCTTGAACTTATCTTTGAGAAGGAAACTTGGCCCGCGCTCTGTCTCCAAACTATAAATCCAGTGGCCAGAATCGCCGACAAAATGAGTGCTCCCCAAAGGTAGCCAAGTCCCAGCGTGCGGTTCATATAGTCCGACAATGTAGTTCCCGCCGTGCTGGTAGCTACAATGACCGACCAATATAAAGCTGGTTTATAGTCTTTGGACATCAGTTGCGCGGACAAAGCCACCGCAAATAAAGCGGCAAAAAAGCACGTGCTCACCAGATATCCGAAGTTTAAGGTCATGGATATCCAGTCGCCTCCGGTTTCTCCGAAAGTGGTCGCGGCCACTTTCATAACCCAAAAAAGAAGAGTCACTTCCGGAACCTTACTTAAACTATACTTCGGATTTAACACTTTGATGACCTTCCTAGCGGAGACTGACTTCGTCCCAATTAATATTTTGAAAAAACGCATCAATGTATTTTGCAGTCTTCGCACCAAAATCCATTTGGTAAGAATGCTCGTACAAGTCCAAAATTTTCCGAATCTTCAATAGGCTTTTGATTGAATAAAGATTCATACCAATCTCTAGATTGTGCAATATTTGAAACTGAAATTCGAATCGTTGAAAATGACTTAATTTCAAAACTCACCAATACTAACCGCGTCCCTTAGCTGCAACAGGAACAATTGATGCGAATCGCTCACGTACTTCTTTATATTCAGGTTCCGCTTCATAGCCGTTGGGATAAAGCAAAACATCAGGACTAAGTCCCATGAAAGCTGCAAGCTTTAAAGCGATACGAGGACCCACTTCGCGTCGATTTTTTTCAATCGCAGAAAAGTTAGCTTGCGAAATCTTGCAAGCATAAGCCATGTCATCTTGTTTTATATTAAAATTAGCACGGAAAGCTTTGATAAGATCACCCGTTGGCTTAGCGGCCTTGAAGATGTCTATAGGTTTTTTAGATGTCTTTTTCATTTCTTATTACCTTTCCAATAATCATGCTCATCAGTAATTCGAGCAATTTTAATAACTACTTTTTTATCCACAATTCGATAAATAATTCTTCCACGATTTGAAAATGCTGACGATCTGTATCCAGCCCACTCGCCATACTAAGCATGATCAGCCCATTTTAAATCTCCCCGAACAGATTCAGGACCATCAGCAGAAATTTGTTGGATTCAAGCATGAATAATTGCCTGATTATCAGCTGTCAGTTTTTTAGATTTAATGAGTGAGGTAACTTCTTTTTCTACCGCTGAGCTTTCGAATTCAACTGACCACATATATCTAATATGACATATCAAATTTGATATGTCAAGAATGACTAAAAAATGTGAATCAAAATGAGATATCTAATTTAAAAGTATCTAATACTTTAAAATACTTATAAATGACTATCAAAAATGGTAGGGGCTCAAGGACTTGAACCTTGGATCCTCCGGTTATGAGCCGGATGCTTTAACCAGCTAAGCTAAGCCCCCAAATCGACGATTAATAATGCCACTGATTTAATGGAAAACGAAGGGTTTATCAATGCCCGAATTTTTTAAATTTTGGTCACTCTTGTGGCTGTGCGGGTAAACCCCTTAGAAAAAGTTCGGCTTTTTCGGGGTTTCTCTCTCGAATAAAAATCGCTGCTTTCGTGCGATCGCCACGCGAAGCGGGGTTGCGCTTTTTTTCGCTAAGGTCAAATAGGTCATCGACATTGAAACTAAACACAGACTGGGTTTCTTTTTTCTTTAAGCTGATCACTTTTAATTCAAGGGGCGAGATCTGAAGATAGATGTCTTGCCCTTTTTTTTCGGTTTTAAAATACTGACCGTTACCCTCGAAAAACGGAATACCAGGTCCCATCAGCTTACCGATTTGACCCGCGTAAACTTTTTGTTCCTTTGGAAGGGCCAACTCAATCGGATTCTTCGTCCGCTGTTTAAAAGTTTTGCCGAATTTAAAATAACCCAATTCTTTAGATTTGCTTCCACCCAAGTCCTTTAAAAACAAAAAGTACTTGCCCTCGGCGTTTGGTCCTTTGAGCTGCAAACAGGGATTTTTAAATTCAGAAGAAACCGAAGTAAATTCGACAATTTTTTCACGGTCGCAAAACTGAAACTCAATCACTGATGAAAGCAAAGTCGGAAGCGGGTTTAAATACGAAGGAATGTGGTTGCTAGAAAGCTTTTTAACAAATTCGAAAGCCGGAATTCCCCATCTGGGTCCATGAAACCCAAACACAAATCCCAGCTGATGAACCATCAAAAAATACAAATTTCTATTCTGCGACCAAAATTTATCAGGCACCACTGATGAATGAATATCTTTCTGGATAAATAAAATTCCATCCGCATTCAAATTAACCGGGTCATATTTTTCGCGGATCAGAAGCGAATACTCATCCTTCAGATGGGCGTAATCCGAACTCAAGTGACTGGCTAAGTGGTTCCAATCGAAAGCGATCATCAGATCTAAATTCGGGTGACCGCATTCAACCTCGGTCCAGTGGTCAGTGTTCTGAAGAACTTCATTGCTTTGAACGTTATCTAATTCTCGGTTCCAAAATTCTAAAGCCTGACTAAAGTTTTTTCTAACGTCATCCACCGAAACCGATAGTTCACCGGCCGAAAAATCGAAGCAGTATTTCACTTCACTATGAGTTTCTAAAAACCACGGGTTGTTTTCATATTTGGAATCTGTGGCCAGCATACCTACCGACAGCGCCGTAATGGATAAAAAACTGGATGCCAAAATGACAAGCCCTAAAGCTGGAATCAACATATTTACTTTTGGAGCCAATGTTTTAATTTTCAAATTTGCGGTCTCCAAAAAAAAGGGTTTGGAATTTTTTAAAGCTTAATAATTTAAATCAATCAAAATGGCTTAACCGAACAACAATCCGAGCCTCCAGTTTAATGAATTCGTCTGGGCAATACAAGTCTTCAGCAGGACTTCGAATCGAGTTTTCTAATTCAGAAGCAATTAAATGCGCTTTTAAAATAATTTTTTTTAATTAAAATTATTTTTCAGAAAATGAATGGGATTGCGTGGTCACATAAAGCCTGGCGTATTCGCCGTGCTTTGCAATCAGATCGTGGTGACTTCCTTGTTCGACGATTTCACCATCGCGCAAAACAACTATTCGATCTGCCTTTTGAATGGTCGAAAGCCTGTGCGCGATCACCAAGCATGTGCGACCCTTCATCAAAGTATCTAGACCTTTTTGAACTTCAATTTCACTGACGGTGTCTAATGCCGAGGTCGCTTCGTCCAGAATCAGGATTGGCGAATCTTTAAATAGGGCGCGGGCAATGCTGACCCGTTGCTTTTCACCACCGCTGAGCAAGCCGCCGCGATCGCCAACTTCTTGCTGATAACCCCGCTCAGTGCGCAAAATAAAATCATGAGCATTGGCGCTTGATGCTGCGGCCATCAATCGGTCGGGCGATTTTGAAAAATCTCCGGCCCAAATATTTCTTTCTATGGTGTCGCTAAAAAGAAAAACATCCTGCGATACTAGGGCCACGTTTTTTCTTAAATCCTTTAGGTCGATGTCATTTAACGGCAGATGATCAATCCGCACTGATCCACTTGAGGGATCGTAGAAGCGCTCTAAAAGATTCACTAGGCTAGATTTTCCACTGCCACTGGCGCCGACTAAAGCGACTACTTCGCCGCGCCCAATTTTAAGACTTACGTTTTTTAAAACTTGGTTAGTTCCGTAAAATAAACTCACGCGATCAAAAATAATTTCTTTCCAATCTTTTGGAAAAGGTTTTGAACTTGGCGACTGCGGAACCTCGTGAGTCGAGTCGATGATTTGAAATGCTCGCTTGGAAGCGACGTAAACTTCTTGTATACGAACGTAGCTTTCTTGCAGTTTTTTGACTGGGGAACTTAGTGCCAGCAACGCCACTCCGTAACTAATAAAGACACCGTAAGTGGCTTTCTCTTGTCCCACCACTTGGGTCATGTAGTAAACGATTCCCAGAATAACCAGGGTCATAATAAATTCTGTCAATGGACCCGAAGCCTCGACCAAGCGATGAATGCGTCGGCGGTAGTCTAAAAACTGCGACGACTGCGCCTTAAAGCGATTTTCCATTTCAGATTCTAAATTAAAACTTTGAATGATCCTGACCCCGTCCAGGCTTTCTTTAATCGTCGAGGTAATGCGCTCTAGTTCTTCTTGCCCACCCAGTGAATATTTTTTTATCCCTTGAGACATTTGTCGAAGCAGCAATAAAACCAAAGGTAAGACTATGATAATCGAAAGAGTCAGTTTCCAGTCCAAATAAAATAGCCAAGCGATCAGGGACACCATCACGATGGGCTCGCGGAATAAATCAGCAAACATCCGCAAGCCGTGCTGAATAATCACAATATCATTTAACATTCGACTGATCAGACCACCACTTCCGGTCGAAAAATTATTATAAAAACTTAAATTCAAATTCATGAATTTCGACTGCAGTTTCTTTCGAAAGTTTTGCGCGACCAATTCGCCAACGTAGTTCATTTCATAAAGGTGAACGTATCGGGCGATACCTTTTAAAATCGCTAAAACTAAAATCAGCAGAATCGTTTGGTTAACTGCGGCCTGGTTTCTGTTTTCCATGCCCTCGACCAGATCTTTTAAAGACATCACGTACTTGGTTTCAGAGGCCGCCATGATCAGCCCCATAATGCCCACTAAGATCAGTTTATTTTTGTAGACGAAAAGCTCTCGAAGAATTTTTTTTATTTCGATAGGTATCAAATGGATGCTCCGGAAAGGTAGCGTTTCAGGTAATGGCCGGTTAAATTTTTTGAGTCGCGCACCAGTTCTTCAGGGGTTCCACGAAAAACAATTTCTCCGCCGAATTTTCCTCCGTCGGGACCCAGATCAATAATATAATCTGATTCTCTGATTACGTCTTGATTGTGCTCAACGACCACCACGCTGCCGCCATTATCGACTAGTTTATTTAGAACGCGCATTAGAATTTCAATCTCTTTGAAGTGCAGGCCTGTCGTTGGTTCATCCAAAATATACAGACAAGCTTTCTGTTGAGCCTGACTTAATTCCTTGGCGATTTTAAGTCGCTGAGATTCACCGCCCGATAGGGTGACTGCCGGTTGACCCAACTGCAGATATTCAAGGCCCACTTCTTTCAGGTAACTTAGCGACTTATAAATGCTTGGAAAACTTCTAAAAAAAGGCATGGCCTCGCCCACGGTCATTCTTAAAATCTCGCTGATGTTTTTTCCCTCGAATCGAATTTCTAAAATTTCTGGTCTGAATTTTTTGCCGTCACAAACATCGCACGGGATTATGACGTTATCCATAAATTGCATGTCGATTTCTTCATAGCCAGTTCCTCGGCAAGTGGGGCAGCGACCCCCGTCCACATTTAAACTAAAAGTCCCTGGCGTGTATTTGGCGGCTTTGGCTTCGGGTAGCCCAGCCATCAATGTGCGAATGGCGTCAAAAGTTTTCATAAAAGTCACCGGCGAACTTCGCGCCGTTCGACCAATAGACGATTGATCAATTAGGATTACATTTTTTAAAAATTCAGAACCCTCTAGGCTGTCCATCGCAGCGTTGGGCAAAAATTCTATGTCCAATGCCCGGGCCAATGCGGGGTAAAGAGTTTTTGATATTAATGTCGATTTTCCAGATCCACTGACGCCGGTGACAGTGACCAATCGATTCAGCGGAATTTCAAGGTCAACGTTTTTTAAATTATTCCCGGTGGCGCCAGTGATTTTGATTTTATACTTATAACTTTTCATATCGATGGGCCGGTGCGGTCGACCGGCCTTTAAGGTGGGATGCAAATACTTTGATGTTAGTGATTTTTTGGAAGTCTGAAATTCTTTGGGGCTTCCGTGAAAAATGATTTCTCCACCAAGATATCCACTGCCAGGACCAAGCTCTAATATATTTTCGGACTGAGCAATAACATCGTGGTCGTGTTCGACAATCACCAAAGTATTTCCTAAATCGCGAATATCTTTGAGGATGGAAATCAACCTATCGTTATCGCGCGGATGCAATCCGACCGTGGGTTCATCCAACACATAAAGAGTTTGCGACAGACCCATACCCAACTGTTTCGAAAGCATAATTCTCTGAAATTCTCCGCCTGACAATGTGCGAGTTTCTCGCGCTAAAGTAATGTATCCAACGCCAACTCGATTTAAATATTCTAATCTAGAACTCACTTGGTGAATGATGTCCGAAGCTAATTCTTTTTCATACGGATTCCATTTTTTACTTTCAAAATAATCCATAAATTCGGACAAGGGCAAAACACACAGGTCGTGAATGTTTTTATTATCGATTAAAACGCTTAAAGATTCTTTTTTTAGCCGCGACCCATGACAGATGGGGCAAACTTGCGGTGAACGAAATCTGGAAATAAAAACACGAACGTGCATCTTGTACTTGATTTGTTCAAGGTATTCGAAAAGCCCTTCAACCCCCATGAATTGTGGACTGCCCTTCCACAAAACTTGGCGATGTTCGTCGCTTAAATTTTTCCACGGGACTTGCATTGAAATTTTTTGCGCCTTACAAAATTTTTCAAGCTGTTTTTTCTCGTGCTCGGCACTGGGCATAGTGAACGGGCTTAGCGCTCCTTCGGATAGCGAAAGCTCGGGGTTGGGGACTATTTTTTTTTCGTCTAAAACAAGTAAATTTCCAAAACCCTTGCAAGTGGGACAAGCGCCCAGCGGAGAATTAAAACTAAACAGCCGCGCGCTTAAGTTGGGTGCGACAAAATCACATTGCGGACAGGTGCTTTCTTCGCTTAAGAAAAACCATTCGCCTTCGCTGGTGACCACTTGGGCGCTGCGGACTAACTGATACCGATTGAATTTAATGCTAGCCTCATATGCCTGTCGCAATGAATCGGTCAGCCTTCCTTTTTCATCCGCAGAAAAACTCAAGCGATCAATCACTAAAAACAATTGAGCGGTCGAATTTTTTTTCTTTTTTAAAAGATCCGAGAGCTCGAAAATTTCAGTGTCTGCGGATGGCGGTTTTTGCGCACCAGCGGGCTTTTTAATATTTTCAGTTGGAATGTAGACTCGCGAATAACCCTCTTTCAGAAGAAATTCGTAGAGTTTCTTAAGATCCTGTTTTTTTTCTAATTTGATTTCTGAAAGCAGATAACCACGTTTTGCGGAAAAAACTCTCAAGACTTCTTCAGCGGCGTTGGCAAGCGTGTATTTAATCGTTTTCAAATGATGATCGGGACAATAGGTCTGTCCCAGTTTTTCATACAGCAAACGTAAATAATCAATCAGCTCGGTGGTAGTGCCAACAGTTGACCTAGAATTTTTGACTGAATTTTTTTGTTCAATGGAAATGGCTGGGGGAATATTTTCAATACCCTCAAGATTTGGTTTGGGTGCTTTATTTAAAAATTGGCGAGTGTAGTGGCTCATGCTTTCGATAAATCGGCGTTGCCCCTCGGCGAACAAAGTTTCGAAAGCCAGCGACGATTTTCCAGAACCACTGGGGCCGCAAACGACGGTCATTTTTCCCAAAGGGATATCGACATCGATATTTTTTAGATTATTTTGTTTCACCCCCCACATGCGAATTTCGTTCATTAGGTCTCCGAAACAGTTAAATTTTAAACAGCTAAACGGATCAGTCAAACGGATCAGGCAATCTGATTAGTTTGGCTGATCAGTCAGACAAATCCCGTTTATAAAAATCGGTATTTTCTTCTTTCTTATCGACGGTGGATGTGGGCTCTGTACCTTCAAAAAAAGCTTGTCTGATGATGCTTTTGGATTGGCTTGTCGCCAGCTTTCCCGAATCTGCGTCGATGTTTGCGAAAACAATACCCGCCGGAATTGGAATTGTCATCTGAGGCAGTTGTTCATGAGCCGCCTTCATGTAATCAACCCAAATTGGCAGAGCAGCTCGACCGCCAACTTCACCTTTGCCCAGAGTCGTTTCTTGATCAAATCCCACCCAAACACCTGTCGAGATCTGTGCCGTATAACCTATAAACCACGCGTCATAATAGCCATTGCTAGAGCCCGTTTTCCCAGCGGTTTCGCGACCCAAAGCGCGGGCGCGGCCACCAGTGCCGTTTTTATCTTCAACAACCGCTTTCAGCAGCGATGTAATCAAGTACGCGGTAGTCGGTTTGATCAGTTGATCTTGATCATCGAAAAAGAAATTCTCGTCAGTGCGGAATGGTTTTTTAATATCTTTCGTGGCTTCAGCTTGGTTTGGGTTGGCGGGTGCGCTTTTTTGCGCAAGTTGAGGTTTGCCGTCAGCTTCAGTGCCGACAGGATGCAAATCCAGCTGTTGTTTTTTCCATGCAAAGTAATTCTCGCGACGTTCGTCAAAAGTTTTTTCTAGTTCTTCGATATCTTTTTTAAAACGCTCTTCAAAACTGACTGATTCAAGAAGTTTTTCGCCATCCTTGTCTAAAACTTTTTTAATTAAAATGGGCTTTATTCTTTTTCCCAAACGCGCGAAGTGAGAAAACACTTTTGTCATTTCATACAAGGTCACGCCACTAGACCCAAGGGCCAGCGTAAAATCCATATTCAGTGGCGAAAATATTCCTAAGCGCCTGGCGTAGTCCGCCACCCAATCGACTTTTAGATCTTCGATTATTTTAACGGTGGGCACGTTCAGTGATCTGACCAAAGCATTTCTAAAAATAATGTCACCCAAGAAATTTTTTAAATGATTCGAAGGTTTCCAAACTTTGTTTTCTTCTTGGCCCTCTTGATCGGGCGTGTCTTTGTTTTCTTCAAAAACTAGCGGTGCATCCATGATGGGGGTTGCAGCCGTATAGTTGTGATCAAATGCCGAAGCGTAAACAATCGATTTAAAAGATGAACCCGTCTGACGTTTTGCTTGAAAGGTGCGGTTTAGTTTTGAATCGCGATAATTGTAACCGCCGACCATCGCAATCACTTCGCTGGTCTGCAAATCAAACGACAGCAGCGAACCTTGAACCAAGGGTTCTTGATCCAATTCAAAAGTCACAAAACGTGTCAGGTCAGGCAGTGTTTCGGTTTTAATTTTTTTTTGTACAATTAATTTTTGCAGCCGGTTCGAGAAAAATCTTTCCTGCGTTAACTTGACGTGGACGACATCACCCATTTTCAGGGCGGCCGATGGTTTTTTAATTTGGTCCAAATCAAATCTTTTTTCAGCATTCGGAACTCGGGCCCATTGCATGGTTTCAAAGTCGATAACGCCTTCGATTTCTGCCAACCGCAAAGTGACAAGGCCAAATTCGTCATCCACTTTCGACACGATGGCAGGGTAAGATTTTCCTAATTTTAAATAAAACGGAAGACCTTTGGTGCGGACGCTGTAATTTAAATCCAGCGGACCATAGTCAACAAATTGACCATCGGCTAAAATAATTCTTTCCGGCTGAGCTTCTGACACCAGATGATTTCTGGTTTTTAATAAAAATTCTCCCACTTCTTTTGGGTCCACAGTGTTTTTCAAGGGGCCGCGAAAACCTTGCCTTCGATCGACACTTTTTAATCCCTCTTCCATCGCCGCTTGCGCCGCTAGTTGTTTATCTAAATCTAAGCTGGTGTAAATTTTTAAACCCTGGTCCTGAACCACGGCGTCTGATAATTGCGAGGTTAAAATTTGTCGCACACTTTCTACAAAATAAGGTGCGTGGTCCTGGTAGCTTTCACGAGTGTAAACACGTACAGGTTCTTTAATAAATTTAGCTGCATCTTCTCGAGTGATAAATTTCAAATCGGCCATGCGATTGATCACATAAATTTGTCGTTCTTTAGCGCGCACAGGATTTACGACCGGTGAAAACGCAGACGGCGCCTTTGGTAGAGACGCCAACAGCGCCATTTCAGGCACGGTCAGTTTAGCGACGGGTTTTCGATAGTAAACTTCGGCCGCAGTAGCAACACCGTACGCCCCTTGACCGAAAAAAATCTGATTCAGGTAAAGATATAAAATTTCTTGCTTCGAAAGATGATTCTCAAGCTCTAACGCTAGCAAGGCCTCTTTGGCTTTGCGAAGAATATTTTTATCCGAAGAAAGAAAAAAAGTTTTGGCCACTTGCTGTGTGATTGTGGATCCACCCTGCACAGTACGACCGGCGCGAAAATTAGCCACTGCAGCCCGCAAAATCGCTAAGTAATTGACGCCTTGATGATGAAAAAACTGATCATCCTCGGCAGCCAAAAAAGCCTGCACCAATTTTTCAGGGATCTGATCGTAAGAAACCAAAATGCGTTTTTCATGGTAAAATTCACCAATTTTTTTATTGTTGCGATCAAACACCGTAGAAACCAAAAGCGGCTTATAAGCAGAAATCGAAGAAATATTCGGAAGCGACCCCCGCACATAATTATAAAACCCAAACCCAAGCCCCGCCGCTAAAATCAAAAGCCCTAAAAAAATAATCAAAACTTTTTTCACAAAAAATTCCTTTTCTAAATGCAAGAAAACCCAACCCTTAAATTTTCTGGCCTTTTCGAAAGATAGGCAAGCAATAAGCCGCAAGAATTGCGTTGCAAGAATAAACTGTGGACCAAGAAAACCCAGCGGCCCCGATCTAAAAAACCTTGAATAAAAAACGAACCTTTATCTTCGGTCGTCACCTGCTCACCAGAACCGGGATGCCACCATTCACACTGATGATCAGCATTTTCTTTCTAAGTTACTTTCATCCGCGCAGAAATCGCGCGGGTTTTTTGCCCAAGGACTTTTACTCCGGCGATGGCGTGGGCCTTCTCGATTTTTTCTCAGATGCAAGCTGAGATTTATTTTCAAGCGAAGATAAAATTTCATTTTTCGGCGAAACTTCAACTCGGCAAGAAGTTTGGACCTCAGATTTGCGAATTACACTAGCCACTTGTGAAAGCTGAGTCAAAGTCAGCGACCCAGACTCAATTTTAGATTTAATCTAGGGCATTTGCCGAAGTAAACGAGCCGCATTCAAACGCCTGATGAACATAAGCAAACAAACCTACTGGTCCAAGATACTTTTCCGAATTCCGCAAAAGCGGCGAAGCCAAAAATGAGGGTGGCAATCGAAATGGGTTCGAAGTCGATAATCTTTTATTTATTTAAAATCTTCGGTAACGACAACGCACCGGCAATTTAATTGATCACAGCGGCGCCGGTGTCCGAAGCGCTACTGCGATTTGCTTTTTGTTTTTTGCGAATTCTCTTTAGGGCGCCTATGTTTACTTTGTTCCGCGGATTGCCTTGCTCATTAGTTTATAATCAGACTCGAGATTTTTGAGGTTTTCGTCATTGAACAAATCTTTGCCATTACCTTCGGCTTTACATGATTTCGCAACGGTTCTCACCTTATCAACGGCGCTCAAATAGTTGTTCATACTACTACTCGCTTCCTGTGGTGATTTTTCTCGTCTGGGCCCGTCATCTTGTAAAGCATGGTCAATATATGCAAAGTCTTTTTCGACTGTGTCGATTGCTTTTTGGGTGTTGATGGATTTCAATCTTTGAGCTTCATTTGCCAGGCTTATTTTTTTGATCAGATTTTCAGTTTGGGTGTAGTTCTCGGATCGTTTGATACTATCAGTTTCACCTGAGTCCATTAGATCGGCCTGGGCCTCGCGGACCAGGTCAATCTGTTGCTGTTGAAGTTCGTTGATCTGTTGATTAGTAGCTTCGACCATTGAATTCAAAAGTGATATTTGAGCTGCTGCGGCCTCATCCTTTTTTGTTAAATCCAAGATTGCCCCGCGCATGCAACTTTCAATTTTTGTCTGCAAGACGCCGCGGATTCTTATATTTCTAGTCAGGCTTTTTGTCTGCGTCAGTCCGCTCTTTTCGGCAGCGGCCTCACACTGAAATCGAATCACGTCTAAATTAAATTCTGCTTTATTTGCAACCCGCACCGAATCGGCGTCTGCAATTTGTTGGCGTATCTTAATCAGCTCCATTTGTTTTTGGGCTTCTTCAGTTTTAAGCTTATTCGTATCTTCTTTTCTTTTTTTATCTTTTGTCCGAGTTAGAATAGCTCCTTGACGGATTCGGTCGCGTTCATCCGTGACTAGTTTTGTTTTTTCTTGCTCAAGTTGAAGAAGTTCTTTGGCTATTTTTTCTTGATCAGAAATCAATTCGTTTTTTAGAGTTTTAATATTTTCTGAAATTGCTTTTTTTGATTCTTGCAATTCCTCGAGCGTCTTTTTTGGGGGGCGACATTCGTTGCCGGTGTATGGGTTGCCTTGGCTGGCTGTTGTAGTCGTGGTCGGGAATCCAATGCTATTTCGGGGGCCGTATAAGCCAGCACCTGTGCCGCCTTGAACGGCCTTTTTAATCGATTCTTCCAAGCTTTTCTCAAGCAACTTATCCGCGCGAGCCTCAGGCGTCAGTGCGCTTTTCTCGCCGCAACTTTTAGCAAGTTTTGCACACGCCACAAGTGTCGATGTCTTTGCCTTCGCTCCTGGTGAAGCCCCAGCATCACTACAAGCCGTCTGAGCCTTTGCCTGAGCTTCCCGAAAGTCCCTATCAACTTTTTCACAAAGCTCTTTTTGTTTCGCGTCTTTATCTTTGTTGTTAAATTCGGTAGCAAAAATGTAAGCGGCTCGATAGTTGTTTTTTTCGGTTTCACAAGCGTCACCTTTCTGTTGACCTGGTGCAATTTCGGTTTTCGTTTCACTTATTTCCTTAAAAACCCTCAAGAATGCATAGTTTTCAGGGACAGATTTTAAACAAGAAGAAAGCGCATTTTTTGCAGTCTCATTCGGTGGTTTTTCCGCTCTGAATTCGTTTTTAGCCTTTTCGCAAGTATCGGTTATGTTAACGATTTCAAAAGTGTCTTGTTTGGAATCTAGAATTAAATTCAGATCTTTTGAAAATCCGTAGTTTTGCGGCGCTTTGTCTTTAAAGCATTTTTGCAAATCTTCTCTAGCTGCTTGCAAGGCAGAGGCGTTTTGTGCGCCCTGATCTTTTGTGGAAGTTTCCGCTTGAGCAACACCACACGCCACCACACCAACCAACACATTGACAGCTG
>JANYDD010000098.1 GCA_025359945.1 Bdellovibrio sp. | reverse complement strand
TATTGTAACCGATCGGAAGCTGGAAAAAACAATCAAGCCATCCTTATGAGCATCATCGCTACTGCCAAAAGAAATAACCGAAATTTTATGAGTACCGCTTCTGAAAAACTAAGAAACTGCGGAATTTAGGTGAGTAGTTACTTTGACATGTTTCTACTAAAATATTATATTGCCCCATGGCTCAATCAAAGCAGGCGACACTTTTTGATTATTTTGGAAAAAGCGATTTGGGTCGCCGTTATGGACGAACTGCTTACGGAGGTGCCAAGCCCAAAGGGCGGCGAAAGCTTGAACGACCGCTTGCGACCAATCGTTCAATACATTTAGTGCTTAAATCCGATAAAGCGGTGGGGTATTATAGTTTTTTAAGTCTGCGAAATCGCCAGCCCGTCGAAAGTTTGCTTCGGAAAAAAGCAAAACAGTTCGGGGTTTTCATCGCCGAACTTGTCAATGTGGGAAACCACCTGCATTTAAAAATTAGAATCGCTGACCGCCACCAATTTCAGAAGTTTTTAAAATCGGTCACTTGTTTGATTGCAAGAATGGTCACTGGCGCAAAAAAAGGAAAACCCTTCGGAAGATTTTGGCAGCATTTGGCCTATACGCGAGTGTTGAAATCGTCACTCGAGGAGCTCTACTTAAAAGGATATCTCGAAGCCAACCGCCGCGAAGCCTCGCAATCATTTCAGGCGCGGCAAGATTATTTAAAAAAGTTCAACGACTGGGTCCGCCGCGAGCGCAAAGCCAGCTTTGCCGGGACCGGGTAGCCTGTTTGGTATTAGCCCATCATGGACGACGGGCTGCTGTTGGGCATCCCTAACCAGGCCTAGGCGCCAGGTTCAATTCCTCAGGGCCGTTGAAGTGAAAATGGATTCGATAACATGGTTCAGGGACTAGTTTTACCAGGCGCCTTTCGCGCTAAAACTTTTCTGACAAGAAATTCCCGGGCACTAATCCCCCGCCTTAAATCGTCGGAGGTATTGCGGTGTCGTTAAATAAAAAAGGATGCGGTTCTACTTCCTAGACTAGGGAAGTAAATCTCGATCCAACATGTCGGGTACGGCCTGGATCCCTTCGCTCAGGTCGCGAGCCAATGAGTCTTGATCTTTTTCGGTCATATTTTGAATGCGCGACATGATTTGGTAGTAGGTCAGGTCACTGTCCAGAACGCTTTCTGCCGAATCCTGAAGTTTTTTAAGGATCCACTCGTTAAATGAAAAACTAAAATCACCGCTGATAGAATCTTTGTAGATTTTAAGCCCTAGCGAGAATTTTCCGATTTCCGGCGCATGGAAAGAAGAGGCCACGCTGAGTCTGTTCGGAGAAACAAAGGGAATATCCCAGCCGTCGCGAATATCGACATCAAGTTCGACCATCATAGAATTGGGCATCCAGCCACCGCTTAATTCGTCTTGCGATTTGCGCAGCATTCGATTGATCAGCCATTGCGCAACCCCCAATTGAGGTCTGGCAATTTGCAAAAATTCTTTAAAGCTTTTGGCGCGAATGGCGCTGGTTTCGATCGAACAAAAAACCGCCATCGAAATATCGCCGACAGAAATTTCAGAGGGGTCCGCTTTCCGGTAATCAGTCGTTAGAATTTTGCAAGCGCCATCGTTAAACGAGCGTTGGACAAAGTCATTGGCCGCTTTGGCGGTGGGGTAGCGCAACGTTACGATTGATTTAAGTTCTTTAAAAGTATCTATATCAAACGAGAAACCAAAAGAAAACGAGCGGTCTTCAAGCAGCGACAGGTAAGGGATCTTAAAGTGGCCCATGTTAACAAAGAGATTAATATTTTTGAAAATCTTTGTTTCAGCCAATAATTTAAAAGTCACCGACTTGTAAATCCAAATCGAAAAAGGGTTAACCTCCAAAGTAGCAGACCCAATAAGATTAGGTTTCTGAGCCGCGATTTTTCCAGCAATACTGTTCAGAACTTGATTTACTTTTGCATGATCAATCGGAGTTTTTTCCATTCGCTGGCGAATGGCGTTAGCTTGTTCGGGCGTGTGCATCAACTCGAGCCCAGGATCATTGTTCTGAGCATGCAGTTGCGAACTGAGCGCCATCACCAGTGCCAAGGCGGAAAAAAGAGCGGAACAAAGAAAATTCAGGTTCATTGTTAAATCTCCCAAGCGGGTTAAAAGTAAACGGGTCCAACCTGGGCTAAGATATTCGCGCACTAAAGTGAATCTGATTTTTCGAGTTGGTATTGTTTACGATGTGCAGAGGGCCGCACCCGGTGGTGATTTCGAGCCCAGCGGCTGAGTTTATGAATTGGGCAAGCCTACGGCAGCGTTAAGTAAAAAGGGATGCGGTTCTTTTTCTCCAGTTCTTTTTTTCAAGGAAGGGCGCGGTCGTTTTACCTGGCACCTTTTGAGAGAAACCTTACCTGGCACGAAATTCCGACAACGATTACCTCGGGAAAGTCTTGTTTGGTGCAGATTAAAATGCGTTTCCCCTGGGCTTTTTTGTTCGTCGTTTCGAAATTCTAGCAATTTTAACTAGAAATGTTTAGTATCGCTCTATGAGGTTTGTCTGGGATCCATTCAAAGCAAAAAGTAATCTTTCAAAGCACGGGGTCTCATTTGATGAGGCCGTTACAGCGTTTATCGACGAATCGGCGCTTCGTATTAACGACCCCGACCATTCTCATTTCGAAGATCGATGGATCTTGGTTGGTTTAAGTTTGCATATTCGAGTTGTTGTCGTAGTTCACGTAGAAAAGGAAGATGACGTGGTCCGAATTGTTTCGGCAAGAAAAGCAAATAAAAAAGAAATCGCAGATTATATGAGGAGGCGTATTTGAGAAAATCATATGATTTTTCTGCTGGTCAAAAAAATCCCTATTTCAAAAAGCTCAAGGGCAAAAAGCTTCAAACGACTGAAGAAGTTTCAATAGAGCTCAAAGATTTATTGGAAAAGCTTGGCAAAAAGAAAAAAAAGAAATCTAAGGTTGGCGCTAAATCCAAATTGAATTCTAAATCTCAATCTGAAACCGCAACCTGAGCGAGGAATTCAACTTTTCGCAATCACCCGGCATTTCGAAGCTATCCAGCTTGTGGAATTGGCGGCGACGTGTGCTAACAACAGAGTCCGCATTGCTCGCTCTAACTAGGGAACTAAATTTCTATCTAGAAGTAAATCTCGATCCAACATGTCGGGTATGGCCTGGATCCCTTCGCTTAGTTCGCGAGCCAATGAGTCTTGATCTTTTTCGGCCATGTTTTGAATGCGCGACATGATTTGGTAGTAGGTCAGGTCACTGTCCAGAACGTTTTCTGCCGAATCCTGAAGTTTTCTAAGGATCCATCAGTCGTTAGAATTTTGCAAGCGCCATCGTTAAACGAGCGTTGGACAAAGTCATTGGCCGCTTTGGCGGTGGGGAAGCGCGACGTTACGATTGATTTAAGTTCTTTAAGAAAACGAGCGTTCTTCAAGCAGCGACAGGTAAGGGATCTTAAAGTGGCCCATGTTAACAGAGAGATTAATATTTTTGAAAAGCTTTGTTTCAGCCATTAATTTAAAAGTCACCGACTTGTAAATCCAAATCGAAAAAGGGTTAACCTCCAA
>JANYDD010000090.1 GCA_025359945.1 Bdellovibrio sp. | reverse complement strand
GAAGACTTTGGAAAAAGGTTCGGGAAGAAAAAAATTCAATGATCAAACAACTTCAATTTGATCTTCCCCGCAGCCTAGGAAATAAAAGAATGAAAATGATTCTGGAAGCTCTCTGAAAAATTTCTACCAAAATCGGGACGCTACCAGAGGCGCTTAACAATTTGTGAATTTTTACTGGAAAGTCCGGGTTTCAAGGACCCTAGCGATTTTACTTATTTTGGGCACTTTTGCTATTTTTTTGACATTTTTTTTGGACCAGGTGCTGTTAACCGCCATCTAAGATGGCATGTATTTGGTATGACATTGGGGAAGCGGGTGAAACTTCTATGTTTGGATTTTGTTTTAAAACTTTATTAAATAGGGTGCTGGGCTCGCAAAGTTTTCTTCGCGCGCTGGTTTCGCTTTTGCCAATTTTAATTTTGACCCTACTTTTTGGATGCAATCCCGCTAACGAAAAACAAAAAATTAATTTGGTCAAAGGCGGACTTTTAAAACCTGATGAAATTAAGGCAAAGCTTGATGGAAATTTGCTGAGTTGGTCAAATCCATTCTTTGAATCTAGCGGTGAAATTGGCGCGGCCGAGGCCTTGGGTTTTTTTGACAAGTTTCCAAATAGCTATTGTCGAAAAACTGCTGACCCCAGTTCTGGAAAAAGTCTTCCGACCGTTTTTAGCCAACTGACCTCAAGCTTGATGGACCCGGCGATTCGATTCGATTTTATTTTAGGCAGCGATAAGAAGATCTTGAGTTTAAATTCAGGGACGACTCATCAGCGTCATCAAAAACTTAGGCTTCTGATGAGCGATAAGTCGACTCTAGATTTTGATGCGGTCTTTGAGGAAACCCTGACGGCGATTTCATCCGATCAAAATTACGAATTGAGGCGGAAAATTCTGCAAACGACAAATCTTAGTTTATCGGATCTAGAAAAAGCCTCTTCTGAGACTATTAATTTTGAAGTGCTTCGAAATTCACCGGTTCTTTCACAAATCAAAAGCCAGATCAGTAAAAATTTTGAACTGGTTTCCGAGCATCAGGAAAATTTGAGAACTTTTTTTGACGCGGTCGATGCAGAACTTGCTGTGCAGGCCAAATGCACAACCCAAAGAGGCCACACTTCAAAATCAAACGGCCAATATGCTAAAAAATTCTACCGCGGATTTTACAAGGACCATGATTCGACAAAATGGAATAGCGTGATGGAAATAATTCCCGAAACAGCAGTAATCACCTGCCCAGGAAAAAAGCCGCAACAGGTCGTTAACCTAGCGATCAATATTTATACACGGGATATTCAAGGATTTTTTGAAAGTTGCGAACCTTATCAGTTACTAAAGTACAATTCCCAAATTGAAATCAGCAGCAACCAGGTTTTGTCCGAGGCTTATCAGTCGCTGCATCAACTTAAAGCAAAATAATTTTTTTAAAAAAAGAGAAACACTTTTAAAAAGCGAGGTTATTATGAACAAAAATAAAACAAGAAATCGAGCGGCTAGAATGGCGCTATTTGCAAGCGCGGGTCTGCTGGGGTTGGGACTCGTCGCCTGCTCTAAAGCCACCAGCAATTCAGAGACAGGGGCCTTGAATATCGGAGGAGGGGCGGGGAAAAGTCAAAAACCACCAGACTCGGAGGGCTCTGGAAACGCAGGCCAGGCCAATATCGACGTGTCCAACCCTTTTGTTTTTGAAAAAGAACTGACCGCGACAGAATTTGGCGCGTTGATGACGTCAGAAAAAAAGGGGAAAAACTGCAACGCTGAAATAAGAAGTAGCAAAATTAATCCGGATGTCAAAGTGGGCGAGATCTATGGCGATGATTTTTATGGGTCGGGAAACAATAAGTACACCAAGACCTCTGGAAAATTCGAAAACGCGGGGCATTCCTTCGAGATCATGGGAACGACTTTCCGGGGCAGACATATTTCAACCGTCCTTGAAAAATCGGATCGTCGAGTTTTGATACAAAGAGAATATCCTTTTTATTCGATTGATGGCGTTATTAGCGCCTCTACTTTGAATCCTCAAGATGGCCTAGAGCTTAAAGAGTATCTTCGCGAGACCACGGATCAGCCCGAAAATTGGTCCATGAAAATAACTAAAGAAATGAAAATAAACCCCGAGTTTGAAAGAGAGTGCAAAGAGAAGTTCGAGGTCGAAGCTGGTAAAATTAAATGCAAGTGGGTCAAGAATACTTCAAAAACTGAGAAATTCGCTGCCGGCCATATCGTGTTTGGGGCGAATACATTTGAAGCTATCGCAATGACAGAAGAGTTCGATGGCGTTTTTAACTGTGATGGAATTGAAAAGAATTTCAGACAGCAAGAAATAAACGTTCAGACATCGGCACTAAAAAAGATGGGATCGAATATCTGCGGCTTATGGATGGAACCTGCATTTACTAGTACGACTATCACTAATTTATCCGATAAAGAAAATATTATTGAGTTTAAGTCGAAAAAGACTCGATCTCCACTCAGCCAAGAATAAATTTGAAAATGGATTTCCAGAGAAAAACTGAATTTAGATTAATTTTGGAAATTAAAAAATAAAGACTATTTAAACCAAAGCGAGGTTAATATGGAAAAAAATAAAATAAGAAATCGAAATGCAGCATTGGCGGTGCTCGTAAGCGCAGGTCTGCTGGGACTAGTGGCCTGCTCAAAAAAAAGTTCTCCATCAGATGGAAATGGGCAAGTCCGAGTTGGCCTTCCAATCGAACAAAAAATCGATGAAAACAATAGTTTTGTGCCAGAAAAAGAAATAAGTCCCAGAGAATACGGGGAGTTCTCCGAGAAGCAGACTTTGAACCCCAGGTGTAAAGAAAAAAGAAGTTCAATTGTCAACCCCGAAGCCAAAGCCGGAGAGGTTTATTCCTATCAGTTTTCATCTTATATGAACAAACGCTACAGCAAGAGTTCCTTAAAAATTGGTAGCGATCCAGGACCCGAAATTTTTGTTTTCGGTTCAGCGGAAGGCACAAGTGTTTCCATAATTATGGAAAAGTCCGAGAGCAAAATCGTTTTAGAACGAGTCCTAAAGAATTTCAGTGCCACTGATCTACAGAGCCCACCGTTTAGTTCCACTTCAGACGCGACTGAAATTGAGGAGTATACTCACAACGGAAAAACCCAAGGCGAACAGTGGAGCGCAAGAAAAATTAAAGAATTGAAAGTCAGCCCTGAATTTGAACAAGAAGCCAAATTAAACTCTAGTTTGGATAAGGGCGATTTAAGATGCAGTTGGGTCAAATCAGTTTCTTTGACTAATAAATTGCTTCAGGGGCATTTTAAAATTGGCGCCCAAGTTTATCCTGCCACCCAACGAATTTCTGAAAAAGATGAAGTTTTTAGCTGCAACGGGGTTGAGAAGAATTTTAAATTCCGCGATGTTTTGGTTTCGCCAGCAGGAATAAAAACTTTGAGTTCCGACAGCTGCTATTCGCGCAGCTGGAACCCTTCTTACTCGACCAGTGCAATTATGAACACCACCGACAACGAGCTGATTCAAACTTATAGGTTTCAAGTTATTGAAGCGCCGGTGAATTGATTCTTTGGTAAGTTCGAATCTCAAACTCAAAAGGAAGTTCTCGTTTTAGAACTTCCTTCAGGTTAAAATCAGACTCAATAAATTTAGGGAAATAGGCATCTCCCTCGAAATTTTTTTCAATGACGGTTAAGTATAAAGTGTCCCAGTATTTTTCGGACTGAGTGTAAATTTCGCCGCCACCCACCACAAAAACTTCCGCGGGATATTTTCTTTCTCGAATTAAATCTTTTGAAAGCTTAAGGGCCTGTTCGATCGATGCAAAATACTTTACTTGTTCGGTCGACTGATACTGACTGGGGTCGCGTGTAATCACCAAATGATACCGGTTCGGAAGAGGTTTTTTTAAACTCTCAAAAGTTTTTCGCCCCATCAGGAGAATCGAGTTTTTTGTTTTTTCTTTAAAAAATTTCAGGTCTTCGGGAAGATGCCAGGGCAACTGATTGTTCAGACCAATGACCCGGTTGCTGGCCATCGCTGCGATCGCAGAAATTTTGATCACCAAATCGCTCACACCGCCACCGGCGCTTTGATGCCGGGGTGAGGCTCATAATTCAAAATTTCAAAATCGCTGAACTGAAAATCAAAAATATTTTTAACGTTGGGATTCAAGCGAAGCGTCGGCAACGGACGCTCATCACGGGCGATTTGAAGCCTGGCTTGCTCGATGTGATTCAAATACAAGTGAGTGTCGCCAAGCGTATGCACAAAATCCCCCACCTGAAGATCACAAACTTGCGCCACCATATGTGTTAACAAAGCATAGCTAGCAATATTAAAAGGTACCCCCAAAAAAACATCGGCACTTCGCTGGTAAAGCTGACACGAAAGCTTGCCTTTGCTTACGTAAAACTGAAAAAACGCGTGGCAGGGCGGAAGCGCCATCGATTCGACTTCGCCGGGGTTGTAGGCTACAACCATCAGCCGCCGAGAATCTGGATTGGTCTTGATTTGTTGAATCACGTTCGAAATCTGATCGATTTTTCGTCCATCGGGGGCTTGCCATGACCGCCATTGCTTTCCGTAAACGGGGCCCAATTCGCCGTTTTCATCGGCCCACTCGTCCCAAATAGTGACCTTGTTTTCGCGCAAATACTGAACATTGGTTTCCCCTCGCAAAAACCACAGAAGCTCGACAATTATCGAGCGCAAATGCAGCTTTTTAGTTGTCACCAAAGGAAAACCATTTTGCAGTGGAAATCGCAGCTGCGCTCCGAACAAACTCAGAGTGCCGGTTCCCGTGCGATCGTGTTTTTTTTCGCCATTGTGAAGAATATTTTCAAGAAGTTCGTGATAGACTTTCATAACCAAAGGCTAGCTGACTGCACGCAAAAGATGAATTTGATTTCAAATCTTTGGCCTTTGTGTCACAAGGAGATCCGATGGAGACCACATGGAAATTCGCGATCCCGTTCATGGGACACTAACTTTAAGCAATGCCGAAGTCGCAGTGATCGACACGCCTGAATACCAACGGCTAAGGGCCATCAAACAATTGGGATTTTCGGAACTTAGTTTTCCCGGCGCCACCCACAACCGCTACCTACATTCTATCGGCGTCTGCCATATCGCAGGCGTTGCCTTTGATCAGATTTTTAAAGGCCAGCGCTTTTCAAGTTCATCGGTCAGAAATCGATTGCGGCAGGTCCTTCGTCTGGCTGCGCTTTTGCACGATGTGGGGCACGGTCCGCTTTCTCACGCCATCGAAGAAGTCATGCCCCCGGTGAAAGAATTAAAAATTCAAGCCTACGAAAATCGGTTGATCAAAAAACAAAAAAGTTTTTTAGAAAATACTTCTCCCCGCGCGACCCATGAAGATTACACAATTAAATATTTAACCGATTCCAATTTGTCCGAGACTTTGAAGAAAAATTTTCCTGATATTGATCCGATTCAGATCGCAACGTTGATTGACCCATCGCTGATGAATTTTGATGATTTTTTTATTGATATGGGAATGGACTATCGCCCGATTTTGTCTCAATTGGTCAGTTCAGAGTTAGACTGCGATCGAATGGATTATCTAGAACGAGATTCTTTTTTCTGCGGCACTAATTATGGAAAATTTGATTTGCCCTGGATGTTGAACAACCTGACCACGTATTCTGTCGAGGGCAAACAACATTTAGCGATCAATCGTCGAGCGCTTTATACTTTTGATGATTTTTTAATTTCGCGCCATCATATGCATTTGATGGTTTACTTTCATCACAAGTCGATCATTTACGAAGAGATGATGAATCGCTATCTGACATCCAAGGATTGCAGTTTCTTTTTGCCGGCTGATATTCACGAATACACAAAGTACACGGATTCAAAATTGTTTGAGCATTTGCAGACGCAAACTAATCCATGGGCGAAAAGGATCGTGCAGCGCAAACCTTACCGCGTACTATCCGAGATTCACACAACCGAAGATTCTTATCGACCGCAAAGGATTAAAGATCTTTTGGATAAAAACGGTATTGATGTGATTTGGGTTAGCTCGCAAGCGCGCTTGTCAAAATATCACGCGGCTCAACCCGAGGACAAAGCCTTTCAAATTTATGTCGTCGACGAATATGATCGTTGGGATCAACCCGTGCCGATTGATCAATCGACAGAAATTTTTAAGCGCTACGAAGGCACCCGCATCATCAATCGACTGTACGTCGATCAACCCGACTACGAGAAAGCTGAGGCCCTACTGACTCAGCAGAAAATCTAAGTGGCGCGCTTAAAGGTTTTGGTGATCGGTTCTGGTGGCCGCGAACACGCCCTGGTCAAAGCTTTTTCAGAATGTGATTCGGTTGTTGAAGTTTTTGTGGCCCCCGGCAATCCGGGCATGGCTGAACAGGCCGTGATCAAGAATATCCCAACTCATTCTTTTTTAGAAATTAAAAACTTTTGTTTGGATGAAAGAATCGACTTTGTGATGATTGGTCCCGAAAACCCTTTGGTTGAGGGCCTGTCAGATTTTTTGCGAGCGGAAAATATATTAGTTGTCGGCCCAAGCCAAAAGGCCGCGCAGCTGGAAGGTTCGAAAATATTTTCTAAGAAATTTATGATCGAGCATCAAATCCCCACCAGCCGATTCGAAATCGTCAGTACTGTCGAAGAAACTTTATCAAGAGCCGGGCAATTTCAATCACCGTACGTTCTAAAAGCAGACGGATTGGCCGCAGGTAAAGGCGTTTATATTTGCAAAAACTTAAGCGAACTAAAAAAAGCCGCCGAAGGACTTTTTGATTTAAAAATTTTAGGCGACGCCGGAAAACGCGCACTGCTTGAGGAATTTATCCCAGGCTACGAGCTAAGCTATTTATTTTTAACCAACGGAACTTCTTTCCAAGCCCTACCCATTTGCCAAGATCACAAACGATTGCAAGATGGTGATCAAGGCCCCAATACAGGCGGAATGGGAACGATTGCTCCAATGGAAATTTCAAAAGACCTAGATCAAAAAATCCAAAGCGAAATTATCGAAAAAACCTTAAGCGGGTTTAAAAAAGAAAATTTATTTTATCGAGGCGTAGTTTTTTTAGGACTAATGGTAAAAGATCAAAAACCATATCTGCTTGAATACAACTGCCGCTTTGGCGATCCAGAAACCCAAGTCCTAGTGCCGCTGATCAAAAATGATTTAGCAGAATTACTTTTTGCGCTAGCACAAGGAGAAATTTCTCCCGTGCAGTTTAAAAATATTTTTGCCACTTGTGTGATTTTAGCAGCGCCAGGATATCCAGATCATCCAGAAAAAGGTGCTGCGATTACTGGCGATCCTTTGGCGAATACGCCCAACAGTTATTTTATTCACGCGGGAACCAGTCGTGACCCCAACTGGAAAGTCTTTGGCGGAAGAGTCTTAGGCGCAGTAGGGCTTGGTCCTGATCGCCAAACGAGCATCGCTACTGCTTACGCTCAAGCTGAAAAAGTATCCTGGGTGGGTTTGCAAAAACGTATGGATATTGGCGCGCGCACCTAAGCCAATCCAAACAGATCTTCGTCTGAGGAACACCACACCCTGGGTCTTGTCAAATCTACAACGGATGTCAAAATTGATCGACCTACTTTCGATTCACCACTTCTCCGCTTGGTAAAATCCAGACATTGCGGCCGTCGGAGTTCCCAAAAGGCACCATACCAAATGGAGTTTCGTACTTTGTATTAAATCCACTTTGCGCCAAAATTTCTTTGGCTTCGGAAAAAGATTTCCCGTTGAGACTCGGTATATTTTTATTGGCATTATTTGCGGCCGGAAGTGGACACGCCGGACCCCGAACAGGTGGTACATCGAAATTTCTTGTCGGCGGCGGATCCGGAATTCGTTTCGCACCGTTTGGATTGGCGTTTGTTCATTCAAAAAAAAGGAGATTCGATGAGATATTTTTTTACGATGTCGTTTTTGGTTGATGGGTTTGTTTCAAATGCGGAACTGGCAAGGTATGTGTGTCGAGGAAGTTGGTCGACCTGCCAAGAAAGCGGTTATGAAACCGTTGAAGTCCCTAATCTAAAAGATGCATGTGACAGCCTATTTAAAAAACTGTTGCTGATTCTGTATATGATGTTTGGTGCGCCGAAAAAGGTCAAGACAACTCTATCGGGTCAGAGTTTCAAATCCAACGCTGCGACTAGTCTGATCCCTGTTCCACGACGTGGAAAACCCAGATGAATGCCAAAAGTGTTGATTGATTTTCGGATTTGCGGAAAAGCGGACTTCCTTGATTTGCAGAGCCTGAAAAAAATGAAAAATCCTGGCTTAGGATAATGCGAAGGGATTTCGACCAAAAATAAGTAAGCCCTACATCAAGGCTAGTTCCCAAAAAACCAGGGCGAGCTTGATACCGGGGTCGAAATTCAGTGACGTCTTTATCTTGAACTTCGTAAAAATAGCTGGCCAAACGCTCGTCGGCAAAGATGACTCCCAGTTTTGAAAACAATCGTATTTGATCTGCCAAGTAGGTTTGATAACTGAGCTGCGGCTGCAGTAAATTTCCCTGATCCTTAACCCTAGAAAAATCGGTTGCGAAAACCGCACGCCAGGAAATCTGCGCGCGTAAACTGCTAGTGCTTTCTTTTCCCTTTTGCTGCGACCAAAGCCTAACATTATAACGGGGGCCTACTTCGCCCAACCAATCTAAGCTGCTCATCCCTGCGCGAGCCAGGTTAGAATCTTTCGGGCTGGGAAAACTTCCGCCAAAACTTAAATCAAACGTTTGATAGTCATCTGAGATAAATTCGGCTCGAGTTCCACGATCACGATCGGATTTAAAAATGCTGCCTCGATAGATAAAGTATGGAAAAGGCAAAAAGTGAAAGTGCTGTTGATCGGCAGCCGGATAGTCAAAGGAGTTCGCCGCTGCCCCGCCCATACCGATTTCGAATTTGGGTAGCTTTTCGGTTTGCTCAGTGTTTGTTTTTGAATTTGCAAGTGCGTCCTCGTTCAATTTTGAATTCAAATCTGTGGTTGAATCGATATTTGCAGCTGATAACTTGGACCAGGAAAACGCCAACAAACAGACGAGGATAAACTTTTCATTTTTCTTTTTCAGCAATCACATTCCGTTTTTTTTGATTTCTAATTGGCCACTTTCAGAAGCTACAGTATCTAAGAGATTTTTTTAATTGCGAATTCAAAGCGGATCATTATTTAGATTCTAAAAATATTTTTCGCTAATTTGTTGACAGATCCACCACTATCAAAATTAAAATTGACGTCTGATGATTTTTTCGCGACCAAATCTTTTTACATTTTTTCGAACTGCGTTTCTTAAAGCCATTTTATTGCTTGGTCTTTGCGGTTGCGCAATTCTTCATAAGGTTCAACTTTCGGATATCGACAATCGATCGCAATTTGTTCAAGTCCCGTTCGATGTCAAAGTCAGCGAGACTGGCGTTGACGTAAAAGATATTGAGCGCCTAGGTCGGGCTAGCGGTAGTCAGGCGGGAAATGATATAGGAAATGTGGCTGCATTGGTTGCTTTGTTTCAAATGGGACCACGCTCTGGTGCGCCCGTTTTTTCTGAAAAATACGCTGAAAAAATTATCTATCAAATTCACCAACAGTGCCCTTCTGGAAATTACTCCGGGGTCACTTCGATTCGTGAAACTAGAAAATATCCGGTGATTAGTGGCGAAATCGTAAAAGTCACTGGGTTTTGTTTGCGCGAGAAAAAAGGAGCCTCTTTGTGAGAAACTTTATTTTGATTTTGGCTGCGGCAGCGATGTCTACGTTAGGTATGGGATGCGTGTCGGTAGAAAGTATTTCTTTGACCTCGATCCCTGCACGCCGAGACGCACCCGTCAGAACTGAAAAATCAAAAATAATTTTTTTAGGTTTTAATTTTAATAACGACTTTGTGGATGAGTTGGTGGGTGATCTGAAAAACCAATGCAAAGACGGCATCGTCAGCGGAATTCTGACCAAAGACGAAGTGGTTAATTATTTTCTGATGATCGTCTATTCTCGCCGAGTGACTGCCACCGGTTATTGCCAGCGAACGGGTCAGAAAACATGATTCGCATTTTTTGGCCAGGCCTTCGTCGATGCGTCTTGATCGGAAAAAAAGTATTGTGCGGATTACTACTTTTGCTGGCCAGTGGCTGCGCCTATTCGGTGCACCAGGTTTATGTTTCGGATAATATTCCTTTTGCCGCATTAGAAAACGGCGAAGTGGTTAAGGGCCAGGGCGAACAATTTGTGATATTTAGTTTTACTTTTGATTCAGACTACGTTGAAAAAGCCCGGCAAGACTTGATCAGCAATTGCCCCAAGGGGCGGTTGACCAGTATCACCACCCAGCATTCGACAAGCTTGGGTTTTTTTTCGTGGACCAACAAAGTACTGATACAAGGTCTTTGCGTATCCAATACAAAAACTTAGTCATTCATCCAATAGTTTCTTAACTCTTCGACCGTGCCGTCTGGTTTAAGATATACAAATGTACCAGGCATAGCAGTTGTTTTTTCTGAGCCATAGTTAATATCAGAAGTTTCATGAACCGAGAAACTATAAAGAGAACCGTCGTTAAAAAATCGAACGCGTTCTGGCCGATCGCGGAAAATTTTTAGATAGCAAGAAGCGCCGATTTTGAATTCCTGGCCAGTTGCCGTCCGAACAGATTGTACTTTTGAAATGGGAATGGCCCGTGTGACTTATCCTAAAAGATCAAATTCAATCGGCCCGGGGGCTAATTTTATTTGACCGTGTTTGTATTTTAATTCGGTGGGGGCTTTAAGTTGGCCAATGAATTTTGAATTGTTAGAATCCCTTTGCAGGTTTTTTATCAGTCCGCTCCACCATGCATCTTTGATCTGAATCTCAGTTAAGTTGGCAAGGCGATTTGAATATCCAATGCCCCACCCAGTCGATCCGTTAGCCGATGGATTTCTTCGTAAGACTGGTGCATTCGAAGGGCTCGCCCCCAGGCTGGCGTTAATTTGCGCTTTGAAAAATGGGCACTCGATCTTTCCCGTTTTCAGCCAGCAAACGTCAGTTGCAGATCCACTTGAAAAAATTAGATCAGCACCTAGCCCGCAAGGAAAGGTCAACAACTCGATCTTGGCATCTCCTGGTGGCAAACCAAGATGATGAGAGCTTTGGATATCACCATCCGATGAAAAAATTGCCCTTGATCGCCCTGTACAAATGATTTTATTTCCAAGCCACTCAAGCGGTAGGTCTTCAGACAACCAAGCGTCTTTCAAATGATCATTTGGGTAGAACCTTAAATTCTCATCTACAGCTATTTTTATCTTCCTTCCGTACTGAATAATTTCGGCGGAATTCCGAGCTGTAGTGCCATTGGAAAATTGGTTCGGAATAGGAAAAGCCCCGAATTCAAAAATGTCTCGCAAAAACACATTCTGTGGAAGTCGTTTGACGTTGTTGTTGAAAAATTGGGGATACCACATTTTATAAAGACGATATCTTTGTGGGGATCGAGGCAAATAGCGTTTGATGAGCTCTTCAAAATTTTCATCGACACATAATGATGGATCGCAAAAATTGATGGGATACTCGTTTTCCCAAGCATAGTAGTCAGCCAACTCAATGGAGTTTGTCGAAGCTTTCAGAATGACAAAGCCGCCGTTTCCATACCCACCGCCTCCATGGGCAAAGGGGAGAATGCAAAAAACAGACAATACTAAAAAACCTTGGATCCATTTCATTTTTTTTTGATTTTGAAGGAAGACTTCGGGGTATCAGTTGAATACAAAGCGAATACACCTCTTGTTTTTTGCCGGACTCTAAATATTTACAAAGCTCACGACGAAAGCGTTTAATTTTCTCTTTGGCTTGGGGAAGTTTTTTAAGATCAATCGCCCTACCTATGCACATGACGCCAGCAAATTCGCCTTGTCGAATATTGTCGACTTGAATGCGCTCCAGTCGAACACGACAGGTAGGTGGCGTCATGTGCATACGTAAGTCAATCGCCATAACCATCGAACTTAAATCTCGAAGTTCTAGATTGATTTGTTCAAATTGATCCAAAGTGGTTTGCAATTGCGTCCGGTGGGCTTTTCGCAAAGCTAGATTTTGAACTCCATCCGATGTTCGCCAGTGCGGAACCTTTCGGAAAACCTGACCATCTTTGCTGACTTCGATCAGTTTTATTTTTTTAAGACGCTCGACAATTTGCTGAGCCTCAATGACAGAAACGCCCAATCGTTTGGCGATCCATTTCATTTCAAAAACAAAATCTTCAGTTTCAATCAAACTTAAGAAGTAAAAATGAAGCGGATCACTGATCAGTTCAAATTCTTCGTGATGCAAAAGGTATAAATCTTCATCGGATAAACCCTGCGTTGTATTTGAAGAAGGGCTTGATTCTTTTTTTTGGGTCGCTAAAACGGCACTTAAAAACTGGCGATGGAATTTTGGATCAAGCCCAAGACTGTTCGAAATTTTTACCGCTGCTTTAGCCGTGATTGGTCGCTTATAGTTTAAAAACTGCGCAAAGAATAGCGCGGATTGCGACTCACGCGAATCTTAAATTCGTGCCTTAAAATATCTTCAGGGCGAAGGGTTTCAGGATGCAACATGGTTGGGTGAAATAGATTCCTTTGGGGGTCCCGTCAACCATTTTGGAAACATTCTGCTTCCAATAAGTGGAAGCACCCTTTGAAGCGAGGACTCGACGATTTGATCAGTTTGATACAGCGGAACGCCTGGACCAAGAGCAAGCTGTAAAATTTTTTTAAATTTTTGCCGATGGGATCGTTGAAAACGACCTCTTCTATGAAATGGACTTAATCAATGTGTAACGATGAATCCCAAAAAAACAGTTCGACTGAACCCGGTAGAAAATTTTGGCCCAAAAGCAACAATCGCAGGACTAAAAAATCTTTAGGCAGAAGGTTGACCGATCATTCGCGTGCCAGGAGAGGCTTTTATCTGAAAGCGATTTTTTCCGCTTTAACGATTGGCGGGACAACCTCCATTTTCTTTACCAATGCGACCACTGCGGAACTTCAGGCTGCTGTCCAAGCCGCGGTCCATTCTTTTCAAAAATCTGACATTGATGTTCTGAATCGTTTGGGAGTTGGCGACTTTGCATTTGATTCTATCTTTGAAGCAGGAGTCTACAACACGGTTTCTGACAAAGTGAGAATCAATGGTGACCTTGGATTGGTGGCGGCACGGCTTGCTGGGTTTGCAAATAAATACAACATTCCCGAATCTGAACTCAAACAGTTGGCGCTGGATATATTTCATCCAACCCTTGCTCACGAAATCAATCATCGCAGCCAATTTCTTGTCGGAAATTCTGAAAAATTTGTGGTGAGCATGTCAGAACCGGCGTGGGCGATCGTTGAAAGTAACTTGCCACCGGGTAGCTTGTCTTCGGGTGAACGGCAGGCGCTTAACGAATTCAAGTTGAGTTATCCGTCACCTTCAGCACAGGAAAGCTCATCGTTTTGGGTACAATCAAAAGTCGAACTTCAAATCGCGAATGACCTTCTGAGCAATCCCAATCGCACGCCCGGAGAATTACAACGCTCATTGGGCAACCTTATGGAAAGTCAGAACAGTCTAAGTACAGCAAAAGCTTCCAACCTTTTGAACTTGGCAGCTATTCAAGGGATGGGCGGAATAACAAAAGAAAAGTTAACTTTTTTGGGATCAGGGAATATGGGAAACGGCCAATCTTTGGCGGCATTTCTAGGCCCTGGGAATACGACTCTGACAGTTAAACAGATCATTTATAACGACCCAATCAATGGTCAAAGCACGTTTCATGACATTAGCCTTCTGGACCAAAATTTTAAGGTTCAGTCTGGAATCTTAGTTTACGGAAGCCGATTGGGTATGGACCCCTACGCAGCATTGGATGAAAATATCGGTCGGCAAGCCATCACGCTTTTAGATAAGCAAATGGATACTTACAAAGCGGGTGATATAACAAGGCAAGCGCAATTCAAACAGGTCGAGATTGCTCAACAACGGGCCGTACAGGTCATTATTGGGCAAGCCGCCCCTTCGCCGTTAGGAACTCCCCTATCGCCCCCGGGCACTGTGGGATTTAACGGAGTTTCCGAGGCCAGTGTTCAACGTGCAAACATTGGTCCCGCAGGACAATTTTTTGATCGAGAAGTGAAAGCTTTAGGAAAAACCGGAAAAGGCACTGCCGATGCAGCCCTTGATTTTGTAATGAACACAGCAAAGTACAAAGCTGAATATGAAAATGCCCGCGATGATATCGAACGATTAGATATAATGAATCGTGCCGCAAGGGATTCTGGAAACAATTTAGTTATCGGAACTGTGTTGATCCCAAGCGCGGTGGCAGGTGGCGCGGCCACTGTGGGACTGATCGTGAAAACCGGAACTGCCGTGGTTGTTGGTGAAGGTGCTGTGGCTGCTACAGCTGGCGCTACCGCCGGAACAGTTGTCGGAGGTGCGGTCTCGGTCGTTTTCTTAGGAATCACCGGCTACGAGCTTATGACCAGTCAAACAGCTCGAGACGATTTGGCGTCAAATATTCGAATCATTAAAAATGATCCGTTGGGAGTTGGTAAGTTTTCTATCCAAGTTTTCGATATTTTTATCGGCGACACGATCGACTGCTTTACTTGTGTTGCCAGTGGTGTGGCGGACGCGACAACTGAAATGGTTCGCTCGATGTTTAACAGCCCTGAAAAGTCTAAAGAAGAACTTGCTGCAGAAACTTTGGCAAGAACGCAAAGCGAGTACAATCCCAAATACTCTGTCGAAGCCGGACGATTTTCTAAAAAACCAGAAAACAAATCCAGCAAAGCGCCTGATGGAAGTTCCACTGATAAACTTCCTGCCGCTCCGCCTGCCGATCAGGGAATTGTATTCAATCCACCTCCTGGAAAAACACCGCCAGCATTAGTGACGACCACATCATCGGGTTCAAATCGTCCAACTCCAGTTCCGCCCCCGCAGGGTTCAGTGCCGGGATTGCCCACGGGAGTTAACATAAATGAAGATATTTTTATGACGGGGCTTTCTGGCTGGAGCTCAAGCTCAGTTACAAATTCTATACAAACGGCTCCGATCAAGGTCATGATTTTTATGCCGTTTAAAGCTGTTCCCAATAGCCCATTGGATAAGAATGGTTTTCCTGTTTTGCTGAAATGGAATGACGAAATTATCACCGATTCTCGGGTGACCCCTAATCATGGAATGCCCTTAGGTTCAAATCCCTTAGATCAAAATTATATCGTCTTCAGAACAACTATTGAAAATGGATTGAAAACTACCAAAATGTTAATGATGGAATTCACCGATGTTCCAAAAGATTCTTCGGTAAAATATCGACAGGTCGGATTTGGGTCGACCGGAATTACTACAACTACGTCAGCCAACAATATCGTTTCAATTTCGCCGACAGAACTTCAGCGCCTCAATATAAAAATCAAAGAGGCTCCGGCGCCGGTCAACAACCCTCCTGCTACTAGTTCTGTTTCTGAAGCTAATTCTTTATCACCAGATGCTGGACAAGTTGTGTCCTCGGGAAACACCGGATCCGGAACTGGTGCTGTACCACTTTCAATGCCCGAACCCATTCATGGAATCGCGATGGGCAGTCCGCTTCCGTCCCGGTAATTTTAAGTGGATCAATTAAAATTAACTTCAAAAACTAATTAGTAAACTAACCTTACTGACGTTTTCAACGGGGTTTATTTGATGATTAAAAACCAAGGATTCATTCTGCGTGAGTTTTTCAGACATCTCGATTCCAAGAGTCGAATTTTTCTGCGTGTAGTAGACTTGCGCATCCGCCAAGCCTGAATATTTTAATTCGGTCCGCGCTTGGAACGCTAAATACTGCATCACAAATTTATGCTCGATTTTCGAATTCGCCGAGCGAAACGAGACCTCTTGTCTCATCGCTTTTTCAACCTTGTCGACAGTCTGACCCATGTCGGATTGCTTAAGCTCGGAATTCATCCACCAATCGTTCACGCCCTTATCGGCCATTGCCTCGACGGCCGTCTGGCCGACCATTGAAGCGATATTGCTGGGGATCAACTTATTGTAATCATAAGCTGGCTTTTCATTACGAATGGCTTCATAGGCCACAACAAGCTCACGATCGATAGCCCCAGATTGAGACACTTCATCTAGGTAATTATATTTAGGAACAGCCGCCGAACATAAAGATGAAAAGACGCACGCGGAGCCATAGATCGAAAAGATTAAAATAAATAGTCGACGAATTTTGAGAGTCATCATCCATAATCACTTCAAAACACAGGCCACAATTTCCTTTATCAAAGCTCATTACGAGGCACTTGTCTGTTTAAAATATTGTCAGGGGTGTCAATGTTATTGACAGAGTCGCCAATTTGAATACTCTCGTTCGAATCAAGGTACGCCAATCAACCTGGGGGGGGGGGGTTAATGATTCAAAAAAGCACAATTCAAAAGGACATATTCCAGAAGGACCTGATCCAAGCAAGCCATCCAGCAAGCTCGCTAAACAAAGGGCGGCACAGCCGAAAGTCCAGCTTCGGAACCTATTTTTTGGCCGCAATTGTGGCGATGACCACGCAAGGGGCCTTCGCTTTTTCTGACAACACCAACGTGTACTCTGAAGAGGAAGTGATTTTAAAACTTCCCAAAGAAGCGCCCGTAGTGATTCCGAACGCAACTTCAAGTGTTGAAGACAACTCACTTTCAAAACCGACCGATGCTTTTTCTCCAAGTCTAACAGTCGATGGATCATTGATCCCCGAGATCAACTGCCCTTTGACCGACAATCGCCCAATGCTTGATCTGGTCGTTGCTATCGAAGCTTTGACTAAAAAATTAGTCCAAGAGTCCGGCGCTTGTGATGGCGCTATCGGAAATTTTGGACCTGGATTTTCAGACGGTTTGGTTAAAGCCGGAGTCGAGATCAAGAAATTAGTCGCCGATCCAGAAACCTTTTCTCTGAATCCCGACCGAATGGACGAGATTGAAAGAAATCTCAATGTACTTCTTAAAGGTTTTGATTCTTTGTCGACTTTCTTTTCGCAAAAAGTGGCTCGCGCTGAGAGTTGCAAAGTTGGTGAGAACGGCGCCGATCAAAAAGACGCGATTTCAGGAAAATGGATGACTGGCCTTTCAGATATGGTTCAGTCGTTAACTCCGTACTTGGTGGCGGCAGCAACTGCCAACCCCGCTTTCGGAGAAGCTGTCCAGTTTTTGGTGGGATTAAAAGGCACCGGAAATATTATTCAAGCCATTGGAAATTTAAACACGCAAAAACCTGTGTCTGTCGCTGATGTGAACCAACGATTCGCTATTTTGCAAAATATTTGTCAGTACTACCGAATTAATAAACGCATTGAATCTTATCTTGGGGCCTCGAAGTCGCCTCAGGACCTCAGCGCCTACAATCAAAATATGAGCCGTATCGGAAATTATCGAAACAGTGTTCTTAGTTCTGCGCCAGCGGAAATAAAAAGAATTTCCGAATTCAGTAGTCGTATGGGTGGTCAGTTTGATCGACTGCTATCTCAGTCCAATGCTAACTCTTATCGGGTGAATAATATGCGATTAGAGATGTCCCAATTGGGCAACTCACAAATGGCCTGCATCTATTCCAGAAAATTGGCGGCACGGGTGTCTGAAAGCAATTCGGTGACCTCAGCCGTTTTGTTGACCTTTGCGCAAGTGATGGCCAATCAAAAACAAAAAACTTTGTCCCAGTCCACTTATTTGGAAGGCGAACAAGCACTTCGCTTGGCCTTGTTAGACCCGCAAAAAAATCAGATGTCGTCGGTAGATTGCGCGCAACTGGGAAACAATTATATTGAAAATCTTGAGCGCATTGTCGAGTCCACGCAAAAAAGCGCGCGATCTTTGAAAAAATCAGTCGAGCGCTATTTAACTCAAGATCAAAAAATCAAAAACTTTTTTGACATCGAGAAGACTCTTAAATTTGAAGAACAGAAGGAAAAAATCGTCGTTAACGCCGCTGATAACAGCGTTCTTGACGTCAGTGAATTACTTGCGCAACGACTAGTCCTTAAGAAAGTTTTGTTCGGAGATCGTTTTGCAGAAGGCTGGTGGAAAAACAAATGGGACCGATTTGTAACTTTTGTCGCCAATCTTGGAGTACCAGGTTTCGAGCAAAAAAACGTATCCCCAGCGTGGGCCTGGCTACGTTGGACAAATGGCGAAAGAATCAAACAAGAAAAAAGCTTCATCAAAGAATTAAAAAATCTTCGAACGAAGATTTACAACGTAGCCTTTGAAAAAAACTACGCTGAACTTTCACCTGAGCTAACTTATTCATTTTTTAGAGAGCCCGAGATCGACTGGTCTTTTCTTAGAATGAAATCTAGGCAAATGGCGAAAACATTGGAGCCTATTGATGCGAAATTAATTAAAGCTGCCCCAATCAAACGCGAGTTTTGTGGATACTTAAAAAACATAGTTTCATCATGGAATGCGACAAACAAAGTCTTAGAATCCCAAGTTTTCTTTTGCCAAGTTTTAAGTACTTTCGTGGATTCTGAATTCCAAGACGGTTTACAAAAAGCCTGTTTCGATCAGTACGATCCTTACACCCAACGCTTGTACGTGATGTCGGGAAATAGATCCGACGCCACCAAGTTATCAAAGGACTATTTAGTCGACATGAAATTAGTAAACTCAAAAAGAAAAGAACTCGCCTGCGATTAATAGCTAAAATATTAAAAGCAGCAGTCCCCATCGCGGGGACTGCGACTAATTCGGCTATCGAAAAAATTTTTCAAGCGCGAATGCCCACAAGGCCGAGCACCCCGTGACCGACGAATTTGAAGCCCACAAAATCAGAAGGGCGCGCCCACAAACACAAATCCTATAAACTGAATCTGATCTCAATCTTGGCTGCGATCTCGAATAAAGAGTTCTTTATAACCAGTTTCAGAGTCCACTTGACGATCGAAAACCAAATCTTGATTTTCGACTACAGTAATTTCGCAAGTCGTGTAAACAATATTTCCCTCGACCAAATGCCCACCCAAAGTTTTTCCCGCTGAATCTGAAACCGCAATATGAAGGTGGGTTCCCAAAGTAGACACAGTTCCGACCAACGAGACAATTTCGAAAGGGCCTTTGATTTGCGTTCCTTCGGACATATTGGCAAAACGGATTTTAGCCTGGGTTAAACTTCCCACAGCCGTGACGATCGATGCCGCTTTCAATTTTTTTTCTTCAGTTAGCTTTTGAAGTTCTTGTTTTAAATCTTGGCCGGGTTTCAGTCTTATGGTTTGCAATTGTAGCAGTGAATTTTTCTTCATCGACTGACAGGCTCCCAATCCTAAAACTAGTACGGACAAGGCTAAAAACTTTATGAGTTGGTCATTCATCCAAAATAAAAAATGCTGGGTTTTTTGGAACGCCATTCAGTCGCACTTCGTAATGTAAATGTGGCCCAGTGGAACGCCCCGTGTTTCCAACTGATGCAATGATGTCCCAGCGGTTTACCCTTTGTCCGACTTGCACGTAGAAATGAGCCAGGTGTCCATATCGAGTTTGATATCCGTGTCCATGATCTATGGTGACCATTTTTCCGTAGCCTTCATCATACCCGGCGAAGGTCACCAAACCATCAGCTGGTCCAAAGATGGGGGCTCCCGGAGCTGCAGCAATATCTAATCCCGTGTGCAAGCTTGGTCGCCCAGTGAACGGAGAAACTCGGTATCCGAAACGCGAAGTGATCCATCCCCGCGCCGGACGAATATTTGGAATTGCGTTCATCAAGCTTTGTTTTTCAGAAATCGTTTCCCATAAATCTAAAACGCTTTGTTCGCGCAGTTGGGATTCTTTGATCGCCCGTTCGACCCTGATAACTAAAGACTGATAGTCGCGCCCAGAATTTTCGGCCAATTCGCCCTGGGTTTCGTTCAATGGTTTTTTATCTTGAAATTCTTGGTCCATCTTTTCAAGATCGGCGGAACTTTCTCGTTGATCAATCGGCTGATCAAATTCTTCAATCGCCTGATTGGCCGGCGGCTGCGTGGGCATGGCCAATTTCATCGAGCGATCTTCGCTTTCGATGTTCGTGATCAGTTTAATTTTTGTGGTAAAGGTGGTCACGCGCTCAAGGCTTGTTTCAAGACTTGAAATTTTACCTTCAACAATCTGAAATTGTTTTGTCAGCTGCGCATTTTCTGCTTTCAGTCTTTTGTTTTCCGAAGTCTGATACAGAAGGCCTAAATAGTCGATCACGCCCGCGACCAAGGTCATCAAAATCAATATCCCAAATGTGGAAACAATTTTAGCCAATCGCGCGGGAATCACCAGTTTTCGGGTTTGCCCAGATTGGTTCGAAACTATAAAAAAAGTAATTTTATTTTTATCCATGCCCTACTGAATCCTTAAGATGCAAAACCGTAACGTTATCATCGCCGCCGTTCAACAGTGCCTGTTGAATACAACGATCGATCACCTGATCTGCAGGATTTTGATTGAGAATTTCATTGATTCTTTGATCAGAAACTAAACCCGACAAGCCATCCGAACAAAGCAGATACGATTCATTGAAGGAAAGATTGCGGCGAACAACATCGCTTGCCACCTCACGCTCGTAACCGACGCTTCTAGTGATGACATTTTTTTGCTGAAATAAGTGCGCCTGATTTTCTTTTAAAACACCTGCTTTAATTTGTTCGTTCATTAGTGAATGATCTTCGGTCACTTGCCACAAAAAGGGCGATACATGCAGATACGCCCGAGAATCTCCGACGTTGCCGATATAAATATAATCATTTCTAACTAAAGCCAGGACCATCGTCGTGCCCATGCCCGACAAGCTCAGCATTTCTAAAGTGCCTTTGTCAAAAATTCTGGCGCTGGCTTCTTCGTAGATTTTTTGAATAACGGCTTCGGGGGGCAAACTGGACTTAAGTTCAGCCCGCGCCACTTCTTCGGCGGTTTTTACAGCAATGGCAGATGCGATTTCGCCGCCTGAGTGTCCACCCATTCCATCTGCGACGACAAATAAACCTAATTCTTTCGAGACAAAAAACGAATCCTGATTACTGGATCTTTTTTTCCCCTTATCTGTCCGACACCAGACCTCTATCCCCATCGCACTCCCCATGCAGAAATTCTATAAGACGCCAGCTCAGAAGTGGAGTGTTATTTGTAAGTTCTTACTAGACCATCCATTTTTCACTCCAGCGAATTAAAAGCGCGTCCGATAGATATTACAGAATGAAAAAGAAAAATATTTTTTATTTATCGCTGCTTTTGTCCTTGGCGCTTCATCTAGGATTTAGCGCGTTTTTATTTTTGCAAAAATATTTTTTGCCTCAAGTTCAGCAACGCCAAAATATTGTAGAGATCGATCTGCGAACAGCTCCCATTCCAGAAAAGGAACCACAACGCCAAATTGTGGATCAAAATGAACAGGCGATCAATCAAGACATCGACCCTAAAGCGAAATATTTAAGTAAAAATAATCAAAAGGTGGTGCGCCAATCTGTTGCCAAAAACCACGGTCAATTTCAAAATATGAAAAATCAAAGAGTTCCACCGGAACAAAGCCCAATATCGCCCCCGGAAACGCCCCCGGCTGAGAAATTTAAAAAGTTTCTTCCGCATTTTGACGTCGTTGAATCCATCAATGAAAATAAAAAACGACAAGAGGCCGTCGCTAAAAATCAGCCTCAGAAAGAATCCCGGCCGGCGCAGGAACCTGGCGCTGAAGTTTCGCAAACTTTGGATTATATCAAAGACCTGGATCCAGGAGTCGAAACCTTATTGTCGACCCGAGAATTTAAATACTACACGTTTTACAATCGCGTTCGAACCCAACTAAATGAATATTGGACTCCAAAAGTTCGCGAAAAGGTCAAACAACTGTTTCAAGAAGGTCGAACGATTGCGTCCTCTGCGGATCGAATTACTAAATGCTTAGTCACACTAGACAAAGGCGGCCAATTGGTGAAAGTTCAGATTATTGGGCAGTCCGGCGTTCAGGATCTTGATGAAGCCGCTGTCGAAGCTTTTCGCGCGGCCGCACCTTTTCCTAATCCGCCTTCTGGAATGGTGGATGAAGACGGCACGATCCGAATTCGCTGGGATTTCATCCTTGAGGCTTAAATAAAACTAGAGTAAAAAATGCCCTAGCGAGGAACCCCACAAATGAAAAAAACGGCATCTCCAAATTCCCAGACGCCTGACCAAGCAGTTTTAAAAAATATCATTTCTCGAGCTCACTACTTGGCAACTCAAATGATTTTTCAGGCCAATCATCGAAGTGACAAAGAAAAGGGTGATCCCAAAATTGGGGGCCACGTCTCGGCATCGGCGTCATCGCTGCATATTCTTGGGGCGCTTCACCTGATCGTAAAAACAGGATTTGATCATATCGCCAACAAACCGCACGCATCGCCTACGGATCACGCCTACAATTATTTGTTAAAACTTTTTTTAAATTCTGATTTCACCCGACTTTCGGAAGCTGATTGTGATCAGGCGATGATGGGGCTTCGCGCTTTTTCTCAGAATGGCGAACCTGTATTTCAGTCCTATCATTCTGCCTATGATTGCGATCATCATAATTTTTTCCCATCAGGAACGGTGGGCATTCCGCCTGTTAAAGCCGGGTATATGGCGCTGGCTTACAGGTACGCAGCTGACCACGGATATGATGTTCCAAAAGATGCGCATTTTTGGGCTGTCGCTGGCGATTCAGAATTTCGCGAAGGCTCGATGTTTGAAGCCGTGCCTGATTTTGCCGAACGCGAACTTGGAAATCTGACCTGGATTTTAGATTACAATCGGCAAAGTTTAGATGGCCATCGGATCAATAATAAAAAAATGATGGGTGGTACTGACGGTCAACGGATTGAAAGAACATTTATCGCCAATGGCTGGGAAGTCATCCAGGTTCAACACGGCAGCAAACGTTTAGAACTTTTTAGCCGTGCGGGCGGCCAGGCTTTTCAAAATTTTTTAGAAAACGAACTAGAAGATTACGAATTGCAATCGCTTCTATTGGTTCAAGACATGCAGCTGCTAAAAAAAGGCCTGATCAAAGATCACCCTCAGTTAAAAAGTTTCCTACAACAAGTTTCGGATCAGGAACTTTTCGAGGCTTTGCGAGATTTAGGCGGCCACGATTTGATGACAATGGCCAGGGCCATGCATGATTCAAAACTCAATCGCCGTAAACCCACTTTAATTATTGCACACACCGTGAAGGGCTGGGGACTTCGATGTGCTGCTGCGCCCGGAAATCATTCGGCCTTGCCCACTGAAGATGAAATTTTAGAGCTTCAGAAAAAACAAAATTTAGATGTTTTATTTAAAGGCTTTGGAGCCGACTGTCCCGAAGGTCAGTTTTTGAAAAGGCGTGGTGATTTTTTATTGGGACAAATTCTTGAACAAAAAAATCTAAAAGAAAAAAATCAAAAATATTTTTTAAAAAAGCTAACTGAGAATGGGGAAATCCCGCCCACTTTGGATATTAATCTTAAGATGGCAAGCTACCCTCACACCCAGTGGATGCTGGGACAGCTGACGGCAAAATTAACCCGTCTTGCAAATACAAAAACAGAAAGTTCAGCCAAGCCTTTATCTGATTTTGAAAAAAAATGGAAAGAAGCTTCTGAGCTTTTAGTGTCGATGGCGCCCGATGTGGGAACTTCCACTAATTTAAATCCGGCGATGGATGGAAAAATTTTTGGAGCACCGGTGGTGATCGATTTTGAGGCTGAAAACGGCGTCAAAGATACAAAAACTCCGGATCTAGTCCCTGGTGAAGAGGCTTCTGACCGGTTTATTCGTTTTGAAATTGTGGAATCGAATGTAATGTCGTGCGTGGGAGCTTTTGGTCGACTTCGCGACACTTTGGGAGTTCCGATTATCCCGCTCATGACAGTGTATGATTTTTTTATCAAACGAGCCTTGGATCAGTATTTTTATAATCTGTACTGGAAATCTAGTTTTATTTGCGTAGGAACTCCTTCCGGCGTCACACTTTCACCCGAGGGCGCGCAGCACGGATGGAAATCTGATTTTCAAATTCCAAATCAGATTACTTGGGAGCCTTTCTTTTGCCAAGAATTAGATTGGATTTTAAGCGACGCGATCAAGCGCCACGTATTGATGGATAACGAAGGGCGCACTGGTGTACTCATTCGCGGAGTCACTCGCGGGATCGAACAAAAAGATTTTTTATTTAATCTGAAACGTCAAAAGCGCTTTAAACAAAACGCGGATGCCTTACTATGCTTGGCTGACTTCACGATGAAGCCAACGGCTGATGGTCCTAATATACAGGTTGAATCTGAACTTGAATCTTTGTCGGACGCTGAGATTTTCGCCGTGATTCAAAATGATGTTTTGCAAGGGGCTTATTCGCTGATCGATTATCACGGCTATGCAGGATTTGAGCCAGGCGACAACGTCGTGCAGATTATTTCGATGGGTTCACCCACCACCGAAGCTATTAAAGCATCCGAAGCGCTGCTGGCCCAAGGCATTTATGCCAACGTGGTTGTCGTGACCAGTCCTGATTTATTTTGTGGTCTACTAGCTGATCAGAACGATTTTTCTTATTTGAAAAATAATTTTGGTTTGAGTGGAGATTTGATTGTTCATCCGACTGAATATATGAATGGCCACGAATTTATGGCGATTGCTGGGAAACGAACACCCGTCGTCTCTGTTCATGACGGAGAAGTTGGCTTGCTTGATAATCTGGGCTCGATATTGGGTGTAAAGCAGATCTCGCTGGCAGTTAAAAAGCATTCAAAGTGCGGACGTCCCGAAGATGTTTACAAATATCATCATATTGATTCCGCATCGGTCGTCCAGGCTTGCCAGAAAGTGCTTCAAGAAACTGCGCTTGAGAATGTGAAAATTAGCCAGACCGTTCTTCGATCTCAAGGCGCTTCGCCTGAAAAGAATTCTAAAAAAGTTGAATCCCATGAATCTCGACGAAATTGAATTTCCCTTCGAGGGCGAAGCCCTGTTAGCACCTGAAAAAAAATTTCAAGAAACTGTTTTGTTAGTTCCCTTTTTTGGAGCCCGCAAAGTCTCGTTGAAGAAACACGCTTTGTTTTTAAATCATCTAGGGTTTGATATTGTTTTGTTTGATATGATCCCGGTGCGCATGGACTTTAGTATGCCGATGGTGTCTTTCACCGGGAAGATTGGCATGAAGCACGTGTGGGCAGATCAAATCGAAAAATTACTGAATCTGATTCCAGGAAAAAAAATCGTCTTTTCATTTTCAAACCCAAGTGGAAGCGCCGTCGAAGCGTTAGCGCGTAGAAAAGCATACGACGTGACTGCGTTCATCTGCGATGGCGGGCCGTCGGGAAACCTTTTTCAATCCATGGTCAACTACTACACATTTGAGGAGCCCGTTTCTTTTCCTCCAAAAAAAATAGCCAAGGCCGCATTGATGGCCTTGTTGTGGACCCCACACCCGCAAAGCATTCACAATGACCTAAATTCTTTTCCAAAGGATTTTCCGGTGATGTCAGTTCAGGGATGGAAAGATAAATTGATTCCGCCTTCACATATTGATTTGGTTTTCTCGCCGCATGCCCAACTTGATTTCGAAAAACTAAGCCTTCCTCAAGCGGGCCATTTAAATGGGCTTCGTGATTTCAAAGATATTTACGAAGCCAGAGTTTCACACTTCATTAAGAGGTTCGCATCCGGAATATAAGCGATCCATAGATATTTTCAGGTTGACCTCATTCAACGTCACCTTTGCCTCTAAGGAAATTCATACAGCCAGCTACGTTGCACTTCGTCCTAACGATTACTGGAGAAGTATTTGAGGCGCGGGACTCTGAATTTCGCAATTACAAACCACTTTCAGATGGTTTTAGTAGCTTTTCGATTTCAACTCTGAGCGCGTGGTAACGTCAAAAAATAAAAGTGAGTTCTCTTTTTTTCGAAACTAAAGAAGCGTTTATTTTTTCCAAATCCCTCAGCCCATCTTTTCTCTGCGATCTTGCCGTAAAACGAAAATGGAAAAAGACCAAACAGAGCTTCTGCAAAAACATAGGCGATTGAAGCGATCGAACCAGACTGAATCACCGCGAAACAAGCCCAGCCAAATAAAAATCCAACGGGCTTGCCAAACATCGATCGCAGATAAGCATAAAGCCCACCCGTCTGAGCCAATCGCCCGGCGACTTCGGCATAAGTTAGTGCTCCAAACAATGTGACCATACCCGCCAACGCCCAACAAAATAAAACCAAACCGGGCGATTGTAACTTGGCCGTCATCGGCGCCACTTTTTTAAAAATTCCTGAACCAATAATGGTGCCGATAACGATAAAGATCGCTGTTGGAAGCCCCAGCCTTGGAATCAAAATCTGGGTGGATTTATTTTTGTTTTTTTCCATGTCCAATTCAATTGCTCTCAAGTAAAACTCAAGAGTAGCTTAAGCGGCTTACGTATGCACATGACGCCACCTACCTGTCGTGTTCGACTGGAGCGCATTCAAGTCGACAATATTCGACAAGGCGAATTTGCTGGCGTCATGTGCATAGGTGGGTTAAGCGGGGTTAAGTTGTCTTTGTCAAAAGAATAGCCGGCACAACCGAAGCGATATTTAGAATCCACGCCGTGAAACAGGATCGCTGGCTAGCGATGCGGTGAGTTCGCATTCGCTCAATAAGGGAATTTCTGATGAACAAAAATAGACTGGAAGCATTTAGTGATGGCGTTCTGGCCATATTAATTACAATTATGGTGTTAGAACTAAAAATTCCGCACTCTCCCGAAATTTCGGCACTAAAGCCTCTGGCACCCGTCTTCTTAAGCTATCTGATTAGTTTTATTTACATCGGCATTTACTGGAATAACCACCATCATTTATTTCAACTTGTGAAACACGTAAGCGGCCAAATTTTGTGGGCCAATGCCCACTTGCTGTTTTGGCTGTCGCTAGTTCCATTCGTGACTGCATGGTCAGGAGAAAATCATTTTGCAGAAGTTCCAGTGGCCCTTTACGGAGCCGTTTTACTGATGGCCGGGTTTGCGTATTCTCTTTTAAGTCATTCACTGGTCTCAAGCCACGGTGAAAACTCAGAGATCGCCAAAGCCCTGGGAAAAGATTTTAAAGGAAATATCTCGCTAGGATTTTATTCCGTCGCAATCCCACTTGCCTTTTGGCAACCCAGAATATCGCTGGCTTTGTACGTCATCGTTGCAATGATCTGGCTAATCCCCGACAGCCGGATCGAGAAAATGCTCAAACCCAAGGGGTAGGAAACGTAGACAATAGTCCAATCGAAGAAATTGATAACACTTTTGGAATTCCTAGATTCAAAGTATCCCAAGCCAGTTCGTCAATTTCAATGGGCATTTGACCCTGAAGATAAATAACAAATTTGATGCAGAACTGCCGATTTTATTTCTTAAAAGGCAACGGGCCTAAGTAGTCTTTTTTGCCGACTTCGACGCCGTTGTGTCGAAGAATTTCGTATGCTGCAGTCACATGAAAATAAAAATTAGGTACTGCGTGGTGAAAAACGTATTCTTTTCCGGTCAAGTACTGACCTTCCCAACGGGGTTGAGAAATATGTCTGGTTTCAGATTCTTTAAAGTCTTGCACAGTGAATTTTTCCAAATAAGTGATCACGCTTTGAATTCTTGTTTTGAATTCAGCAAAGGTTTTTTCGTTGTCAGAGTGGGTTGGGGCTTCTTTACCGGTCAATCGCGCAGCACCAAGCTTTGCAGTATCGCAGGCGATTTGAATTTGGCGGGCCAATGGGAATTGATCTGGGGCCAATCGGGATTGCAATAACACTTCGGGCTCGAATTTTTTTACGGCGGCTAAATTTTCGCCCTTTTCCAAAAGGTGAACCAAATTTCCTAGCATCTTTATCATTGGTGGGACTGTGATTTCATAAAGCATAAATAACCTCCTAAGGTCACAAGGACTGTAGTCTAAAGGAAAGGTCCGGCGCAAATATAAATTTGCTTGCCTTTGTTTTTTAAAAAATCTGACCATAGATATATGGAAACAAAAATCGAACCCCAGAAGTTTAAGCGAAAAAAATATTTTATCGGCAGCCAAGTTCAAAAGCTTTTTTTAATCTTTTCGATTTCCATGGGACTTATGGCCGTGCTGATCATCCGGGTTTATGATTTTCTTGTCTCTTTGGCCGGCGAAAATCAAATTGTGCCGTTTCTTTCAGTGGGCGTTTTTGTAATTTTTTTCACTTATATTTTTTTGGGACTAGTCATTTCTAACAAAATCGCAGGACCCTTATTTCGAATCGAGACAGCGATTCGCGCTTACCTAGAAAAGGGCGAAGTCCAAGACATCACCCTACGCGACGGCGACCTATTTGGCGAGCTGGCCGATTTGGTCAGTCGAATGATGAAAGCCAAAAAGTAAATTCGATAAAACTGATCTTCTAAATTTCTTGTAATGAGACTGTCGTCAGGTTTTTTTAGTGAACTGTAAGCACCTGGACCAAAGGCTTAAGTTTTAGTGAATTCCCGCCGATAGGTTATTAGAAAGAGGTTCAGTCAAAGACTACTTTGACCGACGGGGGTGTATTGTTGAACCCATTAAAATCAAATTCTGGAATGACGGCGGTTCTACTGCTTTTAATCATTAGTAATTTTGTTGTTCTTGGGGTTTTTGTCGTGGGCCAGATGATGCTCAGTCAGATCAAGCTCGAGGCCCAACAAACTCAAACCTACGCTCTAGAGATTGCAGCGCGATCTGCTTTCCCATTGATGGAAGCGGCCTTGCAACGTCGATTTTGGGAACCTCCTCCTGACAATGATTGCATGCGAACTTTAGAGACCAAAGGAACACTGAAAATTTCTGATGATACTGTTGTCCAGATGGTGGCCAGGTTTATTCCCGATGATCCGGAACATTTGATTTACGAGTTTCAAGCTTCGGTGACCAAGAACGATAAAACGGTAAAGGCCATCAAACGTTATGAACTAAAAGATGCAGGCGGAAATTTGCTGGTCCTAAAAGCCACCGAAGGATCCGTGACCAAGGAGTCTAGCTTTCGCTTAAGTTTAGATTCGTCGACAAATCCCAAACGGCCCACCACTTTACTGGGCAATAATAAAAATATTTATTTAGAAGGTGAATTGGTTTTAAATCCTACCAATTTCCGAATGCCGCTTCCGGCTCCGACTGACGCGAACACGAATTCAGATGATTCTTTTTTGGCTAGAGTGGCCGCGAATGATCCTAAGAACTACAATATCATCGTCCAGGCACCGCAAATGATGTTTACAGGTGGCATCAAATACGCTGACCAGCTGATCCCTTTTCCGTGGGCCAAGCCGATACCGGGAAAACTTTTTCCCGTTCCGACAGCGCCGATCAACAGAAAGTTAATCAATCAAAATGCGATTAATTGGCTGAAGGACGTTTTTGTTTTCCCTGATAGCGTTGCCTCTGAAGGTGCGCAAAATCAGTTTGTGAGGGTACTTAAAATCGGCGGTCAAGCCGTTTTTTTCAAGGATTACTCGAAGGCAGTAGAGTTAGTACAGGCACTTAAAGAAGGAAAGCCTCTAGAAAAATCTAAGTTCATCAATAACGCCTACCCCGTTGCTTTGACTGGCGGCGATACGAACAAGCCAATACAGCCGTCATCGGCCATGGACACCGGAAGTTATTTGGTGAATTCAGAAAGAAGATTTGTATTGCAAAACACCGGTATGATTCGAGGCGGTCCCGGCCCGAATCAACTTTATGAAACTGGGTGGAATATTTCAGACGTGACGTGTGTGGCCGGTAAGGACCTTAATTGCTCGTCTTCAAAAGATTTCCCTAATGGATTTGGCCAGTGGAAATATTCGGCCGGGTTGAACGATTCTTTAAAAGCTTCGGATACCAACCGAAGCGAATTGCCCAACTTTCCAAGCATCACGCCCGACACGTTAGCGGCTCTTAAAGAAGACGCGGCAAAATGTGGATTAGTCATAACCGCTTCCAACGCCCTTCCAAAATATGAAGATTGTCAGCCCGTAAAATCAAACCATGTGGCTAGGGCACTTTCCAGCTTTTTAAACTTCGGAGATCAAACCGGACTGAATGATCTTTGCAAAACTTATTCGGTCCTTTCCAATTCAAATCTATCTCTTAAAGTGCCCGTGACTGTAGAGATGCTTTCGCGGTCCAAAAAAGCATTGCTTTCACGAAGAGTGATTTTTTCGGAAACGCCTGTCGAAATCCGCCAGGATTCAAAAAAAGGACTTTTTGCCGACGCGATTCCGGACGTAGAAGTTAGAAAAAACTTACCCATCTGGTTTGTCAGCGCGAATATTGATACGTCTTCGTCTGACACTTACGTCAGCTATAGCGAATTTGTGTTACGGGGCTTTCAAGCAGATAAACGACAGGTTCTTCCAACCCAGGAGCCTGAAAAAATTCGCATGGTTTCATTTAATAAAGATGTCTCGGACGATATGGAAAAATTGCCCAGTTTAAAGCTTGCGTTTATTGCGCCTGGGATCACTCAGTTTGTAGCTGAAAGCTACGTTCACTTGAGCCGAAACGCGCTGATTACAAATGCAAGCTTAGTCCAAAGCTCCTTCGACGACGCTGGGGTTCAGTTAGTGGATCTGCGAAAATCATTTATTCATCAACACGATCGATGGGAAGAAGACGCATATAAATACGGCCGCCGAGATCTAGAGCTTGAAAACGTGGCTTTTTTTGTTACGACCAGCGATTTTAACTCGCTGAAATCCAACGAATCAAATTCACTGGGACAATATTCAAAGAGCGGCGCTAGGTGCCGAAGCGATTCCACGCAATTTGCCTATTGCACTGACTTAATTCCTGTGGCCAGACTTGAAGATAGTCGACTGTTTTATTTAAAGGGGTTTTGGAATATTCATTCTCTTCAACCAGAATCAAAAAATTTAGAATGCTCTTTTAACAAAGTTCAACTGGACACCGCGGGTATGGCCAAGCCAGTCGTCAAGGCTTCTGATATTAGCCTGGGAAAATTAACTTATGATCAGTTGAAGAATATGATAGAGGTTAATCACTTGCCGCCAAGATCTTCTAAGTTTTTTGAGCAAAAATCTGTGGTGGATTCAGATGGGAATCCCGCCATCGAAGTCCATGTAGCGCCCGATTTTCTTCCTTATGCATTCTACCTTCAGTACAACGCTTTAAAGAACTCACTGGGGACAAGTTCTATTAAAATTTCTAGCTTATTTTATCGTGGGATTCTTTATGCCTTGCCTGTTTTTAGTTACGGAGAATCCACTTCAGGCAGCCAAACCAAAAGCCGCGCCACAAGGATCGGATATAACTGGCCCAGGACGGCGATTGAGGAATTTTCTCAAGTTAACCGCTTTTACTCCGATGGAGCGAACAATGTCTCCTGTGATAATTTGAGCGACACTTGGGGTTACTTGCAATCTACAAATATGGGATCGCAGTCATTTGTTTTTGAAACGCCTTCAGATTCGTTTGATGTACTAGGAATCATTTCTGGAACTCCGATTCCAGGAGCCATCTCCAGCACCGGAGGAGCGCCTTGAAGTTTCATTTTTCGAACTCCGGCTTTACTCTTCTTGAAGCGTTGCTGTCTTTGACGCTTCTAACAATGTTGATGCTGGCGCTACTCAGCCTTTATCAATTGCAGCGGCAAACATTTGGAGATTTAGAAAGAACCGTTTTGCAGTCGTCCATTGTTAATCAAAAAATTTCCGAAGTGACCGCCCAGCTTAAGCTTGGAAAAAAAATTACTCTTGGTGACTTTGATCAATTGACTGGATGGTGCGATATCGACGGCTTGCAAAGCGATGGCACAGTTTTGGCCTCAACATCTATGGGTTTAAATTGTCAGCCTGACCGGATCGATTGGGAAACCAATTTGGCTGCGCTAAAATCGCAAAATGCCGCATTAGAATCCCGGGGGATCCAAATCACCATACTTCGAGTTTTGTTAGCAAAACCTGTCGCTGCCCCTGCCATCACCTTTGATAATCCGCAAATGGCTTTGCCCTCGATGAAAGCGCGGACTTTGACAGTGATTGTTGCCGAGAAAACCCCTCAGGGAACGTGGCAAACAAAATCTGAGTCTTTTTATGTTAGCCAATAAACTTTTGACGAATCCGAAAGGGTTTACCATCATCGAGGTTCTGGTCGCCGCTGTGGTGTCGGTGATTCTTTTATTAGCTACGACAGAGCTGACCACAGGTTATTTTAGAGAGAGCCAAACATTTTTAAATAAATTAATGGGGCAAACCCAAGTCCGGGCCGTTTATACAATTCTGCAAACACAAATAGAAAATGCGGTGAAGTTGAATCCGCCGGAAGATTTAGTAGCCCCGTCAGATGGACTTTACCAAGGCGTAGCTAATATAGCGGGTGGGTTTAAGCCCAATTTTTGTTCGTTATCTATGGACGGAAGCGCTATTGTGAATGGCGGGTTCCGAGTGACCTACTTGCGCCCTGGTTTGCAAAGGGAAACGCTTGCATCGCCATGGACTGAAAGCGTTGGTGGGGCTATGATATTCAATACTCCCCCTGGTGCAGCTGCAAATTCTACTATTGCCAAAGCGCGCGAGGGCCAAGAATTAGTGCTGATCGATTCCAATGGAAAAAGTCGAAGAAGATACGTGATCGCTAATGTTAGTCCAAGACCTGCATCGAACTTAGATATCGCCGGCAACACAAGGTTTGACTCAAATGGAGTTCAAATTCAGTTTTTTTATACGGATGTCACGGTTCGCCAACCCAAAAATTATGGTGGAACTACCACCGCACAGGCTGTTACTTTTACGGCCGGCTCGGCAGCGTATGGATCTAGCACCGAGGTCGTTTGCTTAGACTCAGGAACTTCGAATTTAGTGAGTTATAATGAAGAGACCGATACAAAAAAAGTCATTTTAAACTCGGGACAATTTTCGATTCGCCAATTTCGAGTCGCGTTTATCACAGCTGCAACAAATGCTTTGTCCGCCACCGAAAGGGTGGTCACTTCCAATCCCATCGTACAAGCCGACGGCAGCACAGTTGTCACCGTGACACAAAAACTAGATGGTCAAACGGACGTTATTTCGACGGCTAACTCAAAAAAAGGTCGAGACTGCGTCAGCAAGATGGCGGTGATGATGTCGATAAAAGACTTACAGTCAGGAAAAGCGGAACGCGCTATGAGCACTGTCGGCACCAATTCTGACCCTGTAAATCAGATTGTTACTTGGGCAAGGACTGACCCCTCAGGAAATACCAGCGGTGTTGCGATCACTTTCCCCCGTTCAAACTACGAATCTAGTTTATTTCAATCAGCGCGAATTTACGATTTGCGCGATTTCGAAAATGACATTCCGATTTCTTGTTCAACTCTTTAAACTTTTTTCCTTACTTGTCTTTAATTTGACGACTTTTGTCTTGTGCCCGTTTGCCCGATGCCCCGCAAAGACCGAAATTATTTTCTTTGAAATGATGGCGAACTAAGACAACATCTGGGTTACTCTTTCGGGGGATATAATGGTTGAACTTTCGATTAAGCGCCCGGTTTTTATTACTTGCCTGTTTACTTTGATAATTATTGTCGGGGTACTGTCTCTTCGAGGTCTATCGGTAGACTTATTTCCAGACGTGACTTTTCCCATTGTCAGAGTGTTGACCGGATACCCGGGCGCGGGTCCCAGCGAAATCGAAACTTTGATCACCAAACCCATCGAAGACGAACTGTCGTCCCTGTCTGGTATCAAAACTTTAAGTTCGATCAGCCAAGAGGGCACCAGCATCGTTATCGCTGAATTTAATTTAACAACCGATATCAAGTACGCGGAACAACAGATTCGCGATCGAATTTCGAAAGTTAAAAATAAAATTCCCGAGGACGCCGAAGAATCCATCGTCAGCCGCATCGACCCTTCTGACCAACCCGTGATGATGGTCGCTGTGGAATCTGATCTGCCAATGGCTGATCTGTTTGATATTGTCGATCAAGAGATCAAACCTCGGATAGAACAAGTGGATCAAGTGGGATTGGTTGAAATTTTAGGCGGAAGAAAAAAAGAAATTCGGGTTGAATTGGACTTGAATAAAATCTCCGAGCGCGAATTAGCAGCAAGTTCCATTCGCGCCACTCTGGCTACTACCGGAAAAAATACTCCGGCTGGAAAAATCGATCGTGGAGACAAAACAAATGTAATTCGCACACTGGGCGAATACAAAAGCATTCAAGAAATTAAACAGGTTCCCATTTCCTACGCCAATTTTCAAAAGCCTATTACCATCGGCGAAGTTGCCGATGTCGTCGAGGGGTTAGAGGAAGAAAAATCCAGAACTTTCGTCAATGGCAAAGCCGGAATGTTAGTGCAAGTTTACCGCCAGTCGGGATCCAACACGGTTAAAGTGGTGGAAAGCGTTCGAAAAAAATTGGAGCAAATTAATCCTGAAATTAAAGGCAAAGCTTTTTTAAAAATGGTTCAAGATGGATCCAAACCAATCAGGGCCAATATCGCTGATGTCAAAGAATCAATTTTAATCGGAATTGCGCTAACGATCATGGTGGTGTTTTTATTTTTGGCTTCATTTAGATCTACTTTGATTACTAGTCTTGCCCTACCTAATTCTTTGCTGGGTGCATTTGTGTTGATGGCCTTGGCGGGATTTTCAATTAATATTATGACCCTGTTGGCATTGTCTTTGGCCGTGGGTTTGTTAATCGATGATGCCATCGTCGTTCGCGAAAATATTTATCGGCATATCGAAATGGGCAAGCCCCCCCGACAGGCTGCCATCGAAGGTACGCGCGAAGTTTTGTTGGCAGTGATCGCAACCACCATGACCGTAATCGCGGTGTTTGGGCCTATTGGTTTTCTTCAAGGCGTCGTGGGACAATTCTTTAAAGAGTTTGGACTGACGATCTGTTTTGCGATGCTTATTTCGCTGGTGGACGCTATCACAATGGCACCAATGCTTTCTGCTTACTTCGCCGGAAAAAGCCATTCTTTGGACGCCGGAACCGGAAAGAAAAAAGAATTTTTTATCAAAAGAATTTTAATGGCCTTTGATCGATTTCAAAGCTTTTTGGAAAATAAATACGTGTCGATCTTGGAAAAAACGTTGAACTTTCCCAAAACCACTTTGATGGTGGCATTGGGAATTTTTGTCGCGTCGATTTGGATTACTAAATTTATTCCAAAAACTTTTTTGCCTCCACAAGATAACGGCGAGTTTATGGTCGCTTTGGATTTGCCTCCGGGCACAAGCCTGGATCGCATGACCCAGGTCGCGCAGCAGATTGATCAGTTGGTTCGCGAACATAAAGAGGTTTTGGAAACCGTTTTAAGCGTTGGAAATGCCCAAGGAGAATCCAATAAAGCCAATTTTTTTGTGACGATGGTGCCGTCCAAAGAGCGTTCAATGAACACGACGCAATTTAAAGATCAGATTCGGCAGCAGTTGAAACCTTTTGCTTATGCAAATCCCGTGGTGAAAGACCAAGACCGCACCGGCGGGGGCCAGCGGCCTTTTAACCTTTTTTTGATTGGGACCCAACAAGTTCAGCTTGAAAAAGTGGCCAAGGAAACTTTTGATACTTTGAAAAAACATTCTGCTTTCTTGGACGTGGATAGCAGCTATCGCCCCGGAAAGCCTGAAATTCAAGTGGACATCGATCCGGTCAAGGCGGCTCAACTAGGGGTTTTAAATGTTCAGGTCGGGCAAGAGCTTAGGTCATTGGTCGAAGGCGTAGTCCCCGCCGTTTACCGCAAGGACGGTCGCGAGTATGATGTTCGAATTCGCCTGCGCGAGGATCAACGTGATATTCAAAAATTTTTACAAAATATTCGAATTCCAAATATGAACAATCGACTGACGTACTTAAAACTTTTCGCCGATGTTAAAAACGCCGAAGGTCCAATGACCATTAATCGCCAAGATCGGGTGCGCTATATTTCAATCAACGCCGACATCGCGCCACAGGGACCTGGAATGGGCGGAGCTATCGCGGATGTCACTAAACTTTTAGAGATTGAAAAGCCTTTGCCGCCCGGAATGAAATATAAATTTGTTGGGCAAGCCGAGAACTTTAAGGAACTGATCGTCAATATGATGATCGCGATGGGCCTGGGCGTTTTGTTTATTTATATGGTGCTGGCTTCTTTATACGAATCTTTTATCACTCCGCTCACCATCATGTTGGTCTTGCCATTGGCGGCGTGCGGAGCTTTCTTTGCTTTGGCGATGACTCAAAGTACGCTGG
>JANYDD010000078.1 GCA_025359945.1 Bdellovibrio sp. | reverse complement strand
TTTTTGCACCAACTTAATGGAGGATTGCGAATCTCAGGTTGAGACTAAAATCATCAGACAACTTTACCCTGCTTTAAAATTAAAGGGATAAATCACCTGCGTTGACATTTTGTTTTCGGCCTTGGGGAAAGGGATATCTCGTAAAACTTGCATCACACAGGACTCGACCATCGAGCTTTCAAGGTCACTCTTTACGACTTTGATCGACGAAACGCGGCCTTCTGGATCTATGACCCAATCGTAAGTAACCGCGCCTTTTAGATCTGACTTTATTCTCAATGCAGATTCAAAGCAGGTTTTTATTTCTCGGCGTTTTTTAGCAATTTCTTGGGTCACTTGATCCTTGGTAAGCCCCCCTGAAACACTCATTTGCCCACCATCTCCGTTTTTAATGCCCTTTTGACCAGAGAATTTTTTTCCGGCTTTTCCGGCTTTTCCGTCTTTGCTAGTACCTAGTGTCCACTTTCCCTTTAACCCGTCGGAACGGGCCAGTGGGCCCGAATCGTTGACGTCAAAATTATTGTCTGTCTGCAAGGTCGTCGAAGCCTGATCTAAATTAATGTTGTTGCCAGTCGTCTTAGACTTTGCGTTCAAATCCACTTGCCCGCCTTGCGCCTGAACCATCGATACAGTTCCCTCTGCCCCAATTGCGGAATCTGTTTGCAGGGCTTGAGTCAAATCCTCGACACTTGTTGTTTTTGATGGCGTTGAATTGTTTTTATTTAATTTCGACAGCAGTCCGACAGTATTTACGTCTTTTTTGGGAGCCGGAGAATTTAAACCGACCTGTTTTTTTTCGCCCGGACTCTTGAACCTATTCTTCGCCGCTGCCGTAGGTTTAGTTTTTTTGGAGACAGTGTCTAAAGGTTTTTGTTCTTCTGTTTTTTTTACTTCTTCTGTTAGCTTTGCGATTTCTGGTTCCGGCGGAATTATGGGCGGCGGGGGCTTAGGAGGAAGAGGAAGCGGCGGTGGTGCGGCTTCACGAATTTCTACCACTCGCGGGGCATAGTTTTCGATTTTAGATTCGGGAGCGGACGACCAATCTTTTGCCCATGTCACAAAAAGACTTCCAAGACCGAAAATCAAAATAGCTAACCACAGAAATCGATCCGAAAAATTAAAACGAAAAACTTTTGGCACATGAACTTTTGGCACCAGACGAATAAAAATAGTGTAAAGATCAAACTCCAAAGAATAAAGATCACCCAACCCAACCATTAGTTCTTCAGCTTTTTTTTCCGATCCATCTCGCAATGACAAAATTCGATTGGGCGCCCTTACAAAATCCAAAATGGCTTGATCGGGTTTTTGCCATTTAATTTTCAGCTCAGGAAGTCGCAAATATCTTTTAAATCTTTTGCGACCAGCACTCACATGATAAACGTCGGTCAATATTTTGTCTTGAACTTGAAATCGGGCCGTTTCGATGGCCATTGAACCGTCAGTTTCACCTTCGAAATCCGTCGCGCGAAATTCTTGAATCACTTTTTCGCCTAGCGTGCCTTTTTTTAATTCGGACTCCCAAAGGCGATCTTCTGAAATTGAAAAAGTAAAATCGCCGATCTTTTCTGATTGGCCACTTTCAAGAAAAATCCCCTGGGTCGAACGACCGGCAGGAACAGCACCTGGCATCGTCTGTTCGCTGACCAAGGACTGGCTTAAATCATAAATGGCCCATGACCCTTTGTCGGGATCAAAGGTGCCGTCGCCCACCCATTCAATCAGATGACTAAATCTTGGCGCGTCCTTCAACCACAGGACTCCGTCGCAATTGGGCGCACGACCAATAATTAAATTGGGCCTGTCTAGGGCCAGAATTTGAAGCTCGAGCTTATTTTTTTTAACTTTAAGAACGCGCATATATTATTTGATAAACCTAAACCTTCGTTTCATATCTACTTTGTGAAAGTCATTAAAGTCGTCGCGACTGAGCAAAATAGAATCGGGATCATCTATCTTCGCGCCCAGTTCTAAAAATAATTTTGGTTTTTTAAGTTCACCCTCGACAATTTCGCCCTCAAAATACAAAACATTTTTGGCAGCAGTTGCATTTTTTTTTGCTGGTGCCGGGGTATCTTGCCCTAGCGCAAAGTGCTGAGCTAAAAAAAACAAAAAAATCACTGCGTATCTTTTACTTTTCATTGGCCACCTTTTTGTTATCTGAACCGCAACCCAAAACGGCTTCGTCAGCTAGGATTTGTTTTTGCATGCGAACCTTCGGGTGCAAGGTCAAAAGAAGTTTTTTTCTAGCCTGGCAATAAATGACTTTCTCAATTTGCCCCTGCGCCAAAACTAAATCTAACCAGACATAAATTTTTCGAAATTCATTTTTAGTAATCCATTCCGAAAAATCTTTGATGGCAAAAAGATCTCTAGGCCAATCTCCAGACTCCGAGATTTCAAACTTCGCTGGCGGGATATCATTCGTGATTTTTTTTAAAGCTTCTGCAAAAACAAGCGACTGATCCGAAAATTCTTTGGCAAAAGTTTGAAGGGTAGTTCGATATTCGGCCAATTGGTCTTCCGCTAAACCCTTTGGAATTTGGGAGTTTTGAATTAAAAGCGCCATTTTAGTCTCTGCTTGAATGGCTAATTTTAGGACTTCGCGTTTTCCTGAACCGTTCAGTTGTTTCAGCTCAGTTAAAAATTTTGACCGGGTGGCTTTTATAATTTCTGTTTGCTTGGCAACTCGGTTGTCGCTCCAGTTGTGCTTTTTAAAATCTGCGGGCCACTTGATTTCTTGGTAGGCCATATAACTTGGGGACCAAACAAATGGTTTATCATTTGGAGCAACTAAACTTTTCAAATGCAAAAACAGCGGTCGATTCTTTGAATCATTCCAGTTCAGGGACATCAACTCTGTGGCCAATAAAAGTTTGGACTTGTCAAATTTTTCCTTGGGCGACCACATCTTTAAATATTCACTAGGGTTCAGCATTGCTTCAGCGGCTTCATAATACCCCAGATTGGGCGGATGCATTGCCAAAATTTTTCGAAAAGACAATTGCCCCTGACCAAAGCGAATCATGACTTCGGTTTTTTTGTAATCGCTGCAATTTTTTTCGGGCACACAACCGCTGATCAATTCTAGTGCCAAAGCAAAATTGGCCTGCTTCAAAGCCTGAACTACCGCGCCGGCTGTGAAAGGCCCCAGCTCAGAACCCCAACGTAAATTTTTTGCGCGAGCCAAAAGAAATTTTGGCGTTTGCGCAAGGTCGCTTCGTTTCTTAAGCTGGGTCAAATAATCTTCCATGGCCAGCATCCGCTTCGAAGGGTCTGGGGTAGAGTCTAAAAAAGCCAAAATGTTTCGCTGGTAACTGTCAAATTGATTGGGATCGTTTTTTGCCAAAGTAGCCATAGATAGCTGACACTCACGGACCATGGTCAACAAACGTTCTGTTTTAAATTTTTTCGATAGGTCCTCAAGCTCTGGACAAGATTTCAATTCAAAAAGGACCGCGCCTAACTTTTGCGCCGAGTCCTCGGAATTTCGCTGCTGGTGAATTTCCGTAACAACGGCGCGGATCTCTTTGGCTTTGCCAGTTTGGAACATCAGGGCTGAAAACTTTTCGGCGACCACAAGCCAGTCTTTTCTGGTTTCATCTTTGACCGCTACGGATAGATCTTTCATAAACTCGTCGCGATAGATTTCTGGCTGCTTGGCAAACAGACTGTCTAGAGCGGCAAGACGAAGCTCTACAAGAAGTGCTTGAATTTCTGGATTAACAGACTTTGATTTCATGGAATCGATAAGCTTCAGCAAATCCACAAATCGTTTTTCAGAATTTAAGAACTCAAGTTGAATTCGAAGAAATGAATTATCCCTCGAAGGCGTGTCCAAGCTTCTGAGTTTGCCGACTTGGATTTCAAGCTTTTGTTTTGTGGGCGCGGTCGGCACAGGTTCTTTTTGGTACTGACCTATCGAAACTTCTAGTAATTTTTCTCCTGCATACAAAAAAGATTCCCAGTTTTCCTTAAGTTCAACTTTGGGTTTGCCCGATCTGGGCTCAACGTAATTTTTTAGCAGCTGGTCCCAAATCATTTGCATCCGTTGAAATTTCCCAGAAGCCTCTGTGGCTTCTAGCTCGGACACAAAAAGTCGAACGCGTTTAATCGGGTCGGCTTCAAGCTGAACCAGGCGATCAAAAATAACTTCCGATCCCGCTGTTGCATTTTTTAGAAAATTTGAGTAAAGACTCCAAAGCAGAGCCAGCTCAGTGGCCCCATCCAAATTCTGTTGAGCCAGAAAACCAATGGCTTGTGCCGGCTTCATTCTTTCAGAAATAAAAAAAGCCAATGTGCCCACAGATTCATTGTAGAAACCATGGTCTTTGATTTTAAGAATTTGATCTAATTTTTCAAGGGCCATAGGCGCACGCCCAGTATTGTAGAAAAGCCATACCATTTTGAAATCAACGCTTTGAGAATCTTTTTTATCCAGTTGCCCGCTCAAGCGCAGATATACTTTTTCAGCTCTTTTATATTCGCGCGTATCAAAATAGTTATCCGCCATAAAAAGACTAAGCGATTGAGCGAAAGGGGTCTTTTGGCTGATCGCCAAAGATTCTTCAAGGGCTTTGTACCCAGGAGTCTTTTGTTCTAAATCCAAATAAACTAAGCCCTGCAGATATTTGAAATAGGCTTCCTTTTCGGGATTTGATTTTTCAGCCAATAGAAGTTTGAGTGAATTTAAACTTTTATTGAGCCATTCAGTTTCTGCGGCGGTGACTTGCTTACGTTCATTTTTAAATCGCAGACCACGAGCCATTTGGTACTGATTGACCGCCTGAAATTGAAGTAAATCCAAGCGCTTTTTTTCTGGCCATTTTTTGGTCAGCAGTTTTTCAACGGCTCGAATTTTGCCGTCGATCACTTGCAAAGATTCGGTCTCTTTTTCAGTGGTGACCTTTAGCGCTTTTGAATCGACTGCGATTTTGGGTGTGGCGATTTTAGTTGGCTCTTGAAGCACTTTCACTTTAGGCGCTTTTGTCGAAGCCTTAAATTCGAAGGCGCCGATTTTGTGCACCTGAATCAACACCAAAGTCAGCAAGAAAACCTTGGAGATCACAGCCGATTTCACATTTTTTTGCATGAGCTTTGCCCTAAAAAGACATGACCGCCGACCTCGTCTGACCATTCCTCTTTATCAGTCACATTCCACTTTTCAAATTTGGGATCAAAAATAGAGGTGGGCTCCACGATGTTGGCAATGGGGACAAAGGCATCAGCAGAGTCTTTAAGTAAATCAAAATAAGAATTCACAGAATCCATTTGTTCGGACAGTCGCAAAAGATCGGCGCGATATCTGGCCACCAAGTACTTTTCTAACTTTCGTTTCTCGTCCAGATTCCCTTTTCCAGTATAGGCCTGTGCGTAGATGAGTGTTTCAACATCTTTTTTAAGCCACTTTGAAATGGGTAAAGACTTTGCTTGAAGCGAATTGTTCAAGACCTTTGCGCGCTTGATGATTTCAGCAAGTTCTTTCTCGCGACACATCCGTTTAAAAATATAATACTGAATCAAATAGCTTTCGGGTTCGAAGTAAGGCGCAAAAAATCCACCTGCTTGAGAAGCCACGGCGCCGATGGCTAGTGACCACTTTTTGGCTTGGTACGCGGTCCACATTTTCTCGAATTGAACTTGGCGAAAGCCTTCATAGGTTTGCGGAATTTTTTGATAAGATTGCAGGGCCTGGTCATATTGTTTCAGCGAAAAAAGGGCGCGAGCTTGAGAATGTAAAAGTGTAAAATAAAGCTTTCGATTGGCTTTTTGCAAAAGGGCCGGCTGCCTGCGAATTCGATTGACAAGCTCGGTATAAACTTTCAAAGCAGGATCGAATTTATTATCAAGCATCAAAGCATCTGCTTTAGTCAAAGCTAGATCTTCGGTATTTGCGGGATCGGGCACTTTAGATTCCCAAAACTTTGAAACATCTAGACCAATTTGTGGGTATTGATGCAGCAAAGATCGAATCGTTTTCCATTCGCTAGCGGTCACCGTTACATTGGCCTGCCGACGAATTTTCGCGCGGGCGTCAAGATAAGACCTAGATTCTAAATCCTTTTTAACAGTTGAATAAAGATTTGGGTCCATCGCCGGACCTGCGTTCTGGGCAAACAAATCCAAACAGCAAAATAGGAGCTGAAGAAAGATTGTAGTTTTCACGCGTCCATCCTTAACTGGCCTAATTGGGCCCTATTTGGCTTTTTTGGGCGACCCCAAAAGAACCAATGACTTATATCCAAGGGCTCGAAATTGCTTCATCACCGCAAAAATATCCGAGTACGGAGTCGCTTTGTCGGCGATCAAAGTTAAAAATAAATATGGGTCTTTATTGTTGATCAATGAGGGCTTTGGGGCTGGCTCTTGACCTGGTTCTGGGGCTGGCTGGGGCGATGCCCCTGACTTTGCAGAAACAGGCGCTAGAATTGATTTTATTTTTTCAATTTGCTCAAGGTTTAAATTTCCCATCTGATCGATTGAAAAGGCTTCCTCAGTGGCACCCACGTAGACTTTCTTGTTCATGATTGCAATTTGCGCGCTAAGAACCGGCGCATCTTTGGCTTGGGTCACCGGCAGATTTAGTCCCCCCGGAATTACAATGGACGAAGTGTCGTAGTTAGATCCTGCGATTAAAAAAATAATTAATATTGAAAAAACGTCGATCATTGTTGCTAGCTGGGGTTCAACGGGCTCTTGACGGTGGGGCTTTTCAAACTGCATTACTGTTGCCCCTGCACTAAAGTGTCGGTCTCGGCGTTGGAAATAAAGACTAGATCTTTGTATTCTTTGGCAACGCCGTCGTAGATTTCTAAAACCTTTTGGTAAGGGGTATCGCTAGTGAATCCGATCTGCAGCGCTTTTTCATTGGGGAATTTATTTTTAAATTCGGTGGCAATGTTTTGCGCGCCGTCGGAAAGATAGTCGCCCTGAAGTTCTTTGGCCTGCTTAACGATGGCGCCTGGGGCTGCACCCCCCCAGATCAATGAAACTCTAAGCACTTTGTCCGAGGACGCATCGACTAAAAGCTTTGGGTTCAGCGGAATTTGATCGGGCTCTGTTTGCGCAGAACTGGGCTGCGAAACTATCTGCGCTGGCGGGACAATATGTTGGCGAAAAACATCAAAAGATGCAGAAAGCAGAAGAAAAAAAACCACTACAGTTAGCAAATCCAATACGGGTGCTAGCGGAATTTCTCGAACATGAAATCTTTTTTTCTGACTAAGCCCCAGGTTCATTCTTGCGCTCCGCCTGCTCAATCCATCGAACAAACTGAAGGGCTGCGTGTTGGGCTTTGCCTAAAATAAGATCCGAGCGTGAAATGCAAATGGTGTGAACGGCCATCGCTGCGACACCGACGATAACCCCGGCTGCGGTCGAGTTCATCGCTTCAGAAATTCCAAGACCCAAAAGCCTTCCTTTTTCCGCAGGATCAGCGCCCGCGATCCCGCGAAATGTTGTCATCAATCCCATAATAGTTCCGAACAAACCCAAGAGTGTTGCAGAACTTGCGATCAAAGAAAGATAGGGTAAGCGTTTTTCGCAATCTTTCGAAACAGAAAGCACCGCGGACGTTAATGCGGATTGAATCGCTTCGCGACCATTTTCAAGCGACATGATTCCATCGCGAATAACGACAAGCTCGGGACTGTTGCTATCGTTACCGCAAATTTGCAATGCCGAACTGTAATTTCTGGTGGTGATCGCTTTTTTTACGGCGACTAATTTACGATCAACATTTAAAACCACCGACGAGTACAAATAAAAAAGTCGATCCACTGAAATTAAGATGCAGGCCAGCCCAACCCCAATAATTAAATATCCCGAAAATCCGTGGGCTAAAAGTTGCTTCATCATTTCCATGAAAGGTCCCCCTTTAAAATAACCAGATTAATCCAGGCTCGAAATAGCCAAAAAACGTCGCATACTTTTTGTCACCCAATAAGGTTTGTCGGCTGCCAATTCCCGCGAGGGCTCTGACGTTAAAAAATCTTGAGAAAAAAAATGTTTTTCCAACTCCTAAACCGAAATCAGTCCCCGAAGCGCTGTTGTCGTAGCTTGTCGACCCGCCCGACAATCTTAAAAATGTATCGCTTCGGACAATTGAAAACGGACCCCAAGCGTCTTTTCCGTAGGCAAAAATCCAGTTGATTTCTAAACCATATGCGGTCTTTGCGCGCGGACTGATCAGTGATGCCTTTGATCCATCGGCCAAATCCAAATCTTGAAATGATTTTAAGATGGCGCGATCATTGGCAACAAATGAGGGCGTATAAACAAGGGAAGCTTCTAACCATTCACTCAACCCGTAACCCAATTTGATGGAAGATCCGTATTGGGTTTTAGGTCCATCGGAAAAATCCAACTGAAAAGAAGTGCCCAATAAAAATTTTCCGGATCTGGTTACCGCCCGCCTTTGGATCACAACGATGTCTTTAAAAATCGACGAAAGTTGTTCGTCAGAATCCAATTCTGGCAAGTAAGTTTTTTGAGCTGGGGGTTTTGCGACGGGTTCGCTGACCACCGGCACCTGGGCCAAAACATTGGCGCTCATGAAAAATATACCAAGCGAAAAAATCAAACGACAATATCCCAAAAACTTTGAAGTCTTCTGCATTCCGCCTGTCCCCACCGATTTAATTCTGCATATGCTCACTCAGCATGGCAACGATCAAGACACTTTTGCAACTTGCCACTTGGTCACAGGACCTTTGTCTTGTTTGAATCCGCTTGGGGTTACCGAGATTTTTTCTTAAAATTCTGCTCAGATCGATTCAATGATTTTTTGGATTGAACTTTTTTTGGTTAGTTCTGTAACAAATTGAGATAGGCGGTCAGCAATTCAGAATGAAAAACTCCCCCGATCAGGCAAAGAATCCAGGGCGGTTGCGAACTATTTGTTCGCAACATTGCCTGGCGTTAGGACGATAGACTGCAAAGCTTCAAGCGGTGTTTGAGAATGAGACCGGAATATCAAACCCCATAACCTGATTGCCAAAGCGACGGGCTTGGTTTCGATTTTTAAGCATATATTTTTTTAGATTCTCATAATCACGGCCCCACGAAGCGATCCGAGTGATGGGCCTTGCAAGCCAAAAGCTTTGTGAATTTTTTGGCCACTACAGCGGCTTCTATCGCCTCAGTTTTTTCAGGGCCACGCTGTTTTTGCAAAAACTGGCGTGCTATTAACCCCGATACAGAGCGAATAAAATTTCTATAAAGCTTTCGATCTTCGATTTTTACCACCATGTGCAGATGATTGCCGACATTCACCAAGTGGTAAAGCTTGACCCCGCAAGCTTTAGCTTGCTTACGGTTAATATAATCCCAGCGATTCCCGCTACCATGTGCTTGGATCCCGGCTGTTGCCTTTGGCCTTTGCGATACGTTTAGCACAATGAGGTCAACAGCTGGCTGCGGTGCAAAGACCCTAATCACAATAGTCTCCTACTAAAACTACTCTGGAGGACTCCTCTTTAAATTTCTACCACTTTCGGGACGCTACCGGTAATTCCCCCGCCGCGGTATGAAGTTCGAAATATTTCAGCCAAGCTGAGCATATAACTTTGCGGAGGAATCGTATCCTTTCGGGACGCTACCAGCCGGCAGAGGCCAACTGGTCACGAAGCGCAAGGCTAGCCACTTGA
>JANYDD010000102.1 GCA_025359945.1 Bdellovibrio sp. | reverse complement strand
CTCAATGATTTCCCATTCCTCTTCCTTAAGGTCAGTGGGATATCGTTTTCTCATTCTTAAATTTTGATTTTTATTGCGACGTTAGGCTAGATCTGCAGGACCTAAGTCTGTAGCGCGATACTTCTTAAACACGCTCTAAGGATATCAATTCACTTGAAACTCTGAAAATTAAACAGAACGGAATTTTTGGAAAAAGCAGTTTTTTAGGTCAAGAAAACTTAAAGAATTTGGCTTTGGATTACGAGTACCGCAACTCAAAAAACTACGGAATTCTTTCGGGGTCATTTTTACTTTTGAAAGAACTGAAAACTTTAGAGATTCGATTCCCGGATTATGTTGTTATTACCGACCAGTTTTTTCAGGGTCTTGAAAATATCGAGGTATTCACTATCTGGGGTGCAAATCAGGGAATGGCTTTGAATTGTTCGGATTTAGGGGGATTGAAAACGTTGAAGTCGCTTCAAATGATCAACGTCACAGCCCAAAATTCGTTCTGCTTGGGCGGACTTAGTTCTCTGAATTCATTAAGTATTAATCTGGCCAATAGCCGACCTTCGGAGCCCATGCTTAAACTCAATAGGGTTTTCTTTAGGCCCGTTTCAAAATTGCAGAGTTTTTATTTTAGGGGATTTGTTTCAGAATTGCCTTTCGATACTTTTCAGGATTTGACCGATTTACGAGTTCTTAGTTTTCAAATTCTACGGCAAAGTTTAGCAGATAAGATTTTTGGAAATCAGAAAGGCTTAGTGTCTGTAAATATGGAGTGTGATTGTAAACCCCAAGACTTCGTGCGGTCGATGCTGGCGCCAACGATCGATTATCTTCGTTCAGTTACAATTAATAAAATCGAAGTATACAGAAATAACTTAGCCTTGCAGCATTGACCAACCCAGGCTGACGGTGAAAGCCAGTCTTTTACCTCGTGGTTTGGGGGCGAGCCAATTGTCGGATATTTTTTGTCGCAAAATACAAAATTAAATTTAAGCTATTCACATTTTTCGGCAAGCGTAACCCCAGTCATGGTAAGTTTTGACATGTATTCTATCAGCACTAGCTTTCCGATAGGCATTAACTATCCAGAGCATTGGTGGTGGCAGAAATAAGAACTTAAAAAATGGTCACCTTAATGTTTTTTCAAGCTTCGATTCAAGAAAAGTTTGCAGATCGAAGATATTAATAAATTGAAGCTGTAAGTTTTTTCTTTTGATCGTTCTGGTTTTCGAGTCGGCGGTGATGACCCAATTGGCACCTTTGGGATTACTCTTTCGAAAGATTTCAAGATTGCCGATATCGAAGTTATCTTCTTTCCACTTGCATTCAATCGCCATCACTTCGGAAGCGCTGATCGTCAATACAAAATCGATTTCATTCTGATTTTTGTTCCTCCAATAATGGATTTTTTTTCCGAGGCCCAAAGCCTGCATGGTTTCAAGTGTTAGATTTTCAAGGTAAAGCCCTTTGTCCTCGTTGCGGAGATCCTTTATCCCGCGAGCGTAGCAACTAAACCCGGTGTCAAATCCATAGATCTTGGGCTGGCGAATGATTTCTTGCAGCGGATTTGTTGAATGGGGACGAACGATTGAAATGGCTTGTGTGACTTCAAGAATTTCTAGGTATCGGATCGCAGTGGGTCGAGAAATTCCGCAAGCTTTTGCTAATTTAGTCACATCGACCTGTTGACCGTTGAGAACCAATACATATTCAAGAACTTTAAGGAAGGGTTGTCTGCGTTCAACCTGGAAAAGCTCTTGCACGTCTCGAGAGTAAAACGAATCCAACCATTCAGCAAAAAAATCAGTATCAATTTGGTCAATTAAAAGCGATGGAGGCAATCCTCCATGAAAAATACGATGTTGAAGCGTTCGACCAAAAACGTCTAATTCGCTGACCAATACAGGTAGAAAATGAAGATTTCTTTTTCTGTCAGTTAGACTGTCTTTAAATTTTCGACCTGCCACCATAGTTGAAGAACCAGTGGCTAGTACTCTGACGCGTTTGAATTGATCGGCCGCAATTTTTAATATCTGCGAAGCTTCGTCGAGTTGGTGAATTTCATCAAATATGACGACTTTGGTTTTGAGACTTTTGAAAAACTCTTCCGGGTCTTGCAAGCGCCGCTGCTCGCTGGGCAAGTCACAATTGATAAAAGTCGAATCGGAGATCGATTCTGCAAGTGTTGTTTTACCTGTCCGACGGACGCCTGCCAACCAAACGATGGGGCGCTTTTTCCATAAACCCTGTATTTGTTTGAGCCAAAAAGGCCTTTGAATATCCATAACCTGAGTTTACATAAAGTTCTACTAAATGTAAAGTCAGGTTATGGATGTAAAGTTCTGACCTAGGTACCGCATCCCAGGGCCGACGCATTTAAAATCCAAATGATTCTAAATGCTAGCCGCGGAGTCTTTCCTAAAATATAGTCAAAAAAATGTGCGAAGTTTTGTACGACGCTCCAGCAAAGGAATTTTTGCGTAACGGGGCGTTTGGCGCACAGTTACGCAAAAAGGAATGTGGTAATCTTTCTGTAATCTAAACCGAGATTTTTTCTTTTTTAAGCGTTGCTTTTGTAAGAGGCGGCGATTTCTTTGAAGTTCACTAGATCGACTCGAATTGAGAGACTGGATTCCTCCACCTCTTCTAGGATTTTAGAGAATTCTTGCGCGGAAATAGCTGATCCGATGGTCTCGATGTGCATGATATCGATATCAGAAAACGGATGATATTTGCCCCGGGCTCTGGAGCCAAAAACATACACTTTAGCTTTTCGCTCTTTAAGCGGTTGAATGACTAGACAATTCAGAATTTCAAATTGATCTTTAGAAAGCCCTAACGTCATTTTGCCAAACCCAAAAATTTCATCACACATTGCCCAAATTTTGGATCAGCAAGTTTGCTTCAGTTAAGAACTTTTGGACGTTGGCAAAAATTTTTATCGCGATATCTTCGTCATAGGCGTGGGATGTTTCGGTTCTCGAATCGACAAAACTTAACCAGAGCTCGGGATTGGCTATCAAATTATTTCGTGCCATTTCGCGGACCGCGGGTTTGGCTGCTTGGGTGGTTGACCCCAATATTTTCATACTGGCCTTCCAACAAAGTTCCATCGAATATTCAAATCTTTGAAGGAAGCCCTCTCTTAACCCTTTTTGGACCTCGATATTTTGCAAGCCGCTTTCTTGCAAAAGCGAAAGGGCCTCTTCAAGTGATTTAACTGCTTTTGAAAGTTCAAGGTGTAAAATGGTCAAAATTGAATCCAGGTTTAAAAAAGTGGATCTACAGCTTAAATTGTAAGGTCCACGAGCAAGTTTTTAGAGTGAAAAAATAAATTCCCTCAATGGCACTGTTAACGGCACTGGCAGACGGCACTGGCAGACGGCCAAAATTATTGCATACTTTCTTGTGGCCCCGCTAACAATTTTCCAGTTGTCGAACTTTTGGATAGGGGTCTTGAAATGAGAATTTCGCGACTTTTCAGGCGTTTAGCTATAACGCCACGCCTGGCCCTGGAATTGCCCCTCTCAGTTAGTGAGGCGAAAGGTGTTTTGTTTGCACCCCAGCTATTTGAGGAGGACCTATGTTTCAGAAGATGAAAAATTTAATTTACCAGAAGTCATTCCTGATGGGACTGCTGTTTCTAGCCCTAGGTTCAAGCCTAAGCTGGAATCCAGAGTATTTCTCGATCGCGCGCTATGAGTATATCAGGACCGAGTCTGCTGAGCTTGCCCAGCAGGCACCCACTGCAGCAGCATCGATGCCAAAGTCAGCAGAAATTCTAATCAAGGAATTTGAGATTTCGACGCTTTCGAATGAAACGTTTAAAATTAAAAAAGGAAGAGTTATATATACAGTTTCTCCCAAAGCTGAGAAGAACACGTTTTCTATCGGTTTTCTTCTTGATTCCTATGTACCTAAAATAGAAGGTTCTTTTACTGAAATCACCGTTGATGGAAATCTGAGCGAGGACAACAAATTATTTGCGAAAATAGTAGAGCGTATTGATGCAAGGATCAGCGAAACAAAAGCTGAGCCGGCGAGGCCTTCCGTTGTTGAGCGTGAAGCTTATGTTCCACTTTCTTTCAGTGATCGCTCCGGCGATTTCTATCGCAGTCGTGGTTGCGATTCTAAAGACTCGGCGGATCTTCCAAGTGTTTTAGAGTGTCAAATTAAGGAACTGAAACGTGAGACCAAGTCTTGCGTCAATGAAGCTAATCGGGATGCCAAAGAGAAGAAAACCGCAGAATTGGTTGAACAAAATCAGCAGCGAAACGTTTGGCAGACCTTGCTGGCACAATTAGAAAAAGAACTGAATGCTGTCGAAAAGATTAAAAAGACGAAAGAGAACAAGGAAAGTCTCGAAGAGGAAATCAAAACTAGAAAAAGCGACATTAAAGAACTAAAAGACGCATTGGCTAAAATAAAACGAGAAATTAAGAATAAAAAGCCTGAGCCTGACTACACTGAGTGCAAGTCTGAAGCTCAGGAAAATTATAACAGTAAAATTAAATCAGATTTGTTTAGGGCCGCCCGAAGTTACTACGGCACTGATGGATTCAATGCGTATCTTCAGTCGGTTGGTGAATTGATGGGACTGGGTCCATTAATGAATAAGCAGATGGCTAATGATATTTTTAATACCGGCTTTAAAGGCATGGTAAGCCAAGCTGACGAATTCTGTTCACCCAATACTTTTTATGGCGGATTTAATAGCGGCTTCAATATGAATATTAACGCAGGTCAGTCGCTATCCGGTGATCCAAATTATTTGGGTGGCCTAAAAGCGATGGCGCAAAATGGCCAATCTGTGGGTTGCATGAAATCTTTGATGAGCAACTTAGCGCCCGTTGTTGACCGCGATTTAAAGATGCAAATGATGAACACGATTTATGATTCAAACTCTAACGGTGATCGCGGTTTTGGCATCAAGATCGGAACTTTTAACGGTCAGCAATTTGCTGAAAGCTACTTCCGAAATTTTTCGGCGCCATCTAGACTGTTTATGGATAGCAGCTATGCCAACAACGGTAATTCGGCAGACTTTTTAGCGCCCTACAACGTTCGAAATGGATTAGGTCGACTGGATTCAATTAACTCGTCAACTTTAGGAGTTGGGAGCAACGTTGACGCCGCAACGGCCCAAAAAATAGAAGCTGCCCGAGTGGAAGCCGCAAAGCGTGGAGCCACGATCAAATAGTCTCGCAAGAGTCAATTTTTCTGGCTAATTGATTGGCCAGAAAAAAATGACGAGTTGATAAAAAACTTGAAATCGTTTGGAAGAATTTGGGATTTTAAGCTGAGGTCGTCAATCCCAAATATCTATTCAGTCATATTAAAACGAAATCGATAGTCGCGTCTGAAAGCCGTACGTCAAAGAGGCGTCGTAAATGGCGCCTGTGGTGTTTGTTGTTCCGGCAGGATCACCCTTGAACGCTGAACCTGGAAAAAGAATTCCAATCTGATTGGCCCATTTGACTTTCGGTGCCGGCTTATAGATTAAACCCAGATCATATTCCCAACCTACATCCTTACCCACTCCACTAGCAGTCAGAGGGCTTGTTTGTAGTTGCGCGTAGGTCACTGAATTTGTCCAATCCCAATGGTCGTTGATTCTGTACTTCACATTCGGAGTCAAAAACACAGCGTTGCCAATAGCTTCTTCGTCAGCAGCGGCCCCAGTGGTTAGCTGCGCGCCGGTGGTTTCGGAACGATAGCGCTGAAACCCGGTCCGGAATAAATCGTATTTTCCCAGAGGATGATTAAATAACATAAAGGCCACATCATAATTTCGGTTAAATGCAAAACCTTCGAAATTATTTGTTCCGGGATTGTCGCCGCTGGCGATACCCGTTTGGACTTTCCATTCCCAACGGGTATCAGGTCGGGGAAAATTCAGTTCTAAAAGCATTCCGTAGCTGCTGACTTTAATTTCTTCGCCGTTAGTTCCTTGGATTCCGGTATTTCCCTGATTAAATCCAGTTTCAAATTTAAAATTAAATCCACTAAAACCGCGGGCCAAGTAAACGTTGGTCGAAGCCATGCTGTATCCACCCATTACAGTGCCAGAAACGGCTTTTGAATAGTCATTGCCGCCAAGGCTTGAGGATCTGAGCTGGTAGAAAACTCCGATGCTGGATTCGGTTTCAGGGTTAGAATATTCCACATTCCAGATCACGTCGGTCACTTCGGTCCCTTGATCTAAAGAAGATTTGGCCACTTTTCCGATGACTGGCATGATAAACATATTGCCAATCATAAATTTGTATCCAAACAAATCTCGGGCTTGGTTCCAGTGATCAAATTCGCCCATTCCTGCATTTTGGGTCATTCCTAAACCAAAGTGCAAAGGCGCTCGGCCCGCAAGCAAAGCGCCGTACTCAGTCAGATAACTCAAGTAAAGCTGATTCACTGCAATCGATGATGATCGGTAGTTCGTCCCTTGAATATTGCTATTGTTGGATGTGCCGGGAGAAGTTCCAAAAGCATTTCCAAGCATTGAGTCTGGATAAGTTTGGTTGGGCAAAACTTCAAACTGGCTGACAATATTGACGCCGTCACTAGCGACGATCTTTGGGCTTAAGGACAAGTGATTCAGCACGTAGGATTTTCGCATATTGGGATTGGTCAATGAGGTCTTGTCGATTTCGACCCATTCCACGCGATACTGACCGTTCCAATCGACAACCATGGCATAGGCTTGGAGCTTGGTTACAAAAACTACACCGGACACCGCTAAAAGCACTAAAAAAGTTTTAAGGTTTAACACGTTTCTTCATCTCCTCTTCGTAATATTTCTTGTAAAGGATCTCCCATTCGGGAGTTCCCTCGTGCACGCCCCTTTTTAAGGACGCCACTTTTGCTCGCGCCTGCACATCAATGGACTGATCATCTTTGACAAAATCTGAGATCACTTTTTTCGCCAAGCGCAAGGCCTGGTCTTCGTCGGTATAGTCGACAAGGTCATCGTTCCAAACTGAATCGGTGATCAGGTGGGCCCAATGGGATTGTCGGTCTTCGGACAAAATCATAAAATCACTTTCTTTTCTTGCGCCAATTTCTTTTTTAAAATGGGATACATTTTAAATCTTTGAAATTCGCCCGAATGTTTTCTTTCTAAATCATCCAGCATCTGATTTACTTCGCGGTCCAAATCGGCCTCTTTTTGCAGATCATCTTGAATAGATTTTAGCGCGCGTTGAAAAACCTGGGACTCGTCGACTTTGAAAGTGACGATCTGATTCTTTTTCCAAGAAGCAATAATTTGTTCGACGATCATTTTGAGTTGGCTTGATGAAATTTTCAAAAAACAAACCCCTTTACAAATAAAGGAAATAATTGACGGGACACCAGGCGATTAACCTAATGTGAAAACACGAATGAAAACAATCAAATTGTTGCTGTGGACAAGCTTGGGTATTGCGTCACTTCTTTTGGCGTGGATGTGCGTCTGGCTATTTCAGCTGTCCGACGAGGTTCAATCCAAATTAGAAAGTAAAACTTTTTTGCCACCGATGCATTTCTATGCGGCCCCAAAAATGTGGGCGGTGGGGCAGTCGCTTCCGATTTTGGATGTGGTGCAGGTCTTGCGAGATCGCGGATACCAAGCCAGGGACGCAGAAACTTTCGGCGCCAACCAGCGTTTGCAGCCGGCCGAATTTTTGCAGCTTTCGCAAGTGTCTAACCCTGATCAAATTCAACGCTTGTGTTTGACTGCGGCTAGCTCTTGTCTGCTGCTAAGAAACAAAAAAACTTTGGATCCAGGATTAAAGGACTTGCCGCTGCAAATTGTAGTTTGGCGTGACGAAAAAATTAGTCAAATTTTTCGCACGACTTCCGGCGACGAAAAGCCCAGCGACTTTCCAGTGGTGGAGCTTGAACCCTTGCTAGTGGCGCAGTTTCTAGGACAAGAACCGATTCAGCAGTTTCACCTGTCTTTGGGAGAAATTCCCACTTTATGTTTGCGATCCGTTTTGGCGATCGAGGACGCTAGGTTCCTAGAGCATCAGGGGGTTAGTATGACCTCTCTGGCCCGCGCCTTTGTTAAAAACCTACTTGGAAAAGGATACAGTCAAGGCGGCAGCACGATCACGCAACAGTTGGTCAAAAATTATTTTTTGACACCAGAAAAAACTTTGCGCCGAAAATGGAAAGAATTTTTTATCGCCTTAATCTTAGAGAACAAAATTTCCAAAGATCAAATTTTAGAAACTTACTTAAATATTATTTACCTTGGACAAAACGGAATTTTCCAAGTGCGGGGATTTCCAGCCGCCAGCGAATTTTATTTTGGCAAACCCATCCAAGGATTGGATCTGAATTCTTGCGCTACTTTGGCAGCAATTTTAAATTCCCCAGGCCTTTATGATCCCACCAAACGGCCTGAGCTTTTGTGGAAGCGCCGAAATTTGGTTTTAGAGAAACTCTTCGACAACAATTGGATCACTGCTGAAGAAAAAGCCAACGCACAGGCTCAGGCCTTGGCGTTGGCTCCGCGCCCGCAGTCGATTGAGACTTTTCCTTATTACTTGGACTTTGTTCAAAAAGAATTAAAAGAAAAGGGAATGCCATTGGAAGGCGTGCAGGTTTTTACGGGGCTTCAACCGACGCATCAGACGATAGCCCAAGAATCGTTGCAAAAAACTTTGTCAGGGCTTGAAAAAGAAAACAAAAAAATTCAAACGCTGTTGGGCCAGGGAAAAAAGCTTGAAGCCGCATGGCTTTCTGCCCAGGTTTCGACCGGGCTGATCCAAGCGGTCATTGGCGGGCGCAATTTTAAAAATACACAGTTCAATCGGGCTCGGGAGGCCGATCGGCAAGTGGGCTCGATCGTAAAGCCGTTTATTTTTTTAACGGCTTTGAACACGGGGAAATATTCGCCCGTTTCTATTTTGAACGACCAACCTTTTACGTATCAGTATCAAAATCAAAGTTGGTCACCCGAAAACTATTACAAGGAATATTATCAAGAAGTGCCGATGTACTTTGCGTTGAAAAATTCTTTGAACACAGCGACCGCAAAGCTAGGTTTAGATTTGGGACTTGAAAACGTCGTTAAAACACTTCAGCAGGCCGGCCTTCAGAAGAAAATAGAAATTTTGCCATCGCTTTTGTTGGGTGCGTTCGAGCTTAAACCCTTTGAGGTTTTACAGCTGTATCAAAGTTTAGCCAACCGTGGAAGTTTAAGAAAGGCCAGCGCCCTTAGATTTGTGTTGGGTTCTCAAAACCAATCGCTTTACTCAAATCCAAATTTGAATGAGGGCTTAAAGTTTGATTCTCCCTGGGAAGAAAAAAAAGTGGCGCAACTAATTTCGATGATGCAGCAAACTTTTTTCAGTGGAACTGCAAAGACTTTCAAAAATCTGACCCAACAAATGGAAGTCGCCGGTAAAACCGGCACCACCTCGGACTACAAAGATTCATGGTTCGCAGGATTCAATCCTCAAACAGTAGCGGTGGCATGGGTCGGCTTTGACGACAACACACCAAGCGGCTTGACCGGAGCCTCAGGCGCCCTACCAATCTGGGGTCCCACCATGCAAAAAATTTTCGAGCTAGACCCACAAAAACTTCAGTTCAGTGCGCCTGAAGGATTAAAGAAAAAATCCATCGAACCCACACCGCCAGATCAGGAGCCAGCTGAGCTTTTGGTGGAGTAATCGGGATCGGCGCATGGGTGGGAACTCTGTAGAATTAGTGACCAAGGCATTCAGATTTGGACCTCGCGAGGTTATGCGTTGGTCGACGTGAAATACGGTGGAAGCACCGGATACGGACCCCATAGTAGATAAACAACAATGATAATGTTGTTTATCTACTTAAACAACATTATCATTGTTGTTTATCTACTATTTAGCTATCATTTCTAAAAGATGAAGCTGGCTAAAGAAGCTCATGGCGTCTGGTAGAATGCTAAGAAACTGTCAGTGAGCCCTGGTGGGCGAAAACCTAAAAACGGAAAGAGCGCAAATGGTTTACATCAGACAAATCGATCTCAACATGCTGATTAAAAAAAAGTCTTATTTCTTATTTGGCGCAAGATCCACCGGAAAGTCGTTTTGGATAAAGCAAAATGTCAGTCCAGACCGTACACTTTATATCAATCTACTATCCACCGAACACTATCTCAGGCTTTTCGAAAATCCGTCTCTATTGGAAGGCCTTGTTGAAGAATCTAAAAGAAGTACGATCGTGATTGATGAAATACAAAGAATTCCCGCCCTGCTCAATGAAGTCCACAGATTGATCGAAAACAAGGGACACAAATTTTTGTTAACAGGCTCAAGCGCAAGAGCATTGAAAAGAAATCATGCCAATATGCTTGGGGGACGGGCCTCGCTGATCAATTTTTATCCGTTGAGCTTTTCTGAAATTCCAGATTTCAATTTAAGTCGTTATTTAACTTTTGGAGGTCTCCCAAGAATTTATTTGTCCGATGAGCCGCTTCTGGAGCTGGGCAGCTATCTAACAACCTACATCGAACAAGAAATAAAACTTGAGGCCAACATTCGAAATCTCGCTCCCTTCCACAGGTTTTTAAAATCTGCAGCGCTTAACAATGCCGAGCTAATTTCCTACGCAAATATTTCAAGCGATGCCGCGGTCCCAGCGTCAACAGTGAAAGAATACTACTCTGTACTTGAGGACAGTTTGATTGGTTACGCCTTAGAACCCTGGGTTGAGTCTAAAAAAAGGAAAGCAATCCAGACATCAAAGTTCTATTTTTTTGACACCGGGGTCTGCCATTCAATTTTGGGAATTGAACACCTTGAAAGAAGCTCCAATTTATGGGGAAAAAGTTTTGAACAATTCATCCTGATGGAGCTAAAATCATACTTGTCCTACCGACAAAAACGAAAATCAATTTGCTTTTGGCGCAGTGTAAACAAACAGGAAGTCGACTTTATAGTCGCGGACGATGTCGCCATCGAGGTCAAGTCCACCAAACGTGTTTCGAAAATGCACTTCTCGGGTCTTGAGGCCCTAAAAGAAGAAAATAAAATTAAAACTTTTTATTTGATTTCCGAAGACCCCATCCAAAGAATCGAAAACAAATTCATTCACGTGGTTCATTGGAAGAACTTTCTAGAAAATCTTTGGAGCGACAAAATTATATAAAACTAACGTCGTTCGTAACGAGCGCAGGGGCGTGATCGGAACCCACGTGCACCACCAGCGACCTAGTTTACGAACATAGAACTTATAGGCCAAAAATCTGCATTGGACCTGTCGAACTATTGAGCGAAAAGTTTTATTTTTTCGAGCCTTTGTTTCAATCGCGTCGGAAGTTTTATAGTCTGTGAAAATTGATCCGAAGGAGAAACTTTGAAAAACTTAGCTTTTATTGTCGCGCTTTCGTTATCGCGGGTGGCTTGGTCAGATTCAAGCCCAGATCTTACTGGAGTTTTTGTGGGCAATTTATTGGGCGATGTTTACAAGATCTCTCAGTCCCAATGCGAAAGCATTGAAATTGCGTATGGAAAAAATCTCGCGTCGGTGGGCTCAGGAACTATTCGAAAGACGGACGGAATTAATCGGCCTTCGTCCGACGGTAATTTTTGTAGCCTCACTTTTACTTCTTCTTTTCTTGAAGTGCAGCTTTTTAAAGACCAGGACTCGCGTAACCCCGCTGGGCCTAAGCTTCGGTACTCGCTCTATGAGACAGCCGGGGGAACCTTTTTAGTTATATCAACTTTTTTGGATGATGAGGTTGGCGATAAGCCAAGCAAGACCTTTTATAAAAAGCAGTGATTGAGAAAGTCGCTCGAGCGTTGGGCGACGTTGAAATGGAAGGCTTAGACCATCTCGAACTGATACAGTTTTAGTTTTTACCTGATCATCCGATAAAATATCCTGGAGATGTAAAATGATTTTGCTCTTGATCGGCGTTTTATTTGCCAATTTTAACTGCGCTGAAACCGAATCCGATCTCACCAAATTTTCCGACGAGTTAAAAGTACTTGTTGAAATTACCGCTGGTATGGATAAATTTCTCAAGTGCCCTCGAAAAGCGTGGCACAGCTATCCCGTAAGTAAGCACACTTTAGCTCTACAATTTTCGCCCCAAAATCGAACCTACGAAATTAAGACTTATGATCCAAAATTTGCAACCCAGAATGCAACATTCACGGTTCAGCAACTTTTGCCTTCAGCAGGCCCGGGATACGTGCTTGCCAACGGCAATTTCGAGAGGATCGAAAAGGATGGATTGAAGCGCGTAACAGTTGGAATAAATGTTAAAGAAACAAAAGATCTATGGAAAAAAATTACAGAATTTTATAAAGCCCATAGCCAAAATAGAGTAGTTTCGGAAACTCTGATTTCAAAGAATGCATTCAGTATTGGCTTGCACGAAAATTTTCACTTACACCAGCCCGATCAATTTAAACACGTCAATAGTGTGGTGCGTGAAACTCCAGTTCCCTTTCCTACTGATTTCGCGCTTGGCCGTTCTATGGCTATTTTACACTTGTATCGTGGTTTGCGGCAGCCAACAAAAAAACCCCAAGAAGTTTGCCATGCTGTTGGTTGGCTAAAACAGGCCCAAGAGAGGGATCCCTTTTTATTTAATTCGTTCAGATCGATTGATATTTTAGAGGGTTCTGCAAAATACTTTGAGTCTGTAGCTTCGGCAATTGCCTTTGGTTCCGGCGGATGCAATTTCGAAGTTGACGACTTTTTGAATGCGCTCAACTATGGCGAGATTGATCGTTCGGACCAAGATCCTCATACGCAGTCCTACCTTTTGGGTGCATTGTCGGGTTTAGTCTTGGATCAGCTCAATATTCCAGACTGGCAAAAACGGGTGGAAGCCGGAGAAAGTCCAGCAGATATTTTAATGAAAGAAAGTAAATGCGGACCTGAATTGGACTTGAAGCCCGATTCAAAAATTCTTTCGGACTTAAAAACGAAAGCAGAACAAGATTTGGAGTATTGGAATTCAGTTAAGCTACAATTGGACTCAAATGATTATACTAGGGTCTCTGTGGACGTCGGAGATCGTTTGGGATCTTTTATGACCGTTGGATTTCTGGTAAACCGTGAAAGAGGCGTGAAAATCATAAGATCCATGACTTCTAATTTTCAGTCCCCAACTTTAAACTTAAAATCAAACTCCAAAGACGCGTTTGAAACTGACGACAATCCATGTGGGTCCGGTAAATCTTTTTTTCTTGTCCCTAATAAGGATTTGAGGGAGAAGGGTGAACAAATCTCAGTTTCTTCCATTGATATTCAAGCGAAATCTTCTGTTGAAGGTGTTATTTCTGAATACAAAAAAATATTTACGGCAGATAAAAAACTTTGGATTTGCGTCCAATCCAAAAATTCAAATTAGTAACCGTAGCGGTTGGGTTCCTGAAATTTCGCAATTGCGCGTCCAAATGTTTGCAGAATAAAATGAATTTCTTCCACCCGTCGACCGCGAATGGAATTTCTCGATATTGAAGTGACTTACTTCAACTCAATCTCAAGGCCTTCGTAAGCAAAGCGCCACTTGACCAGGGGTAATGTGACCCCGTCATTTTGCGCGGTTTTTATTTTCCAGTCGAAGTATTCGCGGGTTTGGCGTTTTAGTTCGTAGATTTGCTGGGTGTTGGCGCCGGGGTCGTGGTGCGCGAACAGAACGTATTTAATATTTTCTCGGAAGGCGATGTCCAACCCAATCTGAGCAGCGCTGTGACCCCAATTCGATTTTTCTGCAAGCTCGGGCAAAGTGTATTGAGCGTCGAAATACATCAGGTCCGCATTTTGATACAAGGGCAGATCCAGTGCCATATGTTCGCGAGTCACCCTTGTCCCTTCTGTATCCACGCAGTGAGCGTAAACCCTTTCCCCATGCTGTACGCGAAATCCCCAACAAGGGTCGGGGTGGTCGAGCTGGTACGGGGTCACACTAAAATCATCGACCAAAATTGGTTTTCTGGGGTCCAGCAAAACAAAGCGAATGTCCGCGGCCAGGGCTTCGAAAGAAACTGGAAAATTTGGTTTTCGAAAAAGACTTCGAACCATTTCTTCAAGATCAGACTGAACCGCGTAGTACGTGATTCGATTTCCAGAAATAAAATGGGGTGTAAAAAAAGGAAGTCCAATCAAATGATCCCAATGAAAGTGGGTTAAAAATATATGAATGTTGGCTTGGCCGCGACCGGCTGGACCCTTCATCATTTGTTCGCTTAAGTTCCGAATTCCAGAACCTCCGTCGACGATCAGCTGACCTTTTTCCGAGGTCACTTCAACGGTGGTGGTAGCGGTTCCGAAGCCTCCCAACTGGGGAATGCCTAGCCCTTTCAAATAGCCATCAACATGGTCCTGACTGCGATGTCCGGCCTTAAAAAATCCATTAAAAATTTGGCGAATATCAAGGGCCCATTGTTCAGGCGTGGGAGATGCCGGCAGCGATCCGCGAACCCCCCAGTATTTAATTTTCATCGACATAAATTCAGGATGACCGCAAGTTCAAAGTGGGGCAAAAGAATTTCAAAGTCGCTGCTTTAAAGTCCAGGAAGCAGCATCAAAAATTTCCAACTTGATCTGTAAACACATTTCTGTTTACTTGGGGCCTGGAGATTTTATATTTGGACCAGATGAAGTCGTGTCTTTTACATCATCAAAACGTCCGCATGCGAGAACTCTTGACGTTCATCCTTGAAAGTACACTTCCGATCAAAACCTTTTTTTATGCCCGAGAAGAGGATTTCAGGGCCCAGGTTCAGTTGCGAAAATACGATCTGATTGTTTGCGACGAGTTTTCTGATAACGAAGAATTTAAATCAACTTTCAAAGATACCAACGCCAATAATCTTCAGACGCCGACTTTGGTCTTTTCTAAAAGTGGTGTGGGTCTTGAATTAAAAAATCTACAGTTTCTAGCCAAGCCCATTTTAGACACGCAACTTGTCGAAGTGATCAAAAACTTGTTCTTCCCCAAAAAGCCCAACGTGCTGACCACGCTAGAGAGTTTTGTTCCCGTTCGTTTGGAGCTTTTGAAACGTTTTAAGACTAACAAAGTTCCCCTTTTTTTAAAGTTATCAGACCAGAAATTTATCAAGTTTTTACATGAAAATTCGCCTGTGGATAAGGAAATAGAAGCGCGAATTCAAGAAAAAAAATTGCACGAACTTTATCTTGAGCGACATTCTCTGGACGAATTTATCATGGATTATAAAAAAGAAATTTTTAGTCAGGAAGCGTGGCAGGCCACAAGTTGGGAAGAAGCCACGACCAAGGTTTCTTTAAATACCGAATTGCTTCAGACTTTCTCGATGCGACTGGGCCTGAACGAAACTTTGAAAGAGATCGCCGAAAAAAATATTTTAATAAGCCTTCAATTGGCCAAAACACATCCTGAATTAAATAAAATGCTTCATCATTTTCAGAAGATTGAGCGCTTTGGATACGCTGATCATTGCACGCTGACGGCTTTTGTCTGTTGTTATTTAAGTTCAAAAATGGGCTTTATTGATGAACTGAATTTGCGCCGTTTGACCGTAGCTGCGATGTTTCATGATAGCACTCTCACCACGCATCAGTACGAGAACAAGAAAAAATACTTGAAGCAAATTTCTACAAAAGAAAGTTTGTCATCAATTGATGTTGAAGCAATTATGTCGCACCCAGTTTTGGCCTCGGAACTGCTTAGAGAATGGAGTTTCTCTCCGCCCAAGGCAGATGAAATTGTTTTTCATCACCACGAGCAAGCTGACGGTACTGGATTTCCTATGTTTTTGTCGGCAAAGACTATTCCGGTACTTTCCGCACTGTTTATAGTGGCTGAAGATTTTGTGAATGAGTATTTGGATTCAAAAGGTCTATTTGAACCGCACCACTACATCAAACAAAAGACTTCAATTTATTCCAAAGAACCGTTTGCTTCGCTTTTCGAGGCGTTTAAGCCCGATTTAGAAAAGCTAGTTTCAAATTAGACCAGAAGTTCAGAGCGCCCTAAAGGTCATAAGTGATCTTAAGTTTCAAACAAGTGTCCTTGAGGCGCGCCTGACACGTCAAAATTTTACCAGTTTTAAAATCGGCATCGTCTAATGCAGTGTCGGTAGGGAAGTCGACTTCCCCCTTTTGAACTTGGGCCAAGCAAGCGGTACACATTCCATCCATGCAAGAGTAGGGCGCATTCAGGCTGGCCTTTAGCGCGGCATCTAATAGGGAATCCCCTTTTTCATAAGGGATTTCAGTCGTCTGACCATTGAGAGTTACTTCAATTGTCGCAGGTTCAGTCAATGTCGGGCCTCCAAACTTTTTTTCTGTGGGTAGAATTTTTGTATTGAACTCTATTTTACTACAGTGATAACAGATCGAATCACGAATTAAAAAAGGTGGGGGCACTGGGCTATGAAATTATTTAAGAAATATCATTTAATTTTAGCAGTTGCTCTTTTTCCGTTTCTAGCTCAGGCGGGACCCCGAGATTTAAATCCCATTTTGCTTTCAACTTCCGGAGTTTCAGAGATCCAAGAAAATGGCGCAGAAACCGACTGCCATGCATCTGGGGACGACGGTAACAAGCTGAACTGTTTGGACTTGCAGACAGTGACCGATCCGGAAACCACAAATAGCCAGGACACAACTTACGGGAAAAACTTTCTAAGTTCAGAAACAAAAATTAAAAAAATCCTGAGTCCAATTGCCAGTAAATTTGAATCATCAGCAAACGGGACTGTTAATTGGATCCCCGAGTGGTTAAAAGACGCCTGGGAAAAAGCAGATGTTGATTCAGATATTAGCTTCAACCCACTGGAAAAATCATTTTCGGGTGGATTTAAATTAAGCACTCCGATTTTTTATCGGTTTCGGGTCAACCCCGCTGGCTATAGCCAAAGACAAGACAAACGAGATATTTATCAGCTTAGACTATCGGCCGGATTTGCCAGACAAAATTGGGGAGTGTCTGCAGTTGCGCAGTTAGAGGTGGCCTTTGCGCGGCTCATTCCTCTCGAGGACAAAATTCGATTAGATAAAATTTATTTTCTAAATAAATTTCCTTGGACTGCTGAGAAAGCCCTTTCATTTAAGGCAGGAGAAGCAGCTCGACTTAGAATAACCGCCGGCATAGGAGCATCAACGGGCAAGGATTTGGGAGTGCTTGAACTTCCTACTGACAATGACCCGCACGCAATGATTTCTGCGTCGGCTTCGGAAAATTCCGAATTTTTAATAGAAATTTATCGATTGGCTCAGAATAAAGTTGAAGTGCGAGTGACTGGAATTAAGGCACCACTTATGTTGTCAGGATGCGCTTCGCTGAACCAGTTCATACCCATTGACTTCACCGCTACCTTTTTCACTCGCTGGCTACGACCCACTGATATTATAAAGCCAGCTCAATTTTGTGCCTCTTCGCCGGCGCCAGGAGAATATTTTCGAGTCGATGGCAAGGCGGTCGTGTATGTTTTTGATTTGGACAAAGATAAAAGTTTTATCGATCCAGTTTCTGGCCAAGTCATTACAGTTCAAGAAGTTTATAATCGCTTTATGAAACCGATTTCCTTTATCAAAGTTTTTAAAATATTAAATACCCTTTTTAATTATAAAGAAGCTGGAAATTCACTGCTGGAAATTATTAAAGATGAAAACACTTTGGCTGCTCAAGACAAAGACTTGCCCACCAATGATCGCCGCATTTGGCGAAAGTTTCAGGGTGAAACCCGGTCGGATCCAAGTTCTAGGAGTTTCATCAGTCGTTGGTTTTCCAGAGTTTTTCAGTTTGAAAGAAGCTCACTGTCCTCGGACACCAACGTTTTTTCTTACGACGACGATAACAAAAGAAATGAATACAAGTTTGCAGTATCGAACTTTTATCAGAATTGGGGTGCCCTTTGGTCTATCTTTGGAGTTCAAGAAACTAGGCTGATCAACGGTCTGTTTATGGCCCAGCCAACTCCTGAAAATAGATACATTCTTAAACCGACGATGGTTTCTGATATCGTTTTTTTCCGAGATTTTAGAGATAAAAATCTTGGTCCCCAGGAAGTCATCCGCCTTAAAGATCACTTTAGATATTCCCATCCCACAATTGCAGATCGAATTCGCTGGGGTAGTTTTGATAACGGAAAGAAAAAGCGTACAGCACTGATCAACTACCAGTACGTTTTTCATAAGGAGGGGCTTGCCAACCTGGCCCGCTTAAATGACCGCGAATTGTATTTTCGCCTAAGACAGTGGGTCGAGCATCATCCTCACCCGGACATGCTGGCAACCTCGTTAACAACAATCGTCAAAAACGATCTGGACCATAATCCGCAAACTATCGTAGTTTTATCCGACGAATTTAGGCCCGTGAAAAGCTCTAGTGGTTTGATAGCTGGGGCAAACACTTTGGATTTAAAAGGGGTTAGATACAATGATCGTTTTGAAAACGACATTCGCGCTATCGCGGTCCATTTGGGAGAAATTTTAAAACTTCGCGATGAATCTACCGACCAGAAAAAAAGCATCAACTCGGTGATTCGGTACGAAAACTTTCAGATACTTAGTAAACTGGTTCTTTTTCAAGATTTGGGTCCTGGATTTTTAATGAGCTTATTGAAAATCCATAAAATTAAAGATCTTGAAGACTATGTTTATTTTTCGATTCTTCTTGCGGGATCCGGTGAATCAGTACCGCCCAGTTATTTTGGATTGGTTCCACCGACAGGCTTGTACACGACATTGCAAGGGCAGCTTTTGTATTTGCAGAATCGGGATTTCGATATCAACCTTCGTCGAAAAGCGTACCAAGAAGAAATCTTCCCTGGAGTTCTTCCAGTAAGCTCTAAGTAAATTCTCGGTTCAACACACAGAGCTTTGCATGAAATTTGCAGGCTCTGAGAAACAGAGGGTTTCTGAGCCTGTTTCGGTGTCTTTTCGACACTGAAAAGATTTCGGCCAGAATGCAAAAAACCGCTATGTTTCAGACCAGAGTTAAAAATAATTTGATTGGATTTCGGCAAGGGTCTGAAAAACCTTTGGCATTTCATTGTGATACGCTGGATGTCGCAGAATTATCAGAGGACTCGTGGCAGGCTTTGGCCGAAGGTTTAGGGCCGAAAGAAATTCAAACCCCCGGTGTCAGTAAGGCCCTGGCAGAGCTTTTAAGTTGGGCTGACACCAGCGCGCCTTCGGTGCCTGCTAAACCTAGAGCCCGCCACAAGATCGACACTTTAACTGTCAACGTAACTCAGATCTGCAATTTGGCCTGCACATATTGTGCCGCTGGGGGAGATGGAACTTACGGTGATCCGACGACTAAAATTTCAGTGGATAAGACACTTCCGCAACTTAGTTTTTTCTTAGGCAAGCTTGATCCTGGCGACAAATTTACCCTGACATTTTTAGGCGGCGAGCCTTTGCTCTATCCCGAAGGGATCGAGCTGATTTCGAAATACTTGGAGCAAGAAGCAAAACAAAAAAATATAACTCTTAGACTCCGAATTGTTACTAACGGGACCTTACTGAACCAAAAAAATATTGAGCTTCTGACTCGGTTCAAGATGCACGTAGTGATCAGCCTTGATGGCCCGCCCGAAATCAACGACGCGATCCGGAAAACTAAAAGTTCAAACTTTAATACGGCTAGTATTTTGAAAAATCTAGAATCTCTAATGGCGCGGAAAAATGAGCTGGCTTCGATTTCTCTTGCCGCAGTTTTTGGCTCTGGAAATTTGGAGGTTTTAAAGTGTTATGAATTTTTGTCCAGTTTTCCAGTGGACAGTTTAAGTTTATGCTTTGACCATTCGAGCCATGATTCTTCCGACAGTCAAAAATTTTTTCAAGAAATGCAATTGGTCGCCGAAAGTGCTTGGAGTAAAGGGCAAGAAAGTGAACTTCGCAGGATTGAATATTTTGATAAGGTTTTTATGGTTTTGGATCAAAAAATTCGAATCACCAACTTTTGTGGCTCGGGGAAAAATTTCTTGATGGTGGATGCGAAGAACACCTTGACCACGTGCCCCTGGCAGGCTGGAAAACCAGAAGAAAGTGTGGGTCACGGCCCAACCCTTTTCGAAGATCGCTTGGCCCCATACCAAGAGGATTTGGTATCGAAAAATAATTGCCACTCTTGCTGGGCCAAATACCTTTGTGGGGGTGGTTGCATGTATTCAAATCAACAAGCGACGGGGTCGAAGCATATTAAAGACGCCGTATTTTGCGAACGTCAGCGCGGGCTGTCGCTGCTTGCACTATCATACTACGGCAAATGTAATTTCGAGGACGGGTATGGCGTTGAAGAGAACTAAAAACCAACTGCGATACACCCTGGTCACAGCTAGCGAAGGCCTTGGCGAAATTGGGAACTTGAAGGCAACCGAGGATTTAGGAGGTGCTGATTCTTGGAAAAGTTACGGTTCGACTGAAACTGAACACCGAGCGGATTTAGACAAAAGCGAAGTGGGAAAAAAAATTGGCGTAGGATTTTACTGGCCCTGGTAACACTATCAAAGTAGGATGGCACAAATGAAAAATGTAAAAATTCTTAGACGAAAAACAACAAAAATTAGCTCTTCGGGAACAGTAAGGCTGACCTGTACTCCGGACGGTACCGAACGCCGGTGATGATGCGATTCTATAAGTTTAATCAATGATATCGCGGAAAAATTTAGAAAGCCTTAATTTTCGTTTTCTGTTCTTCAGCTTGCTTTTATCCCTAGCCTTTTCCTATGCGTTTTTTATTTTTGATCTTTCTCGTGTCGACTTTTATTTGTTTGATATCGTCGTTGCGAAATCGCTGGATTCGAAAGACACATCCCTTGTTCATCAGATCGTGATTGATGAAGAAACTCTTAAAGTGACCAAGGGATCGCCCACGCTCAATCAACTAAACGCAGTTTTGGCCAATTTGATCGATAAAAATTTATTTATAATTTTAATCGATGATCCCGAAACACTGAAAGCCGAGGGCAATGCTCGCTTGGTTTTTAGAAATTTGACAAAAAAAAGACTCAACGTCTATTTTGCCGACAGCAACTATGAGAAATTCAAAGATCTTAGTTTTCACGTTGATGCGCTTCAAAATCAAAATGATTATTTTTCATATTTGAACCGGGAGCTTGGCCCCGTTACACGAGACGGAATTGCATTTGCCAAAGATGGAGTCACTCGTCGGATTATGTTGACCTATAGCAAAAGGCCAACCCTCCATTTAAAGTTGGTTCAATTGCTTGATCACGATCTTACAGAGGTTAAGAAGATTCGAGGTGTCTTTGATTATCTCGAGACCGATCAAACTTGGATTAAGTATCGAGATCCAAAAATTTTTAAGTCTGATCGATTCCAAGATTTTCTTGAGCCCAACGCGCCGTTGGCGCAAAGCATTTCCAGTCAGATAATAGTTATTGGCTCAAAAGTCGACACCACTTCAAAAAATTTCTCATTTACTCCCTATCAAAGAGAGCCACCATCAATCCCGATTTACCAGATTCACTCTCAAATTCTTGAAACTTTGATTGATAACGATGCTCCAATTATAGCGTCGAAAAATTATTCGATCTTGATTACATTTTTGACATCGATTTTTGTGATTTATGGGGTTTTGCTTTTAAAGCCGCTGGTGGGTATCGCGTTGTTGGGCTGTTTGGCTTTGGGTTTGATCGTCGTTGTCACTATTGTGTTTTTAATTTTTAATATTTGGATTCCGCTAGCCTACCCACTGGTTGGGCTTTTTGTGGCCTATTATTTCTTAATTCCGTACCGGATGATTGCTGAGAATAAAAAAAATTGGGAGCTTCACCAAAAGAATAAACTTTTACGCGAAGTTGAAGAGTTGAAGACGAACTTTATTTCGATGATATCCCACGATCTGAAAACTCCAATTGCTAGGATTCAAGGGTTAACTGACAATCTGATGAAAACTTGGCCGGACCCTGAAAGCACAGCCGGGAAAATAGCCATGCATGGCTTGCATACAGTGAAATCTTCGACCCAAGAACTTTTGCATTTTGTGAATGCTATTTTAAATTATATCAAAATTGAAAATCAAAAAGTGGAGCTTCATCTTGAAGCCAAAGATCTGAACCGAATCGTCGAAAAAGCAGTTCAACAGAATCAGTTTTTGGCCGAAGAAAAAAACGTCCAAATTGATTTGGATTTAGAGCCTTTGTTTAGTATCAAAGTAGACGCGCAAGTGATTCAGCAGGTGTTCTGCAATATTTTGGAAAATTCGGTGAAATATTCAGATCCCAACACTGTCGTTCAGATTCAAAGTCGCGAGTTGCCCGACTGCATTCAATTAAAATTTTTGAACCAAGGTCGGGGAATTTCTGCTGACGAACTTCCCAACATTTTCATGAAGTTTTTTCGAGCTAAGGCGGCCAAAAGTTCGACGGTCAAAGGATCAGGCCTTGGATTGTATCTGGCCAAGTATTTTGTTGAACTTCATCATGGAAAAATTTTTGTCGCCAGCACCCCTGGGCAAACGACTGTTTTTACGGTAGAAATACCTAACAGTTTGTAAGCTTTTTGGAGGGTTCCCCATGATGAAAGTTTTAGTGGTCGACGACGATGCCGGCCTGCGCTTGTCGTTATCCCAAAGTTTAAATTTATCAAAAAAATTCGAGACCACAGAAGCTGTCGATGGATTGGACGCTGTCGAGAAAACTCGCAAAGAAAATTTTGACGTCGTTTTGTTAGATGTTGATATGCCCCGGCTGAATGGGCTTGAAGCTTTGAAGCTGATTAAAGAAAACAATCCAGGGCAGATCGTAATTATTATGACGGCGTTTGCAACTATCGATCACGCCGTTTTGGCCGTCAAAGATGGCGCTTACAACTACTTATCCAAACCAGTTCAAACCGATGAACTGATGGCCTTGATCGATAAAGCGTTGCAAGCTCAAAGTTTAATTTCGCGTGCGGCGGCTTCGGCACCGGTCCTTCATGAAAATGGAAAAAAGTTTGTTGGCGGAACTCAACAAATGCAAAAAGTTTTTCATATTATTCATCGGCTTTCAAAAGTCGACACGCCTGTGCTGATCAGGGGTCCGTCAGGAACCGGAAAAGAATTAGTTGCCAAGGCCATCCATTTTAATTCGGCTCGCAAAGATGGAAAATTTGTAGCGATCAATTGCTCGGCGATCCCTGAAAACCTGTTCGAGTCCGAACTTTTTGGTCACGAAAAAGGATCATTTACCGGTGCTGATTTAAAAAAAATTGGTAAGTTTCAATTTGCTGAAGGTGGGACTTTGTTTTTAGACGAGGTTGGTGATTTACCCCCAGTGATGCAAGTGAAATTATTGCGTGTCTTGCAGGAGAAAGTTTTTACTCCGGTGGGATCGCTTCGTGAAATTCCAACCAACGTTAGAATACTGGCGGCAACGAATCGACCCCTTGAAGAAATGAACGCGAAGGGGACATTTCGTGAAGATCTTTTTTATCGGCTAAATGTGATCCCGATATTTTTGCCTTCTTTAGCAGAACGTAAAGAAGATCTGGATAATTTAATCCACTATTTTATTAAAAAATTTAATCTTCAGCACGGTAAAAAAATTGCTCAAGTATCGCAGGAAGCTTTGCGAGTCTTAAAAAAGTATGGATGGCCCGGAAATATTCGCGAGCTTGAGAACGTGATCGAACACATGTTTATTATGGAAAATTCGCAAATACTAACGATGTCATCACTGCCCGAAGCTATTTTGGCGGCTACTGGCACGATATTAGCCATCGGCCGCGATGGCAACTGGTCCGAGGACGATTCTACCGATGACAACGAACAAGTATCGGCAGCATCTGAATCCGAAGATGGGGAAGAGCCTGTGGCATTTGATCCTTCGGTGGGAACGGCCCTAGATTTTAATCTTCAAAAAGAATCTTTCGAGAAAGAATTTATCATTAAAGCTCTGAAAACTTTTAAAGGAAGAATCAATCAAACGGCATTGCACGCAAACATTCCCAAAAAAACTTTGCTGCGCAAAATTGAGAAATATGGAATTCACGCCAAGGATTATTCAGGCACTTAAGATTCAACATTGACAGGGGTTACCGCGGGTCACTAGCCTGAAATTTATGACCATGAATCCGTTGCCGCCTCAGGCATACACCAAAGACACTTTAACTCAAGCCTATGAATGGCTTCAGTCTCAGCCCACCCACATCAAGGAATTGGCTTCCAACACCGAGATTTTGGTGAGTTTATTTTTAAAAGTAAAAATGAACGGCAATGGGTCGTTGGATCGGCCCTCGATCCAAAATTTTAAGTCCGAGCTTAAAAATTTAGCAGGCATGATTGGTGAATTTGATCATCCCAAATCAAAAGTAGAATCTCTACCCGAGCCTAAGCGCGAACCAAAATCTGCTCTTGGCGCCATTCAAAACCCGGTGCCCCAAAACGCAACTCAGCAAATCGCTGCAGCTGAAGCGCGGTCGACGATCAGTTATATCTTGGATTCTAAATCCATGGATTCGATCAAAGAAATTCAAAGTCTTTTTAATCTTTCTTCGGAAAACGAAGCCATTCGATTGCTGATTTCGATTGGGCATCGTAAGCTAGTAAATCTTTAGTTACGGCTTTTAAACCCCAGGAAAATTATGTCCAACAATCCATCTGAAAAAAATAAACCAGATTATAAAAATACTCTTCAATTGCCTGTGACCGAATTTCCGATGAAGGCGAATTTGCCTCAGACTGAACCTTTGCGGATAGCGTTTTGGGAAGAAACTGAAATCTATCTAAAGATGATCGCCAGAAATAAAGGTCGGCCCAAATTTTCGCTGGCAGATGGTCCGCCCTATGCCAATGCGCCTTTACATATTGGGCACGTGCTGAACAAAACCCTTAAAGACATAATTATTAAATATAAAAATATGTCCGGGTTCGAAGCCCCCTTTGTGCCGGGTTGGGATTGCCACGGATTACCCATTGAACACTCGGTTACAAAAAATTTGGGCGAAAAAGCAAAAACAATCACCGACGCGCAAATTCGACAGCTGTGCCGCGACGAGGCCCTAAAATGGGTTCAGGTGCAAAAAGATCAGTTTCGAAGACTTGGAATTTTATCAGACTGGCAAAACCCATATCTGACATTAGCGGCGGATTACGAGGCCGAAGAGGTCCGCGAATTTGCTCGCGCCTTTGATCGGGGATTAATTTACCTGGGGAATAAGCCGGTTTACTGGAATTGGTTTTTAAAGACGGCCTTGGCGGATGCCGAAGTGGAGTATCATCCGCATAAAAGTCCTTCGATCTATGTTAAATTTTTTGTTCAAGATTCAGAAAGCTTGCGCAAGTTAAAAAGCCCAAAGCTGCCGATCGCTTTTGTAATTTGGACCACAACGCCTTGGACATTGCCAGCGAATTTGGGGATAAGCGTTCATCCTGATTTTGACTATGGGGTTTATGAATCCGATGGAGAACTGCTAATTGTTGCAGCGGCGTTAAAAGATAGTTTCGAAAAAGAAACATCTAAAAAACTTCAGCTTCGACAGCAGTTCAAGGGCAAGGAACTAGAATTTTTAAAAGCTCAACATCCGTTTTTAAATCAATCATCTTTGTTGATGATTGGCAATCACGTAACTTTGGATGCAGGCACGGGTTGCGTGCATACGGCTCCAGGTCACGGGATGGACGATTACAAAGTGGGTCTGAAATACGGTTTGCCGGTCTATAGCCCGGTTGACGAGAAAGGTTGCTTTACCTCTGAGGTTCCCGAATTTGAAGGGATTCATATTTTTAAGGCTAATCCGCTGATCATCGAGAAATTAAAAAATTCTGGTCATCTTATTTTCTTTAAGGAATTTACTCACAGCTTTCCACACTGTTGGCGTTCGAAAACTCCGTTGATCTATCGGGCCACGCCACAGTGGTTTTTAGCATTGGACTTGGAACCCAATTCATTGCGAACAAATATTTTAGAAAAGCTTAACGAAGTTAAATTTTTTCCAGAATGGGGTCGCGCGCGATTTCAAGCGATGATGGAGAACCGGCCTGATTGGTGTCTGACCCGCCAAAGAATTTGGGGCGTTCCTTTGCCAATATTTTATTGCAACAAAACGGGCATTCCCCTGACGGACGTTAAAATTATGATGAAGGTGGCCGACATCATGGAGAAAGAGGGCGGCATCGAAGCCTTTGATAAATACCCAGCAGAATTTTTTATCGGCGATTTTAAACCGGGTGGCGAACACGGACCAGAATTTGGCTCTGAAGGTTTTCGAAAAGGAAAGGATATTTTAGATGTTTGGTTTGATAGTGGTGTGTGCCACGCGGCGGTTTTAAAAAAGCGCGCAGGGTATCAGTTTCCAGCTGATATTTATTTAGAGGGCAGCGATCAACACCGTGGATGGTTTAACACTTCAATGCTGACATCGATGGCGACTACAGGTGTGCCGCCGTTCAAGTCGCTATTGACCCATGGATTCGTGATGGATTCACAAGGCTTGAAAATGAGCAAATCCAAAGGCAATGCCATGGACCCGCAGGAAATCGCCGCTAAAAGTGGAGCCGAAATTTTGCGACTTTGGACCGTCTATGAAGATTACGGGCAAGACCTGACTTGCGGACCCACTGAACTTGAGCGTGTGACCGAAACCTATCGCCGCATTCGTAATACACTTCGCTATTTGCTGGGTGCGACGAATGATTTTTCGATGACTAATGAAGCGGTCAAGCTTCAAGAAATGCCACAAATTGATCAGTGGATGCTTCATCGTCTTTATGATTTGAATCGAAAAGTGAAAGAGGCTTTCGAGACTTTTGCTTTTTACAAAGTTTATCATTTATTAAATAGTTTTTTTACGGTCGATCTGTCCGCTGTCTATTTGGATGTTTTGAAAGATCGCACCTACACTTGGGAAAAGCAGGGCCGCCCCAGAAAATCCACCCAGACCGTAATTTGGCATTTACTGGATCATTTAGTTCGGATGATGGCGCCTATTTTATCTTTTTTAAGCGAAGAAGCTTATTCTTACATGAAGGACACAAAAGCCGAAAGCGTGTTTCTACTTTCGTTCCCGCAACCCAATGCTGAATGGAAAAACGAAGCTTTGGAGGCTCGCTTTGAAAAGTTGATCAAAGTGCGAGAGGAAGTGCAAAAAAAACTAGAAGTGCTTCGGGCAAAAAAAGAAATTGGATCAAGTTTAGAAGCCCAAGTTAGTATTCAGTGTGACGCTGATACTTTTGAGTTGCTGAAAGAATTTGATGCCCCGCTTTTGAAAACCAATTCAAGTCTAGAGCATTTTTTCTCGGCCTTGCGCGAGTTTTTAATTGTCTCGCAGGTGGAAATCACTTCTGGGACTTTTCAAGTGACTGCAAAAAAAGCAGATGGTGACAAATGTGTTCGATGTTGGATCTATTCCGTTGACACAAATCACAATTCACATTTTCCTGAAGTCTGTGGAAAATGCGTCGAGGCCTTGAAATGAATAAAAAATATATCTTTTTAGTTGGGATTGGAATTTTGATCATCGCCATCGATCAAATTTTAAAGATTTGGATTTTGAGACATTTTGAATTGGGTGAATCCATTGTCGTCATCAATGGCTATTTCAATATCACCTACGTCAGAAATTTTGGTGCTGCATTTGGGTTTTTGTCAGAATCGCATCCCATGTTTCGCGAAGTTTTCTTTTTATCCATGCCACCGGTAGCCTTGGTGGTCATTCTAATGATTTTGCGCGGAGTTCGGGAAAACGATTATTTTCAGATCGTGGCTTTGTCCTTAGTTTTTGGTGGGGCGATTGGAAATTATATTGATCGTATTCGTTTTCGTTACGTTGTGGATTTTTTAGATTTTCATATCCAAGAAAAATACACTTGGCCTGCTTTTAACATTGCGGATAGTGCGATTGTCTGCGGAGTTTTTATATTACTGGTTTTGATGTTTTTCGAAGCTCGCCAAAAAAAGCCCGTTGTCACCGCCCATTCTTGAGAAGGAAGCATGGTGAAAAAATGGTGAAAACTTCTGAACGTTTTTTAAGTTCCCAACAAGGTTTCTGGACATGGCAAATTCCACTGAAGTGTTCAGAAACTGATCGCCTTTTTTTGCTACCGAAGACTATTTTGAAACGCTCTTTACTTAAGGAATGTTGATTGCTTCCTGTAGTCAAAATTTTTAATTTTGAATTCCCGACATTTTATTTTATTTTAAGTTTAATCGTTTCTGTTCTGTTTATCTTGGCCTTTCGGCAAGCGCGCCAAAGGCATCTAGACCTGCACCACTTTTTTAATATCACGCTGATTTTATTTTTAGGTAGTTTTGTGGGGTCAAGACTGATGCACGTGATTTACGAGGAACCTTCGTACTACGCGCAAAATGTTTGGAGAATATTTTATTTTTGGCAGGGTGGGTTCGTTTTTTATGGTGGATTTATAACATGTTTTCTTTTGGGTTGGATCTATTGCCAGCGGCAGAAAATTTCGTTTTTTGAGCAAGCTGATTTTTTTTCTCCGTATTTTGCATTGGCCTATGCCGGTGGCCGGATGGGATGTTTTGCAAATGGTTGTTGCTACGGTAAAGCTTGTGATTTGCCTTGGTCGATCAAGGGTCGACATCCTGCTGCTTTGTACGCTGTTTTCTTAGAACTTTTAATTTTTGTTTTTTTGATTTTCCTTCAGCGAAAAAAAACCAAGGTTGGTGAGATTTTTCTAAGCTGGGTGGTTCTTCATTCCGTGGCCCGAATCGTGATGGAATATTTCCGAGATGACGACCGAGGCGCTTTTGTTTTGGGACTATCCATTTCTACCTGGATGAGTCTAGGAATTGCGATCGCAGCTTTGTTGACGTTGCAAGTGTCTCAAAATGAGAAAATCTAAAATCTGAAAGCCTACGGGGACTTGATTTGCTTTACGGCTGTCTACTCTTTGGTCGCTCTAGAAACGCGGCTGATGCGTTCGACTTTCAAAAAAATACCGCAGGCGACTAATGTCTTTCCTTCCGTAAGGTATTGCGGGCCAGCGGATTTCTGGAAGGTGACCCGAAGGAATTCGTTTTAAGAATTTGGTCTTCGAATTGCAGTTTGATCAATAAACAGATGCGTTTCCATTTTTCTATCATAAAACTACGAGGTGTTCCTATGTTCAAAAATTTTCCAAATTCATTTTTTGGATTGGCTATCATTGTATTGCTATCGGCGAATTCGTACGCCGGCGACACTGCAAAACCCTCATTTTGGGGCGGACTAGCGGATAAGATCCAAAAAATTCTTCCCGGTGAAAAATCAAAATCACCATCAGTACCGATTCCGACTGAATCCGATCGCACCTCCAATGTTGATCAAACAGAAAAGAAAGGCGCCCTAATGGTTCAGGTGGATACCGGCTGCGGGAATTTGCTGAACTCAGATGGATCGCTGGATCTGACTGGGCAAATGGTTTTTACGCGAATCGGAGTTGTCTACGGAAGTTATGCAACAAAGCGTTTAACCCTTCGAAAATCGTCGCCGCTGGCAGGAAAAGAAATTCTTTTGGTTACTTCAGCTGGCGAGTTTGAACCGGACAAAGCCGATCAAACGCAGGACGTTGGTCCCGCAGTCGAAGTTTCCCTAACCGGAGACGCAATTAAAATTGAAAATATGGAAACCACAGAAGCGGGTACTTCATTTGACGTGAACATGAACCTGCAGCTGGCAACAAGCATGGTCAATGCACCCAAATTGCGAACAACTGCTCGAATGAAATACAAAGCTCAACTAGTTCCTCACAAAGACAACTTTTGTAAAATTCTGATTCATGGAGAGGCCAATTCCGAAAATTCGAAGTGTCCTAATGAACCCTTAGTTACAGTTTCTATCAACGCCGAAAATGTAACGGTTCCGCCTAAAATACTTTTTCACAGCGCGAAATTCAACATCGACGGCGATAACATGGTTGAGATGGCTTTTGCTGAAGCCAAGGGTCGCAGTACTGCAATCGGAGAGTGCGGAGAAAAAGTGGTTGAACCGCGAATTTCAGGCCGATAAAAAACGGCTATGCTGGTGATCAGCTTTCGATAGCTAAATTTCAGCTTTTAAAAGCCTCATGAAGCTAGAATCTAGTGCGCGCAAAAACATTTTATAAAGATGCTTCCAACCCCCTGTTCAAAACTTCTGCAGCTGTCTAACCGTTTGCGCGGGGGTCGGCAGTGGGACCTGATATTTTCGCGGAGATTTGGCCCAGGGTTTGCTGTTCTCTTTAAGAAGAGGAGATCGCTATGAGAACAATATTTTACTTTCTATTTGGTGTCACAGTGGTTGGGACCATCGTATTTTTAACAGGCTGTAATAATAAAAAAGGCGGTGATGGTGACCCAACTCCCGCGGTTGCAGGAATCGCGGCGGTCCCAGCACCATTCTTTGGAACCTGCGGTGGACTTGTGAACGGAGCTAACGGCGGCACGGTGGGTTTTGGCGCTTACTCGCGGAGCCAACAAAACTATGCGTTTCCAAACGCCAACGGCGGAGTCATGCGGGTCGAAGGGGCCTTCGCTGCCATCATGAGAGAAGCTATGAACATATGTGATCGGGGTGGAATTGACGGAGGGACGGCCTCGTGCGGTGGCTTGATGGCAGTTTCGGTGAACTCGATTTCATTATTGTTCAATCAACAAACACCCAACCAGCCGCGGATGATTATATCTTCTCAACGGGTGCAAACCAATCAACCGAATCAGTTTAACTATTCGTATTCGCTTCCGACTTTTAGAAATTTTATCACCGGCATTATGCTAGGCAATCCTACGGTTGGAATGAATCAATTGCCAGTATTACCGCAGATCGATTTGCAGAATTCGACAGTTTGGCCCTACGGCGGAGAAAAGGGTTTTCAAGTTACGGCGCAAGGGCCACAGTACAGTAAATCGGGTCTTAAGAAATTTGAATTGCGCGTGCCAGTGGGAAAATGCGAAGATGGTTCTTTCGCATTTCAACTTTTTTATGATGGCCAGATCGCCGCGACAGGAAATATGGTTCGGGTAGTTCAGTAATCCCTAGCCGGCGCCAAATCCATCCAAAAGACCTGTTAAAAAAATTTTTGGTGATGGAAACATGATTGTTAAATGTCCTAAATGTAAAAAAGAAATTGAGTATTCTGTAAAAAATCCTTCGCGCCCCTTTTGTTCCCAGCGCTGTAAGCTGATCGATTTAGGTGCGTGGGCAGATGAGAAATTTCGCGTGCCCACCGAAGAGACTTCTGCGCCCTCTGAAGAAGAGCTTATGCAGGCAGCAATTCATGCTGAACAAGAAGACGAACACCACTAACATTCGAAAAAATAAAAATATTCTTTGACGTCAGATCAAAAATCTTTTTTCATAGAGAACAAGATCAACAACAGAAAAGGAGTTCTTAGATGAACAAACAACAACTGATCGGAAAAATTGCTGCAGAAGCAAAGCTTTCAAAGGCGCAAACAGAAAATATCTTCAACATCACTGTTGAAAATATCAAAAAGGCTGTAAAAAAAGGCGACGATGTAAAACTCGTTGGTTTTGGCACTTTCATTAAAGCAAAAAGAAAAGCAAGAATGGGTCGAAATCCACAAACTGGAAAAGCGATCAAAATTCCTGCGACTTCATTCCCAAAATTCAGACCCGGTGCTGAATTTAAAAAAGCCGTAAAATAATTTTATTTTCCACTTTTGGTGGAATTTGATTTTAGGCATTTCAAGAAAGCCAGCTACCAAGCTGGCTTTTTTATTTGCTTTCGAAGTCTTACAGCGAGACGCTTGAATCTTAAATGGCCAACCACTCTGAAAAAATAAAGAAATTAGCGGTTTATTGCAGCGGAGGCGATGCCCCAGGGATGAATGCCGGAATTCGTTCCATTGTTCGAACGGCACTCAGCAAAAATATTGAAGTCGTAGGCATTCGCGGTGGCTACACTGGATTTTTAGAAAAAAAATTTGATGAGCTCACCCGCCGTGGCATGGCCAATATTATTCAACGTGGTGGAACTATCCTAAAAACCGGCCGCTGTTTAGAATTTCTAAAATCTGAAGTACGCGTGAAAGCCGCAGAAAATTTGAAAGCTGAGAAAATCGATGCGCTAGTTTGCATCGGCGGTGACGGGTCTTTCAACGGGGCGCATGCTTTGTTTCAAGAACACCAAATTCCAATCACTGGAATTCCTGGAACCATCGACAACGATTTAATGGGCACTGATCGAACCATAGGATTTGATACCGCGGTCAACACGGCGTTGGACGCGATCGATAGAATCCGAGATACAGCTGCCAGCCACGACCGACTTTTTATCATTGAAGTCATGGGCCGTGACACCGGTTCTATCGCGGGCTTTGTGGGTCTAGCAGGCGGCGCTGAGGAAATTTTTACGCCCGAGTTTCCGCTCTCTCTGGATAAAGTTATTGAAAAAATAAAAAAAAGTCGCGAACGGGGAAAAAATAGCAGCATCCTGATCACCGCCGAAGGGCAGAAGCCAGGGCGCGCCTACGATCTAGCTGAACAAATCCGAAAAAAAACTCAGCTCGAAGCAAAGGTTTGTATTTTAGGGCATCAGCAACGTGGCGGCAGCCCAACCGCGTACGACCGCATTTTGGCTTCAAGAACGGGCTCGCAAGCGGTGGAAACTTTATTGCAAGGCCGATGTGATTTGATGATCGGTGTGCGCGGTGATGATTTGGTTGAAGTACCTTTCGCAGATACCTTTAAATCGCGGAAAGCCTGTCCAAAAAACCTACTTGATTTAGCGCAGATACTTTCTCTATAGTGACCCAATATTGGAGTCGTCTTAGGTCTTTGGATTTTTCTGAGGGGGAAAGTAATGAGAAATGTTTTTAATGTTAAGTCATTACCTGGCTTGCTGGCCAATTACGCGCTTGTCCTTTCCGGTTTTTTTTTAGTTCAATGCACGCCCAAAAATACCAATGAGATTTTGATCGGTCATTTTGCTTCGCTGACCGGAACCGAGGCCACCTTCGGCCAAAGCACCGAAAAAGGGATTCGGTTAGCCGTTGATGAAATCAATGCGGCAGGCGGGATCAAAGGAAAAAAAATAAAATTAATCACCATGGATAATCGCAGTCAGGCCGAAGAAACCAATGCTGTGGTCAATCGTCTGATTGAACAAGAAAAAGTCATCGCACTTTTGGGTGAAGTGGCCTCGCAAAGATCAAAGGTTGGCGCACTGGTTGCGCAGCCCAAGAAAATTCCAATGATTACTCCAAGTTCTACAAATCCTGACGTTACTGCAATTGGGGATTATATTTTTCGGGTTTGTTTTATCGATCCGTTTCAGGGCACGGTCATGGCTAAATTCGCTTTCGATAACTTGAAAGTTAAAAGAGTCGCTATTTTGCGAGAGATCGGTTCTGACTATTCGGTAGGCTTAGCGGACTTTTTTTCTAAAAAATTTAAAGAATTGGGCGGCGAGATTGTTACAGATCTAAGTTATTCGAACCAAGACGTAGACTATAAGGCTCAGCTGACCCAAATAAAATCCAAAAAACCCGAGGCCATTTTTATTCCAGGTTACTACAGTCAAGTTGGGCTGATTGCCCGGCAGGCAAAAGAACTTGGATTGTCAGTGCCTTTGATGGGTGGTGATGGATGGGATTCTCCAAAGCTTTCTGAAATTGGTAAAACCGCAGTGAACGGATCTTACTTTTCAAATCATTACTCGAATGATTCTGATGATCCTGTAATTAAGGATTTTATTAAAAGATTCAAAGCAAAATATAACGAAATGCCAGACGGATTGTCGTCAGTGGCCTATGATGCAGCTCAAATTTTGGCCTTGGCGATGGAAAAAACTTCTGAATTGAACTCTAAAAATATTCGCGATCAGTTGGCGTTGATCAAAGATTTTCATGGCGTCACCGGCAAGATTTCAATCGATAAAGATCGAAATGCGCAAAAGCCCGCGGTCGTGGTTAAAGTCGACGGCGCTACAAATAAATTTGTTACTACTGTGAACCCATAAAGTTTGTGCAAGATCTTCTTCAACACCTTATCAATGGTTTAAGTTTAGGAAGTATTTATGCGCTGATCGCCCTGGGATACACCATGGTCTACGGGGTTTTACAGTTGATCAACTTTGCCCATTCAGAAGTCTATATGATGGGGGCGTTCGCGGCCTATTATTCTGCTTCAGCATTAAATCTAGAAGCCAGGCCCGGAGTTTTGTCGCTGATGATTTTACTTTTTGTGGCGATATTTTTTTGTAGTTGTTTAGGGGTACTGATCGAGTTTCTGGCCTACCGTCCTTTGCGAAAGGCGCCAAAAATAAATGTCCTGATCACTGCCATCGGAGTTTCACTTTTTTTACAGTACTCGGCACAAGTTTTTTTTGGCGCTGACCCAAAAGTTTTTCCACAAGTTTTAGAAAATACAACGCTGTTTACTTTTTTTGATGTGCCGATAAAATCTTTAGATCTTTCAGTCTTTGTCGTGACCTTGGTTTCGATGATTTTACTTTATTTATTTATCTTTTTTACCAAATATGGAAAGGCTTTGCGGGCGGTCAGCTGCCAAATACAGGTCGCACCCCTGATGGGAATTTCTGTAAATAGAATGATTAGTTTAACCTTTGTTTTGGGATCATCGTTAGCTGGCGTGGGTAGCGTGTTAGTGGGACTGAAGTATCCAAAAATAGAACCGTTGATGGGACTTCTTTTCGGCATGAAAGCATTTGTCGCGGCCGTGCTTGGAGGGATTGGAAATATTCCAGGCGCAGTGATCGGTGGGCTATTGATGGGCTTGTCCGAAGAAATGGTGGTGGCGTACTTGTCGTCAACCTACCGAGACGCTTTAGCTTTTGGTTTGTTGATTTTTATTTTAATCTTTAAACCCACCGGAATTTTGGGGAAAAATAGTGCCGAAAAAGTTTAAGCTGTTTTTTAATTCTAACTATTTCCCCTTAGTCGTTTTAGTTTTTATTGGCGCCCTAGGATGGGGTGCTTCTTTTGCTCTTGATTCTTTTGTTCAGCTGCTTTTGGTTTATTTGGTGATCAATATGATTTTGGCTTCAAGCTTGAATCTGATCAATGGAATCACTGGGCAGTTTTCGCTTGGGCACGCGGGCTTTATGGCGATAGGTGCCTATTCCTCGGCTTTCTTGAGTCTATGGTTGAATCGTCATTTTGGTCTTGGAGAAAATGCTCCGAGCTTGATCTTTATTGTCTTGGCCTTAGCAGCCGGTGCTTCGGCGGGCTTGGCAGGTTATCTTGTCGGTTTGCCTTCTTTAAGACTTAAAGGGGATTACTTGGCGGTTGTGACTTTAGGCTTTAGTGAAATTATTCGCGTCGTAATTATTAATACCAACGAAATAGGTGGACCGCGAGGTTTTGGTGGATTTTTGGCGCCACAGTCTTTTTTATTTTCGTTTACGCACGCCTTATTTTGGTTGGTGTTTTGCTATTTTTTAATTCAGCGACTTTTGAAAAGTAATTTGGGGCGAAGTTTTTTAAGCGTTCGCGAAGACGAAATTGCCGCAGAATCACTGGGCGTCGACACCACTAAAACAAAGGTGCGGGCCTTTGTGATTTCAAGTTTTTTTGCTGGTGTGGCGGGGTCACTGTTTGCACATTTTGTGGCCTATTTAACTCCGCAGACTTTTAGTTTTGCTAAGACCGTAGATATTATCATTATGGTTGTTTTGGGCGGCATGGGAAGTCTTGAAGGCTGTTTAATTGCGGCCGTGATTGTGACCCTTTTGCCGGAAGCTTTACGACCTTTGCAAGATTTAACAGGAGTTGATCTTCGGATGCTGATTTATTCGTTGATGTTAATTTTGGTGATGATCCTTAGGCCCCAGGGGATTTACGGAATTCTTCAGTCCTTTAAAAAAAGACCAGGAGCCAAGTGAACGCCCCATTAAAAAGTATTTTGGAATTTAAAAATGTCACAATGTCTTTTGGCGGACTAAAAGCCGTATCTGATTTGTCATTTGCGGTTGGCGAAAAAGAACTTGTGGCTTTGATCGGTCCCAATGGCGCAGGAAAAACCACAGTCTTTAATGTGATGACAGGGATTTACCGCCCACAATCCGGAAATATTAACTTTAGGAATAAGTCGGTACTTGGGCTTAAAGCTCATCAAATTTCAGGCTTGGGTTTGGGGCGCACGTTTCAAAATATTCGCTTGTTTAAAAATTTAACGGTGATGCAAAATGTTTTGATTGGGGCTCAGCCCCATTTTAAATATGGATTTTGGGAACCCTTAGTTTTATCTTCGCGCTTCTTAGAGACCGAAGCCAATGCCAAAAAATACGCCTTAGAATTGCTAGGGCACTTTGATTTAAAGCAAAAGCAAGATGAACTAGCCAGCAGTTTGCCCTACGGCGAACAAAGAAAGCTTGAGATGGTCAGATCCTTGATCGGAATGCCAAGACTAATTTGCTTAGACGAACCCGCCGCCGGAATGAATCACAAAGAGACCGAAGATCTGATGAATTTAATTTTAAAAATTAAAAAGGATTTTGATCAGGCCGTTTTTTTAATCGAACACGATATGAAACTTGTGATGGGCATTTCAGAACGAATCGTGGTTTTAGATCACGGCTGTTGCATCGAAGAAGGATCTCCTGAAAAAGTGCGTGGGTCCAAGGCCGTAATCGAAGCCTATTTGGGCGCCGATGGGGGTAGCCTGTGATCCATCCTGCTTTAGAAGTCACAGACTTAAAAGTCTATTATGGATTTGTGCATGCAGTGAAGGGTGTTACATTTTCGGTAGCGCCCGGAGAAATTGTATCTTTGATCGGTGCCAACGGTGCCGGAAAGACTTCGCTGCTAAGGGCAGTGTCTGGAATGGTCCAGTCTTCGGGACAAATTATTTTAGATGGTTTAAGTCTTGATGGCATAGCTGCCCACAAGCGGGTTCAGTTGGGCCTTGGCCATTCGCCCGAGGGTCGCGGCGTTTTTCAAACCCTGACCGTGTTAGAGAACTTGCAGATGGGCGCATTCTTACAAACCAATTCAAAAAAAATTCGCGATAAACTTGATTATTGTTATGACTTGTTTCCAAAACTTAGAGAGCGAGCAAAACAATTGTCGGGAACTTTGTCTGGCGGCGAGCAACAGATGGTGGCGATTTCAAGAGCGTTGATGTCATTTCCAAAACTTTTAATTTTGGACGAGCCTTCTTTGGGATTAGCGCCCAAGATTGTGCAACAGATTTTTTCGATTATTCAAAAATTAAACGCTGATGGAATGACGATTTTGCTGGTTGAACAAAATGCGAGCCAAGCTTTAAAAATCAGTCACCGAGCTCACGTTTTAGAAACCGGATTAATCACTTTGCAAGGGTCTGGCAGCGAACTTCTGTCGAATGATTTGGTCCGCCAATCGTATTTGGGTTTATGAGACCACTGAAAGATTTTTATCCATTCTTCAAATTGATATTGGATTCTTGCGTGGAATCCTACGAGTTTAACTGCGAGCCGAAACTCACCGAAGTTTTTAGAAATCAGCGAATGATGATTGTGATCAATCACTCGACACCGCTCAGTTGGATTCCGGTGATAGGGCTTTTAACTTGTAAAAGTGTCGAGAGTTTTGGTGGCGATCGAAAACCCCGAGGGATTGTGGATCGCTGGTTTTATACGAACCCGATCACCAGAAGAATTGCCGAGTACGTCACCCAATCCACCCAAGGTTTAGGAATGCAAGAATTGATCGAAGCCTTTCACGCGTCGAAACAATCCGATTTAGTTTTATTTCCCGAGGGGGCCCACGCCATGTTTGGGGATCCTGGCCAGATCAGAAATTTTCGATCCAACAAATTTATCGAGATCGCCGTCCGCGCCCAAGCCCCAATATTAATTTGCGTCCACCATGGTTCAGAGGCCTGGTCATTTCCGGTTTCACTTCCGGCGCAGCTGGGCCTTTGGTTAACCCCGATTTCAAATTTTTTTAGTGAAGGTATAATAAACCAAAGGCCACTAAATATTCCGTTTCCAAAAGCGCGCGTGAAAAAATTAAAGATGAAATGCATTTTATACAAACCCCAACTCTCGCCCCTTGATTTGCAGAGCGATGAAAAAAAACTGGCCGTTCAGCTAGAGAACGAGGCCTTTTTAGTCCGAGAGCTAATGCAAGACGAACTTGAGAAATTAAAAGCGGGTGATTCGCCTAGAAATCTAAGCGTAACTTGAAAGCCCATCAAATTTAAACCCTCCAACAATTGCATTTAACTGCAGGAATTGGAGCGTTTAAATTTAGTACATGTCTTTGGCTCACGAGCGTCAGCGCCAGATTTTACAAATTCTAATTCAGAAAACTAAGTTTTCTCCGATTGTCTCTATTCAAGGTCCAAGGCAATGCGGGAAAAGCTTTTTAGCTAGAAATATTTTGCCCGAAAAATTGATGGACATGACATATCATTCGATGGATCAGCAGAATGTTTGCACTATTACCGTTCTGCAAAAGGTAGCGATGTCGATTTAATAGATCTCTTTCACATTACCTCTAGATTTTCGTAGTTATAGATCCCGCAGATTAGGTTAAATCGGAGAGCAAATCTTTTGCGTCGATTTCGATACTTGGTATTGAGTATTTTAAATTTTTTAAGATGCCCAATGACAT
>JANYDD010000101.1 GCA_025359945.1 Bdellovibrio sp. | reverse complement strand
CTCAATGATTTCCCATTCCTCTTCCTTAAGGTCAGTGGGATATCGTTTTCTCATTCTTAAATTTTGATTTTTATTGCGACGTTAGGCTAGATCTGCAGGACCTAAGTCTGTAGCGCGATACTTCTTAAACACGCTCTAAGGGTCGATAAATGACTGACTTTCCCAAACAGCGAGGGGTGAAGCCACTTCGTTAACAAATTGTTACGCTTTGTTAACAAAGTTCTTGTTCTTGTCGGGGGTCTGCGACTACTCATGCCCTCAATGCAAAAAGAAATCGAAACAAATTTAAAAACACAGATCGTGATTCCATTCCCGTCGGTCTATAGTTTTACGGATCCGGTAGATTTTCTGCTGAGCTGGCGCAAAGAGGCTTTACGGAAAAATTCTCGTTTCTCGCTGCGAAGTTGGGCGCTTCTTGTTGGGCAAACCAACGCCGCTCACCTGTCGATGATTCTTAGCCGCAAGCGCAAATTGACGGGGCCTTTGACCTTGAAATTGGTGAAATCAATGATCAGGATCGGATACTGGACCGAGGCCGAAGGACATTATTTTCAGGTTTTGGTGCGCTATCAAAATGCAAGCTCCGTGGATGAGCAAAAGCTATTTGCAGATTTACTTTCAAGCCTTCGCCCCGATCGGAATTTCTCAACTCTAAAGTTAGATGCGCTTCGTTTGGTTTCAGAACCCATTCACTTTATTCTTTTGGAAATGACCCAGTTGAAAGATTTTAAGATGGATCCGGGGGCCATCGCTCAGCACCTGGGATCTGCGCTAACCCCCTCACAGGTGGAATCTCATCTTGAGCGCCTTCTTCGATTAGGACTGTTGAAAAAAAATAGGTCCGGAGACCTTGTTAAGACCTACGGGGACTATGCAACACCAACTGATGTCGCCAACGATCATCTTAAAAAATTTCACACTTATATGCTCGATCGCGCGAAGGAATCCCTTTTCGCCGACGAAATTAAATCCCGCGACATCACTGGGTACTTGATGGCGATACAATCCAAAAAAATCCCATTGGCCAAGAAAGCCATTGAAGAATTTCGCTATAAAATGGCGGACTTGATGGAGTCTGAACAAGGCGACGCCGTTTATTTTTTAGGAGTTCAATTTTTTAACTTACTTAACAAAGGAGAATCAAAATGAAAAACATGTTTTCAAAAAAAAAGGGATTCGGTGCTGGATTGGCAAAGCTACTGCCCACGCTGTTTGGAATAGTTCTTCTGGTAAGTATACAAAGCTCCTTCTCTTTAGCGGGCGGAGATTTCGGGAATGGCGGCGACGTCGTGTATTGCAAAGCCAGCGCCGAGAATGACCTCAATGGAATTTACTCTTTGGATTTCGTGATGAATAGGCTGAGTTTTACGTCATACGCGTTCAAAACAAAAACTCCGGAAAGTGAGATCCTGAAAAGGCTTTCTGAAACTGTCCCCGAGCTTGGTGAAAAATTTCAAGGCTGCATCGCCGCGACCGAGCAGATTTTTAAGGACGCTGATTTTTCCGGCGATAGAACTTGGGAGCCCAGTGAATTTGAACTTATTGAAATTCCGCGGACAGCTTTGTCGCAAAAGTTTCCTCCTAATTGCAAACCAACCCTAGCCGTCCATCGCCAAGAGTTTCCGCTGAGAATCAATTACCATTACAACTTCCATGCATTGCGGGATCTTTTCAAGATCCCGATGCAGGCTTCATTTTTGAAGTTTCATGAATGCAATTGGGATTTCCGGAAACCTTTCGACGAGAGTTTCAAGGCTAATATTTATCGTTTGACGAGTTACTTACACTCGGGAAAGTTTTTCGCAGAACTGCACAATGAAAAAATAGTTCAGACGCTTGAAGCATTCGGCGTCTCGACAAGAACCATTGAAGTGGTCGAGGCCGAGAAATTATATATTAAAACTTTCAACCAAGAGATCGATCAAATGATCGACAAAGTGGCGACAAAATCGGAATTTATAAAGTACGCCAGGGGCTGTACCGAACTGGAGACTTTTAGAATGTCTGAGAAAATGAGCGTTGACGATGCTCAGAGGATATTAAAAAGTATTGAATCAAAAGTTTTCGAAGATCGTGGCAGTTTAGATTTAACAATTTTGGGGATCGATTTAGATTTTAAAAAAATAGACTCGCCTGACTCTGTTGGGAATATAGAAAGAGAAATACATCGGCACAAAGAATCCAAATGGAATGAGTCATTTGGAAGCATCCGGCGCTCGCTGGCAACCTGCGGTCAAAACATAGTTGATTTAAGAATTGATGATTATCGCCTCAAGATAGCTGAGCTTCTTCAGCTCTGTATCGACGACTCCAAAACTTGCACCCGCGATCAGGATGGAAAATTAGCCCCTGACGCCTACTCTGATGACCTGAACCGATTAAGCTTTAGCTTCCCTATAGCGGGCTCGCCAGCAGTTACAAATATAGCTGAAAATTTGAAAACTTTAGAGAATAGAGTTTTGGAAGAACAAGTCGCCGCTAAAAAACGTGTCGAAAAACCGACCCGAATGGAACCCATGCGAGAGGAGAGAAATGAAAATCGTTCAAAGTGGAAAAGCGGCGGAAGATGAATGGGCGCTGAGAATGCAATCAGCCGATTCAGTTAGCCTCAATCGGGTTTTAATCTAGAAAATTCTTTTGGCAATAAAATGGCTCGGACCGGAGATGCATCCAGATCCTGCATTCGTAGTGGCAGCGCGATCAATGTGTAAAGCCCCTCGGGAACATCGTCCAATAAGATTCCTTCTATGATCGACATTTTTTTCTCAAAAATAATTTGGTGCGATTCTAACTTTTTTGAATCGGAAGGATCCACACTTGGAGTATCGATTCCAACTAAAACAACGCCTTCTTGCGCGAAGGACTCAATCAATTCGGGTGACAAGGACATAAAATCTCCGTTCCAGTTTTCAGGATCCGGATAGGAAAGGGTCTTCAATAAAATTCTAGGCGCTTGAACTTTAAAGTCAGCTGCAAAATCAGAAGGAAAAATCCGAGCGCTCTTTTTTAAAGGAACTTGAACGACTTGAGCTAGGCCCAAATAAATCGACAAGTCTTTTTTTTCAATACCCTGACCCTGTGGCGAATAGTGGTTTGAAGCATCGACGTGCGCTCCTAAATGAACCGTGGTCTGGATACTTGAAAGAGCTAAGTGATCCCCTTTTTGAAAATCCATACTGATACTTCTATGAAATGGTTGGTCCCCGGGAAATACCGAAAGCCTAGAACTAATCAATGGTGAAATATCGATGATCTTCATTCGCTGGATCAACCGGCTTTAATTTTTCTCAAGACATCCAGGACTTCGCTGACGTGTCCTTCGACTTTTACTTTTCGCCACCCGTGAACCAGGACACCATTTTCATCGATCAAGAAAGTGCTGCGTTCGATGCCCAGATATTTTTTTCCGTACATATTTTTTTCTTGGATCACGCCAAAAAGCTGACAAACTTTTCCATCTAAATCACTGAGCAATTCAAACTTGTAACCTTCACACGCCTTAAAATCTTGGTGAAGGGCGATAGTGTCTTTTGAAATTCCAAAGACTTGGCAATTTAATTTTGAAAACTGATCCAGTTGTTTCGAAAAATCATGACCCTCGATTGTGCACCCCGGGGTTTTATCTTTGGGATAAAAATAAAGCACGATTTTCTGACCTGAGAATTCTGAAAGTTTAAAATCCTGACCGCTCGTTGAAGGAAGTTGAAACTCGCGGATCGTAGTTTGGATCAGGTGGGGATATTTCACTGGTGGGCTCGGAGACTGAGAAATCTGCGTTTTGCTCTGAGGCGTCATTTTGTCCTTCGTTGGGGTGTCTTTCCGACTGGGCTTGTTCTTGAGCTTGGGCTTGGGCTTCGGCTTGGTTTTGACCGTATTGCTGGTTTTGGATTTCGTTTTGGCTGCCAATTTCGAAACTGTTTTGAGTTTCGTTTTCGCCTTCTTTTTTGTTGCCATTATTATCTCCTACCATCGCTTGAGGTTCTAAGTTCTTAAGTGCGGCTGTATCGGGGGTCAACGACAATTGCTGGGGCGATGGCTCATCTGAATTCGAGAGTTTTAAATCAGGCAGCTGGCGAAATCTTCGGTTTTCAGTGATCACCAATGGACTCCTGTTTTCAGAATGCAGTTGCACGCACGGATTGGTGTCATCGCAAAGCTGACGAATAAATTGATCACCACTTTTTTGGCGATAGTAATCAGCCGTGGCCGTTAAATCTTGAAGCCTTGATGGTTGAAATTTTAAAACAGAAAATTTGATAAAACTTTTAGCTAGTCCTTGGGCCCAATTCTGACATTCAAATTCTTGCAGCTGATTCTTCAAGTCCAATCCGACCTGGCAACTGACGGGTTCGCCGTTCAAGGCGGCCGCGACGCCGACGACAGTCACAAACCCCTTGGGATAAAAGTAAATCTCCCACGCCTTGGCTGATTTTTCAAAAGTGGCCACCGGATTGCTGGCGCAACCCCCTTGAAAAAATGAAATTCGAGATTCTTTTTTTTCAATAAAATAATCTTTCAGTCGCAAACACGAGATTTGATGCTCCTTTTTTTTTCTGGGCAGATGACTGAGCTCTCGTTCTAAAACCGAAAAGTAAGTTTGTCTTGGCGCAGAAATATAATCTTTCATCATTAGGTCCCAGATTTCTCGAGTAGTCAGATTCTGCTGACTCAAAATGAGACGAAGACTGGCGACCTCGGCACGAAATCTAGGGGTTTCCAATTGCTTTGCGAAAGTGGGGCAGCCCAAAGCCAAAAATAAGCTTACAAATGCCACCAGGTGCGACACTTGCCTTGGACTAAAAATGAATAAACCTTTCTTAAAGCTCATACTCACCAAGGGGTTCAATCTTCGTGCCAAAAACTTATTTTCTTGATTCGCGGATCTACCGAAGGAAAAATAAACCCGGAGGCCCCACCTATGACATCCACAGCATCATCAAAACCATGGCTTAAAAATTATCCCAAGGGCGTTCAGCCCGAAATTCATCCTGAACAATACCCTTCGGTCATGAGCGTCTTTGACGAGGCCGTTCGAAAATATCGAACCCATTTAGCATTTACCAATATGGGTGTAAGCCTTAGCTTCCACCAGCTGGATCAATTGAGCGGTCAATTTTGTTCGTTCTTGCAAAACGAATTGCAGCTGAAAAAAGGCGATCGCATTGCCTTGCAAATGCCCAACTTGCTGCAATTTCCCGTCGTCCTATTTGGTGCCTTACGTGCTGGCCTAGTCATTGTTAATACAAATCCGCTGTACACAGCACCGGAAATGAAACATCAATTTCACGATTCTCAAGCTAAGTGCGTGGTGATTCTAGCCAATTACGCGCATCTGCTTGAATCGGTTCTTCCGGAAACTTCTGTCGAGTCCGTGGTGGTGACCGAGGTCGGGGATCTTTTAGGTTTTCCAAAGAAAATTTTAATTAACGGTGTCCTTCGTTACATAAAAAAAATGGTTCCCAATTATTCTATTCCGCAAGCTTACTCGATGACGACAGCATTAGAACTTGGAAAGCAAAAACCTTACACCAATATTTTGATTCAACCCGAAGATCTGGCGTTTTTGCAGTACACTGGTGGCACTACAGGTGTGTCTAAGGGCGCGATGTTAACACATCGAAATATTGTCTCGAATATGTTGCAAATTTTAGAGTGGATGAAACCGATCCTCACCCCGGGTCAAGAAGTGATCGTCACCGCTTTGCCGCTTTACCATATTTTTTCACTGACGGTAAATTGCTTGGCCCTGATGAATTACGGTGGCCAAAATATTTTGATTACAAATCCTAGGGATATTCCGGGGTTTATCAAAACTCTTCGTGAAACTGCTTTCACTGTGATGACTGGCGTGAACACTTTATTTAATGCCCTGATGAACCATAAGGATTTTAATAAAATTAATTTTAAAAACTGCAAGCTGTCCGTCGCAGGAGCTATGGCTTTGCAAAAAGTCGTGGCCGACCGATGGAAAAAAATGTCGGGGTCTCCGGTTTTCGAAGGGTACGGGCTGACCGAAGCTAGCCCTGTTGTGGCCTGCAACCCCATCAATGGCGGAGACCAAGTTGGAACGATCGGTATGCCACTTCCTTCTACCGAAGTTGAACTATGGGATGATTTTGAAAAAGTAGTCCCCATCGGCGAGGCCGGTGAACTTTGCGTCCGAGGCCCACAAGTGATGAAAGGCTACTGGCAGCGCGACGACGAGTCCAAAAAAGTTTTAGTCAATGGCTGGCTTAAGACTGGAGATATCGCAGTCCAATTACCAGATGGGTTTATAAAAATTGTGGATCGCAAAAAAGATTTGATTTTAGTTTCTGGATTTAAAGTTTATCCCAATGATGTCGAGGACGTACTTGCCACTTTGCCTGGTGTCCTTGAAGTTGCCGTCGTGGGAATCCCTGACGAAAATTCTGGCGAATCGGTCAAGGCCGTCATCGTAAAGAAAGATCCGGCTTTGACTGTCGCACAGGTGATTGAACATGCTAAAAAATCTTTAACCAACTACAAAGTCCCAAAGCATGTCGAGTTCCGCACCGAGCTACCCAAAACCAATGTCGGAAAAATCCTTCGTCGCGCCCTTCGGTAATTTTTAAAAGACTGACATTTCTATGGGACTGCTTCTGATCCCCCAAGCGCAAGCCTTTAACCCAGCCAAAGGGCTTGCGGAAATATTTCTTGAATAAAGGGGTCAGAATTTTTATCGGAAGAAATTGTACTGTCGATTTTTTCCTCATCTTTTTTCATTTTTATTTTACTCTTTATCTTAAGTTTTTTGAATTAACTGAAATGACTGAGGGACTATGGGGATATTGGCTTCATTTAAAGCTTTAAGTGCTTCTTCCAAAACTTGGTCACCGACGATAAATTGCTGCCCGTAATCTTGGATGTAATAAATCAGTTTAAAATTGAGCCAGGATTCAGAGATTTCAGAGACAAAACAAATCGGCGCCGGCGATCTCAAAATAGAATTCAAACTTTCGCAAGATTTTAAAAGCAATTGTCGGACCTGTTCGTGATTTTGACGAAAACCGATTTTAAAACTTTGGCTTCTGATAATTGGAAAATCCCCGCTTGAAAAGTTAGAAATCTGAGAACTCGCCATAGTGCGATTAGGCAAATACATGATTTCGAAACTCCAACCGACCAAGACTGTAGATCTCCAGGTGATTTCTTTGACCTGTCCAATAATTTTTGGGCCATTTCCGTTGGCGACCTCTAGCCAGTCGCCGATCTCGAAAGAACGGTCCATCTGCAGTGAAATTCCCGCAAAAATATTTCCCAAAGTGTCTTGAAGTGCCAATCCAAGGATAATCGAAAAAACGGCAGAGGTCGTCAGCAAAGGCGCCAATTGAATCCCAAAGACTACGGAAGCGCTCCATAAAACCAAAACGACAAACAGAAATAGACTAAAAATATTGACCAGCAAAATCGGCACGCCGGCTTTCATAGATCCTAAGAATAAATACTGAAGCAGCAGCAATCGCGCCACTCGTACAAAAACAAATAGCCCTAAAAAATAAGTAATCAACGCAATATAAATTTTAAGTTTAATAAAATCGGATAAGCCTTCAGGAAATAAATTAAAACAATAAAATAGAATGAAAAAGGCCACCATCGGGATATAATATTTAAATATATTTCGATGATGGCGCTTAAGATTTCGATGCCGCTCCTCAGAAAGCTCTCTCAAGAAAAACTTGTAAAATGACCAGGCTCCAAAAACTAGAGTCGAAATAAAAATAAAAAGTTCAAGCTCTAGAAGGTTGTAAAGTGCGTTGATCTGAAGAAGCTTATCCATTGAATCCTAAATTTACCTTAGAGTTTAGCCCTGTCGTTTCATCCAAGCAGTACAAACACCGTTGGCGCTGACATAATAGCTTGAACCTTTTTGTTGGTTGATCATGACTTGGCATGGAGCGTATTTGCTGCCCTTGGCCGATTTTTCGCCTGGCAATTGGTAAAGCGAGCATCCGCTACAAGCTTGCTTAGCGAAAGCTACGCCTTGGCGCTCGACGGTCAACAGTGGGTCTTTGGCAGTTGCATGGTTGGCCACATATTTTAAACTCATTGCCGTTGGATTTTTCTCGTCTAAAATATCCAGACTGTCAGCGCCTGGATCTTTAGAAGCGCGCTTTTGTTCGGCGGATGCTTCGGGTAAATTTTTAAAAAGACTTGGAATCACGATCGCCGCGCCTAGGATCGTCGCGGCTGATTTAAAAAAATCTCGGCGAGGAAGCGGCTTTTGTTTTGTCATCTGATTTGTCATGGCGTGGTCTCCTGTGGGGTTATGGATATTTCATTCGAAGGATCGAGCCCTAGACTAAATGAAAATGAAATGAAAATAAACTATTTTTATCTAATGCGATTCGTGGTCGTGATGTTCACACGCACAGAATTTTCGATTCAAAAGATGTGCAGAAATTAAAATCGCGCTCGCCAAAATCATCAACACAGACTCGGTCAACGGTGTCAGAAACTGAGCCGCGCCAAATGACAGCGCCGAAATCAACGCTAGCCCCGGAAATACCAGCGCAAAGACAATTTTTCGTCGATGATGTCGAAACCCTGCCCACATGGCCAGAATCGCCACGGGAATCACAAAGACTCCAAGAAGAATATGGACCCACTGACTTTGCAAATAGGATTGCGCAAAAAGAGGAAAAATAAAAAGAATAAATGGTGTCAACGCACAATGAAGCGCGCACAAAAAAGACAAGCTTAATCCCACTTGGTCCAAACGAACCGCGGTTTCCAAACCATCGCCGGAAGAAATATCTTTCTTAAAAAAAAATGAACGCAAAAAAACCAAAGTCAAATCTCCGATAAATCTTCCCCATCTTTAACTGGCTCTCGGGAAGTTGTCGAGCTTTTAGCTTACGGCTTACTCGAGCCTGAAAGTTTTGAAAACCAACGACCCAAAAAGGCCCGAAGGTCGTCGATGTAACCGAAAGCCGCGGGCACAACCACCAAGGTCAGCACCGTCGAGCTCATCAACCCGCCGATAATGGCCACACCCATCGAGGTTCTTTGGGCCGAAGCCTCGTTCAGGCCGATCGCAATTGGAACGGTGCCGGCTATCAAAGCCAAACTGGTCATCAGAATCGGGCGAAGTCTGGTCTCGCAAGCTTTCAGCAGCGCCTCACGACGGGGTAAACCATCGCGGATCAAATGAACCGTGTAATCCACAACCAAGATCGAATTTTTGGCCACCACTCCCAATAGCAAAACAAAACCAATCAACGAAAAAATATCCAAGCTTTTTTGCGTGATCAACAGCGCGATGATGGCACCGCAAATAGCCAGCGGCAACGCCAACAAAATCGTCAGCGGGGTCATGAAGCTTTCATACAAACTCGACAGCACTAGATAAATAAATAAAACCCCTAGAAACATAGCCACAAGCATATTGGCTAAAAGATCTTGAAAATCTTGCGCTTGACCTTGAAAACGATAGTCCATTCCCACCGGCATTTTAAATTCAGGTTCGCTGGCGATAATACGCTCGACTTCAGTGGTGATATTTCCAAGATTTCCTTTGGATCCCAAATTGGCCGAAATATTGATATACCGCGCTTTATTTTGGCGATTGATTTGCGAATATCCTAAAGTGTCTTCGCCCTTAGCCACTTTTCGAAGGGGAATCATATTGAAGTTCACGTTTGGAATCAGAATTTCGTTAAAATTCTTTTTAAGATTTCGACCTTCCTCTTCTAATCGCACGCGAATATCATATTCTTTTCCGTTATTCCTAAATGTCGAAGCAACGATCCCTTCGACCCGGCCGCGAAGCTCGCTGCCCGCGCCAACGGTTGATACACCCAAAGATTCGGCTTGGTTGCGATCAAATTCGATATGAAATTCAGGTTTTCCAGATCGATAGTTCGTGTCGACATCGGTCAGGCCCGGAATTTTTTGCAATCTGGCTTTTAGTTTATCGACGTAGGTGCTGAGCTGAGTCAGATCTTCGCTGGTCACGTTAAAGTTAAATATTTTTTGGTTGCCACCGCTGATATCAAAATCACCAACGGCGATCAAAGCTTCGTCGTTATATTTTTCGGTAATCCGACGAACCAATTCTTTGGTTTTAGTTGTATTCTCGGCTCTGAATTTTTTTGGCACCAGCTTGATGTAGATGGAAGCGTTATTGGGTTCGTTGACACCCGATGAAGATCCGATGACCGTCGACAAAAGTTCAATTTGCGACAAACTTTTTAAATCATCTTCAATTTTTCGAGTTAACTTCTCAGTCACTTGTATGGCTGTACCCACTGGTTTTTCCAAAGAGACTATAAATTCGCCATTGTCTTGCGGTGGTAAAAAGTTTTTGGGAACAAAAGCCGTCAGTCCCAAACATCCAACGAAAAAAGCGAATGCCAAACCAATCGTAGTCAGGCGATGATCCAAGACCCATTTTAAAAGCGAAACGTACTTCTGCTCAAGCCCAGTCTGAAAACGATCAAAAGCACCTAACATTCTGTCGATGAAAGAATTTCCCCTTTTGGTTTCATGAGCCGTCGCCATATATGCCGAAAGCATCGGGGCAACAGTGAACGCATCAAAAAGCGAAATCAGCATCGTGAAAACAATCGTCAGACCAAACTGTTTAAAAAATTGACCGATAATGCCATCCAAAAAAGCGATCGGTCCGAAAACAGCGATCACTACCAAAGTCGTTGCGATAACGGCTAACGAAACTTCCTGGGTGCCTTTCAAAGCAGCGTCTTTCGGCGAAAAGCCTTTTTCAAGATAGCGGAAAATATTTTCCCGCACCACGATCGCATCATCGATCAATAATCCCACCGCTAAGGTCAGCGCCAGCAGGGTCATAATATTGATACTAAAGCCCATGGCGTACATTAGAACAAATCCTCCCAGCAGCGAATTAGGAAGCGCCATCCCAGTGATAAAAGTCGATCGCACTGATCCCAAAAAGAAAAAGACCACGACAATACAAAGAATAATTCCGATAATAATCGCTTCGCGAACGTCGGCGATATTGAGCTTGATCGGGCGCGCACTTTCGCGGACCATTTCTAGATTCACGGAGTCTCCACGGTCTTTGAGAAACTGATTTGTTTTTGGAATTTGCTTTTCGATCAGCTCGACCACTTTAACCGTGTTTGAACCCGATTGCTTATAAACATCCAAATAGACTGTAGGGATTCGATGGAATGAATTGGCTTTGGTCATCAATGAAGTGATTGAAGTTTGGTCTTGCAAGCCCTCTTTGATTTGAGCAAAAGTTCCTAATTTAATCGCTTGATCCGACCCCAAAAAATTCACATTTACTTTTTGCAGTGAAGCGACGTTTTCAAATTCACCCGAGGCCCGGTAAACTACTTCTTGTGTCGAAGACTCGTATTTTCCAACGGGAACATCTTTTGAAGTGTTTTTTATTCGATCAGCGACTTGCAGTACCGACAAATTTAAATCCTGCAATTTTTGCTGATTGATCAAAACTTGAATTTCTTTTTTACGACCACCAGCGATAGCCACTTGCCCTACGCCGGCCAAAGTTTCAAACTGGGGTTTGATTTGATCCTCAACCAAATCAAAAAGTTTATCAGAAGGCAGCGAACTTCCGACGGCGATCCTGGCAATCGGCTGATCGGCGGGATCAAACCGGCGAATAATCGGATCTTTGATATCCGAAGGTAAATTGCGGCGAATATTTTGAATCCGTTGTCGCACTTGAGTTTCGGCGTCTTTAATATCCGTTCCAATTTTATATTCCAAAAGAATCACCGACACTGATTCTGAATTCATCGAAGTCAGCTTGTTCAGTCCTGACAATCCACCCAGTTCGTCTTCTATGGGTTTGGCGACTAGTTTTTCCATATCCACTGGCGAAGCCCCGGGATACAAAACCTGAATCGATAGAATCGGAAAAGTGACGTCAGGAAAAAGATCAACGCTCATTTTTTTTAGTGAGACCACCCCTAGAACCAACATCAATAAAACAATGCAGCTGATAAATATGGGTCGTTTAATCGATAGTTCGGCTAAGTTCATAGTCCCTCCCACGGCATGTAAAGCCGGGCCTGTGCTTCAAGTTTTCGATGTTCGGCGTATAGTTTTGTCAATGTCAGTTGAGCTTCGGAAGCATCTTGTTCCGCCGTGACCACTTGCGAAGTGATCGATCGACCTTTGGAAAGTTTTTCGCGTTCGAATTCTGATTTTTTGGTTTGTAAATCAGACATCGAAAAAGCGGCTTCGACTTTTTTTGAAAATTCTTGATGGCGACGAACAAGCTCTGACCACGAAGTCTGGCTTTCTCTGATTGTTTGATCACGTTTTAATTTTGAAGAAAGTGCGTCAAACTCTGCCGATCGGCGGATTGAATTTTTAACCGTCCCGCTAAAAAACCAAACAAACTGAAGCGAGATATTCGACGTCGGGTTAGTGTTTTGCGAAAGTTTACCAGCAGCATCCCCGAAGGAAGCCTCGTTGGGGTTGGTTTTATAAAGATAGCCCAAAGTTAAATCCGGACGGACTGAATCCGCAACTTCTTCAGAGATTAGATTTTTAAGTTTTTCATCTAACACCGAAAGATAGGCGTCCATACGAATCACGGATTTTTCTTTCTCCTGGACTTGGGCCAATTCAAAAAGCGACCTTGGTTTTTCCAGCGGTGCTTGCATCTCGATTTCAACGACTGGCAAATCCGAACGCATTTGGTCTTTTATTTTTTCTTTCAAAGCCAGCTTTTCGTCTTCGCTGGTGATCAACTGCAATTTTCGAGTAGCTAATAATCCTTCGGCATTCAGCAAGTCAGACTTATCGCCTATTCCGTTGCCAAAACGTCTTTTGACCCAATCTAAAATTTTGGTCGCGCGATCTAGGGATTTTTTTCTTTGCTCGACTTCTTCCTGCACATAGATCGAATCCCAAAATAATATTTCGGCCGCGATTAAATTTTGTCGGTATTGCCATTCGATATTTTTTTTCTCAAAAGATTCTGTCACAGAATTCCGCTGCCTATTCAGGCGCATGGTGGATCCGAAAAAATCCTTCCAAAGTGATTGAGTTAAACTAATACCAAGACTGCTGTAACCTTGAGTTAAATCCGACGAGCCCAATCCTGCTGAATAGGTCGAGGTCGTTTCACCGACCGCTGCAGTCACCTGAGCCGAAGTCCCAGTGGTAAATTTTTTACCCAAGCCCAATGAATATTCTTTTTGCGTATTTTTTATCAGCGAAAAAGCACTTCCAAAATTTTGAACCTTTCGGTCATCCAATTGATTTCCTTTTAAAGTCAGCGAAGGCTGTAACCCCAAATCTTGACCGATGCGTTTTGATTCAGACCCCTGCTTTTGAAATTCGAAAGCTTGAAACAGTCGGTTTTTTTCTTTCACTTGTTGCAAATAATCGTCCAGCGAGATCGCGGCGGCAGATAATGTTGTAGACCACGTTAAAGCCGGCAAAACCAAAGCAGACCAAAACAAAGCCGAAAAATTCAATGGCGACCCGATGAATTTTAAAAAACTTGAGGCCCTCATATCGTCACTCCTTCAAAATAAATTTGATAAATTTGGTCGACTAACAGATCCATATCTTTCGGAAGTTCAAAGCAAAGTTGGTTCATGGTTGTTTGACAGGCATGGGCCAGCAAGTAATTTTCAATGGTGTGCAATAAACTTAAAGTTAAAAAAGTGGGGTTAATCCCAGATTTCAAAATTTTTTCGCTCTGGGCCTTGGCGAAAAATCCACTCAAATTTTTTAACAGGGATTTGAACCTGGTCTCAAAAATATCGCGAGCATAGGGCAAACCCTCTAGCCATTCGCGATGAAAAATCACTATCAGCTCGTGGTTTTTAAATTTCAGAGCGACAATGGAAGAAATCAGTTCGCGGACCTGCGTCGGAAAATCAGCTGCTGAAAAAGTTTTTTTTGACCAATAAAGATTCAGCTTCCGAAATTCATCTTCGACTTCGGCTGCAAAACTTAAAATCACACTCAAGTAAAGGCCTTCTTTATTGTTAAAATAATAATTGATCAAAGCCAGATTCACCTGAGATTTCTGAGCAATATCCCGGGTGCTGGTGGCTGCCACTCCGTTTTGCGCAAACAGGCTACGCGCTGCACGCAAAATGCGTTCTCGCTTGGAGTTTTCTCTTAAAATATCTTCGCCGATCTCAGAACTAGATTTGTCAGGTTTACTTTTTTGGATCTCTGCCGCTGGCAAATCAAAATGAATTTTTATGCGTTCCATTTAAAAAGGCTAATTTAATCAAATGATTAAATCACAGCCACTTTAAAAAACTGGATTTCAGACTAGGAACAGCTTTTATGTTACGGGGATAAAATAAATTTCACTAATTAAAACCTGACAATTATTTTGCAAGAATACCTGGACAAGGGTCTTGCCCTGCCCGCTCAATATATGAAGGGGGTATGGATGCTCTTTTTAAATCGGCTATGGACAGCTTTAATTTTTTTAGTTTCTGTGACCATGTTTTCAATCGGGGCTGGGGCCGATTACTACGTTACATTTTCGGAAAAAAAAATCTCGCCGAACATAGCGGCAAGTCCTGAACAACTTTTGCCGTCCGAACTTTTTGTCCGTGCTGCGGGCCATGTGGCTGGTGATTTGATTAGTTTATTAGATTGGTTAACCCATCAGGGAAACGCGCCAACTCCGTCTGAACGTTACGCTCGAAAACGCCATTACGGCAGTTGGATTTCCACCGCCAGTGACTGTAAAAACACTCGCGCTCACGTTTTGATCCGAGATTCGCAAAACTCAGTTTCTTTTACCAATGCGCGAGAATGCACCGTGGACAAGGGCATGTGGCATGACCCTTATTCTGACCGGGATTATGCTTCTGCCAAGGACGTTCAGATCGATCATTTTGTGCCGCTAAAAAATTCTTATGAATCCGGCGGAGCGAATTGGGACCAACAAAAAAAATGTATGTACGCCAATTTCACCGGCAACGCGATTCATTTGCTGCCCGTCGAAGGGTCTGAAAATAACGCCAAAGGGGACAAAGCCCCCGATGGATATATGCCGCCAAATAAAAAATTCTCATGCGAATATATCCAGCGATGGTTGATCGTAAAAACAATTTGGCAGTTGTCGATGACATCATCTGAAGCCGAAGCAATTGTTAGATTGTTTCAACAAAACTCGTGCTCTCAAAGTGTTTTTACCTTGCCTGCGGCAGAGCTTGACCGTCAGCGTGCTTTGACCACGGATTCTCATCATCCCTGTTACACTGGTATGGAATAAAAAGCTTTCCTTAGAGTGTCTCAAATCAGGACGTTTGATGAGATTAGGATTCACATCCAAGCTTTGGGACTTTAGAATCAATGGTGGGGGATCCGTATGAAGCTCTTGGTAAGACTTGTCGTCTTGTCTTCGGTCAGCGTGCTGCTGTTATTCTCCTATACCAATTGTAGTCAGACTTCAGAAAATAATCTTTTTAATGGTAAATACCTTTGCCCCGACGGAAGCACGACTTGTAATGCTCCGGCGGCAAAGAGAATGATTATGACCATCGGAAACACACCTGGGCCGCAAATGACTTGCTCGCAAGATCAAATTCAGATCGGTGGGTACTGTAACCCCGGAGACACGACAAAAAATCTAGTCCAGTACTGGATCGAACGAGGCGGAAAAAAACTAAATTGGGGCGCCCTGGGAGAAAATCCAGTCAACGTCGGCAACGAAGTGGTTTGCGAAAATGGTCGGTTCTCTTTGACGCTCAGACGGCCCAACGACCCCAATGCAACAGCTTGCACGCCCACATCCAATTGCCTTTTTGATTACGATTTAAGATATCAAATTTTTTCTTACAAAGCCGACGGTTCTACTGTGGGGTCAGACCCAGGAAAGTTTGGCTTTCAAATCGAATGGTGCGGAAACGCTGATGCAGAAAAAAGTATTGCAGCACTGCCTCGAGCTCCACAACAGAAAGCATTGGCCAGCGTCAGTCTTGCCCCCCCAGGCAAAGCCGTGGTGGGAACTTGTAAAGGTGTAGGTTCAGAGTCCTCGCAAATCGCGTGCAGTAAAAAGAATTTGGTCGACGGCTTTGGTGCTCCTTCGGCCAATTGGCGCGATACTCCCCTGACGACACCGGCGAATTTTGCGTCTCTAAATACATTGGCCCGAGATGTCACTGCATTTTCTGGTTCCATCACAAGCACCTGCCCGACAAGTACTAAAACAAGAAAAGCATCGACAAAGATTGGCTCGTGCCAGGTTTCCGAACATTGCTCTGAATTTGGAGTGACCTCTTTAAAAGTCCCCTACTGCCTAAGATTTATGGTCGAATGTGATTTTACTTGTTACGAACCCTGACAGAATTGAAACTTTTGTGAAAGCCTAGACTTGTGATTTTTTTTCCCACAAATAGGCCGTCTTACAGATTGTTGCCAGGTCGTCGAGCTTCGGAACCCAATTGAATTGCATTTTTATTTTCTGATTGTCGGCGACGACCAAAGAAACGTCTCCAACACGGCGGGGCTTGTTGTGCACTTTTAGTTTTTGTTGCGAGACCTTCTCCATCATGGCTACGACCTCTAAAACTGAGTGCCCACGACCATATCCACAGTTAAAAATCTCTGTCATTCCCTTGTGGTTTTGATGCTCCTCTAAAAATGTCAACGCCTGTAAATGCGCAGACACCAGATCTTCAACATGAATATAATCTCGAACTGCCGAACCATCTGGGGTTGGATAGTCTGTCCCAAAAATTTCCATTTCTGGCCGTTTTCCAGCAGCTGTTTCTGCCGCAACCTTAATCAAATGTGTGGCATTGGCAGTTCGTTGACCTAACTGAAGATCCAAGCTGGCTCCGGCCACATTGAAATATCGAAGGATTACCGTGTTCAGTCCCCATGCTTTTTGAGCATCTAAAAGAATTTTTTCGAAAAATAATTTTGAAGTTCCGTAAGGGTTGGTGGGAAGGGTCGTCGAAAATTCATTTAAAGGCGCCGTCGGCCCTAGAACTCCGTAGACCGCTGCGGTCGATGAAAATACAAATTTCGAAACTGCAAATTTCTGACAAGCACGCAAAAGGTGAATTCCACCTAAAAGATTATTTTCATAATATTTTAAGGGTTGAAAGATTGATTCAGGGACACTGACCCTGGCCGCAAAATGCATCACCTGATCGATAGGTCGCTTTTGAAAAACCTGTTGGACAAATAAACCATCTAAGAGATTACCAACGCAAAGTTCAGCCTTTGGGTCGACGGCTTGCAAAAATCCCGTGGAAAGATCGTCAATGACCGTCACCAGATGACCTTGGCGAATCAGTTCTCTAACGGCAAAGGATCCAATATATCCGGCTCCACCGGAAACTAAAACATGCATGTTTCTTTTTATAAACGGCCGATGAATGAGGTTCAATCGATAAATTTTTGAATTTAATTCGGGACTGTTTATGACATCGACAGACTATTTTACTTCGCTGACCTGTAAGTTGAAGCTAGCGCTGGCTAAAGTCTTGCAGTTCAAAGTAAGTTGGCACCGACAAGAAAATACTTTTGAGGAGGTCTTTGTAACAGCCCAGATGAACTTACGTATGCACATGACGCCACCTACCTGTCTTGTTCGACTGGAGCGCATTCAAGTCGACAATATTCGACAAGGCCAATTTGCTGGCGTCATGTGCATAGGTAGGCAGATGAACCTTAAAACAATTCAATTTTTCTCTAATTTTTCAAGTTTGATTTCCCTTGCGATTTGTAGCCGGTTTTCGATGATTTTTTCTGTTTTAGTCGCAAGTACTTTTGTATCTTTTTGGTCGCCGCAAACCTGGGCCTGGCCGTTTTCTCCATCGAGTTCATTAACTTACAACTTAGATTTTATCCGGCTTCCTCAAACGCAAGTTTTTGATCCAGCCCAAATCCCCTTGATTTTGAAAACAGAAGATCGGCGAAGCGTAGTGGGCCGCAATCTCACCGCCGTTCAATATGAAATGATACATCAGGGCTATGGCGAACCTTTCAAGGCAGCGCTAGCAGCCACTCTTGGACCTCAGGAAAAATGTTTTAATGCCGCAGTTTTTTTGATGAAAGAAAAAGACTCGGTCGATCCCCGCCTTTTGTACCAGCTCCATCAGATGAAAAATCAGCAGATCACAGTGACCCTTAATCTTATTGTTTCCCCGACGGTCAGCAAGGTTGATTGTTTCGTCACAGTGAGCTCTCTTCGTCAATGGCGGGTCTTAGCTTTGGGGACTTTTTTTAAGGAAAATCCTTATTATTATCCAGAAATGCGCAAATACGATCCTCAACCCCTCCAAAAAAGTAATTTCTTTCAATCACCATTTGGAAGCCCTTGGAGACTTTACCTCACCCCACTGAATGGGCTGGTCTCTAGAAACTATTCTATCTCAGCCGATTCAAAACGATTCCCATCATTCAATGATTTTCTGTTGGACTATTTGACTCAGGAGAAAAAAGCTTTTTTATCCCATCAACTACAAGTTATGAATTATGATCTTCATCAGAAAAACCAAATCGCCGAAAACAGCTCAGAAAAAGCAGACAGGAGAATAGTTGAGGAGTATCTGAAAAAAAAACCCATTTTCGTTGACCCTACTTTGGTTGAATAAATGAACCAGATTTCATTCCCTCTAAATTTAATAGGAAAACTTAAAACAATCGTGATACAAAAAATCCCAAGTACCGGGAGTCACTTAAATGAAAGAATTAACTCAGCCATTTAAAATCGAACGTCGGCAAACTGACAACAGCTTAGATTTAGAACGTGGAAAAGCGGATGATTCCTTCGAAGCCTTTAAAGAAAAAACAGAATTTCAGGCAGATCAATCGGTATCTGAAAATCGTCAGGAAGCCGATCAAGCCAGGCTTCAACGTCGCTCGCAAGCGGATTTAAAACACGATAACAACTCTCAGGAAGAAGGCGTTCAGCGAATTCAGGAAGAACGCTCTTCGGAAGACTCGGCGATCCAAAAAGAACGCTCAAAAAATGACTTAGCCATCGAAACAGAGCGTGGTGAGAAAGATCGACTGCTCAGTCAATTGGTCGAGCGAGAGCGCGAAGCCACTGACAAGAATCTTCTTGAAGAACGACACAAAACCGACATCGAAGCCAAACGATCAGCAAAGCTTCTGCAACTTGAACGTGCCGCCCACATGGAGACCCGGTCGGCATTAACGACCCGAGAAGAGTTTCTTGCCATCGTCAGCCATGATCTGCGTAATCCGATCGGCGTGATTTTATCTTTTGCAGAACTACTTTCACAAGATCCATCGATCCAAGTATTGAGCACGAATGCACAACAGGGATTAGAAATTATTCAGCGTAACGCGAAAACATCACTGAAGCTGATTGGTGACATTCTGGATATGGAACGCATCGAAGGCGGGAAATTTCACCTTGAGTTGGCACCGCAAAAATTAACGGACTTAGTCCAAGAATCGATGGATTCGTACCGCCAGATCGCCACCCGAAAGAGAATTCAACTTACTGCGGATTTCGCGAACGTGCATGGAAGAATTGCTTGTGACAAAGATCGTATCAGCCAAGTCCTTTCAAATCTGATCGGGAATGCTGTGAAGTTTACTCCCGATGGAGGTTTCGTCACGATCAAAGTTTCTGAAACGGAAGTCGATATTGAAGTTTCGATTCAAGATTCGGGTCCCGGCATTCCCCAAGATCAACAGACCCGTATTTTTGATAGATTTGCCCAGTTGGATAATAAGCAACGCCAAGGTCTGGGACTTGGTTTATACATTTCAAAAACTCTGATCGAATCCCACAACGGAAAAATCGGAGTGCTATCCACCCAGGGAAAAGGCAGCAAATTCTATTTCACCCTTCCCAAAAACGGCACCCCACAAGATCTTCAGCACGATGGCGCCAGGTAAAACTTCGCACCAATATAGCCTGATAACCTCAGCCAAAAATTATCTGCGACGAGACATTCCTTTACGATTATTTTTTCTTGAAATTTAATCTGCACAAGCCGCCTACTCATAGACTTCTTTGCGATGACCGATTTTGATGATGGTCACTTTGATTATTTGATTTTCGATTAGGTAGATGACTCGATAATCCTGAATACGAACTCGATAGAGTGAATCTGCACCCTTCATCTTTTTTATTTGAAGAAGCTCAGTGTAGGGATTTAAAGAAAGAAGCTGAACGGCGTCTAATATCTTCTGTTGTATTTTTTTTGGTAACCCATGGAGCTCTTTAGCGGCGCTCTTTTTAAAAACGATTTCGTAAGCCGTGGAACTCATTTTTTTATTTTCTTAAGAACTGCGGCTAGAGAAATTTCTTCTTCGTTCTTTCGTTTATCATAAATGGCAAGATCAATTTCATCTTCGAGTTGCTCGCGAATCGCATTTTCAACGACGCTTTGAATTTTAAGCCCTCGCTTTTTGCAAAACGCCGCCAGTGCTTTTTTAAGATCAGAATCGATACTCGTAGAAAGAGTGGATTGTTTTTCCATATCTTTATTATCCACGAAAAACCTTGGAAAAACAAGGAACGAGAAACTGTCCTGACTTTGTTTGCCTAAGTCTCTAGATTTTAAAGAATTTTAAGAAAATCTCAAAAATATGACATTTGGTGCGCCCACTTGGACGAGTTTAGAACCAGCTTACTCAAATACGCTTAAAGTTGGATTGGCCGTCGCAAACATTTTTAATATTAAAAATAGACTACTTACTTATTGTCGGTGGTGCGACTGGCACAATATTACAGTCCTTATCAAAAGTTCCACCAGGTGGAACCATACCACAATCTTGAGAGGTACTTACTTGTAATCCATTTAAAGCTGTTAGATGAATATGGGTCATTTGCGACTTAAACGGGCCTATGATCAACTTTTTCTCCATTTTCCCCTTTGGCAAACTTGAACAAGGCGAAATTGAATTGGCAATAATCGTCTTTACCCGAACGGGCTCATTTCTTTTTGTCTCAACTGATGAATACTTCACGGTAGTTTCAAAGTCTTGAATGTAGGCGCCGGGTTTAAATGGGACATAAATCACCGGTGTACCGGTCCCATGGGCTTTTGTGTATAATCATGACAAAGGGACCACCCAGTCCTTTAGTCGTGCTGTTTATTGATCACTGTTTCCAATTTCAGAAAATAATTTAAAATAAAAGTGTGGAATTGGAAAATGCAGTTTTAATAAATGCTGTTGAAGTAACTTGCGCTGAATGCGGTCAGTTGTTTTCAGTATGTTCTTCATGTTGGCGCGGCCAAAAATATTGCACTAAATCGTGTCAGCAAAAATCTAGATTAAAACAAAGACGCATTTCGCAATCTAAATATCAAAAGACTGAAAAAGGACTTGAGTTCGGACGACTTCGACAATCGCGACTCTATAAAAAAAATATTTTCAAAAATTCTC
>JANYDD010000099.1 GCA_025359945.1 Bdellovibrio sp. | reverse complement strand
CTCAATGATTTCCCATTCCTCTTCCTTAAGGTCAGTGGGATATCGTTTTCTCATTCTTAAATTTTGATTTTTATTGCGACGTTAGGCTAGATCTGCAGGACCTAAGTCTGTAGCGCGATACTTCTTAAACACGCTCTTAGGTAAAGGACATTTTTAAGATTAACCAAAGAACCATGCAAATTATAGACCTTTTCATCGTCGCACGAAAAAGTTCGAAATCCGGTCAGGGCCAATTTTACAGCAGTGACATATTCTTGGATCCGTTTTTCTCCCTCTATCTGAGAATATTCAGTGGCTTTGGAAGAAAAACTCAATCCACTCAATAACATTGCTAATAAAATGTTTCTCATTGAAAACCTCCTGGCATTTATTTGCCAAGATGGGGATTTGCCCAATTTTATTTTGACCCAAGATCTAAGTTAATCTGACCGAGTGGGCCGCGAAACCTCAGGACCATTGGTCAGTAGCGGGCCGATCTATAAAAAACACCGGCCCCAATGCATTGCTTTAAAAGGAAAAATCGGGTGAACCAAAGGGTGTATTTTTTTGTCGAAATCTCTGTCCAGCTAGATGATATTTTCTAGACATATTTAGCGGGCTTTATTCGCATTTTTAGGATTGAGGAAGAAGTCGATTCAAAACGAAAAGTCCCCTGAAAATTCTTTCGTTTTTGGCCGCCATTTCGTGGGAAATAAAAATATAGACAGACGGTTACAAAGACATAGCGTATTTTGCCCTTAAAACTGAGCAGAAATGTGGCTACCTCAACTCTAAATATGCGCTATCTTGGCTGAATAACTAAAACTAACGCAAAACCAGACCTCGATAAAAAGAAGCAAAACTCTCTCGGGTGTCACAAAGTTCTCGACAATATTTATCTTTTTTTCAGGCAGGGTTTATTTTCGATCCAGCCTGTTATATAGGGAGATCCTACTTTTGGGGGGATCCTATGATCAAAAACTTAGGTCGAAATTCTTTCGCGTTGGGATTGGTTTTTCTGGCCACTTTTTTGGCTTTAGGAATTGGATCCGCCCATGCCGATCAGGCCGCCCAGTATGCGGCAATTGCGCTATTTGCGAAATTGCATTCGGGCAACCAAGATTTAACTGTTTCTAAAATCCTGGCTCTAAATATTGGTCAGGATGATCTGAATAGCGTTTTAAAGCTTCGCGGCTTTAACGCCGAAGCATACCCACAGCGGCCAGTCTTCTCGCGCGTCTACGTTGAAACTGTTTGGCGGGAAACCAATCACGATTTGAATGCGCTTTTTAAAGTAGGTTTGGACACTACTCTTCCGATTTTAGTTCGCTTATCCGCCAGTCAACGCCTTCTTGAGCAGCTTCGAAAATCCCGTGATTTTATCGATCCTTTTTTTTCGCAAGCGGATCCAAAAAAAAGGTTGGAATTAGCGATGCACATGTTGATGGCTGCACCTGAAGGAGAAACCAAACGTACAGCAGCTACTGTTCTTAGGCTTGGTCCTTTATCTGGATTAGAGCGATTAGAATACTACCTTGACCATGCTTCTTGGCCCTTAGGATTTCGGGCGATAGCGATGTATATTGCACTTGTCACTGAGAGAAAAACTGGGCTCAGAAGCTTAGTTGGATTTCTTGATCCAGAGCCAAAGAAAAAGGGCATTGACCTTAAATATGCTGCCATTAGCGTCTTTAGAGATAGGATCGCCGAAACATCTAACTGGGACACAAGACTTTTTTCGCATTTTACGGCCCAAGAAAAACTCGCCGTATCTCAAGCATTACTATCCAACGCGAATAGAGGCGAAAGCCACAAAATCGCAGCATTGGTTATGAAAATAGGTTCGCCAAATCAATTGCTTTCTTTTCTAGAAACCTGGATTTCGGAACCACTTCTCTATCGATATGACAAAGAAACCTATGCAGACGCGCTGGCGATCATTGAAGTCGAATCAAGATTTAAACTTTCAGGCCGCTTAGCTCTGGTAGATTTAGCTTTAAACGGCAGAACCACCTGGGTCCAAAATTATGCCTCGCAAAAAATAACTGAGGATCTTTCCAGGAAGGGAACTAAAGCCGCCCGCTTTTACAGTCGCCTCAGTCAGGATCAGCGAAACAAAATTTTTTTTCAAATGGCATCTGCCGCCGACCCGGATAACTCCATTGAATCAGAGCGAGTATCAATTGCTATCGCGAAAATGGGTCCAAACTCGGAAGTTTCTAACCACATCATTAGCTGCAGAAAGCCTCATTGATTCACTGGGGATCCATCCGGGGGTTTTAAATATTTATCGAACGGCTACTTTCACTGGCCTTTCTGGAGTGCCCTTTTTCTGGTTACAATGGACAGGTCCAATTCGGGGCTTCCATCAGGCACTTGGCCTTGGGGCCCTGTGTTATGGCGATATTTTGATGGTCGATACTTGCAAAAGAAGACAACGAAACGTGTTTTCCTAAGTCATAAATACGACGTCACATCCGTCACTTTTACGATAAAAGTGACGGATGTAACGTCAAAAAGAATATTGCTATTCCAAAGAAAAGTTCTTTTTTTTTTACTAGGTCCGCGGGCTACGGGTAAATCGACCTGGTTGAAAACTCAGGTTCATCCCGATTTTACAGTGGATTTGTTGAAAGGAAAAGATTTTCAGAAGTATTCGACCGATCTTGGTCAACTACGCGAAGTGATCGAGGCCAATCCGAATTACAAAATTGTCGTGATTGACGAAATTCAAAAACTGCCCGAACTTTTGGATGAAGTCCATTCTCTGATTTTTGATTTCAAAAATCAGATTCAGTTTATCCTGACAGGGTCTTCCGCTCGCAAATTGAAAAAACAAAATGTGAATCTGCTCGCGGGTCGTGCCCTGCTTAGAAATTTTCATCCTTTCTCTAGGACCGAAATTGAAGGCCAATTTCATCTGGAAAAAAGTTTAAAGTTTGGGATGCTTCCTGAGGTTTGGAATTTGACGACCGAAGAAGACAAAAAAGATTATCTGATTTCGTATGTGGACACATATTTGAAAGAAGAAATTCGCCAAGAGGCCGCGGTTAGAAGTTTGCCGTCCTATCTTAGTTTTTTGGAACATTTTGCCATTCGAAATGGCCAATTGATAAATTTGCAGAATCTGGCCAGCGATGTGGGTGTCGCGCGAACAACTTTAACTGGTTATCTTGAAATTCTCGAACAAACCCTTCTAGGGTTTCGATTGCCCCCTATCCACCTAAAGGCCAAGGTGAAAGAGGTTTCAAAACCCAAATTTTATTTCTTCGATACGGGAGTTGTCCGAGCTCTCGCCAAGACGTTGGATCAGGATTTAGATGAATATAAAGGCCCTCTGCTTGAAACTTACATTCTACATGAAATGAAAACCTATTCAGATTATTTTCAAGGTCGTTACGAGTTTCACTATTGGGGAACTCCAACCGAAAATGAAGTCGACTTTATTCTTTCTAAAGGCAAAAACCTAATCGGTGTCGAAGTTAAATCGTCAAAAACTTGGTCAAAGAATTTTAATTACGGCCTTGAAACCTTATTGGACGCGGGCAAAATTTCCAAAGGCTTCGGAGTTTACTTAGGATCAGAAATTCTTAAAAAAGATAAACACCTGGTCTATCCGGTGCAAAAATTTATCGATATTTTATTCAAAGGGCAAATTCTTTGAAAAGGAAAGTGACAAAAGAGCTTAAAAATTTTGCACCCATCCGCGAAGTCCTTACAAACTGAACTGTGTTCGTAAACTTAGACTCCGGTTTCCAGTCGGGCATATTTTTCGAGCAATTCCTGATTAATTTGTTCGATATCAATCGATTTCGCCGATTGATTTTGAGACATTTTACGAACAGCACTTCTAAGACTTTGGCTGAAGCTATAATAGCAACAACATCCCTGGCAAAAACTCAGATGGAGAACTTTGCGAAAACGATATCGCAAGTCGGAATGCGGGCCTCCTAAATCAATATTTTCGACAACACTTCTACACTTCATGCCAAACTCGACCGCGGAAGGAGAAGCCAGCTTGTAATAGAGTTCATGCCAATAATGTCGCAGCCACTTTTTAATTTGAAACCTCAAACCTGTTCCACGTTAACTTTGCCCTCAAGGCACTTACGTAATTTCTCTTTCGCTCGGAAGAGCAGCACTCTCAGGTGAGAGACATTGATCCCTAGAACATGACACACAACTTCTGAATTTTCTTCTTCAACTTCTTTCATCACAAAGGCGGTCATTTGCTGTTCTGTGAGCCCTTCGAAGCATTCTTGAATCAATTCCGACGTTTCTTTTAGCTCGACAATTCGATAGGGATCACTTGGCGGATTTTTCCACCATCCTTCGTCGGTGAATGCTTCATTCATGAATTTATGTGAATCTTCTTCCAGAACATATCGCTTTTGGATTCTTCGATGTTCACGAATTTTATTTATCAAAATGCCGCAAATAAAAGTGCGGATTTGCGATCGACCCTCAAATTTTTAAAAATTAGAAAAAAATTTTTCCCATGTTTGGTGAATCAAATCTTTGGTATCATTTTGTCCAAAGCCATTCGCTCGGCAAACGCGATTGAGATAGGGATTCACGTCTCGAAAAAGCGACGCCAAAAAAGCCCGATCTCGCTTTTTTAGGAGCTTGAACGATTCGTCGTCCGTGTGCTTGCCTTCAGTTTCCATTTCGTTCATTCAATACCCCAATAAATTTCGCAGACGTATTTGATTTATTTTTTAAGATCAATCGCTCTTTCGCTCCGATGGATTCTAATAATGAATTTACCAGACCGCAGAGAAACTTTTTCTTGCGTTTAAATTTTGATATTTCCCGCGCCGTGAAGGCCGTCGCAAAAGCTTGTTGGGATGCACGATTGATTTGGGCCTCTTCAACGACGCCACGAAAAAAAACTTCATGATCCAAATCAGCACTTGCGCCTGATCGAATTCTCGAGGCCTTGCCATTTTTCCCCAATCTCAACGATTGTTATCCAATCGGCCAAAAACTGTCAATTCAAAGAAGCCTTCAAAACTTGCGAATTTCGAAGCTCCGTCATTTTATCAACGCACTTAATTTTCTGATTTATTTTGAATAGTCTTTTGCCATTTTGGTGATAGCGTTCAATATAAGATACGGTCTATTCCAGGGAATAAAAATGGTTTAGGCCGGCAGAAAGAAAACAAAAATTTTAAATCTTTTCATTCAACCGCGAGTGCCCATAAAAGAATTTGTTGAACGTGCTTTGACGTCAAATAGGGGTGCGCCAAAATTAATCGCAAGAAACTGCCTTCAGTATTTGTCGAAAAATTCACCATCGCTTTATTTTGATTCTTCAATTGCTCTCGTACACGTTTTGACCAATTGGGATCGGGAGTGGCGTTCGGCGGCAATACTCGGACGCAAATATTTAAAAATTCAGGGTCTGCGATAAGCAGTAAGCGTTTTTCACCTTGCATCCATTCAAGGGTGTCTTGTCGAATTTGTACCAGACGGTCAACAAATTCACCGAAACCGTCATTACCCAAACTTTTCCAAATCGTCCAAAAACTTGCGGCATCAGCACCACGCCCGCACTGCCATGAAAGTCTTCCCCGATCCAATCCCGGGAGGTCTGCGTGAAACAGGTATTCGCCACCGCTCACATCATTTGCTTCAAGCAATATGTTCTCGTGTTGAGTCAGAAAAAAACTACTAGTTAAACTGGCACCTAAAAGTTTATGAGCGTCAAAAGTCACCGAGTCCGCAAGCTCGATCCCATGAACTAACCTTCGCAATTTTTTTGAAAACAAGGCTGGTCCACCCCAAGCAGCGTCGACATGAAGCCACAGGCCGTGTGTCTGCGCCATCCAGTTAGGCGACGCCGCAGCCGCGTTACCCGACCTGGAACGGGTGGTCGGCAAAGAGCCAGATTACGATTTCCAGCGCGCGGCTGGATTGCTCGCCCACGCCTACGCCCAGACCGGGCAAAAAGAAAAGGCCGAGAAACTCTTCCGGCAAGTGACGATCACGTCGACGTTGTCAGAGACTTACCTGAATTTCGCGGATCTGCTGGCCTCCGAAGGCCAAAACGCCGAAGCCCGCGAATGGGCGCAGAAGGTGCTCGATAAGAAACCCACCATGCCCGGCTACCTGCGGCGGCGGGAACGGCCTTGGTTCCGGAGAGCGAACGCGATGCTCAAGAGATTGCCTGCGTGACGAACTTTGGGCAAATCTACTGCGCAGCGGGGGCGATCTTCTCAACGTGAATCGTCTTCTTCGCAGAATCGAATTTGGCCTCCAGCACCACGTGTGCCGCAGGGAAGTTTTGAACGGCTTCAGGATTTTCGACAATCCAGATTGTTTGATCATCGTCTGCTACAAAGACGGCACGTTGGGGTTTCCATTCCGGGTGGCCCACCGAAGCACCCCCGCGCCAGCATTTCTGCACGCAATCCGCGCGGCCGGGTTTCGTGTGTTGGGTTCCGCAACTCTCATCGCTGATCCAACCGGTACGAGATGCGTCCTTTTGCTGCGCCGACACTGATCCGATCATCACGAGACCGCAAACGAGTAAGAAAACAAAACAGCTCCTAATCATGCTTTTCTCCTTCCGCCTCCGCCACCCTCATCACAGCTTCAGAAATTCAGAAACGCTTTACTACGAATGTTGATAAATTAAGAGCCTGTCACTCTGATTCATTAGGAGACTGAGGGCCGCACCTAATTGTGCCATCGATCCATCGAGCAGCCAACAGGCATTCCTGCCGAAAAAGCGCCATTACGCCCGCAATCCTTAATTGAATGCACACGATGAGTTCCAGCGTTCCGCTCAAAGTTAGCGCTGACAGCTAAGAGCTAAGAGCCGAAATGCTATCCTTCCACCGATGCGAATTTCCTTCCTCGAATGCACTCGCTGCGGAGAGCATCTCTCCGTCGACCGCCCGCAGAATGTCTGCCCCAAAGACGGCGGCGTGCTTTACGTTCGCTACGATCTCGCCAGCCTGAAGGGGAAGTTGCGCCGCGAAGATCTATCGGGCCGCGTGGCCAGCATGTGGCGTTACGCCGACGTTCTGCCGGACGCCAAGCCCGTCACGCTCGGCGAGGGATTCACACCCATGCTTCGCAGCCGCGAGTACCAGAGCGTTTTCATCAAAGACGAAGGCCTGAATCCCACCGGCTCATTCAAAGCACGCGGCATGTCCACAGCCGTGACGATGGCAAAACATTATGGACTGAAAAAGCTTGCCGCTCCTTCCGCCGGAAATGCCGGTGGCGCGCTGGCGGCGTACGCGGCGGCGGCGGGCATCGAAGCTCACATTTTCATGCCGAAAGATGTGCCCATGGCCAATCGCATGGAATGCGATTACTACGGCGCGCACGTCACGCTGGTCGACGGCCTGATCAGCGACTGCGCCCGCATGGTTGCCGAACGCAAGGAGAAAGAAGGCTGGTTCGATGTCTCGACCCTCAAAGAGCCATTCCGCGTCGAAGGCAAGAAGACGATGGGCTACGAGGTTGCCGAACAACTGGAGTGGAAACTTCCGCAAGGCATCATCTATCCGACCGGCGGCGGCGTGGGCATGATCGGAATGTGGAAGGCCTTTGACGAGATGGAACAGATGGGCTGGATCGGAGCGAAACGCCCGCGAATGGTCAGCGTACAGTCCGAGACATGCTCCCCGATCGTCCGTGCCTTTCATGCCGGCGAAAGGTTTGCCGACGAATTCGAAAACGCCGCAACCGTCGCCTCGGGCCTCCGCGTGCCAAAGGCGATCGG
>JANYDD010000070.1 GCA_025359945.1 Bdellovibrio sp. | reverse complement strand
CGATAAAGCTGACTTCAAAAAACAAGTGACAAAGTCTATGAGGTCGCTTCAAAATAATAAAAAGAAAATACGATCATTTTATCAAAAGAAAAGCCTTAAGTACGCTGCTTAATGTATACTATCTAACGCACTTATTAATATGAACGCACAAAAAAACTGATGGGGGCCACCTCCCACGGCGAGGGTGCTGCACGTTGGATGACTTTGGGCGTCCTTTTTGTTTCCACCCCCAATTATGGGGATGCTCTTCATCAAGCTCAAAAAGAATTTAATTCCAACCCTGAAGATGTTCTGTCCACGATTGAAAAACAACTTCCTGAAATCAGGCAAGATCCCTTTATTTTTCAGATGGCAATGAATTTAGTTTACCAACTTAATTTGGACTCTGAAAAAAAAGGTCAGCTGTTTGGATCCGAGATGGAATATCAATTGGCACATTTAGAGCCTAATCCTTCCGACACGTTCTGGGTCAGCGTGAACAGTCTGACTTTGGCTCAGCAGGCGGGGGTTAAGAGTTCGGACCTAGAACCCTATTTGCAACGCGGATTGAAAAATTCGAAAGGATCCCCTCAACTTTTGGAAGAGTTCAAAGTCTCAATTCGAAGTTTTTTTCCAAGTCTGTCGATTTAACTCCAGCCTGGCTGATCTGGGTGCCGCGGGCCGAATATAAAAACAATCATGCGCGCAAAACTACGCGGACTCTGGCTGTTAAAACTGGGTGGAGTATTCGAACTGCGATAAAATAAAATACTTATTATAGGAATATCCCGAAAGGCTGGATCTGACATTTGAAAAACTTCCCAACAAATTAGAAATCCATGATTTACTAAGGGGCATGCGCAAGCCCCCGCCGATCGAAGCCTCGGTATCCGCTCGACCGATCAGGTGCTTCGAGTATTTCGCATAAGCTCCGCCGATTCGAAAATTCCAAGTGTTTTCTCGCCAGGCCGGTGCAGTGTACGCCCACCCCAGATCGTAGCGCGTGAAGCTTTGGTTTTGCCCCAAAGCTTGATTGATGGTGTAGGTGGCATCAATGATTTGTCCTTTATTTCGTTTAGAGTTTTTAAAAAAAGTTTGAGTCGTGCCAAGAGCATATTTATTAGCCGTTTGTCGTTCTTCATCGCCAACAGATGTAAATGATAAATCACGACGGTATTCCAAAGAATAATTTGAGAACCAGCGATTGCTCATCACTAAAGTTTGATCTGATTTCACTGATAAAGAATTTGTGATCAGCTCGCGGTTGCGAAGCGCATAGCTATTGGTTCCAAATCCGTCGTTATTAAGCCCGTCCACATCCATGTAGGTAAATTCGTAGGCAGGTGTTAGCGTCCACTGAAAAGGTTTACCAAGCAGCGATCCCCGTCGGCTGAAGGGCGCACTAAACTGAGTCAACATGGGATCATATCGCTGCAAATTGTCGTTCACCTTGAAAGTGTTTCCAAAAACAGAATTCAAATCCGAAATTAAAACTTTTGCAGCCCATTCGGTTTTTTCTAAATAGATCAATCGGTAGGACAGCGAGCCCCCGTAACTTAATCTCCAACCCGCATTATCCGAGGCCGTTCCTGTCGACGCCGAAAGAATATTCGAGTCATACATTAAGCCCACATTTAAATACGCAGACCACCGATGAGACTTCAAAAGTAAAAATTGTTTAATGTTGGCAATTCGATCAATGTAAGTCTCTGCTTGGCGATCCATCTCGGGATCTTTAGATTGGTCCAGCACGAACTCAAAATTTTTCTGAGAGGGATCATATTTTTCAGCTTGAAAAAGAATAACCCCTAAAAAAAACGCAGCATAAGGGGCCAACGCATGCGCCTTTTCGTGAAGCACGGTCTCAAAATAGCCTTGAGCATTGGTGCCGTCATTTAGCTTTAAAAAATCTAGCCCCAAATAATATTGTTTCTCGATCACATCAAATTGATTTTTCTGCGCTACATTGGAGACCCGATTTTCGGTAGCACTTTCAAGAGCTTTCAAAACCACAATCGATGGGTTGTACTTTTTATTTTTATAAAGTGTCACCCCAAACTGAAAATAATAATCTAGATTTTGCGGATCTAACTCGACCGCCTGATTGAATTTCTCTTCTGCCAGCAAATAGTTTTCTTGCTTATACAAAATCAAAGCTTCTTCCGCCAAACGTCGGGCTTGGTCCCGACGAAGCTGCTTGGTTTTTTCATCCAAAGCGGCCTGCTGGGCCAAAAGATCGGCCTTTCGCTTTTGCTCTTGGATTTGAAAATCTAAACGTTTTTTCTCAGCTTCGTCGGCAAGCATCTGCAGGCGTTTTCTCTCGTTCTCGCGGTCCAGGGCGGCCTCGGCGTCGATCGCGGCGGCTTCCATAGCACGTTTTTCGTAGAGCAGTTTTTTATAACCTTCGAACTGGCTGTAGGCCTGATCTTTGGAGTCATACACAGTGATCGCTTGGGTTTGAGAATCTATGGGATGCAAAAAAATCGGACTGCGAGGTATCTTCCCTTGCGTGACCCACTGTTGGATCTTTTCAGTCGAAGAAGCTTTCGACTTGGCGAAAGTTTGGGGTGCAATATAAATTTCAGGAGTAAAAAATCTTTGCGCCTGATCCATTTTTAGTTTTGTTTTCGCCCGAAAAACGCCGCTGTCGGCAGAAGTCTCTTTAAGTTCGACGGAGACTATTTCACCACTAGCCTGATCGCGAAGAAATAAATTAAATTTTTCAATCCGCTGAGGATCTTTATTCCATGGCGGGGTCGAATATTCAATTTCCAGATTTCGTTCCAAATCCAAAAAAATTTTTGCATTCGAAAAGTTTTGCGCAAAAAGATTTTTACAAAAAAACACGGGCAGCAAAAATGAAAGGATCAAAATAATTTTTTGATGGGGTCTGAAAAAAATATCTCTTAGAAAATTTTTTTTTGGTGTGGTGGTCAAATGATGGAATCCTAATTTAAACTTAAATTCTGAGTTTCATTGTACACCAGTAAAATAAGATCCTTCAACAGCGACATTGGACGACGTTGGGAAACTACCGCTCAGGAATGGGTGGTGCGCATAACTTTTTATAAAATTGCTAGACCTAAGTGACCGGCCGGCGCCAAAGCTGGCAAGATCTTATTTGCCGTTGTTGATAATCACCGTTGTCTTGGTTTTCATATTTCTTGAAGCATCGTTGATCATTGAATTTTGCTTAGGAACCAAAGGCACACCTTGGTTGGGATTAAAATTACTTCCCACAGCCGGAGTCGAGTTCCCCATCACCTCACGGCCAGGTTCAACACTTAGGTCCTTTGAATCCACCATCGATGTTGTGGAAGCAGGTTCGCGGCGTTGACCGTCCCCGGTTGCTGATTTGTTTTGTGAAACGGCGGATGCCGAATCAGCCTTGGATTCAATATTCATCTGTTTGATTTGCTCTGGGGGCAAAGCTTTTGGAACTTCGGGCGCTGCACCGTCCTTGACCGAAGTCGATTCGCCGGGGCGAACCATCACTTGTTTTAATAACTCGCCACGGGGACCTAAGTTAGCCACGGCGACTGTACCAGTGAAAGTGATAATCTGAGATTGCCGACTAGCAGGTTCGTATCGAGTAATAAAATCTGTGCCGCGAACCCCAGCCACCGCGGAGGGGGTGCGTATTTGAAACTTGCTTTTGTCACCGTCGTATTTTTGCTCGACTGAAGCTCGGACTTTTCCTTCTTCGATTTTAATTTCGACGTTTTTGTCTTTGCCCTTGGTTTCGTAACGGCTAATCACCATTTTTGTGTCAGGTGATAAATTGAGTACGTTTTTATCGCTCATCACGATTTTGGCGCGACCTTCCTTGCCAGTTGTCACCTTGTCGCCGACGAAAACTTTCATGCCCACTTTGCCGGCCGAAGTTTTTTGGTCCTTGGCGGAAATCACTTTGACTTCCCCTTTGACGACATTGAAAAGCCCGTGGATATCCTCAGCAAAAACAGGGGCGAAAACAGGAGCCAGGAAATAAATAAAAGTTGTGATTAAAGAAAATGACATGGTGAAACCCCCACTGGCTCTAACGGCCGATCCGCCAAAAAGATAAACTCGGCAAAGGTCGGGTCGAATCCCCAAATTTTTTGACACATTAAATTTCTTTGATTTTAAAGTACGGATAAAGATAATTAGAAAACCAAAGCTAAGGAGCATCGTTATGACATTTCATATCCCTGAAGATTATTACTATTCCAAAGACCATGAATGGGCCCAAGTGGATGAAAATATCGTCACCATCGGTATTACCGAATATGCACAAAATGCATTGGGAGAAATCGTCTACGTTGAGCTTCCTGAAGAAGGTCAAAAAGTAACTCAGGGTGAACCTTTTGGTGTGGTCGAAAGTGTAAAAGCAGTCAGCGATTTATTTGCTCCGGTTTCTGGGACAGTGATCGAGGTGAATGCCGGTTTGACCGAAGATCCATCTGTATTGAACGACGATCCCGTCAACCAAGGTTGGTTAATCCGAATCGAAATGGACACTGAAAAAGAATTGGCAAGTTTGATGAAGGCCCCAGATTATAAAAAACTAATCGCCGAGGCTTCGAAATAGAATCTAAAACAAAGTGCCCAACTGGTGGAATTGGCAGACACGCTAGGCTTAGAACCTAGTGCCGCAAGGCGTGGGGGTTCGACTCCCTCGTTGGGCACCATCTCAAATCCAAAAAAAAGGACCGAGATTAAGCGTCGCCTATTGACGGTATAACTTCAGTCGGATCGGCGCCTGTAAGGCTGCGCATTTCCGGAGAGAATTCTGTTAAATCAAAAAAAAAGTTAAAGGCTTATCGGCCTCGGAAGAAAAAAGCCCATAAAGCGATAACGACGATTCCAGGAACTCCTAATAAGTAGAGAAGTATGGGAACCGCGATGCGGCCCTTGGCGTTTTCTAGTTGCGCAGAAGCTCTAGTTAAGACTGACAGCTTAGGGGCTGGGCCCATTAATGAAATATCGGGATTAGCCATAAAGGACTCCTTTTTTTGAGAGCAGACCAAGTGGACATAGTTTCCAGATATTCAATAAAGCAATTTATCGGCCACCGGCCTTCCCCACAGGGCGTACGCACTTGCATCGATGGGAGTGCGGGGCTTGCTGCAGCGAGACACGTTGATCTAATTGTATGATACGATTTGTACCTCTACACGGAGGTAGAAATATGATCGACCAATGAGTTCAAAAATCATTCATCCA
>JANYDD010000060.1 GCA_025359945.1 Bdellovibrio sp. | reverse complement strand
CTAACTATCCCATGTTACCTACTATACCTGAAGATTGGGCCGCTAATGTCCAATTGATGACATCAACTTCGAAAAACGCCGTCTGACGATGTTCAGTTTCCTTAAACGAAGGTGGCTAAATTTTGAATAATAATCCTAACGATGCCAGCTTTGATAACTCGCCGAATTTTGAGTGGATTTTCAACAGCATCCCGTGGGCTTTTTTAGTCCTATCAACTGATCTCAGACTTATTGCGATCAGTGACGATCGGGCGAAAATAGAGAATTGTTAAAACAAAGGTCTTTAAAGCCTTTCCTACTAGTCTATGGGCAGACCGCTTGGAACTTTAATACCTTTGTAGCTTTTCAAGGATTTCTCAGTGTTTGGATCCGTAAGGGAAATTTCGAGAAATTTAACCAGATCACCTATCTCTGCTTCGGTCAGGTGCAAAGGCATTCGAAACTCAAACTCGACGGAATTATATCTGGCGTTGTTTCGTTTGGAGTTTTCTTTGTAATTTTTCTGTTCAACCTGGCTTAGCTTTTCAAAATCGAAATGATCAATACTGTAGCCAACATCGTTGTAATGGACGACAACTTCTTTCATCGTTTTAAAAACTCCATTGTGCATAAACGGTCCCGACAGGACTACATTCCTTAAAACCGGAGTCTTAAATTTGAAGACATCCAGCGTGCTGTTCGTATAGTCACTGCGTCCGTAATCGTCACCGTCGGCCGATACGCCTGGCCCTCCTTGGGGAACACCGACACTTTTGAAGTCAAAGTCAGATAAATGTGGGCCTGTATGGCATTGTGAACACTTTGCTTTTTCAGAGTAAAAAAGCAAGGCTCCGCGTTTTTCTTCAATAGACAACGCGGTCACTCGCCCTTGCAGATACTTATCAAAAGGGGTTTCGGTGGCCGAGAACGCTTGACGAATAAACTCTGCAACCGCAACGCCTATGTGGCCTATATTATATTGACCCTTGGCTTGCGGAAAAGCCCTTTTAAAAAGCGCCTTATAGCCATCAACGGCTAGAACTTGATTTACAATTCGCTGCCAATAATCTTCGTTTGTCTCTTGCGCATATTTACTTCCCTTCATCTCGTAAGTGTTCGCGATCGGAAACAAAATTTGCGCAGCCAAAGACATAAAGTTGTCGTTCGAATTCGTTTTGCTAGCCAAGCGCAAGGCCTCGATGACCTCGGTCAAATAAGGGTACTCGCCGTTCAGTCCGGGCTCTGGGGTAGTCAATATTTTCTGGTCTGAATCAAGATCATAATAGCTGACTTGACCGTCCCAAAAGTGAGTCGGCTGTCCAGAAAGATTAAAAAGTTGGGGAGGGTTTCTTAAAGTGTACTGCGTAAATGCCGAGGCTTTGCGCAGCGGCCCTGATCCGATACCGCCGCCGCCAATGCCGTAAGCCATTCCCGATGAAAGCCCGTGTTCAGGACTGTGGCAGGACGAGCAAGAAACATTGCGCTCTCCGGAGAGCACCTTATCAAAAAACAGATTTTTCCCAAGCTCGAAATATTCTTTTTTGGCAGCACCCGGCTTAGGTAGGGCGGTGACATTGGCTTTTTTCAGTTTGATTTTTAAGTCAGCATCAATATCTGGTAAGCCCGCAACAAGCTGACGCGAAAAAGCGAAAAACAAAAAATAAGTAAAAAAAGCCTTCAATTGAGCCGCCCCCTTAAAACCATCAGCACCCCAAATTGGGGCGCTGATGCGACCAACGATTCGGATCTAGTAACCCACTTTCTTTACAGATGGAGTCCCCAGTAAAGCCCCAGCATAATAAGGACGAATTAACCATTGTGCATCCGAAAGGTCAAAATCGACTGCATCGAGTTCTTTGGCAAGCTTTCCAAATACCTTAAACTCATCCAACTTTGGGTCGAACGGAAAAAGACTTTCGTAAGCCAGTCCCTGCACGGGCCATACTGTATAAGTGGCCTCATAGGCAGACGGATTGAAGGCTTTATTTCCTGGGGTCGCGATAACGATAGTACCATTGCTTAAAAAACGCTGTTGGCCTCTCAAGCGTTCTGTCGAATCAAATTTAAGCGAAAGAATGGACAACCCGCTGATCTCGGCAACGCTAACTGTTTTCACTTTGCCCGAGTAATCGATGTCAACTATTGCGGGATCTTGCGGCCATTTCAGAACTTCTCGACCACCAGTTTGGGCATCGATTCCGCCGCCCTCCCAATACTTCCAAGCCAGATAACTTTGTCCATAACCCGTCTTGAGTTTTGAAAAAGCGGCTGGAAGTTCAGCTTTGATTTTGTCTTTTGCACCAGCAGAGACAATGATCGGTACAAAAAATCGAGCCACATAGGCGGGGCCAAAACTTGTTTTTGCATAATGTGTAAAGTCGATAAAAATTTGGACGCGGTCGCGCGCCGTTGAATTTGTATCAGGCACGAAACCTTCTAATTCTAAAAGCTTCGCGATTTTTTTGTAATCAACGTGAGCCAGAAGAGCCACGCCATTCCCGTCATCGAACAAGAAGGGGTTCGCAACTTTAACTCCGCTGCTTAGACTGAGGTCACGTCCCCGGTTGTTTGCAAAATAATCGAGATAAGGATGAGCGGCCATTTTTTTTTGCATATCGTTGATGGCCTCTTGTCGTGCGCTTGGATCACCACCGGTCCAAACATTTCCGGCCGTGGCCATTGAAGTCATGGCAAAAAGTAAACTGCCTAAGGCAATTCGAAGCCCAAAGGCCCCTAATAAGTTTTCTTTCATTGTTCCCCCTCGTGTTTTGTCAATTGAAGTTTTTGGTTCTGTTAATTTTTTTCTCTCAGTTTCTCTATTAGTTTCTCTCTTATTTTTTTTTCTTTTCTCTTTTAGATGTGCGCTTTTTGCGAGCAAAACCGGATTTTCTTTTTTGTGCGCGACACAAGTTAAGTAAAAATCGTGTTAGTGTGTCAATAGAAATGTTCGCTAAGAGCGTGTTTAAGAGCGTGTTTAAGAAGTGTTGTGTCGAGCAAGTCTGTGCA
>JANYDD010000057.1 GCA_025359945.1 Bdellovibrio sp. | reverse complement strand
GCGCAATTTCACCGCTGCAAATCTATAGCCTTCTAAAGTTTGATGATCAAGCGATCGTCCGTCTTTCATTTAGTAAATCGTAGGAAATAAATATTTGGAATGCAATGAAAAACTAACTATCCTAGGTTACCTACTATATGTTGCAGCTTTGAATGATACTCTCAATCTGCGCAAACCATCTCGGATTGAAGAAAAAGTTTCAATGTCTTTCAATTTCGTCAGTCGGGAACTCGAAGACAAAATGAAAGTGAATCCCTTCCTTTTGTTTTTATTGCTTCCGTCCAAGATGACTCCGAAAAAACAAAGTTGGTTGCGAGTCGGTGTTCCGTTTATGGTTTACGAAATGGACGCTTTTCAAAAGCAACTCAAGAGTCATTCAAATCTAGGCGTCCCCGTTGAACCTTTCGCAATTTTTGTCAATCGATATCGAACTGAAAATCCAAAGTACGAAAAATTTTGGGTGGATGCCTTTAATTTTATTGATCAGGGCATTGAACAAACGTTGCGATCGGATTTTGGCCAGCTGAAGAAAGAGCTGCAAGGCAGGAATTTTCGACTCATCAAAGAAGTTCAAGAAGACATCGAGCGCCAAGAATTGTTGCAACAACAGCAACTCAGACAAATTTCAGTAGGGCAAACGTTTGCAGCTGCCTATTCAATCAGGAAAAAAACTTCGGTTGCCGGTACGCATTTGGGGCGTAAGTATTCTCACCGAGGTCTGCGGCAGACCCAGCTGGCAATTGAGCCCCTCGAAAAATCGGAAAAAACGGAGACAACATTTCTTTCGGGATCATTGCCCCTTGCGTCCCTGTTGGAAGCAGGTTCAACAGTTCTACCTAATCAATCTTACTATTTTTTGTTTGTAAACGGAACTTATAAGGACTTTCAATATCTTCGTTTTTCGAATTCTTTTTTGGCCGAAATAATGAGGAAAAACATTGAGCTTGCGCCACGGATCAAGAGTTTCTTGTTGGGCCCAACTTCCAAACAGTTGGCTAATGGTTTGAAGCGAGTGAAAGGCGCTCGCCAAATGACTTGGGAAAATAAACTCAAAAGCAGTGGGTTTCGTATTTTTATTTCTCAAGAAAAATCAATGAGGCTTTGGACTTTCGTCGACTTCGTTCACCACGACCACCTCGACGAATATCGAATCAACCACAAAATTTAGCGGTTGCCAGGGCCTGTTTTTCCCCGCCCAAATCACCATCGGACTCCTGGGATCAGATTGCAAAGACTAGTTTCTCAGCGATCTCAGGAAATCTTGCCAATGAACGGCATCGAAAGTTTTAGTCCTGAGTCCTGATTCAGATAGAGTCACGAATACGCACCCGACTTTTTTTCCGAGCTTGCTTTTAAAACTGCTAAACCCTTTTAATTCGCTTTGAGAAATTTTTCCTGATTTAATCTCGATGGCCCAAATCTCAAGAAAATATTGGATCAGTTTAAAGGAACACTTTGAGAACAGCTGCGATCCATCCGAACCGAACGAAATCAAAGAGGTGGTAAAATTCGAGTGGCCGATTTTCAGATAAGCATGGATTTATAAATCGAATGGAGCACTTATCGTTAAGCGCGTTTGGTTCTCGGTCCCTGTGGCACTTACGGTTCCCGCGGCTGAAGTGTACTTGGCAATTGAGTTACTAAAAACTTCTAGACCAATTGCTACAAACGGAAGTCCTGTGAACTGAACACCAATTTTCGTCCCTGTACCGGTGTAATAATTCGAGGCCGAATCGGTTTCTTTAGTGCTTAAAAAGTAGGTGGCATATCCGCGAAATAAAATTGGAAATTGAAAACTTGCAAAAATTCCGTAGTGAAATGGCGTGGCTGAGATAGAAACATTTGAGGCCGTATAAGTGTAAGATCCGGCAATTGTAGCATCAAGGCCTACTGCAAAACCCAATGAGCTCCAGCCTAAACGACCACCCATTTCTGTTCCTGTCACTGTAGAATTTCCGTAAGTTCCAGAAATTGCGTAACCGAGATACGGATCGATTAAAATATTTGCGTCTGCAAATGCTCCGGCAAACAAAATCAATAGAATCGCGGAAATTTTTTTCATAAGGCTCTCTTTCGTGAAAGTTCAAAGTCTCGAACACAAGTAGAAGCCTATGCGACGCAAAAGATCAACACATGGTCCGAATTGCTGCAAAATTGCAGTATAAAGATAGCGCTTGCAAACCGGCCCCAGAAGACCGTTGGCATCATAGCCAAAAGCGGTGGCCGTCTTAAGCAACGCGAATTTCAGAAAATAATCTTTTTTCAGGATGATAAAAATAATCGGTACTTCGAACGAACCACTTCCGACAAATTTCCCGAAACACCGTAAGAGTAGCGGTGGACTCCACCTTCGCGATCCGTCATCTTGTTGATTCGATTGCCGCCATGGGTGATTAAAATTAATTTTTTGCCGTGCGGATCGCTTACGGCCGTGGCTGAGTTGAATGGAACTTCAGTTTCCCAACAAAAATCTAAAAAATATTCGAATAAGTCTTAATTGACCTAGGAAGTTGAGCGATAGATGGAACGATTTCGCTTTGCTGGGCCTTTTGCAGATCCATAATTAAATATCCCACTTGTTCGCTAGTCGATAGGGCCTGAGCAACAATATTCGCACCAAATTTTGAAACTACGCTGTTGATCTCGCCCAAAACGCCGGGTTCGTTGCGATGGACATTCATCACGCGCAAAATATTTTTTTCCGATGGCACTGGTAAATTCACTTGAGGAAAATTAACGGCGCCCAAAGTGCAGCCGGTTTTTTCAAAATGCAAAAGGCTTTCCGTCACCTCATGGGCGATGGCCAACTGGGCCTCAGCTGTGCTGCCACCAATGTGCGGGGTCAAAATTACGTTTGGTAACCCTTGCAGTGGCGATACAAAGCGATCTTTGTTGGATGCGGGCTCTTCGGGAAACACATCTACCGCGCATCCGGCTAAGTGCTTTTCCTTTAACGCCGTCACCAAGTCGTCAATGACCACAACGGTTCCCCGCGAAGCGTTCAGCAAGAAACTTCCGGGTTTCATTTTTTTAAATTCGTTTTTACTAAAGAGATTTTTTGTTTGTTCGGTTTCCGGCACGTGAATAGTGACAAAATCAGCGTCCGCTAACAGCGCCGAAAGACCCTCTTTGCTTTCGGCATTTCCCAGAGGAAGTTTTTTTATTACGTCATAGAAAATCACTTTCAAACCTAAAGATTCAGCCAAGATGCTGACCTGACTACCAATATGACCGTAGCCCACGATCCCCAAAGTTTTTCCGCGAACTTCATTCGAACCATCGGCGGATTTATCCCAGTCGCCACGGTGGGCTTTCATCACACGGTCCACAAGACCCCGGGATAGCGCAATCACTTCACCTAAAATCAGTTCAGCCACGCTACGAGTGTTGCTGTACGGGGCGTTGAAAACCGGAACCCCCGCCATTTCAGAGGCTTTCAAAGCCACCTGATTGGTACCAATGCAGTAAGCGCCCAGAGCCTTAAGCCCGGAACTTTTATGAAAAAAGGCTTCATCAACATGAGTTTTCGAACGAATACCAAGGTAATCAAAATCTATAGCCAGCGCCAAATCGCTTGGGGAAAAAGCTTTTTTCTCCAGCTGAACTTGAAACTTTTCGTTTTCAAAAATCTTCTGTGCGACGGTGTGAATATTTTCGAGGAGCAAAATTTTTTTCATCTTACGAATATACATATTTTTGTTAACAGGGTGCAATATCTCTGCCCAAACGAAAGCGCCTTTGTCATGAGTGTTGCATGTCTGAATTTAGGTTATTGGTCTTCGAAGACGATCCCGATGTTCATCGAAGTATTAAACTGCTTTTGCCCACCCAATGGTCGTGCTATCACGTCCAAAAATGGGATGAACTGCCCCAACGTTTTTTTCATGCTTTTTTGATTGATATGCATCAGCCCGGAAATTCCCAGCTGGGTGTCGAGGTTTTGGCTCGTCTGCGCCCCTTATACCCCGAGGCCGAGTTTATGATGTTTTCTGGGTCTTCCGATTTTAAGCTTATGGAAAAATGCTTACAGTTGGGCGCAACGAAGTTTTTCGAAAAGCCCCTGAACGTTGCGGAGCTAACGCAAAAACTAAATCAGATTTCTAGTCTATGGGACATGAGGTCCAGCAAATCCCAAGGCATCGAGTGGGTGGGTCGAACTTCAGCCGTATCCCAGAAACTTTTGCGTCAAGTGGCCGAACTTAAAAACTATCAAAGCCCAATTTTGATCCAAGGCGAAACCGGATCGGGAAAAGAAGTTGTCTTTCGGCTTCTTAATCAGCAAGAAATTTCCAGACCCTTTGTGACCGTAAACCTTTCAAGCCTTTCCGAAAACCTTTTCGAGTCCGAACTGTTTGGTCATGTTAAAGGCGCATTCACCGGTGCAGACACTGAAAAAATGGGACTGGTGGAATTGGCTAACGGCGGCGATTTATTCTTAGACGAGATCGAAGCCCTGCCTGTGCATTTACAACCCAAGCTGTTGCGATTCTTGGAAAGTGGCGAATATAAAAAAGTGGGCGGTCAAAAAAACCAGTTCTCACAGGTTCGCATCATTGCCGCGACCAATGAAAATTTAGAAACCAAAGTCCAAAATAAAACTTTTCGCGAAGATCTTTTGTTTCGCCTGAACGGACGAAAGATAAAAATTCCCCCCTTGCGCGAACGCCTGGAAGATTTAGAAGAGCTTGCCGAATTCTTTACCAACCACAACAGTTGCTATTCATCCAAAAAATTTCTTACCGAAGCGATCGAAAAGCTGAAAGCTTACCCTTGGCCCGGAAATTCTCGAGAGCTTAAAAGGGTCTGCGAACAGTTAAGACTGCTTAGTCCCTTGCCATGGATCCGCGAGCAAGAGGTCGCACCACTTTTGACCAAAACCGAGAGCTTATTGGATTCTGAATTGGAGACTCGCCAGGGTTTGGGTCAGCAGGTCTTTGAATTAGAAAAAAAAGTGATACAAAAAGCCCTAGAAAGATGGAAGTCTATCGAAGAGGTTTCAGAAAAACTGCAAATCTCAAAAAGCCATCTTTATAAAAAAATTAGGGACCTTGGAATTCCCAAGCAGTAAAAGAATTTGAACTAAAGCTTTTTCAATTAGTTTGTTTTACCTGAATTTATTAACAGCGCTGATTTGACTGAATTAATTTAGCTGAATTAATTTAACTGAATTGATTAAATATGAACGAAATGGTTGCACAATTATTTGCCGGCGGCGCACTTAGCACTGCCATCTACCAACAAACAGCCTTGATTGTTTTGCTAAGTCTTTTTGCCTCGGGTTTGATTGTTTTTTTCTTGCGTCAAAGTAATTATTATTTTGTCGTTTCTTGGGCCAGCATAAAAAGCTGGTTGTTTTTTGCGCCTGGACTGCTGGTGGTTTTTGGATTGCCTCAGCCCTGGCCTTTAGTGTTTTTAACTTTGATTGCTCTTTTGGGAGCAAAAATATTTTTTCAACTGATGGGCATGTACCATCGAAATTATTTTGTGGTGGCCTGCTACTTGGGGATTCTGGGCTTGGGCTATTGCATTTCACAAGACCGAGAAGATCTATACAATCTGATCCCCATGATGGTGGTGGGCTTAAGTTGTTTAATCCCGTTGGTCCGAAATAATTATGTGCGCATGATTCAGTATATTTCTTTAACCAACTTGGCTTTTGTGTTTTTAGGTTGGGCGTTTTTGCACTTGGGTTTAATCATGAAATTTCCCAATGGTTTTTTTCAGTTGATGTATCTGATTATCCTGACCGAGTTTTGCGACAACACCAATTTAGCATTGTCTAGAACGATAGGCCGAACGCACCTGTTTCAGCGCATTGATCAAAAGCGAACCTTAGAAAGCACGGTGATCTCGGGGATACTGACTTTGGGAATGGCATTTTTGATGCGGCATTTGCTGCCCGATGGATCCGATCAATATTGGCTTTTAAGCGGGATCGTGGCCTCGGTGGGCGGGCTATTTGGAGATTTAGTGATGACGGTGATTCGAAAAGACGCTGGCATCAAAGTGGTTGGCGCCTTTATTTTAGGTCGAGGTGATTTTTTACGCCGAATGGATCGTCTGATTTTTGTCGCGCCCATTTACTACTATGTGATGAAAGCACTGCCGCTCTTATGAAGGATTGGAATTACGACAACGAGCAATGGGTTAAACTTCCAAGCTATTTAAAACACCTTCCGCTTTTTACCAGGCACTTTGATTTTACTAGTTACATGATCCGAATTTTGTGGGCTTTTTTTTTAAAAGCATTTTTTTTTCGATTCTACGTCAGACTGTCGGTGAAGGGTAATTTTGTGCCGGTGTACAAACTGCATCCGCGCTTGTTGATTATTTCAAATCATTGCAGTCACCTGGATGCACTGTCGATCGCAGCGGCTGTGCCTTTTAGACTGTGGAAGCATTTATATATTTCTGCGGCCAAGGATTATTTTTTTACCAATCCGATTTTTACTTTTTTTTCTCAGCATTGTCTGGGCGCTATTCCGATTGATCGTAAGGATCGCAAGGGCCAGGCCATTCAGCTGATCACGCAGCTTTTGACCAGCTTATCTTCTATTTGGCTGATATTTTTTCCCGAGGGGACCCGCAGTCGGGATGGCAAAGTTCAGGATTTCAAAAGAGGGGTTAGTGTTTTTGCTGAGAAAACTAAAACTCCGATTTTATTTCTTTATCTAGAAGGCAACGCAGATCTGTGGCCCAAAGGAAATTTTTTTGCTAAACCAGGAAAGCTGGTGGTCCATATCGGCCCAGTGAAACAGCCCGCGCCGATCGATGAGATTTACCAATCGTACAAGCAGTGGGCTAGGCACATTGACCCGCAAGCCTTTCAACGAACGGAGAACCCTGAATGGAAACTAGAAAATTAAATCTTCAAATTGCCGGATATGAAATTCTACCCATCCCTACCGGAATTTTTGCTTTGGATGGCGGCGCCATGTTTGGAACTGTCCCCAAAGTTCTATGGGAAAAAGCAATCCCACCCGATGAAAAAAATCGCATCCCGATGGAAGCGCGCGCTTTGCTTTTGAAAAGTGGAAAGCGAAAAATTTTGATCGATTGTGGCAACGGCCAAGACTTTATCGCCAAGTACGGCGAAAAGCTGGGCGCCAAGTTCGCACAAATGTACGCGGTGAACGAAGGCGGTTTAGAAAAATCACTTCATGCTCACGATGTTCAGCCTGAAGAAATCACGGATGTGATTTTAACCCACTTGCATTTTGATCATGCCGGCGGAGGGACTACTGAAAAAAAAGGTCAACTTGTTCCTACTTTTCCCAATGCAAAATATTACGTTCAAAAGGCGAATCTTGAAACCGCAAGCCAGCCGAACATTCGCGAAAAAGCTTCTTATTTTGAAGCCAACTTCAAACCGCTTCAGGGCGCAGGCGTGCTGAAGGTTCTGGAAGGTCCGCAGGAACTTTTCGAAGGCATTTCGGTGGGGGTTTCCCATGGGCACACTCAAGGTCAGCAGTTTGTAAAAATTGAAGATGCAAATCATTTGTTATTTTACTGTGGCGATGTGATCCCGACCAGCGCGCACGTTCGTCTGGCGTGGGTGATGGGCTATGACTTAGAGCCTTTAAAACTGATCAGCGAAAAGCAAATTCTCTTGGCTCAGGCCAGCGATAAAAAAGGGTATTTGTACTTCGAGCACGATCCTTTCTGCGACCTTGCTACCGTCGAGCGAAACCAAAGCGATTTTCAAGTCTCGCAGCGATTCACCCTTTAAGATGACATTTAAGTTGTCATAAACTTTCGAATTGACTAATAATCGAGGCTTGAAAATTCATTCATATGGTGCCGTAGCTCAGCTGGATAGAGCAGCTGCCTTCTAAGCAGCAGGTCGAACGTTCAAGTCGTTCCGGCATCACCAAATGTCAAGGTATTCGAACGATAGACCTTCTCAGATTTTTCTCGTTTTCGAAGGCCCCCTCCCTGTGGCCCTTTGGGCGTCGACGCCAATAGACACTTTACATAGGTCTCTCCCGCCATAAACAGAATCTGCATTCCATCTGGACTAATTTCAATTCTCCTAACAAGATACCTCGCTATTATTGATTTAACCTTGGCAGAGCTATCAGCCTCGAGCCACGTCGATAAGGTCTCCAGAAACAGTTTAAAATCCACTAGTTCGACAGGAGTATCTTGCATGGTGCCAGAGGCACGAATTTTTGGGGTATAACCAATGTCTGAAGTTTTTTGTGATTGAAGTTCTTCGATAAAAACGTAACCGTATTCGTTTCAAGACGCTTTAAATCTGAATCGATATCTTCATTTTTTAAAAATCTTTCCTTCAGACGATGCGCTCTCTCAAAAAAAC
>JANYDD010000106.1 GCA_025359945.1 Bdellovibrio sp. | reverse complement strand
GGCAAGCATTGCCGGCGGCGGAATTACCACAATAGTGGATCCATAGTTTTTGAAATCGCAGAATTTTATTGGATTCGTTGACCGCTAAATCATAACGACCGGCCCTAGTTCTGTTGAAATTCACGTCAGCACCTTCGGACCTGCTGATTGCTGCTCGTTTTTTAATCCGGTCATTAATGGCGACCATAACTTCACCGGACCGCTGCTGAATCTCGCTAGGATTGATATTTTTCAGATTCGAGAGAATCAATCCCGAATGAAAAACCATATTGTCGTCAGATTCAGACCAAGGAAAACGGGGAAAAATCGGCGCTTGGTTTTGATGGCAAGACAAACAAATATTTCTTTTTACGTAGTAAGCTTTCGGCTGCAGGTTTTGAGCATAATCCGAGACTATTTGAAATTCAAATCGGCCGGCCTGATCGTTATAGCTGATACACTCCATAGCCTTTTTGGGCTCAAGATGTCCGCAAAATATGCGGTCTTTGATAAGGCCGACGTATTTGGTCCAATAGGGGCTATTTTCCCCGCGAACCAGATGCCGCGGATTTTCAAACGGATTGAACTGAGTCGAAACGGGTTTCTGCAAGGATCGACCAAATGGAAAAAAAGACTGGTTCATATTTTCGTCTTGAAAATCGTCCAAATCAATTCGCAGAAATTTAACCAGCTGATCAACACTTCGAATTTTCATAACCTTGGTTAGGAAGTTGCTTCCAGCGGGAGAGAAGTCTTGCTCTTCAGTCAGTATTTTTTTGAGGTCGTTATATTCTGCTGCAATTTGTGCCATCCATTTTTGTTGAAGAATGGACACGCAAGCTTCGTTTATATCCCCGCCAAACTGAAGGGTGTTAAAGAAAATATCCTCAGAATTCTGTTCGCTAAGCTCTTTAAATAGTCCTAGCAACGAAAGTTCGGTGACAAAGCTTTGATCCCCAACCGCCGATCGAAACAAAAGTGCTTGGCCCCGTATTTCGTCCAGTCTTTTTTGCAAAACAGCGGTAGGCAGAGACCGTACTGCCTCGTCATTTATAAAAAACCCGGAACTAGGGGAAATAAAGTCGGCGATCGCCAACTCTGTTTCGCTTAACTGCAACCCGCGACGCGATGCTACTGAAATTACCTTATGACTTTCGTTAATATCCCCAGCACGGATCAAGGTTTCCAAAACCTCCGGATCTTGCTTAGCCTCATTCCGACCTAAAGCCACAAGAAGTTTTCTTTCTCCTGGATCGGAAATATATTTCCCAGTGATTTTATATTTCCCAGCCAATGGCAACAAAACACGCGAACCTTGAAAAAGAATTTTAGTCTCTGAACCAAGTCGCCTGAGATCTGACATAGACGCTTTTGCAGACTCCCAAATATTTGCGTCCGCTTGATAATCCAATTGCGCTTTCAACAATAAATTATTGAACTCGTGGGCCAATACCATGCGACGCTGTTCGGGCTTTAAGCTGAAAAGTCTAGCAATTCGTTTTTGGTGAAACACATCCCGTTTTCTGAAAGCCCTAACAACTGCGGCCAGCTTCGTAGATGACGGACCTAGTTTGGCAAAGTCCAAAGCTGGCGCTAAATCAAATGAGCTATCATCCATAAAAAACGAACCCGGGTCGATACTATCTAAATCTATAGCAGCAGAGCCTTTTCCATTCAGACGAGCAATAAAAGCCTCGAATGGATAAGGAATATCGTAGACGATCCCTTTGTCGCTTTTTTTTCTAAACATTTTATCAAAAAGCGAACTTCCAACTTCTGGCAAATCCTGCCCAATGTGCTCGGGATTTAAACTGACAGGATCGGCAAACCCCATCGAGGATAACGGCAACAACATCGATAAAATAACCCCACCAGAAATGAATTTCATAATAAGTAGCTATTGCAAGTCCGATGCGCCAAATAGAGATCAATTGAAAAACTGGCTATTTTAAGTGACTTAAGGATGAAATAGACCAACCAAGACCCGCCCTCTATCGAGAACGAGGGCGATCTCGACAGACCTCGACTGGTCGCTTGACCAAAAAATCCTTTTTTTATGAAATATCCGCAAACAAAAAAGGACGTTTTTTGCGCGAATCACGAAAAAGTGATCGCATAAGGAATATAACACCACGGCACTGTAAAACTCTTCAACAGCCGCCTGTTAGAATTATAACAGGTGAAATTAGCTGAAGAATTATGTACTCTCTTGCGACGCCAAAAACTGTTTGAAGTGGAAAATTTCTTTCTGCTCGGTTGTGGTATGTTCTTTGAAGGAGAATCTATGAAAAGCTCACTATTAGCGGCCACATTAATGTTGGCCTTCGCAAATTTCGCATCGGCAGATGTCGGTTGCGAGTCCCTGCTTTTGTCAATTCAATCTGGTTCCGCAGAAGGTTCTGTGGTCGTACAGGTGACTGCATCTGAAGCCACTCAAGCCCAATTGGGCGGCGGAATTCCGCAAGAGCTTGTTAACAAGTGTATTCAAGATCAGTTTTGTTCTGAAAACCAAGATGCAAAAGCTAAATCCGTTTGTGAAAACATCACGGGTTCACAAGTTCGAACTGATTTCGTAAAAGACGCAAACTTTCAAACGATGTTGGACGCTGCAACTGTCCGCAACGATAACTACAAAACACGCGCAAACAATCCCTAAGACTTTTTTCTAGACTGGCGCTGCAAGGGGTGTTAACTCTTGCAGCAATTCACACTTCAGATGCTTTTCTGGTCCACTCGATTTCACAAAAAATTCGAAGAAGGTACTTTGGGAAGATTTCGCCGTTCCGGCACTTTCCAGGCTCTGAAGGAGGCTTAACCAGAAAGGAAGAACCATGGCACAAGTGACCATGAAAGAGATGCTTGACGCGGGCGCACACTTTGGACATCAAACCCAAAGATGGAACCCAAAAATGAAACCCTACGTTTACACCACCCGAGGCGGGATCCACATCATCGATCTGCAAAAGACCGTGATCAGGGCTAACCACGCTGCGGAATTCGTCCGAAAAGTAGCTTCGCAAGGCAAAAAGATCATTTTTGTCGCTACCAAAAAACAAGCTGTTGAACCCGTTTTAGAAGCGGCTCAAAAATGCGGTCAGTTCTACGTTACAAAACGTTGGCTGGGCGGCATGCTGACTAACTTTGAAACAATCAAAGCATCGATTGATCGCTTGCGAAAAATCGATCAAATGCGCGAAAAAAACGAACTGGATTTCTTTACTAAAAAAGAACGCGCTGGCCTTGAAAAAGAATATTTACGCCTTTCTCAATACCTGAACGGTATCAAAGACATGAAAGAAACCCCCGCTGCTATGTTTGTCGTCGATTTGATGAAAGAACATATCGCGGTTGCCGAAGCTAAGCGTTTGAAAATCCCAGTGGTAGGCATAGCAGATACTAACTCGGACCCTGAAATTATTGATTTTCCAATTCCTGGAAATGACGATGCGATTCGATCGATCAAACTTTTTACCAATTTGATCGCCGAAGCGTATTTGGAAGGCGCACAAGAGTATGCTCAGAAACTGCGCTCGCAAACCGACAAAGCTAGCGATCTAGATAAAGAACAAAAAGATTCAGGTGCGCCTTTAGCACAAGATCGAAAACGACCCAGAACTGGTGGACCAAATCAACGCCAACAACAGCCAGAACAAAAAGCCGAAGCTCCTAAAAAAGCAGAAGGGCCTTCAATTGTTAAAGTCACAAAACAGCGTAAACTAGTTGCCGCCGGTCTGGCCGAAATCGTTGAAATTCAGGCCGAGCTTGATGCCCCGACTGAAGCTCCAACAGATGCCGGCGCCGACACAGACGCCAAAGTCGAGAAGGAGTAATCCATGGCTGTTTCAGCTGCAATGGTTCGCGACCTTAGAGAAAAAACAAACGCAGGCATGCTTGATTGCAAAAAAGCCCTTGAAGAAGCCAATGGCAATTTTGACGAAGCCATCGAGTGGCTTCGCAAAAAAGGCTTGGCTTCGGCCGCAAAAAAAGCTGACCGATTAGCATCCGAAGGTTTAGTGCAAGCCTTGGTCGTTGGTGGAAATGTGGGTGTTGTTGTTGAAGTAAATTCTGAAACCGATTTCGTGGCACGCAATGAAGATTTTAAGGGTTTTGTCAAAGAATTGGCCGAGCACATTGCTTCGCAAAATTCATTAAACGATGTTCCCCAGTTGTTAGGTTCGACTTTAAAATCTGGACTAAAGGTAGAAGATCGACTGAAGACCGCAATTGCGAAAATTGGTGAGAATTTGGTGATTCGACGATTTTCTCAAATTAAAACTTCTGGATATCTTCATTCTTACCTGCATGGCGAAGGAAAAATCGGCGTCTTGGCCGAGCTTTCAACCAATGCTCCTTCCGATTTAGCGAAAACTTTTGCCAATGATATTTGCTTGCACGTTGCTGCTATGAACCCCATTGCACTTTCCATCGAAGAAGTTCCGGCGGAAATTGTAAGCAAAGAAAAAGAAATCTTAAAGGCAAAAAACCTGGAGCAAGGAAAAAAGGCCGAGATAGTTGATAAAATCGTAGATGGTCAGATCAGAAAATTCTTGGCCGAGTCCGTTTTAATGGAACAAGCCTTCGTGAAAAATCCTGATCAAAGGATTAAAGAATATTTGGCAGAGACCGCAAAAAAATCAGGCCAAGATTTCAAATTGAACCGATTCGTTCGCTTTGAACTGGGAGAAGGCCTTCAGAAAAAAACTAATAATTTTGCTGAAGAAGTGGCTGCTCAAACAAGGTTAACCTAAGAATGAAATACAAAAGAGTCATGTTGAAGCTCAGCGGGGAAGCCCTTGCTGGGCAACAGGGCCACGGCATTAACGCGCAAGTGTTGGCCCAGATCGCTAGCGACATCCGCGAAGTTTACGAGACAAATGTTCAGATTGGTATCGTCATTGGTGGCGGAAATATTTTCCGCGGTGTAGCAGCGTCGGCGCAAGGGATGGATCGCGCCAGTTCCGATTATATGGGAATGCTGGCGACTTGTATCAACGCCTTAGCCCTGCAAGATGCTTTGGAAAAAATTAAAATTCCGACTCGGGTGCAAAGTGCTATTCAAATGGCCGAAATCGCCGAGCCTTATATTCGGCGAAAAGCGATTCGCCATTTAGAAAAAAATCGCGTTGTTATTTTTGGTGGCGGAACCGGAAACCCCTATTTTACCACTGACACTGCGGCGGCCCTTCGAGCCATGGAAATTGGCGCGGAAATTCTAATGAAGGGCACGAAGGTGGACGGGATCTATGAACAAGACCCCAAGAAATTTCCAGCCGCAAAGAAATTTGATAAGCTGAGTTATTTGGATGTCATGAATAAAGGTTTGCAGGTCATGGATTTGACGGCGGTCAGTCTTTGTATGGATAATAAATTGCCGATCCTAAGTTTTGATTTAACAAAACCCGGAAACGTCTTAAAAGCAGTTAAGGGCGATTCCATAGGTACGCTTGTTCAGTAGGTCTGATTTCTAAAATTTAAAGGAGGCCAAGGTGACTGGTGATCTTAAAAAACGCACTCAAGAAAAAATGGATAAATCCCTGTTGGCCCTGCAAAACGAACTTAAAAAAATTCGCACAGGTCGCGCTCAAGTATCAATGTTAGATAATGTTCGAATTAATTATTACGGAAATCCATCGCCTTTGAATCAAGTTTCAGCAATCTCGTGCCCCGACGCCAAATCATTTTTGATTGCGCCTTGGGAAAGTTCGCTGCTGAAGGAAATTGAAACAACTTTGATCAAAAGTGATTTGGGAATGACACCGATGAACGACGGAAAAGTGATTCGATTAAAAGTGCCAGACCTGACCGAAGACCGAAGAAAAGATCTGGTGAAGCAAGTAAAAAAGGTCGTTGAAGACGGCCGAGTCGCAGTTCGAATGGCCCGCCGAGACGCCAATGAGGAAGTAAAAAAAGCTCTAAAAGATAAAGCTCTTAGCGAAGATGAGTTCAAAAAATCAAACGAAGACATCCAAAAGATGACTGATGATTTTATTAAAAAGATCGATTTGTTGGCCGAGGAAAAAGAAAAAAGTATTATGACCGTTTAGACGGCATAGGGAAGACTGATGAAGCCACTACAACATCTAGCGATCATTATGGATGGGAATGGTCGCTGGGCCAAAGCGCGCAATCAACCCCGAACTTACGGGCATATCAAAGGTGCGCGGGTCGCCAAAAAAATTATTACTGCCTGCGCCGACTTGGGAATCAAACATTTAACTCTTTACACTTTTAGTACTGAAAATTGGTTTCGACCGGCGCAAGAGGTCTCGTTTTTAATGCGTCTTTTGAAACGATATCTAGAAAAAGAAAAACTTAATTTAATTCGAAAGAATATTCGTTTTGAAGCCATCGGCGACCTGGATAAGTTACCTTTACAGGTTAGAACCGAAGTTCAAAAAGCAATTCTTGAAACCCAAGTAAATACCGGTCTGCATTTGACCTTTGCTTTAAGTTACGGATCCCGGTGGGAAATCACTCAAGCCTGCAAGGCCATCGCCCAGAAAGTGGCCGAAGGGTCATTGAAGCCCGGAAACATCGACGAAAGTTTAATCAATTCACATCTTTTTACTTTTCCAAATCCAGCTCCGGATTTGGTCATTCGAACTAGCGGTGAAAAAAGAATTTCAAATTTTTTGTTATGGCAGTCCGCTTACAGCGAGTTCGCTTTTACTCAAACGCTTTGGCCGGATTTTTCCCAAGACGAACTTGGATCGATTTTGTCTCAGTACTACCATCGAGAACGACGATTTGGGAAAGTCATAGATAATGAAAACTCTTTGGCTTAGGGTTTTTTCTGCTTTAGCAGCTGCCTTCTTTTTACTATTTTTGTATCTTACTTTAGGAAATAGCGGATTAAAAATTGTTTGCTTTCTGGCCGTGGTTTTGGGCACTCGCGAGCTGATTCAAATTCTTTTCCGTAAAGAAGATTCACTGACTATCAAATCTATATTTTATGTATCGATGATTTTAATATTTTCTATTTCTGCGAAATATTTAGATTTAGCTGCGGTTAGTTTTACTGCCATCTCCATTTTTTTCTTTTCCATCAGCCTGTTGTATCGAAATAAATTTGAAGATCTAGTCAACCTGTCGGTATTTCAGTCAAAAAGCATATTGGGGTTTTTGTACTTAGGGCTGATGCCCGCATTTGCGCTACAGTTGATCAATTTGCCGCAAGGGGAACTTTGGTTTTTGGGATTGTTACTGGTCGTACTTTCAGGGGACACGGCCGCATTCTTTTTTGGAAAATATTTTGGATCAAAGCGATTGATGCCCGAGATTTCTCCGAAAAAAACTGTTGCTGGAGCTTTGGGTGGTTTAGTGGCCAGCACTTTGGTCGGGGTTGGTTTGTCGTTCTTTTTGCGCGATATTTCTAGTATACCCTTGGTTTTTCTTTGCGGGCTAACAGGCGCCGTGGCCCAAATGGGAGATCTTTTTGAGTCGTCATTAAAGCGGGTCGCAAACAAAAAAGATTCGGGGTCAATTATGCCAGGTCATGGTGGCATTTTGGATCGCATCGATGGAATCCTGTTTGGTTCACCTATCTTTTATCTTTCAGCCTATTTATTGCTAAAGTATCCAGGCAAGTATCCAGGCTAGGGCCTTGCGGTTTACCTTTATTAATTTGCTGATCTCTTATAAATTAAAATCGTAACCAGTTGGAAAGGATTTCGAAATGGATTTAGTAGTTTCTTTTTTGAATCAAGGGGCATCGGCGATTTTACCCTTTATAATTTTGTTGGGTATTTTAATTTTTGTGCACGAGTTTGGTCATTTTTATGTAGCTAAGCTTTGCGGAGTTCGCGTCGAAGTTTTTAGCTTAGGATTTGGTAAAAAAATTTTTCAGTATAAAAAAGGTGACACCAATTATTGTCTGTCTTTGATCCCCATGGGCGGATACGTAAAAATGTTTGGTGATGAAGCCGGGGCTGTGATCGAAGAATCTCAGAAAAAATATTCCTTCACCCACAAAAACGTGTGGCAAAGAATCGCGATCGTATTGGCCGGACCGATGATGAATTTCTTTTTTGCCATTCTCATTTTTATGGTTTTGTCGTTTCGTGGTGAAGAGTTTAGAAAACCTGTGTTGGGTGATATTCAAAATAATTCAGCAGCCTTTGATTATGGATTTAGATCTGGGGACGAACTTCTGAAGGTCAATTCCCAAGGTCTAAAAACATGGGATCAGTTTCAAAAATTGATTCAAGAAAATTTTGATCGAAAAGTTCTGGTGGAAGTGAGGCGAGAAAACTCGGATCAACTGGCTCAGATCGAGGTCACGCCTAAACTGCGACCAAATCCCAATCTGCTAAGCCTAGATGAATTCGTCGGCGACGTTGATGGATTGAATAGCTTTTCTCAAGCCGCAATGATAGGCGTGCAGCCCGGATCAATTGCAGAAAAATTGGGCTTTCATGTCAGTGACCAGATTTTAAAAATCAACGATCGACCCATTCAATTTTTTCGAGAACTTGAGAATGTGCTTATCTCTTTTCAGAAAATGCCAGTTCAAGTTTTGGTTGAAAGAAAAGAGTCCGACAAAACAATTCAAAAAACTTTACAGATTAATCTTCCCGCAGTTTCGTCGCTAAAAAGTTTGGGGATCGAGTCTTCTGAACTTTATTTATTTCAAGTTGTCGCGAAATCCCCGGCCGAAGCCGCTGGCCTTTTACCATTGGATCGTATCACTCGGGTCAACGAAGTTGTTATGAATCGCTGGGACGAAGTCTTAACTGCAGTGAAGTCTTTCTCGGGGGATAATCCGATCCAGTTGGAAGTTTTGCGCAAGGGCGAGATAAAAAAATTGGCGATTAAACCTCAGATGACAACATTTATGACCCACCAAGGAAGCCAGGAGAAAAGGTACACCATCGGCATCGTTCCGATGGTGCAAATGGCGACCCCTGCTATCACGATTATCAAGTCCGATTCTTTGATCAGTTCGATGTCCAGAGGTTATGAGCGCACATGGGAAGTTTCAGCCATGACCCTGGTTGGGTTTTTGCGTTTGATTCAAAATAAAATTTCACCAAAAAATATTGGCGGCGTCATTTCGATTGGGCAAGCCGCCAGCGAAACTTTTAAGATGGGCCTAAATCAATTTTTACATATGATGGCCATTATTTCCGTGAATTTATTTATTTTAAATCTTTTGCCCATTCCAGTTTTAGATGGAGGCCACTTACTTTTTTATGTGATCGAAGCCATTAAGGGGGCTCCGGTAAGTATGAGAAAGATGGAGGTTGCCCAACAGGTGGGTTTAGTTTTGTTGGTCAGTTTGATGGCCTTTGCCTTGCTAAATGATTTCCGAAGAGTCTTTGGACTTTTTTAGTGAAACTGTTATTGGCCATCGAGACAAGTTCTCAGCACGCAAGCGTTTGCTTGTTCGAGGAAAATAAATTTTTAGAAGAAGTCGAAAACGATAATCCCAAGACCCATTCGGAATTTATTGTTCCGGCGATTCAGTCCTTGCTGGCCAGGCATTGTTTAAAAATCAATCAACTATCACACTTGATCGTGGATCATGGTCCCGGAAGCTTTACCGGAATCAGATTAGGTTTAACCGTTGCAAAATCTTTTTGTTTTGCTTTGAAGATCCCAGTTCAGCAGAAAAATTCCCTGGAAACATTGGCGCACCAGGCATTTCATCAGGGTTCTAAAATGACTTTGGCGGCAATCAATGCGCAACGAAACGCACTTTTTTTTGGTTTGTATTCAGAAAAACAAATTTTGATTCCACCGACTTTGGGCAGTTTTGATCAAATGTTAGCCCGAATTCAAGCGATAAGGTCCAATGTTTATGGGCCGATCACGGTCGTGGGCAATGGATTTTTAGAATTTTCGAAGGACTTTGAAAAGCATCTAAATATTTTTTCAGGCGCAAAAGAATTTTCAGACTTTCCAAAATCTAGCTGCTTGGCGAAGCTTGCCGATAACAGCTGGACCAAGGACTGGAATTTGATCCACCCCCTTTACCTAAGACCATCAAGTGCCGAAGAAAATTCAAGGACTTGAGGGGTTTTCATGGCCAATTTTGTATGGGCAATTGGAGCGGGAAAAGGCGGCGTCGGAAAGACTTTTGTGTCGACCAATTTGGCGATCTCTTTAACCAAACTCAATTTCAAAGTTTTGATTATTGACGGTGACTTGAGCTGCGCGAATCTGCACACCGCTTTGGGTTTGCAAGCACAGCAAGAAAATTTGTCTGCATTTTTTCGTTCAAAAAAAAATCTTCGAGAAATTGTGACTATCACTGAGATTCCAAATCTTCAGTTTGTTCAAGGCGTCTGGGATCAGTGGTCCACCTTTGAAATGAAAAAGGGTGATGGCATTCGATTAATCGAAGAAGCCCGAAAATTAAATTACGATTACGTGTTGATTGATTTGGGCCCTGGAGCCAATAATTTTAACTTAGAAATTTTTTTCGCTGTCGACGAGAAAATTTTGGTCAGCACGCCTGAACCCACTAGTGTTGAAAAAACTTATCGATTTGTAGAAGCTTTTATTTTTGAAACGCTTAAGAGCAAAAACATTGCTCCTGTCCAAGCCAACTCTACTGAGAATCTTGAAGATGTTTTAAATGAATTTCGGTACTGCAGTGAGAAATCTTTTATCTCGCTAAACCATTTTTTAAGAGAGAAAAACTTAATCAGTCCCTATTTTTTCGATGAACTAAATCAAAATAATTTTAAAATTATAATGAACGAAGTTCGCAGCCAACAGGACTTAAATCTAGGTTATTCAATCAAGAGCGTTTGCTACAAATTTTTTGGGTTGGAATTAGAGTTCTTAGGTTCTGTCGATTTTGATAATGCCGTGTGGCAGTCAGTGAGAAATCGTGAACCTTTTTTAATTGAAAAGCCCCACACCATTTTATCAAACCAATTTATTAGTTTGACGAAAATTCTGACCACTCCAGAATTACATGCACAAATTTTAAGGGCCGTTGTATAATTTAAACATGGACCCGAAAATGCGCTTTAACTATTACGACATCCTTGAAATAAGTCCATTCTCTCCTCAGCACGAAATCACACAAGCCTTCGATCGCGCCAAACAGACCTATTCTGGCGACAATCCGGCGATCTATACAATGTTTAGCGAGAACGAAGCTCGCGAACTTTTAAAATTAGTTGAAGAGGCCTACTCCGTTTTGGGAAATAAATCATTGCGTGCTTTGTACGACGAAAAAATGGGAAACACTTCGCAAAAAAAATTGGATGTCTCATTCGAGGCCCTGAAGAAAGAAAGCCTGACCCAGCAAACTAACCCCTTTAAGAGGGCAAAAAATTTTAAAGCTCAGTTTGAAGTTCGCACCGACATGGAACAAAGAATTTTAGCGCAGCAAGATTGGGCCGGGGAGTTTTTGAAAGAAGTTCGCGAATACAAGCAAATCACATTAGAAGTCATGAGTGAAGTGACCAAGATCACTCCGTTCTACATTCAGTCTGTGGAAGAAATGAATCCTCAACATTTGCCGGCCACAGTTTTTATCCGAGGATATGTTGGTCAAATTGCAAAAATGCTTCAACTTGACGAGAAGAAAGTGACCGACTCGTACATGAAACTTTACAAAGCTAAAAATAATCTAAAGTAGGATCCAAAGTGAAAGATCAAGAACTTCGGGTCACAGTTACCGACAGCGAGGCCGACACTCGTTTGGATAAGTTTTTAGCGGGAATGACTCAGATTCAATCCCGTTCGCGTGCCGAACAACTTATCGACAAAAATTTGGTTTGGGTTAATTCCAAATTGCAGAAGTCGTCTTATAAAGTAAAAGCTTTTGATCAGATTGTAGTTCAAATTCCTCAAGAAATTCCCACCTCTCTTCAACCCTATCATTTGGATCTAGAAATTCTTTTCGAAGATGAAGATCTATTAGTCGTCAACAAACCGGCCGGGCTAGTTGTTCACCCAGCAGCAGGTCATGAGCAAGACACTTTGGTCAACGCTCTGGTCGCACACACCAGCGATTTTGCAATGAAGTTTGGGGAAAAGCGGCCTGGGATTGTTCATCGGTTAGACAAAGAAACAAGTGGGCTGCTGGTCGTTGCCAAAAACGATTTCACTCAAGAAAATTTATCACTGCAATTCAAAAATAGAACCATCCAACGCATCTACCACGCCACCTGCTTTGGCATAATACCCTGGGACCAAGGATGGATCGAAAGTACACTTGCCAGGCACCCAGTTCATCGAAAAAAATTTTCATCGATTCCAGGAACATTTAAGACCTCTTTTTATCGACAAATGACTAAGGTCATCGAAGATCAAAATAGTTTAAGTGGCAAATGGGCTAAGACTCATTTCAAAAAAATCAGGACAAAAGGAGATCTTACTGATCTTGAAGTACGGCTTGAGACTGGAAGAACACATCAGATTCGCGTTCATTTTTTTGAACTTGGTTTTCCCTTGGCCGGAGACACTATATATTTTAGTAAGAAATCAAAAGAGGCCCAAATCTTTCTGGGTTTAAAAGCGGTAACGTTGGGATTTGTGCACCCCCGGAATGGTGAACCAATGAGTTTTTCTTTGATTTAATGATCCATGAGATTCGCGGCCTTTTTTTCCGCGCGGCTCATAAATAGAACTAAAAAAAAGCAAATTAAAAGCCCAATAAAAAAAAGATAAAATACATCCCCAAACGACTGAATAATTGATTCTCGGGTCATTAAGCCCTTCAGGACCAGGATCGCTTTTTCCTTCGCCGAAACTGAATCTGAACCTTGAAGCATAAAATATCTTTGAATTCCTATGATTCGTTCGGTAGCGGCGGGATTGGAGAGGGAAAGAAATTCAGAGAGTTGATTGAATTTTTCTCCCGATCTAGAAATCAAAAATGTTCCGCTAATGGCAATACCAATAGAACCCCCGATATTTCTCATGACGTTGTAAATTGCGGCTGCGTTTCCGGACTCTGAGGGTAATATTTTAGCCATTCCAATCGCACTCAGTGGAATCATAAAAAGTGGCTGACCCAATGCTCGCAGAATCAGCGAGTATCGAAATTGTTCGCCCGAATAATCATAATTCAATCCGCAGTTAAGATAGTTGCTAACCGCGAAAAACAGAAGACCGATCAAAACCAAAAGACGCGAATCCAGACGATTCATCAAAAAAGGCATCATCGGCATGACGACAAGCTGGGGAATTCCAATCCACATCATTACTTCTCCGATGTGAAGGGCACTGTAGTTTTGAATTTGCCCAAGATAAATAGACAAAGAATAAACACCACCATAGAGAGCAATCGCCGCGATCGTGGTGATAAAAACTGAAAATGAAAAATTTTTATCTTTCAAGAGTTTTAGAGAAAGAAGGGGGTTCGGCGAAAAAATTTGGGTCATTAAAAAAAGTGGAAGGGAAAAAAGACAAATCAAAGAAGAGATGCGGATAGAATCGTTTTCGAACCATTCAACTCTAGCGCCTTCCTCAAGAATGTAAGTCAACGTTCCAAGCCCTAGGATCAGAAATAACGTTCCCCAGCCATCGAATTTTCGCATTCGAAATAGTTGAATTTTACTGGTGGGTAGGCCATGACGAATCGCTAAATACATCAAAAAACCGGGAAGCAAATTGATCCAAAAAATGGATCGCCAGCCATAGTTTTCTGTCAGCCAGCCCCCTAAAGAGGGTCCCAATGTAGGGGCCAAAGTTGCGGTCATCCCAAAAATCGCAAGACCCAATGTGCGCTTTTGCAGGGGCATATAGAGCAAGATAATTTGAAACGACAACGGAATCAGAGCGCCTCCGGCCAATCCCTGTAAGACGCGAAAGACGATTATACTTTCTAAATTGAAAGAAAATCCGCATAAAATGGAAGAGAAAATAAATAAGACGACGTTAGTTAGAATAAACCGACGAAGGCCAAAAACTTTGGAGAAAAAAATCGACAACGGAATGATGATAACTTCGGCGATCAAATAGGCCGACGAAATCCAGCCCCCCTCGGCGAGATCAAGACCCAGAGCTCCTTGTATTTCTCGCAATGAAGCATTGGTAATTTGTATGTCTAAGACCGCCATAAATGCGCCCAAGGCCGCACCAATCACCGCCATCCATTCGGAAAGACCCATTTCCCAGTTGGGTGTGGTGGGTGCATCCTGCGGTTGGGTCTGAGATTGCAATGCTTCGCTCATGCGTGACTCATTGGTCTTTAGTAAGAACAGTTGCAGAAACTGACATTCCGGCGCGTAGAAACTGTGCCGAGTCACTATCCAAACGAATGATGACTGGGAAACGTTGTACAACCTTGGTGAAATTTCCGGTCGCATTTTCGGGCGGCAAAAGACTTAGCTTTGACCCACTTGAGGGTGAAATACTTTCGACAACCCCGAAGAAATTTTTTCTTGGCATTGCATCCGCGACCAAGATCACTTTCATTCCAGGCTTAATTTTTCCAACTTGAGTCTCTTTGAAATTGGCCTTTACCCAAGCGTTTTCCATAGGGATAAGTACATAGAGACTTTGGCCGGGTTGAATAAACTGTCCCACTTGAACTGACTTCTTGGCAATATATCCGTTTGCGGGAGCCAAAATTTTTGTGAATTCAATTTTTAACAACGTGGCATCAAGATCGGTTTTCTGAGCGCTTAAATTCGCGGTCGCAGTCTCAAAATCCATTTTGGATATTGTGTTAGTTTTAATCAATCTTGACGCCCGGACAAAGTCAGCTTTAGCTTTTTCATACTTCGACTTCTTAAACCCCAGCTCTAGCATTAAATCTTGATCGTCGAACTGAGCCAAAAGCTGGCCTTTTTTTACAAACTGGTTTTCTTTTGGAAAAGTGGACTTCACAAAACCCATCATTCTTGAATTAACTGGGAAGATATCATTTTCAACATAGGAGTTGTCTGTGCTGACGTGGCTTTCGCTATAGATGTACCAAAAATATCCAAGGCCACTAACACAACTAAAAAGCAAACCAACGACGAGAAAATAAAATATTTTAATTTGCGATAGCTTTATTTTTTTTCGATAGTCGTCCATGTTGATAACAGGCTCGTGAACTGACGAGTTCTGCGAATTGGAATCAGGGTTCATTTTTTAGGTACTCCTCAATACGTCCAAGACTTTTGTACAGGTTAAGTTTTGAAACTTCGAATCCAAAAAGAGCATCGATATTAAGCTCTAAAGATTGCGCCATATTTGATTGGGAGTTTGCGATCTCCAGCCCAGATGTAGATCCCGACTGAAATCTTTTCTGGGCCAATTCCAATTCTTTCTGCGAGGCTTCGATTTGGCTTTCGCTAAGTTCAAAAGCGCGTTTTGAATTTTCTAACTGATGCCGAGCGCTTTCGATTTGCATTTTGGCTTCGCGCTCTACTTGCGTATCCTGAAGTTGCGCTTTCAGCAGATTTATGCTGGCTTCATGACGTTTCGACTTTGCTAAACCCGAATCATAAATCGGCATTGTCAACTGTGCGCCGACCGACCCTGTAAGTGCATTGTTTGATCCACCTACCAAGGTAGCGCCCGAAATTCCGGCCTCGCCGAACATTGAGATTTTAGGCAAATATTCAGTATCAGCCATAATTTTATTCTGTTGGGCCAGATCGATTGTTCTTTTCGAGACTAAAAGGTCTTTTCGATCGGCGATATTGTTAATCTGAATCTTAGATTGGATAGGACTGTATTTAAGGGGTTGCACTATAAACTGAGTTTCATTTTGCCCAAGAGTTATAGCTAAGTCAGATTTAGCCTTTTGAAGTTGTGCTTCAATATCTAGTTTTTTTATCTTTTCATATTCTAGTAAATTTTTTGCACGAAGTTCATCAAGCTTTAAACCGCCGCCGACTTTAAACTTCATTTGCGCGGCTTTTTGAATTTCTTCTGCCCGATGAATATTGAGATCACAATTGGTTAATTTTTTTTCCAAACGCGAAATATTTAAATATTGCAAAAGCATAAGTGCAGTTAGATCCGACTGATATTGGTCTCTTTGGGCCTGGTTCATGATCTGATTTTTTTCAGCTAACGAAAACCGAGCCTTGGCATATGCATCGTAGAGCGAATAGGCACCAACCAATCCCGTATTTCCAAAAGAAACAAAACTAAGGGCTCCGGCACCTTCGAATCCAAATTGAATTTGATTTATCTTTGCGTAAACTTGGCGCGAAGTTAATCCAAGGTAAACACCTTGGGCCGCTTTGGCCATTTCAACTTGAGCCTGAGATAAATCGGTCAATAAATTAGCCTGAGCCCATCGGGGACTTTCAGTTTTTAAAATTTGAAAAGCTTTGGCCTTTGATAAAACTTCGGGCAAAACGCTTTCACCCTTAGCAACTGCTAAAATAAAGAGTGAAATTAATAGTTTTATTGATAGAATCTTAAGTATCATATTTAATCTCGCTAAAGTTTTTTTCGGTACATTTTGGAATAAAATTAGTAGGGATTTAGAAAGTTAACCAATAGTTAGGTTAATTTTTACCGGGTAAAACATTTTTCGGAGATTGCCGATTTGGAAAAAAAAGTTTTGATTGTTGATGATGAGCCCGACTTGATCGAAATCATTCAGTATGATCTAGAAGAAGCCGCATACTCGACTTTGACCGCATCTTCGGCACAGCAGGCCCTAGACGTGTTAAAGAAAAATCCGGACGTTAGTGCCGTTGTCTGCGATATTGTTATGCCAAAGATGAACGGAGTGCAGTTGCTGCAGGAAGTGCGAAAACATTCTTCCTATCCGATTTTTATTTTTGTGACGGCCTATTCGGCTTTTGATGAAAGAACTATTTTTGATTTGGGTGGTAACGCCATGGTTAAAAAGCCCTTCACCCGACTAGCACTGATCAACAACTGCGAAAGACTGTTGACGCCAGAAAAATTACGCTGGGATTTCTTGACCAACAGCAAGCTGAAAGTAGGAATCGAATTTGAAGCAAATTTAGGCGATCTGGGCGAAGTTCATTTTGGACGGGCGGGGATGACTTTTAAAAACACGCAGAATTTCCGTATTGCAGATACGTTTCATTTTAAATTTAAAGATCAAAATTTTGAAGGAGTCGCCACCGTGAGATGGCGAGAGGGCGCGAATTGTGGAGTCGAGTTCCTAACACTCACTCCGACCTCATTCGAATATTGGAATTCGAAAGTAGATCTTAAGAATCTGATCGCCGTTATTCCCAAGGGTTAAATGGATTTTTGACCTTTCAATACAAATGAAATTTTTCGGAAAATTTCGCCCAACGCATTTCATCTTTTCGAAGTCGTTTTTCTAAGTCCGCAACATTTGCGTTCTTGTTTTCGATCCACTCGCGAAGTTGAGTTCCGCCATTAATCGAATCAAAAGGAAGTTTGCCATCGATGTATTCATAAGAAAAGTCTCGGTAAATTTCGTAAGTGGGATAGGCTTCGCGAAGACATTTTAAAAAAAGTGCGACAATCCGATAGGGGCGAAAAAGGCTAGGATCGAATCCTTTGTAATCCGTGTGCATTTGAAATCCGTGGCACATTTTTCCCGAGTGTTTTTGAAAAGTCGGTTGAAAAAAACAGGTTCTAAGCAAAACCCCGCGCATCCATTGCGGCGCTTTTTTTTTCATCAAATCCAGGACGCGAAGAATATCGATGTCTGGCGCACCGACAAGTTCCAATGGTCTAGTTGTGCCCCGACCTTCAGACAAATGTGTACCTTCAAAAAGCACCGTGCCGGCAAAACATCTAGCCATATTTAAATTTGCAGCATTGGGTGAAGGATTCACCCAAGGTCTTGAAGGGACCCAGCCAAAATCATGCTTTCGTCGCGGATGATATTTTTTCATTTTCACCACTTGCAAATCTAATCTGGGGGTCAAAGTCTCTTTGAAATACAAAGCCATTTCTCCCAAGGTCATCCCATGGCGCATTGGAATGGACGCCGCACCCACAAAAGATTGCCACCCGTCTTCAAGGCTTAGCCCTTCGATAATTCGACCCGCGGGATTGGGCCGGTCCAAAACAATCAATTTTTTTCCTGCAAGCTCGCACGCCTGTTGTAGATAAAGAAGAGTCGTTAGAAAGGTATAAATTCGGCATCCGATATCTTGAAGGTCAAAGATCAAGACATCAAAATGATCCATCATTTGTGCAGTCGGCTTGCGAACTTTTCCGTAAAGAGAATACATTGGAATTTTATAAATTGGGTGCTGCGTATCTTCTGATTCTACCATATTGTCTTGTTTTTCACCCTGAGCCCCGTGCTGAGGTCCAAAAGCGCAAGTCACATTAAGCTTTGGAAAAAGCAAATCTAGGCTGTGTTGTAGATTTTCATTCACAGATCCGGGGTGACAGACCAAACCGATTCGGCGCCGACCAAAACTTTTTAAAAGGCTTTTGTTTTCTAAAAGGACTTCGATCCCAAATCTTGTTTTCATCTTTTAAGATTAATGGATTTCCCAAGACTATTTCAAGGCGTCGCTAGGGAATTTTAAAAAAACTAGATCTACGATGAAAATTGGGCACCTGGTCGACATGACTGCGAGAAAAATACAGGCGTTGATGACCTTTGGTTTCTAGGATTGAACACAATGAAATCTCGGGATCTAAAAAGTTTTTTTTTCCGCTAAAAATAAATTTTAATTCTAGTTTTTTATCGATCACCGATCTAATAAAATCAATCATTTGGAAGTCGTCAGATTCTTGCGGCGGTGTGGGCATGCGTTCGTTAGTAAAAAAATAACAATTCCATTGACCGTTTTCGCTAAAATTGAATTCCCAGTAGGATTTTTTTTGAGATTCGCCCAAGAAAAGTTCAAAGACATTTTTTTTCCAGAGTTCTGAACCGCGCTTGGCAGTCATGTGAGCTTGACTTAAAAGAGCTCTACCCTGCCAATCAATTTCAGATCCAGGATCTAAAACTTGAAACGACAGTTCAAATTCTGGCCCTTTCTTTTTTAAGTTGGCAGAGATTTCAACTCTGGAATTCGCGGTGGAATCGGGAAAGCGATTAAGTAAAATCATATTCAGCCGTTAAGCGATCAGCTTTCGAGTTTGCAGATACCTGTCAATAACATCTCGAATCGCTTTGTTTTCGTTGGGTTTGGACAAAATTTCGATAAAAATCGAGTTAGTCTTTATGTACAAATCGCCAGAGATTAAATATTTTGGAATTTTTGGATCGATCATTTTTGCGACCATATCGCCTGTAGTTCCCGAGAGCCGAAAATCGATAAATGCAAGATCCGGCGGATCTGCCTTCACTGCACTGACAAATTCATTCACTTCCGAAAAAGAGGTTGCGGCAACCTGCGGAGAATCAAAATAATTGACAAAGTTTTCGCAAAGCGCTTTTTCATCGTCCAAGTAATACACCTTAATCGGCATCTGACACATCCATTGGCGTGGGAAATCGAATTTCAAAACATGTATTAGGTTTATCTAATTTAAGAGAAATGGTCGCTTGGTGCTCGTCTAAAATGCCTTTGCTGATAGATAAACCAAGGCCCGTACCTTCGCCGACTTTTTTCGTAGTGAAAAAGGGATCAAAAAGTCTTCCGCGAAGGTCTTCAGAAATACCCGGCCCTGAATCAATCACCTGTAAAGTCTGACACTCACCATTGGAAAAGATAAAAATCTTGACCCACTTATCTTGAAGGTCCCTTGTGGCATCCAAAGAATTATTAATTAGGTTTATTAAAACTTGTTCAATTTCGATTTCGTTGCAATCAATGGGGCCGGGTTCGGTTGTTTCGATGGTGACTACGTTTGAATTGCGCCTGGCTTTAGCTTCCGTTAAAATCAGAACCTCTTTCGCGATATCTTCAAGGTTGATTCGCAGCCTTTGCGTTTTTTCTCCAGTTCCAGAGAATTTTTTTAGGCCCGATACAATTCTTGCGATTCGAGCACAAGATTTTTCGATCATGTCGATCTTAGATTGCAGCTTTAGGGGTTGGTCCGCAACTTTAGCGATAAGTCCAACAGCGCCGGTGATAATGGCCAGCGGGTTATTAATTTCGTGAGCAATTCCAGCAGACAGTTCTCCAAGCGACGCAAGCTTTGCGTTTTTTAAACTTTTCCCTCGCTCGATTTCTAAGGCTTTAAGTGCAAAAACCTCGTCGGTGATATCATTTGAAATTCCAATTAAAAACTGAGGTTCCCCCAAGTGATCAAACGTCGGCACTTTATAAGTGCGAAGCAGGCGTGGCCCGCGCGGGGTTGATATTTCTTCTTGGTCAATTTTTAAAACGGATTTCTTAAGAAAGGCTTCCCTATCGGTTCTCATTATATTCACCGCATGTTCGCGACTAAAAAAATCTAAATCGGTTTTGCCGTTAATTTGGTCCTCGGCCAATCCCAGCATTTCTGCTCCGGCACGGTTGATCATCGAGTATCGAAAATCGTTTCGATAATCTTTCACAAATACAGTGGACGGCATGTTCTGCAGAACGGCCTTAAGAAATTTTTCAGAATCGACTATTTTTTGATAAGCGCTTTGCAACTGGATTTCCTGGTTATGAATCTCAGTGAAATCTTCGATAGCCGAAAATAAAAAAACTTCGCCGGTGTCTTCAAAGTGAACTGCGCGGCTAGAAACCCGTCCCCAAACAACTTGACCTGATTTAGTGATATACCTTTTCTTAAAATGTCTAATGTTGGTTTTACTAAAGCTGGTTGAGTTGATGGCTTTTGCAGTCTCGGCCTTATCTTCAGGGTGAGTGATGTCGACAATGGTGAGATGCTTGAGCTCGTCTTCCGAATATCCCAGAAGCCGAGTGTAAGCCGTGTTTGCAGCTACGATTCGCATTTTGGTGTCGACCTGAATGATACCTACCGGCGAGTTCTCAAAAATAGTTCGGAAGGATTTTTCACTTTTCTGGGATTGAACTAACATTTGCTCAAGCTCAAGCCTTAGGTTTCCGCTCTCGAGCTCTGCTCGTTTTTGATCAGTGATATCAAAGTTGATGGATAAAAATTTTATAATTTGGTTCTCTTGGTCTAACAGCGGCGTAATTAAAGAGCGAAGCCAAAATGAATTTCCAGATTTAGCCGAACTTTCTATTTCCCCAAGCCACGTTTGGCCGCGCGAAATTTTCTCCCAGATATTGTCTTTTACAAAAGTCTTGCCCACCATTTCTTCTGATTCAAAGCCACTTATCCGACAAAAGTTTTCATTGACCTCTAAAATTTTTCCTTCTGAATCGAAATACAAAACAATGGCTGTTTTATTTATCGCCGCGGTCACCTGCCTATAACCGACTTCTGCAGCTCGTATCTCGGTAACGTCGCGGGCTATGGCGTATAAAAGGCCTGTGTTTGGATCAGGTTCTGTGACCCAAGAAAGGTTTCTGTATGCCCCCGATTTTGTTGAGTATCGATTTTCAAAATGGACCGTGTTTTGCCCTTGGGAAAGCTTTTCGACTTCTTTCAGCGTCGTGTTTAAATCGTCGGGATGGACAAAATGCAAAAAAGGTTTTGAAAGCAATTCTTGATTTGTATAACCCAGCACCCGACTGAAGCTGGGATTGACTCGTTTAAAGTAAGCATCCATGCCGGCAACACAAATTAAATCTCGAGAAACTTCAAAGATTCGTTCTCGATCGGTTCGCGCGGCAACGACATCTGAAATATCGGAAAAGGTACTTAACACAAAAAGTTCACCGTCTGCAGTTCTAAATGGGCTTGCGTTGATGCGCACCCAAGTTTTAGCTCCTGAAGGGCGACTTAACCCCATAACGATTCCGCACACTTTTTCGCCCGTCCGAAGGGCAACTGTCCTTGGGTGTTCCGAGCTTGGAAATGGGGTGCCATCTTCGTAAATGGCGTTCCATTCGGGATCTTTCGATGATCTTCCCAGCAGCTGACTTTCGCTAAGACCCAAAATACTAAGAGCTGCGGAATTATATTGCCGAACTAAACCCTTAGAGTTTTGTAAGATAAAACCGTCGTCCATGGTTTCTAGAATCAGTCGAAACTCTTGGTAACTGAGGCATGCTAGTCGGTTGCTTTTTCCAGCCAAGCCGGTGAACTTAAAAAAATTCCGCGCGGAAACTTGAAAAGCCCTGATGGTGCCAGCGAAATTCATTTTGGTTAATTTAAAACTCAAGTCTTACCTTTGGAAATAATTGTGCGCGCTTTCTAATCATCAATTACCATCAGCAGAAATAATAATTTAATTTGCCCATTCTTAATTGAACGAGAGTTTCCGAGGATTATCAAGTCTGTAGATTTTAAGATTTTCCTTCAGCGATTTTTTCACATAATGCCAGCGACGCTGGGGATCTTAGTTGCCCAAGATCCCGCCTTCGAATTTTCATGGGAAAGTTTTCGAAGTATTTTTTTCGAGCCTGTTTGTTGAGGTTTATCTTAGGGATCAAGTTTTCAGTGGATAGCTTTTTATCGGCAAGGGCTTTTTGCAACGATTCCAGTGCAAGCACAGGAGACTGTGGATTATTACAGTACAAAAGCAAACTCACGCCCGCCGATATAGCCATTAATGGGATTTCGTGAGGATCATAAAAATGAGTCAACGCCTTCATATCAAAATCATCGGTGACAATAAGTCCTTTAAATCCCATTTCTGTGCGAAGGACGTCGGTAACAAATTTTTTCGAAAGTGTGGCCGGAAGGTCTGGATCAATTTTTTTATAAAGAATATGCGCCATCATAATGAAAGGAACGTTTTCTTGTATCGCGGCTATAAAGGGTCGAAACTCGCGATTTCTTAACTGATCCAGGCGCAAGTCTTCTTGGGGCAAATCAAAATGACTGTCCAAGAAAGTATTTCCATGTCCCGGAAAATGTTTTGCGCAAGATAAAATTCCGGCGTCTTTGTAACCTCTCAATAAAAAAGGAGTGTGCCGACAAATGATTTCTACATCTGTTGCTAATGACCTGTCGCCAATCACTTTATTTTCTTGATTTGTCAGAATGTCCAAAGACGGAGCCCAGTTCAAATTAATTCCCAAAGATCTTAGTTCTTTTCCTTGAAAGAATGCAAAATCGTAGGTCCTGTTTGTTTGATCTATTTGACCTAATTTGGCAATGGCCGGAAAATCGGTCACAAATTTTTTCAGGCGCGCCACGCGCCCGCCCTCTTGATCAATGGCAATCCACATTGGCAAATCGCTCAATGATTGAATCTCCTGGCAAAGGTCTTGGACCTGTTCAGCCGATTGAATATTTCTTCCGAATAACGTGATACCCGATATTTTATTTTTACGAATCCATTTTTTTTCATCGTCCGTAAGCGCGAAACCACTCACCCCCACCATCATCAAAGATCCAAGCTCTAAGTCCACTATTTGCCTTTCATTTGCAGACCCATTCCGGGGGGGACACCCTGCTGCTTTCCGGGAACATTGGAATTTATCTGAGGGGGGGCGGAAACCGCTGTGGCCTGCTGAGATAACTGAGTGATCATGTTTGCACTCCCTTCAGGAACTTCTCCAAAAATTTCTTTTAAAATTGAACTGGGAACTGGGAACGACTGCGTTGCTAGGCTGGGTTGGCTGACCAATTCAACACTAAGGCCCTCGACAGGTAATCTTGAGGCTATGATTTGCCCAGTCTTGGTGATGTAGTTGATAAACTTTTTTCCGGCAAATTCGTTAAGAACTTTGAAGGTGTCCAGACCGCTGTATTTCTCGATCGATTTTACGACGGCAAAACCTTTTTCTAATTTAATATCCTCTTCGATCAAGGCCTTATAATCGTATTTCGTATCTTCAGCGATCCCCTTTGGACTTTTCAGCATAACGTAAATTAAAAAGTAAGAAAGAAAAGATCCTTTGGGCATATCCAATTTTACGATGGTCTTTTTATTTTTCTCGATCACTGTCGCGGTCAGTTTGCCTTTAGCGATTTTGGCGTCGATCGTTTTAATATCAGCGTTATTTAATAAACTGTATTTATAGGAAAGCGGGGTCATGTCTTCTTTGGAAAAGGCTTGTAAACTTTCGGTCGAATTCACGTTCATCGCAGCCATTTTGGTAAATAAACTATAACCAAATTGCTTTTTTTTATGATCAAATGTGTACCGGGCGACAGAATACCCGATGGCTTGGCCGTCGCTCAGAATTTTGTAGTAGCCCTCGAATAAAATTTCTGGCCCTTTGGCCTTTGCGCTGACATTTGAAGGGGCTAAACTTTGAGCTAAGAAAACTATTAAAAATATTTTTTTCATACGTTTATGATGAATTAAAAATATATAAAATGGAACTCAAACGACGTGCATAGACTAACGTCTAACCAAAATTTTAGGCTTCGTGCCGCGGAAATAACTATCTGATAAACTCAACGGTATGAACAATCGCGGTCAGGTCGCCATTTTCGTGGCGTTTATTTTCCAAGTTCTTTTCGTTTTTTTTGCGATGATCGTCAATCTGGGGCTGTTGGTCCACCACAAAATAAATCTGCAAAACTCGGTGGATATAGCGGCCTACTACGGCGCCATGAAACAAGCCGAGGCCTTCAACACCATCGCCCACGTTAACTATCAGCTACGACAAAGTTTTAAGCTGATGCAGTTTCGCTATCGACAAATGGGGCTTGCCGGGGACCTTACACGTCACCCTTGGATTAGTACCGAAAAAGCTTTTCGCGCGGGGGAAGAAACGGAGGCGCCATTAGGTTTTCCGCCGTCCTTTTGTATTGCCTACGCGCCTTTTAATTTTTTGAATGCCAACGAAACCTATTGCCGCGATGTCTTGGGAGTTCAAATCCCCCTGCCCGGCCGGGTTAGTTTAACGTCGACTGATCTTGATCTCTACAAATCCCTGATTAGTTTTCAATTTGGTGTGGATGAACTTTTTAAAGTGGCCACAGAAAAATCGGAAGCCACCTGCCGCCATAAAAGTAATATTTCGTTTTATTCGTTGGCTCGATTTATTTATGGATACAAAACCGATATTGCAAATCGAAAAAAACTTTTGCTTAAAATCGCAAATCTGATGTCCAAGGCTTCTGACGATTTAATCGACATTGATGGGGCCAGCATGCGCCAGGGGATGATCAAAACTTTAGAGAATAATTTAACTCCGCAAAATCGGGACGGGTTAAATCGAAATGGAATTAAAGTTGTTAACTCTTTAGGTTTGGGCGACTGCAAATCTAGCGGCAACGACTTAGACACTCCAGGATGGTTGTCCGAAATTTTTATTTTGCCTTTGTACAGCGTGATGGAAGGTCAATGTAACGAAGACGGAAAAAACGTTGTGCGATTTCTGCCAAAGTTTATCAACACTGGACGCGCAGCTGATGCCCCCAATCCCAATAATTTGGAAGAACCCTTTAGTACTTCTATACCAGAACTTTTGCCCTATGTGGCCGAACCCACCGATGCGACTCCTAATTCAAGACTGCTGAAATCAACGATTGGTTTCGAGAAAAATCCCTGGTGCATGGGATACGTTGGTTTCGAAGCACAGGCCACTCCAAAAATTCCGTTCGCGCCTTTTGGAAGTATCACTTTGACTGCCCGGGCTTATGCAAAGCCTTTCGGCGGACGCATCGGTCCCTGGCACAAAGAGAAATGGTCGCAAAGCTCGAAATTTTCTGATCAAGGCCGCGAGATCGATGAGCTTTTGCCGCCGCGGGCACTGCCGGGCCAAACCGATATCGACTATCGTGATGAGAGACACCGAGGAAATTTCAGTCGCTTCGTGGGTGACGCCCTAGGAGTCAATTCGAAACTAGCTACCGGGAATTTTGCAAAAGGCATTCAGAATTCTGTCGACGACAATGTTTTAAAATTGAGTTGGTGGGACCATCTTGCAGATCCGAAAAAATCAAACTTGGATACGATCGGCGATTCTGGCGATAGTTTGGCATGGGATTCAGCGAAAAACGCACAGCCGGGAAAAATGCGCGAACTTGAAATTCTGGCCATCGCGCCCAATCAATTTGATCAAACCTATTATTCGATCGAGCCCGATTTTTACCGTAATTATTTAGTCCGATTAAAAAATCGAGAATCTGAATGGGGATTTAATATTCGCGGGGATTTAGGCGCTCGCAATAAAGATCCTGATAAAAAACTAATTTCTTTTTCGGTCAAAGATCAAATTGCAATTTTGGCGAAAAGTTCATTGATGGATATTGGCGAAAAGCAGACTTACTTTTTGCATGACTTTGGTCAGCTGCTGACTAGCTTCCAATCCAAATCGCCGCGAGAAGTTGCAATGGATCCTGAACGATTCGGCAATTGCGCAAAGGTTTACGAAGTTCCTGAAGATGCGCCGGCCGAGAAAGCGACAACTGGTAATTGTATTGCTGGCGGCAGAACTGGGTATTCGGTGAAAATTGTGGATAAGCTTTTTTTGCAGGGTAGTGAGCTTGAACTTGGGGGCAAGGGTGTTGCGGGGCCAATCAAAAATCCACCTCCTTGAACTTAGAGAGTGGTGCGCCGAAGCCGTGAGAATAAAACTCCCTTCTTTTGGAATACGGCTCCTGCCTCGGGCTGCTCCTGGCCTTTGGCCAGGGGGGCGTCCGGCCCCCGCAGAGATTCCAAAAGAAGGGAGTTTTATTCTCACGGCTTCGGCGGAACTCTATTAGGGCTTCGTCGCAGGAAGTTTTTTGGGGCGGGTTAATTGAGACATTTTTCTGTCCTAATTTATCCTAATTTGTCCTCATTGGGACATTTATGCGATTGTCTATTCGCTTTATTGACTTTGATGTTGCTGTTTTAGTGCTGGTTTCTAATTCGTATTTTGTTGGTGTTCGGGATGTTGCAAAAGCTTTGCTGGCTTTAAAGATTGCTTAAACTTTTGCAATCAATTCTTTGCCTTGAAATTTTTGTCTCAAGTTGAAACGGTCTTTGAGAAAATTGGGATTTTTTCGAATCTGACCCGATACACTGATTGTATCTGGTGGGGAGATAAATGCTTTCTATTTTTAGAAATCGATTTTTTTTAATTTCTGCTTTCGTGATGAGCGGAGCATTTGCTCACGCGGCTTCATCTAATATTGTTTCTTGTGATATTGATGAAAAAGCAGCGAAGGAATCTCCTAAGCAGGACTGCAAAATTTTTGGTAAAAATTTGCCCTCAAGTTGGTCTAATAAAATGATGGACTGGGGAATTCTTTGCCAGGATAAAATTGGTAAGGCTTTAAAAGACCAAACGGACGGTCCCGGAAAAGCCGATGATCCCATTTCATTTTCAGTTATTAATAGCGCTTTAGGAGGCAATCCTCCCAATGGTAGTTCGCAAGAAATGTTTAATGGTCGGGCTAGCACTGCAGCAAAATCATGCATAAAAATGGCAGAACTTGCTAGAGGGGCTTGTCTTGAAGCGCTTAGCCCTCACCTTCGCGGGGCCGCAGGATACCTTGAGGTTTCTATTGCCGGGATTAAACAAATGACGGGTCAAAAACTCATTTGCAGCAAATACAAAGAAACAGTGGAATTTATCACAAACAGCTTAACTGCTTACAATGCCGCTTGTGGCGCAGCGCTAGTCGCTTGTGAAATGACGTGCAGTACAGCTTCTGAAACCCCTTTCGACGAAACAACAATGGCCGTTGGCACAACTTCACCGGCAGCGTTCAAAGAAGCTGCAGATAAACCATGCAAGAAACTGAAGCGCATCGCTGCCGCTTGCGAGGGCAGTGTCACTAATCTTGTGGGGGCTGGGCTTGGGATTGTTTCTGGTTTTTTGAGTAAGGATGCTGCGAAAAAGTGTGAGACTGCTACTGCCACTGCCACTGCGGCGGTGGATACTTCTGTTAATTGTAGTGATCCTGCTCAGGCTAAGAATAATATTTATTGCATTTGTGATCGTAGCCCTAGAACTGCGGGATGTCCTGGCGCCGAGTTAGCTCGCGGGGATTCAGATCAATCGACACCTTCAGTGGTGTCGGCCTCGGCTTTGACGCCGACTACTGACGGCGGTGCAAATTCTAGTTCTGCGGGTCGAATTGCCGGTGGTAAATCTTCAGGTGGTGGCGGGTCTGGTTTAGGGACAGCGGCTTCCTCTGGCGCCGTTGCTGGCACCGGCGGAAGCGTGGACCAATCGCGATCGGCCTTGGGACTTCCATCTAAACTGAATACTAATATTTTGGGTGGAGATTATTCTGGCGGTGGCGGCGGGCGCGGTGGTCGCGGTGGAAGCCAATCTGCTGAGAAAATAGCCAGTAACAAATTTAAAAGTTTTTTACCTGGGGGCGCCAATGATCCTTCTCGCGAACCCACCTCAGCCGACGCGTTGTGGAACAATCAGGTCACTGGCCCCGGCGGGAAATCAAATTGGCAAAAAATTCGCGATCAGTATTTAAATTCGCAATCTACGCTCCTCGAAAAATAGGAATCAAACATGAAACTAAAAAATAAATTTTTTGTGCGAATTTTTTTTGTCGTGTTTTATTTTTTGTCGCTTCCGCTTTGGGGTCAAAATCAAAAAGGTTTTAATCCTGCGAATGGAAGCACTGGTGCGCCTGCTCCGATCAAAGGGATGTCCACAGAAGACTTGATTAAAAATAACCCCAACACTTCTGCACAGACCCAAGGTAAAAAAGCTGATAGCACGGCAAAAATTGGAGCCGTTGCAGGAGTTGCCGCTGCCGCATTCTGCGTCTATCAGGCGATACAGTGCGGACCAGTTTCTGTTTGCACGGCGCTTTGGGCTGGTGGCGCATTGCTTGCGTCTGGTGTGGCAATAAAGATGTTGAAGGAAAAGAAGAAGGGAAGCGACACCGCAAACGCCGTAAGTGTTAGCTCGCCAACCTTGGGTCTTAGCAACGATCGGATTGAATCCAGCAACGATCGGATTGAATCCACGCCCGAATACCAAGCGATCGCAAAAATGCAAAATGACCTCGCGAAAAAAGGGGTTAAAATGGACCTTAAAAAAGGGACCGTCACAATGCCCGACGGTAAATCCTATACAGCCGAACAATTTTCTTCAGCGCAAGGAATGAAATCCACAGGATTTTCCAAAGATCAAATTAAACAGTTCAGCGACAATATGAAAAACGCCAGTCAGGCTGCGCTAAAAACCACTGACGTGCAAGACGGCGTAATGGGTGGCGGACCTTCAGGCAAGGCCTTGGCGATGGTTCTGCCCCAATGGAATCTAGATTTGCCGGCCGAAGAAAAAGAAAAACTGGCGATTGACCGAGACCCCGCGCAAGTTGCCGGAATGTCAAAGATGTACAACGGCGAACCGATCGGCGTGGCCCAAGACTCGATCTTCAAAATGATGAATCGAAGAATCAATCTCAAAGGCCAGCAAGCCAACTTTATCGAACAGTAAAGCCTTTAACGTAGAAAACAATTAATTTCCTTGCCCAAAATTGAAACTAATAAAGATTTGAAATCCGCTAAGCTGATCCAAACGGTGTTAAAACTAGACCACGGTTTTGAGTCTTTCTAAGAGCGTGTTTAAGAAGTATCGCGCTACAGACTTAGGTCCTGCAGATCTAGCCTAACGTCGCAATAAAAATCAAAATTTAAGAATGAGAAAACGATATCCCACTGACCTTAAGGAAGAGGAATGGGAAATCATTG
>JANYDD010000097.1 GCA_025359945.1 Bdellovibrio sp. | reverse complement strand
ACCACGCTATGAGCGTCTTTAAGTCTTTTAGAAAGAAAAAAGACTTTGATAACGATACAAACTTTAGGAATGTGTCATGAAAACACTCTTAATTTTTATCGCCTTATTTTCGTCAAATAGTTTTGCCGATTATCTTGATCGACAAGAACGTGTCGTATTCGCAAAAAAAGTGATTATTGCAACCGACGCTTACACGCACTTGATGATGAAAAAGTTTAACGGGATTGTTGATTCATACGTCAGCCAAGTATCAGCCTATAAAGACGTCGAAAACACCATAAAAGGACTAACGATCACGGGCCATGACGGAGATTTTTATTATAATTTCCCGTTGAGCGCGCAGTACATTGATATTAACGGAATTCCACGCGGGACATTAGTCATCGGCGGCGGACCTGATCGTTACACCGAAAATCCCGATTTGATTCCGTATTCCCAAGAAACTTTCGTTTGGGTTGCGGAAGAGTTTTTCCAGCGATTTCCCCAATCGCGCAATAAGCCCGCTTACCGAACCTGGGCCGGCCCATTTGGTTTTACCAGGGATCGAATTCCGGTAGCGGACTATATCTCTGACAACCAAAATGATAAAAGGGTTGCAGCTTTTGTAGGTTCGCAAGGTTACGGTGGCAGTTGGTGTTTTCTAGGAGGCTTTTTGGCAGCTAAAATGGTCAGCGAAACAAACGATGTCGCTTTGAAAGAACTGATGGATCAGTGGATCCCGCCAGAGCATTTTTCACTCACACGCTTTCGCAATCAAAAAAGAGCCAAGAAGTGTTCTCAGCTCTAAACTAGAATTCTCTTTTTATTTTCTTACAACCTAGAACATTTAATCAATTTATAGGAAGAACTTGTGCCCAAAGCAATAGGTAACATCGTCTGAACTTGGATTGCTTTTGAGCCTCGAACTTTTTGAACTCCGATTGCGGAATCAAAACTTGATTTAGCAAGTTCAGCAACTTTCGCGTCGGCTTCAACACCAAGTCTGCGCGACAATTGCACGACTCTTTCGCTCTCAATCTGGCTGATAGCTTTCAAAAAGTCTTCTGCATTACTCGAAATTTGCCCGAGCTTGAGAAGTTCGTAGTATTGAACCATTGTGACCAAATCCAAAGGGACAAGTTTCGGGTCAATTTTTATCATTTTGGATACTAGTTCTTTATATTCTTGAACATATTCCTTGTTAATTAAAACTTCTTCCACGTCGCTTACCGAAAAATGAAAGCCCTCCACAATTCTGTTCAAAAGTTGGTCCATTTTCACGTTAAAATTAAGATCATTAATTCCAGTTCCCGGTTCGCCCGACTTTCCAGGTAAGGCAGCTTTTAAAAAGGCAAGTCTTTGGCTTCTGACGTGAATTTGGTCCTCAACAATTTCCATTGCGGTTTTTTTTCGAGCGGAAATCCCGGGCTCGTTAATTTGGCCTCGAATTTTGTAAGTCTCCACCTGCTTAAGAAAATCAACCACAGTAAAGGCTTGGCTTGGCCAAAGCGTTTTTGAAAGTTTAGTGATCGCAGCCCTAGATTTTTCGAACAAATCCTTTTGTTTTGGAGCAACATCGCCCGGGAATTCCAATCGGCTATATGCCATATCGCCTGAATCGCCGCGACTAGGCCGGTATTGAGCTAATTTCCGAAGTCCAGCAAACGCCAGGACAATTCGGGCATCATCTAAATTGCTTGGTTTCATTGTTTTCAAGAAGTTTTGCATAAATCGCAAAACTTCGCCCGAAGCTTGTACTTTGAGTGTCTCAAAAGCGCCGTTCAAACTGAGTTCAGTTTGCCCAGTAACGTACTTTGCTTGGAAATCTGAACTATACTCGTCGGCATATCTTTTTTCATCGCCAAGAAGCGAATCTGCATTGGTTGGCAACACCTATTTTATTGGCAATGATAATCTCACGGTGGTCCCCTGTACGCAGTTTCTCGACCATTTCCGAAACATTAACCCCCATGCGGCCTAGGTGAAAAATCTCTAAGTATTTTGCAAACTCAAGTAGACTGATCTTTGCAACTGGGACTTGAAAATTTCTAGCTTCTGCTAATAGATGTGCAAATTTTGAATTGAACGCTTTAGGCACCATGGCCTCGGTTATTGAACTTACCGGAAGCGCAGTTTCTTTGATCAGTTCCAAGGCTAAATTATTCAACTGAATTCCAATGAAGGCTTTAGGGTCTTGATCGGATGCCTGTCCTAAAGCGGTAACCCCCAAATAAGTTGAAAGAAATAATCGCACATTTGAGCTAACCCCGATAAGGTCGCCGATCATCTCTTTTTGAGAGCGAGCACGAACACGCAAACCAGGTTTTTGTATTTGTGACATCAAACGGTAAGTTTCAATTGCCATTACAAATTCAGTATTACTTTGCCCTGGCCAAAGACCTGCTTTTCTCAAGGTTTGAGCAGCTTGCGCAAATTCAGCACGATCATATCGGTCCATCTCGGTACCCATGAGCGAAGAAATCGGCGAAACTGGATCTGGAGTGACTGAACCTGATCTCGACGGTAACCCAGTTATTGCGTGCCCGTAAATTCGACGAAGTGTTTTGAACGCCTTTGAGATTTCAGCGTCATCAAACTGTGAAGCTTGATTAAAACTTCGCAAAAAATTTTGCAAAAGTTTTAGATCCTCTTGATTCTTGGCTTGCAAATCCAAGCTATCGTAAGCCGCATTCAGCACAATCGGCACATCGGGAGCAGCTTGCACCGCTCGGTGTGCAGAAAAAATTCCCAGTGTCAGTGCGGCAAGTAAGATACTTCGAAAACCTGTTTTCATATACATACTCCTGGTTAAAAAACATTGAGGTGCCGGATCTTAGCACATCCGTGGAAAAAAAACAGTGTAAGGATTTTAGTTAGTGGCTCCGGGGGTGTTATTTTGCCATGAAAGCGCGGCTTTTAGTGGCGTGACTGGGCCTCAGTCCTGTTTAAATTCGTTTAAACACGCCGAAAAGAATTTATGAGAAATTTTTTTTCCGGGCTTTTTTTTCTGACTTTTTTATTTTTTGCGCTGGCTTGTGGACAGGCGGTAGCGTCTTTTTTTTTGTGTCTGCGAGTTCAATGTATAAGATTTTCTAATACATCGTTAATTTGATTTTGTTTCCTGACTTGTTCTAAATTATTAATTGAGTTTGAGTCAACGGGTATTAATGACCAGTTGTATTCA
>JANYDD010000075.1 GCA_025359945.1 Bdellovibrio sp. | reverse complement strand
GCGACCATTCCGTTAAAAATTCTCATGCTCCTAGAAATTTCTGCGGCAAAGGACCCAACTGAAATCAAAAATGAAATCAAGAAGCCCGAAAAGCCTGAAAGGGTCAAAATCAAAATTTTAGAATTCTTCATATAATTCCTTTTCCCTCGATAGCTTCCGAACTTGCGTAGAAAGTGAGTACCCAACTCATATGATTGTCGCAAGGTGATTCTGCCTCGCTGGGACAGGTCGCCTTTTTCAAAAGATGTTCAAGAATCAAGCCAACTCCAAATCCGTGCCAAATTGAAACACTCTCATTAATGGCATCGAATTGATTTCAAATCCAGGTGCGAAAGTGGTCAATCACCAAAGCTTTCGCCATCCGATCAAGGGATTTTTCCAAAAAACGTGGAGTTTTTGCGTAAAAAAAAGAAAGAGTGGGGCTCATTTTCGGCAAATATGTCGCTGATGTCCCAAAGTTCTCTAAAGTCAATTCGCCGGATATCGATTTCAAAAAAAGTCACCGGTCTAAAAGTTCGACATTTGATCCTTGCGGCCCCCAGTTAAGAACGATTTTGGCGATGGCTTGGATTTTGAAAGGCCTCCCTTAAAAAACTGTTCACCTGGATAAATCGGTGTTAGAACTTTTCCCGATCCCGGATTGAACACTAACAACTGAAAGGGAAATTATGAAAAAAATTGAATTGATATCAGCAACCCGTGTGGCGTTGGCCCTGGGCTCTCTAGCTATTGGATTTAGCGCTATTGCCCTGAATTCAAAGTTCTCGGCAATTAAACCCGGCACGATGATTAGAGACACGTCTGATATCGATCAGCAACTGGCTGACCAGGCCGAATACTTTGTTCGCGACCAAAGGGCTTTAGGTATTTCGGATGAAGAAATCTTGGCGAATTTTGAGAAATCAGAACCTCGTGAAGGGCGAGATGACATGGTTTCCGAAGATCGCGACAGTGTCCGATTGGCCCGCGAAGCCCAAGTCCGAAAAGCGGTTGGCGCGATTCTGGCAGACGGAATTAGATCCATTAGATAAATTGCCGAATGCTCAGCAAAAGCGGGAATTTGTACGTTTTCAAATTCCTTTCCTGAGCCTGGTCCACTAGACTAGAACCCATGCAAGTCTACATCGATGCTGACGGCTGCCCTGTTAAGGACGAAACTTACAAGGTGGCCGCTCGATACAAAATCAAAGTCCTGGTGGTCGCTAACAAGTGGCTGAAAATTCCGCCTACCCCGCTGGTTGAAATGGTCGTTGTTAGTAGTGACTTTGATGCCGCCGACGATTGGATTGCAAACTCTGTCGACCCAAATGATATTGTTATCACCGCTGATCTTCTTTTAGCGGATCGCTGTTTGAAAAAAAAAGCTGGCGTGCTTGGACCCAAAGGTTTTGAGCTGACCGAAGACAATATCGGCCATGCCCTGGCTTCGCGAGAATTGATGGCCAATCTTCGTCATATCGGCGAAAATCACGGCGGGCCCTCGCCCATGGATAAAAAAGCCAAATCCCAGTTTTTGTCCCAGCTGGATCGAATGATCCAGCAATTCAGCAAACTTGCAAAAAAAAAATAAACTCGATGGCGATTTTTTCGACCGCATCCAGGGGAAAAAAACCTTTAAGGCGCAGGTTCTGACCGGTGCGGACTCTTGAAACGAACTGCCGTCGTGGTTTCAAACTCTGTTACAAATTCGGCGTGCCGAAAGTCAAAGCCTGGATCTAAAAACTTACTGACTACTAGAATTTTCATTCCCAATCTTAAATTGGATCCAAAGTCAGATTCTTCTTCGGGATCGTTATAAGCATTTCGCAAATTAAAATCGCCTGGGCTAGCTAGCATCCAACAACTGGGCATCGCCGACTGAAAATCTTCCCAATTTAGTTTCTGAATTTGTTCAGCGGGAATCAAACCTATATTTGGATCATATGCCTCTCCGGTTGACTAAGGTTGATGTCTAAAATACATTCAGTCGATGGTTAAGCCAAAGTATCCTAAAACACTTTTAGAGTTTGTAGCGCAGTTCAATTCTGACGAAGCCTGCCTTGAATATTTACTTGAACACCGTTGGCCTGATGGTTTTGCCTGTCCAAAGTGTAAAAACAAATCAGGCTGGTGGCTTCCAAAATATAAACGGCACGAATGTTCGAAATGTCATCGCCAAACGTCACTTTTAACCGGAACGATTATGCACCGGTCACATCTTCCGATTCGACTTTGGTTTTGGTCTGCGTATCTAATTTCTACACATACACCGGGAATAAGTGCTCTTCAGCTTCAGCGGCAATTGGGTATTAAAAACAGCGAAACGGCGTGGTTTTTACTACATCGCCTGAGACAAGGAATGGTTGCTCCGAATAGAAGTTTGTTGTCAGGTATTGTTGAAGCCGATGAGACCCATATCGGCGGACCGTCGAAAACCAAGAAAGGTCGAGGGGTTAGCCAGGATGAAAACAAGGTTCTTATTGCCGGAGCCGTTGAGGTTGTGGAATATGAAACGAAATCTGGTGAATTAAGACAGCGAGCTGGCCGACTTAGACTTGAAATTTTAAAGTCTGCAGATGAGGTCAATATCAAGAAATTTTTGAATGAAAATGTTGAGAAAAAGTCAGTCGTTAAAAGCGATGGTTGGCGGGGTTACTCAAAATACGCGCTTGAGGGCTATAAACACAATCGAACGGTTCAAGTACTGATTGAGGGCGAAAAAAAGTACGCTCCACACATCCATCGGGCATTTGGAAATTTGAAGACTTGGTTAAATGGAACTCATCACGGAGTAAATCCAAAGTACTTGCAAAGCTATCTTAACGAATACGTTTTTCGATATAATCGACGAGAACATCCGATGGCTGCCTTCAGCACCCTGCTCGGCATCGTATCCCAAGGAAAGCCGCTAACACTGCGGAATCTGGTCGAACCTTAGTCAACCGGAGAGGCATA
>JANYDD010000030.1 GCA_025359945.1 Bdellovibrio sp. | reverse complement strand
GTCATTGGGCATCTTAAAAAATTTAAAATACTCAATACCAAGTATCGAAATCGACGCAAAAGATTTGCTCTCCGATTTAACCTAATCTGCGGGATCTATAACTACGAAAATCTAGAGGTAATGTGAAAGAGATCTAATATGGCGAGGTCTTCGAAACTCTGGAAGATAAAAGCGTATTTCTCAATTTTTCTTACAAAAATATTCAACACTCCAACGTCAGGGAACGAAGCCAAATCAGCTCAGGCTTTTTATTTTTTGATTTTCGATTTGATGATTTTCATTCGATTCCGTTTCGTGATCCGTTTCGAAGTTGGTGCGCGAGGGGGGACTCGAACCCCCACACCTTTCGGCTTACGCACCTCAAACGTACGTGTCTACCAGTTCCACCACCCGCGCAAACTTTAGGGAAGGGCTTTTAAGCCTTTAAAGATGCCCTGGATCCAATCTTTTTGTCACTTTTAAAAAAATAAAATTTTATTTCCCGGGCGTTAACCCATCGGGCTGGCATGCCTGTCTTTTAAGCATGAGCGGTTGATTCAGGATGAAGAAACCGAAGTCAAGAAAGAGTGGAGTTTGAGGTTTCACGGATGAAAGCTCGGGCTTCCGATAGGAGCTCGGTTTAAAGAGCGTAATTTTTAGTTCTAAATCATGTGATGTCCTCCTTGAAATTCACATGGGTTGTTCGGTTCATGTTTTATAAGAGAGTTCCAGGTTTAGGTGGTTCCCTTGAACTTTCTTTTGAGGCGGAAGCTTGATAAAAGCTTCCGCTTTTTTTATATCCAACGTCGATGAATCCCCTGACAATCTCAGATCTTGATTTTAATTTCCCTGCCGAACTGATCGCTACATATCCGATCAATCCCTGCCGCGTGCTTTGGCATCTGATCGGAGATCCGCAGTCTCAAGAGATCTCTTTTTCGTCGCTGTTGCAACAGTTCCAGCCTGGAGATGTTTTGGTGATCAACGACACTCAAGTTGTTCAACGCCGAATTTTTGCTGGCGATCTTGAAATTTTATTCTTGAACTCCATCGGTATCCGGGACACCGGCCTAGACGTCATTCAGGTTAAAGCCCCCAATCAAACTCAAAATGAAATTCAAAATAAAACGGAAAGTTGGGAAGTCCTTTTCCCCGCGCAAAAATATAAAATTGGGCAGAGCTTTCCTTTGCCCAGTCCGTCTGGAAAAACTATCACCGCGACCTTGCGACAAAAAGGTCGCCCACAAATTTTAGATATTTCTGAAAAGCTGACCAAAGATTACTTTGATCAGTTTGGCGAAATCCCTTTGCCGCCCTACATTCAAGAAATGCGCGCTTCTCGTCACGCGGACGCCAAAGACAAAGCTTGGTATCAAACGGCTTGGTCCAAAGTTCCTGGAAGCTTGGCTAGCCCCACGGCCAGCTTGCATTTCGCACAAAGCGACCTGCAAACTTTGCGCGAACGTGGAGTGCACATCCACGAAGTAACGTTGCACGTGGGCCTGGGGACATTCTTGCCTTTAACCCCAGAGATGATCGCTCAGAATAAACTGCATAGCGAACTTTCGTACATTCCACAAACCACGTGGAAAGCGATACTGGAAGCGCGCCGACAAGGGGATTCTGTGTGGGCATTGGGAACCACCGTAACCCGAACACTTGAAAGTGCTGCGCTGGGAATTTTACAGCAGCGACCCAACGGCGATTGGTGGGGTTCAACAGATTTATTTATTTCGCCAGGGTTTCGCTGGCAGGTGGTGGATAAATTGATGACCAATTTTCATTTCCCGAAGACTTCGCTTCTAGCTTTGGTCGCAGCTTTTGTCTCGCTAGAAGAAGTTAAAAAAGCTTACCAGTTTGCGATCGAAAGAAGGTTTAGACTTTTTAGCTACGGTGATCTATCAGTCTGGGTTCGATGAAATCCCCAATTGGAACCTTTGAACTGATTGCAAAAAATGAAAAAGCTCGCCGGGGTCGTTTTCACACCCACCACGGGTCATTTGAAACCCCGACTTTTATGGCCGTGGGAACAAAGGCCACTGTCAAAGGGATGACCCCGCAAGATCTAGAAAATTGCGGCACGCAAGTGGTTTTGGGAAATACTTATCACCTGCATTTAAGGCCCGGCGAAAAGTTGATTCAAAAACTGGGTGGTTTGCACAAATTTATGAATTGGAAAAAACCGATTCTGACGGACAGCGGTGGTTTCCAAGTTTTTTCTTTGGCAGGACTTCGTCAAATCACCGAAGAGGGCGTGCAATTTAAATCGCATCTGGATGGCACCGCCCATTTTATCTCGCCAGAAAAAAGTATGGAGATCCAAATGGATCTAGGGTCCGACATCGTTATGGCTTTTGACGAATGTCTGTCTTACCCGGCCACGAATGAACAAATCCAAAATTCGATGGATCGCACTCATCGATGGCTAGTTCGATCGCATCAGGCCATGACCAGAACCCAGGCCCTTTTGTTTGGAATCGTGCAAGGCGGATTGAATCTAGAGTTTCGGAAGTACTCTCTGTCACAAGTGACGTCGGTGGATTTGCCCGGCTACGCGCTGGGTGGATTTAGCGTCGGTGAGCCCATCGAACTGATGCATCACCTTTTGCCAGATTTGGTGCCGTTGATGCCGCAAAATAAGCCCAGATATTTAATGGGGGTTGGAACTCCGCTGGATTTAATTTTAGCGATTGATAGCGGCATTGATATGTTTGACTGCGTAATTCCCACCAGAGTCGCTCGCAATGGGACTATTTATACGTGGTCCGGCAAAGTCAGTATAAAGCGTGCAGAATACAAAGAAGATCCTGGGCCTTTGGATCCCGAGTGCGATTGCGCGACCTGCACCAACTATTCAAAGGCTTACTTACGCCACCTATTTTTAAGTGGAGAAATGTTGGGCAGTCAGTTGAACACCTACCACAATCTTTATTTTTACATGCAGCTGATGAAACGAGCGCGATCACATATCGAAAAAGGAACTTGGCGCGAATTCAAGGAATTCTGCTTAACGCGTTTTGCAGGTATTGATTTTACTGGGAAAAAATGAAAAAGTTTAATTTCGACTTTTTTAAAAGAGGTTCTTGATGCCCACGTCTACAAATGCCCAGCCCAATATTTTAGAAATGCTTCTGCCCTTTGTTTTTATTTTTGCGATTTTTTATTTTCTGATTATTCGCCCGCAAGGCAAGAAAGCCAAAGATCACGATCGCTTTATTGGCGAGCTAAAACGCGGCGACCAGGTTGTTACTAACAGCGGAATTTTGGGCCGCATCGAGGGGCTGACTGAACATATCGTTAGTCTTGAAATCGCCAACGGCATCCAGGTGAAAGTTTTGAAAAAACAAATCGCCGGTTCACAAGCGGCGCTTTTGGCTGATTCGCCGAAAAAAGCCTAAATCCCATCAAGGCATTGGCAAATATTTTAATTCCCTATTTTTAAGGAGACAGAATTAATGGTAGAATTTTTCAAACTGCGGGTGACCCTGGCCCTCTTAGGATTTTTCCTGATAGTGATTGGTTTTGTCCCCAACTTTTTGAATACGGAAAAAGTCTGGTGGCCTTCGACGAAAAAGTTGAACTACGGCTTGGATATTCAAGGTGGTCTGCATCTGGTGATGGGTGTTGATGTTGATAGCGTGGTCAAAGAAAGTTATTCGCGATTGGTCAGTTCGATCAAACTTGAAATGGGCGCAAAAAGTATCATTTTACGTGATCTTAAAGTATTGCCTGAAAATCAGGGCGAGATTGAAATTTCGTTCGCTGCCGCTGACAAAGCTAAAGTGCTTGCACTGATGGATGAACGCTATACGACCACCTTGCAGAAAATGTCTGATAAAGAAGAAGTGTTAGTTTATCGGTATTTCGACGCTTATCTTTTAGATTATAAAAATCGCGTGATTCAACAATCGATAGAAACCATTCGAAACCGAATTGACGAATTTGGGGTGGCCGAGCCAAGCATTTCTCAGCAAGGTCCCGATAAAATTTTAGTTCAACTTCCTGGGATGGCCGATGCCGAGCGCGCCAAAGCGTTGATCAATACCGCCGCAAAATTAGACTTTATGCTGGTCGAAGAACGAAATCCGCAAGAACTTGCCGATTGGATCACGGAAGTTGAGAAAAAAGGAAATTACGATTTTAAAAGTCTTAAGTATTCAGATTACGTCGCTCGTATCAATCAGGACTTAAAAGGAAAACTGCCAGAGAAAACCGTGGTCTATTTTGAAAAATCCGGAAATTCGACAAGCTTAGAGTCCGGACGAATTCCTTACTTGGTGAAATTAGACGGACAGCTTTCGGGCGATGTTTTGAACGACGCCTTTGTTAGCTTTGATCCGCAATTTGGAACTCCGCAAGTTTCATTGAAGTTTAATTCGTCGGGGTCTTTGGGATTTAAAAATATCACCGGGCAAAATGTGGGCAAAAGATTAGCCGTGGTTTTGGATAAAGTTGTTAAAACAGCTCCAGCTATTAAACTTGAAATAGGTACTGGTGAAGCTGTAATCACTTTAGGAGCTTCGCGAAATCAGGATCAAATGCGTGAAGAGGCTCAGATGATTGCGACCTCACTTCGCGCGGGTGCATTGCCGACCACATTAGAACAGCTTGAAGAACGTCGTGTGGGACCAACGCTGGGTGCAGATTCGATTCGCAAGGCCGAGTTCGCCAGTCTGATCGGGTCGATTATAATTATTCTGTTTATGCTTCTTCGCTACAAATCCATGGGTTTAATTTCTAATTTATCTTTGGGGCTAAATATTTTGGGAGTGTTGGCGATGCTGACCTCACTGGGAGCCACTTTGACATTGCCTGGAATCGCAGGAATTGCCCTGACCGTAGGTTTTGCCGTCGACGCCAACGTGTTGATCAATGAAAGGATGCGTGAGGAACTTCGCAAAGGGGCCGGCTTTCAGCTTGCCGTCAAAGAGGGTTACAGCAAAGCCATGTCAGCCATTTTAGATGCGAACATCACAACAGGCGCAACAGCCTTTGTGCTGCTTTATTTTGGAACCGGTCCGGTGAAGGGTTTTGCAGTGACTTTGCTGATTGGGATCATGACGACCCTTTTTGCCAATGTGTTTTTCTCAAAAGTGTTAGTGGATGTTTTAATGCAGAAATTTGGCGTTAAAAAACTTTCAGTTTAAAGGTTGGTTTTATGAAAAAGCAGATAGAATCTTTTGGCCGGTTTGATTTCGTCGGCAAAATTGGAATTTTTGGTGGAATCTCGGTCCTTTTTGTAGTCGCATCCCTGGTTTACTTGGCCTTGCATGGTGTGTCTTACGGTATTGATTTTACCGGCGGCACCGAAGTTCAAGTTAAAATGAATAAAAAAGTTTCTATCGACGAAGTTCGCGCCGTCGCCGACAAACAAAATCTTTTGAATGTGGGTTTGCAAGCTTTCGGAGAAGGAGACGAATTTATTATTCGTTTTCAAACCGAAAACGGAAAAACTGACAAAGAAACCAATGAAAAACAGAACCAATCGACGGCCCGATTGAAAGCCGCGATTGAAACAGATTTAAAAGCTTATGCGCCAGAGATCCGCCGAGTTGATTCCGTCGGTCCTCAGGTGGGGGCACAACTGAAACGCAATGGGTTTTTGGCGGTTTTTTATTGTTTGTTAGTTATTCTGATTTATATCGCGCTTCGTTTTGATTACAAGTACGCCCCGGGTGCAGTGATCTGTTTGTTTCACGATGCCGTGATCACTTTAGCGATTTTTGTTTTGGTCGGTAAAGAAGTAAATATTCCCATTCTGGCGGCGATTTTGACTTTGATTGGTTATTCGTTGAACGATACGATCGTGGTGTTTGATCGTATCCGCGAAACCGAGCATCTATACAAAGATCGGGGTATTAACTTTATTATCAACCGAGCGATCAACGATATGGTTGAACGAACGATTATTACTTCGGGCACCACCTTTATTTCTGCGCTTTGCTTGTACTTATTTGCTGGTGGAACTGTTTCAGACATCGCCTTTGCTATTTGCATAGGGATTGTATTTGGAACCTACTCTTCGATTTATGTGGCCGCGCCGTTTGTGATTTTTATGGAAAAACTGCGAAAAAATCCGGCGACATGAATGTTAGAAAGAAGTCGTCACTAGTTTTGCTAAGTGGAGGATTGGACTCCACGGTTAATGTTTACTGTGCGCTGAAGAATACTAAAGTGAAATTAGCGCTGACCTTTAATTACGGCCAAAAAGCGGCCAAAAAAGAAATTGAGTGTTCAAAAAAAATTTGTGCCCAGCTGGGAATTGCTTGGAAATCAGTCGCGCTTCCTTTTTTGGCAGATATTTCGGGATCCAGTTTAACCCGTGGGGATAAAAAAATACCCTCTGGATCTCAAGTTAAAATCAAAGACTTTAAGACCAGTCAAAAGTCTGCAAAAAGTGTTTGGGTTCCCAATCGCAATGGTGTTTTTTTAAACGTGGCGGGGGCCTATGCGGACAGCATGAATATTGATTTGATCATTCCAGGGTTTAACAAAGAAGAAGCACAAACGTTTCCAGACAACTCATTCAAATATTTAAAAAAAGTGAATGATTCCTTTTTATTTTCAACTAGAAACCATGCCAGAATTCATTGTTATACGATTGGTTTAAATAAAACTCAGATTGTTAAATTAGGAGAGTCTTTAGAGGTCAATTGGGACTTGATTTGGCCTTGTTATTTGGGCCGCGCCAAATGGTGTGGGCGATGTGAATCGTGTCAGCGCGCCGAGAGCGCATTTTTAAATAACCAAGTGTTTGGATTTCGGAGATCTTTGTGAAGCATCAGTGGCTAGATCAAGCGATAAAGTACGATGGCCTTCAAATGAATCCGATTTGGACCTATCAGAATTTTGGCGTCATGGGCGATTCAATTGTCGCATTCAGGGGGCCTTGCCAAATTCCCGCTGAAAATATTTTGGATATCGAAGATCTGCGTGCGCACCAAAAAATTCAAGGCGCAGATATGCTGCATTTTATTGTGGAAGTTTTCCATCAGTCATTTCCGCTAGCGGTGACGCTTCAGCGGCTGATGGTTTGCATGGCCCAAAAAACCATACAATCCGAATATCAGATTTCGTTGGACCGCCAGGGCGACGATCTTTATTTCGAGAAAAGAAAATTAAGTATTTCAATTGCGGCTATTTCTTCGGTCAGTGCAAAAATTCATTTAGCTCTAAATATTTCAAACGAGGGCACTCCGGTGCCGACGTGTTGTCTGTCGGAATTTGGGATAGATCCAAAAAAATTTGGCGAAGATTTAATGGCTTCCGTGGTTCACGAGTGGAAATCCATTTTAGAAGCCACTTGGAAAGTGAAGCTCTTGTAAAATCAAGTCACAGAAAGCTTGGCTTCGTTTGAAACCGATAATCGTTTAGATAATGTATGCAGCAGAGCCTTTGACCACATCGGTCTTTGCAACAGAACTCGTTCGAAAGTTCCCATCGGAATAAATACGGCCTCACAATCCGTTACAGCTTGAACTGATGCCGACCTAGGTTGTTGATTCAAGTAAGCCATTTCACCGACGAACTCGCCCGGCAGAATGGGACCCAAGGCCACTTCCTTGCCGTCGATGTTTCTAAAAGCTCGCATTTCGCCAGCGCGTAGAATGTAGACGGCGTCGGCGATTTCACCTTCTGTCAAAAACATTTTTCCCGCCGAAATTTTAACAATCGAGAAATCAGGAGCTTTCGCTTCGCCCGTAGAAAGACCCAACGCTTTTCGAATTACTGTCGAGAATTCTTTATCGTCATTGGGGTTTTCCAAAAACTGGACGCGGCCTGTGACGAATTCGTCGATGAATTGTTCTTTTTTTGGTAGGACTGCAACTAGCACAATCATGATTTTTTCGAACTGGGGCTTTCTAAGAATCCGCTCTGATAATTCGCCCGCGGTAGTTTTGGGAAGTTCGTAGTCCATAATCATCGCATTGGGGGGCGCATTCGTGATTTTAGCCATAGCATCTAAAGCATCGGAGGCTTGGTAAACGATAACGTCAGGAAAAAATTGGCGCATCTGTTGTTCGTAGTAGGTTAGGGCTAGTGCGTTTGCTGAGACTAAAAGAGCAGTTTTCTTGTTTTCCATTTAGATATTTGAAGAAACTTTCTGAAAAGGTGCAAGTTACTTTTCTACTAACTTCCCAGGGAATGGTCAGAAGTGATGACCTCCGCTTTACCTTATTTTTCTTGTTCGTTTTGAAAGGTGCACGTGTAGGGTTGGGAAAAATTTAATTCCATAAAGGAAGAGTGCACGTCGGTTGAACTATTAAAGACGCCGCTAATATCAAGTTCTTTTTGATTAATGGGCTCAATTTCATCTGAGACCGCAGTGATTTGGAATCGGGATGCAACAGCCGAAGACTCGGCGTGGGTCTCTTGAATCAGAGAAATTTGAAAATACTTCGGACTACGTCGAGGACCACCAGAACAAGTCACAATTCTTTCGTCGATCGTAGAAAATTGACAACTGGTAAGGCCAGTCACCAAAGGGCGAGCAGAAGAGAATTTTCCACCATTTGTGGATCGATCGAAATCTACGTAAAATCGCCCGTTGGGCATTTCTGAAAAACTAATAGAGATTTTTGCACCTATAGTCCCTGGTTGGTCACCACCGCACACTATGGTTTTAGCCGAAGCGAAATGGCCTGAACCAAGAATTAAAATTACGAAATTTAAAACTGTCCAGTGGCTCGCCCATGTTCTCAAATGGAACTCCTTAGTTTTTGTGTCAGACTCAGTTACACCATAGACACTAAATAATGCCTGGGCCAAATGGTGCAAGGAAAATTTTTCTTAAAAAAGTTAACTTTGTTTGTAGGCGTGAGAGCACATCAGACTTGCTATGCGCTTATACTCGCTTAATAAATCCAGATGGATTGATGACGTGTTGATCGATTCGCGAAGACCTCGGTTCAGGCGTCCAATATGGTGTTCGCGCATTTGTAATTCTAGCTTCGCCAATTCGCGTTTGTACTGGATGACCTCTTCGCACAAAGCTCGGTTTTGGTAAGAATTAACCGCCAGTTGAGCCAAACGCATGACCTCTTCGTGCAGGACTTTGATTTCATCCCAACCTTCCTGCGAAAATTCCAATTTCAAGGCGTGTTTTTTCACCGATAGAGTAATCAGATTGATATCGATAGAATCAGCGGCCCGTTCCAGATCACTTAAAAACATAATCATGTTCATAATATTTTGATGGACTACAGTTGTGCTTTTATTGGCGTGATCTAATAAAAACATTTTAATTTCGCGGTAAAGAAAATCGACTTTGTTGTCGCGATCTTTAATGGATTCAATGAGCGACGGGTCGTTGGTTTCAAACAGCTTGGCTGAATCTTGGATCATCGAAATAACAATGTCTGCCGTACGCAGAATTTCTCGGTTGGCATAGCCAATCGCCAAAGCCGAGCTTTGGTAATAATTTTGCTTAAGGTACTTGGCCTCGAATTCTTCTTTTTCACCTTTTGGGAAAAGGGATTCAATAAATCTTGCCCCAGGGCGAATAAACGGAAAGAAAATCGCTGCCGAAATTAAATTAAATATTAAATGTCCATTGGCGATCGACCGCGTGACGGGAGCATGAAACGAATTCAGAATGCTCACGAAAAGTTCGTGGATTGGGGGAATTAAAAAAAGCAAGACGCTTAATGTTTTGTAAAAGAAATGCGCCCAAGCCACTTGCTTGCCAATATAATTACTGCCGATCGCCGCAAAAAGTGCGGTGGAAGTTGTTCCAATATTAGCGCCGTAAACCCAAAAAAGGGCCTCGTTAGTTGTGATAATTCCAGCTTGCGCCAGCGACATGGCCAGTCCAATGGTGACGGCACTTGAATGTACAAAAGCGCAAAAGCACATTGACAAAAATAACGATAGGTAAGGATTTTCTCTAATGTTCGTCAAAAAGTTTTTTAGTTCCTGTTGGCTGGCGAAGAAATGGGATGCTTGAGAGATCAACCCAAGGCCAATAAATACCAAGCCAAAACCCATTAACACTTGAAGAATATTTTTGACATTTGGTTTCTTGACGACAAAATAAAACGCGAATGAAAAAGTAAACAAAGGTAACGCGTAAGACGAAAGATCAAAGCTGATCAATTGCACTGTCAAGGTAGATCCAATAGCGGTTCCAATTATAACGCCCATCACTTGCGATAAGGCGATGACTCTTGCTGATCCTAAGCTGACCAACATCGAAGTGACTGCCCCTGAACTTTGCAACAAAGTGGTCAGGCTGACGCCTACGGCAATGGCTAAAAACTGACTTTGCGAAAGTTTATTCAACAGCGACGAAATATGATTGGCCATTAATTTTTCAAGGGCTTGCGACGACAACTGCATCCCAAAAAGAAAGAAAGCGATTCCAGAAAAAAGTAAAAGTAAATGCGAGTCGCTGAAATGGACCATACTATATTATGAAACTACTCCAATAAATTAGGGAAGAAAAAAGTGTCGTTCATCAGCAGTAGGAATTCGACAGGACTTTCGTTTTCCAAAAATAAGATATCGGTTCTTCGCGACAAAATTGTAGGAAAGATCTCGCAAAGGTCGGGGAAGAACCTTTAGTGCGGTTCCCAGCCAACTTAGTTTTTTCAAATTTTTTAAAATAACAATGATCGCATCTGATTTTTCAAATATCTTTCCAGACTGCACGACATAAATAGTTTGGAAATCTGGGCCCTGCCGAACGGGAAGTTGGTTTTTTAATTGGTAAAGGCCTGCCGTTTCACCTTGCAATGAGGCCATAAAAATCGGGGATTTTTTCTCACTTTGAGACACAAAATCGATAAGTGCGTTGCACAGATTGCAAACACCATCAAAAAAAATCACTGTTTGTGGATGCTGGTTTTTCATTGTGGGATTCGTATCATAATTGTTGTAGTCAGAGATTTAAAGTTTACTTCTTCTTTCTAAAAATCTTAAGCCGAATAAATCAAAATGGGACATCCTGATGACGATTTCATCGCGTTTCTGACCCAATAACGAGACAATGGTCCTATATGAAAGTATTTGTGTTCCCCTTAAGTCAAGTTTTGCTTTACCCCAGTATATCGAAACCAATTTACGTTTTTGAACCTAGATATGTTCAAATGATTCGCGATTCCATTAGCGAAAAAGTTCCAGTTGCAATCGGTTTTGTCGATGAGCCCGATCGCTTTTATAATTATCGGTCGGGCGAGCCACTGAAGTTTGTGAGGCCAATAGTTGGCTACGGCATTCCTCAGATTGTCGAGGACCGCAAAGACGGAAGCCTTTTGGTGTTTCTGAAGGGAAATGGAAAAGCGCGTTTGGGTCAGGTGTTGGCCTCGGAAAAAACATTTATTGTCTGTGAAGCCACACCCGTGGAAGAAGATTTGGATTTGCATCAGAATTTAACCGAAGATTTATTTTTGCTCCAAAAAGTTTTGGTGAAGTGGCTTCAAAATCATATCCCTGACCCTCAGGCGCGCGGGCAATTTTTAAATCAAATTCAAACCCCGCAAGAAGTGATCGGCTGCTATGCCTCGTACTTGGTTGCCGACAATGATATGAAACAATTAATTTTAGAAACCGACAGCATCAACCACAAAGTGAAATTGATTTCGGGGTTGTTAGCTTCGGGAGAGATTGTTTAAAGACTCTTTCATTGAGGACTTCTGATAGTAAAATAGAAATCCCCACCTAACAATTTCCATCCACAAATAATAAGTCATGGTCAGATGGGTTAGCTTTAGGAAAACGGGCGCAAGGCTTAGTAAAGTCAGCAATCCAATGGCAAACGCCAAAAGAAATAAAACACCCAAACGCTGACTTTGTTTGGAAAGCAAAAAAGTTTTTTCTGATTTTCGCCAAAATTGCGCCGACCAGAAAGCCAAAAACGAAAATCCAATGCCGGCTGTCAGGCCCAGCACCGGATGGATTAATCTTAAACGCAACAGATAGTGGGAAGATGTTGCAAAATCAGATTCTAAACCCCTCCACAAATCGGTCGAAGGAAAAAGCGTATTTGATAATGCCGCTAGCGATCCCGAGGCCGCCAGTAGTGCCAGAGCTACAATCCCCAGCAGTTTGAATCGTCGTAGCAGGGTAGGGGTGATAACAGTGGACAGCTGCGTTTGTTTCTCCCATAGGCTTTTGCCAGAAAGTAATGAGGTGATTTGAAAACTCATCACCAGACTTAGGCTGTTGATTAAATGAAGGACCATGGCGAAGCTTCGAAATGGTGAATCGTTTGACCCCACTAATCCAAACAGAACAAGTTTTGCTCCCAATAAAGCTTCAGTGATGGTTAACGCCAGTGAAAGTGCGCTCCAAAATCGAATGGCGTGCCGTTTGGGATAAATACTTCTGACCCAGAAAAAAACACCAGCGGAAAGAATTCCAAACGTTCCCGACATTATTCTGTGGGCGAGCTCGATCCAAGTTTTTGTCGCCGCATTTCTGGCCGGAAGAATCACCCCTTCGCACAACGGCCAGTGATTGCCGCAGCCATCGCCAGAGTGGGATATCCGTACCCAAGCTCCCCAAAGAATAACCAGAAGGGTATAAAAAACAAAAAATTTTAAAAATCTATGAAGATAGACTCTATTGGATTCCACCGGCCAAAGGTATTCCCAGTGAAATCCATTCGCAATATTTAAATTAAGGACGGATCACTTCAGTTGTTGCCGGCAAATACAAGGTAATCGAAGAAATGCAATAAGTCCCAGTAGTTTTTGAATCCAAACTGGTGAACAAAACGCTATCGATGTTCTCTACAGTTTTCCCTTTTTTGCGAAGCTCGGTGAGATGGGTATAATAAACGCCCATCCGATTTGTGCACCAGACAGAATCTTTCATTAGTGATTCGTCCAAGACGACGGAAGATTTTTTAGTGCTTTTATCTTCTTTGTAGTTGGCTAAAATTTTTGTAACCGATTGGCTAAGGTCTTTACGAATTTTTTCTAAAGGTGGCGATTGTTTGCTGGCATAAAAATTTACGATCAGATTCAAGTTAGCGTTTTCAGATGGCAGAATATCTAGTGTCCCCAATAATTTTAGACTCTCGCTAGAAATGATGATTTGGCTGGGCGGAGTCCAATCGCTGACTTTCATCTGATAGCTGGATAAAAAACTAGCCGATTCAGGCAAGGTCAATCCCGACATGGATTGTGAGTCGGTTTCGGTAAAGCGGACGCCCCCACAACCGATCGCACTTAAAAAACCGACCAAGCTGATCATTGCCAAAGCATTCGAAAAAATAAATCCGTGTCGTGATTTCATAATGACCCCCGTTCTTCGGGTTATAGTGATATTAAAACTCTTGTCAAAGATCCTTTGATTTTTGCCTTGGCTATGGGCGACACTCATATCTGAATGAAATCTAAGCACACTTCCAATGCTTCAATGAAAAATCGAATTCTTTTTGTTGCCGGACTTAATTTATTTTTTGCGATCGTTGAGCTTCTGGGCGGTTTAATAACTAATAGTTTGTCGATTATATCGGATGCACTTCATGATTTTGGCGACGCCATTGCCTTGCTTGCATCCTACTGGATGCATAAAAAATCAGAGCAAGCCGGGGATCCGAACTTTTCATACGGTTACCAACGATGGTCGCTCTTATCCGTTTTTTTACTAGGCTTTTTTTTGGTGGGCGGGGCGGGATTTATTTTTTGGGAAGCTATCGAACGATTGCAAAACCCTGTTGAGACAAAACCCTTGGCAATGATCGGCTTTGCGATTTTAGGATTGTTCATCAATGGCTTTTCATTGTTAAAAATTAAAAATTCCCCCGTCCTTCACACCCACTCACACGGGCTATCCCAGGGTGTTTCCCACGATGTATCCCATGGACTTGGATCTGGCCATGATCTCGGACAAAGTCTTCAGGAGCGAATTCTCAGCCTTCATTTTATCGAGGACTTACTAGGATGGGCGATCGTCTTAGTCGGTGCGATCGTTATTTATTTTTTTCGCTTTCATTGGTTAGATCCGTTGCTGGCGATCATCTTGTCGATTTGGGTCATTTATAACGCCGTTCAAAATCTGCGACAGTCTTTTCGAATTTTTTTGCAAGGCCTGCCCGAGGGCGTGACCTTAAATGCTGTTCAATCTGCCATTCTGAAAGTGCCCGGCATCTTACAGGTTCATCATCTTCATATTTGGAGTTTAGATGGAAATTCTCATATTCTGACGGCACATTTGGTCGTATCGCCGTCGACGCAAATGAACCAGACCAGCGCGATAAAAAATAATGTTAAAAAAACTTTGCACCACGAGTTTCGAATTGCCGAGGCCACTTTAGAGATTGAATCTGAAAAAGAGGGCTGCTGGGATCCACACCACTAATTTTTTTTCTGAACAGCTTTTTGTCCTTCTTTTTGACCGCCATCTTTGATGTGCAATTTTTTTTCTAAATAACTTTTTAACATCTGATGCGCATTCAATTGCGCCCCAAGAACCTTCAGGAAAATAAAAACACCACCGGTTTTTCGGTCCAGGAAAAGCACTTCCCGTGGCGGAGCCCTCACCTTGAAAGTTTGAATAATTTTAAAAACTTTTTTTGTGAGCCGCTGCGGAAGATCAGATTTTTTCCAATTGTATTCTTCGTGCAGATTTAAAAATTCAGGATTATGGCCGGGGTTTTCTGAAGTCAAAAAGGGCTCGACGGTGCCAATACAAAATTCGATAAAATATTTTTTTAAATCTGTGGGATCGCCTTCAGCCAAAAATTTCAGGTCCTCAGCATTTTTTTCCAACAGCGCCGTATCGTTTTGAAAGGCAGCGTAAACCATTTTGGTATAGGGGACTAAAAAAGCTTCTGGGTAAGTTCGTACGGCTCCAAAATCTAGCAAGATCAATTTGTCGTTGTCGGCACCCAATCTGATTTTGTAATTGCCCAAATGCGGATCCGTCTGGACGACGCCCCACTCAAAAAGTTCCTTAAAATACAATTCTAAGAAGGCCATCGAAATCTGATTTCTTCTTTTCAGTGGCAGATTTTGAACGGCGACCGCATCGGCACGAAGACCCTCTTCGAAGGAAGTCACCAAAACTTTCGGTGTCGAATATTTGCGATAAACTTTGGGGACGATAAACCTTGAGTCTCCGACCAAAAGTTTTCCGTAGCGTTCGGTCAAATTGGCTTCTTGGCCATAGTCCAATTCTTGTTGTAGCATTTCTTTCACTTCAGAAAAAATTTGGTCGGTGGCAATACTGCGAGGAAGTATTTTCAGCAAACTCAAAAAAGAACGAATGGCGTAAAGATCACTGTCGACAGCCTTGTCAAGATCAGGGTATTGCACTTTGACAGCCACAATTTCGTCGGTCGATTTGATTCGGGCTTTATGAACTTGACCCAACGAAGCAGTTCCGATGGGTTCCCGATCAACTTCAAGATCTGATAAAAGCTCGCCCAAATTACTTTTCAACACCGATTCTATTTGTGACCATTCAACGGCCGGGGATTGCCCTTGCAGGGATTTTAAAATCTCGTTGGCCTCGGGAGGCAAGAAATATTCGCCGTACATCGAAAGCATTTGGCCTGCTTTCATTAGACTTCCTTTTAGCTCGCCCAATTCGCCAGAGATTTGGGTGGCTTGCGAGCGCAAAAGTTCCGCCCATTTTTCTTTTTTCTGTTCATCAGATGACATCCACGAGGTCAGCCCGTGTGAGGCCAACGACGACCCAGTGTTAATCGTCATTCGTGCCAAAGATAAACTTCGCATAAAAAGAGAAGTTTTAATTTTAGACATTTTTTTTGGATCTTCCATTGGTTCCTTTAGTTGGCGCCCTTCACTTGGTGTTCTTCATCTGGCGCCCCTTATCTGGCGCCCTTGATTTGGTGTGTTTACTTTCGAAGATAAAAAATTTGGGTCTTGATTTAAGTTTAAGATTCATTAAACTTAAAAAAATGAGCTTTAGCAACGCCCATTTTTTATCTCAAATTGAATCCCTAAATGATGAGAAATTACAAGTCTTCAATTTTTTTTGGTTTCGTCGAGATCTGCGACTGGATGACAATCACGGATTATTTAAAGCCCTGTCGTCAGGCAAGCCCGTCGTACCTGTTTTTATTTTTGATAGCGAGATTTTAAAACATCTGCGCGAAGCAGATCGGCGGGTTTTATTTATTTGGCAGCAGATTCAAAATTTGAAATCCCAATTGCAAGAAATGGGGTCTGATCTTTTAGTTTTTTACGGATCGCCTTTGCAGATTTTCAAACAGCTTTTTAGTCAGGTTCAAATTCAAAATATCTTTTGCAATCATGACTACGAACCCCAGGCCATCGCCCGAGATTTAAAAATTTCAAAATTGGCTACCGATAATAATTCAGATTTAAAAACCTTCAAGGACCAAGTGGTTTTCGAGAGATCCCAGATTCTGACCGAATCCGGCAGGCCCTATACAGTGTTTACGCCCTACAAAAAAAAATGGCTTTCGCTATGTAGCAATGATCAGCTTGGGTCGTTTGATGGCGCAAGCTTCCAGAAAAATTTTTTCCCACGAAAGAAAAAATCGCCGTTGATTTCTTTATCCGAAATGAATTTTACGCCCGAAGCTTTCGATTTTTCGCCCGCGCAAGTTTCTAAAACACTTTTATCAAACTATGCTGACCATCGCAATTTTCCGGCGCAGCCTGCGACATCGCAGTTAGGAATTCATTTAAGGTTTGGAACTGTTTCGGTTCGGCAGCTAGTAAAGCAAGCTCAGAAAGTTTCGGATGTTTGGCTTTCTGAACTGATCTGGCGAGAATTTTTTATGCAGATTTTGTTTCATTATCCCCAAGTCGTGGATCAGTCTTTTCGATCGGCGTACGATCGTCTTCCGTGGCGTGATCAGCCCGCTGAATTTAAAAAATGGACTCTTGGAAAAACAGGATATCCTTTAGTGGACGCTGGAATGCGCCAGCTTCGCGAAACCGGTTGGATGCACAATCGAGTCAGAATGGTTGTGGGAAGTTTTCTCACAAAACATTTATTTATTCATTGGCTGAAAGGCGAAAGATTTTTTGCTGACTGGCTTTTGGATTATGATCTTTCTGCAAATAATGGAAATTGGCAGTGGGTGGTGGGGTCAGGTTGTGATGCGGCTCCGTACTTTCGAATTTTCAATCCGATGACTCAAATTGAAAAATTTGATCCGCAATATGCGTACATTCGAAGATGGGTTCCAGAATATCAGACGCCCCAGTATCCTGAACCGATGGTGGATCATGTGTTTGCGCGACAGCGAGCGCTTGAAAATTTTAAATTCCTTAAAGGAGATGTATGAAAGTTTTAGTGACCGGTGCCACTGGTTTGGTGGGAAAAGAAGTTGGCAAACTTTTAGTAGAAAAGGGCCACCAAGTTTTTGTGATTACGCGCGACCTGCAAAAAGCAGAAAAAGAGATGCCATTTCCATTTACAGGAATTCGGGGCGATCTTTCAAAGGGGCCAATTTCCGACCCTAAGTTGTCTGAAGTCCAAGGGGTAATTCATTTAATGGGTGAATCCGTAGTGGGGCGATGGTCGTCGCAGAAAAAAAACAAAATTCTAGATTCAAGAATTTTGGGCACCCGGCATTTGTTGCAAACTTTGAAATCGACGTCGGCCAAAGTTCTGATTTCGGCTTCTGCCATTGGATATTATGGCGACGGCGCCGACCGAGATTTGGACGAGACTTCCGCCGTGGGTGAAGGGTTTTTAGTCGAAGTCTGCCAGCAGTGGGAAAAGGAAGTCGCCGTTTTTTCAAGCGCTGAAAATACTAGGTCGTGTTCTTTAAGGATTGGAATTGTTTTAAAGTTGGATGGTGGTGCGTTGGCGCAAATGGTGCCGCCGGCGCAGTTCGGTTTGGCCGGGCCTTTGGCATCCGGAAAACAATGGACCAGCTGGATTCATATTGATGATCTTTGCGCTTTGTTTCTCGAAGCCTTAGAGAATTCCAAGTACGATGGTGTGATCAATGCGGTGGGGCCTTCGCCGGTGACCAATCAGGAATTCACAGAAAGTCTTTGTCGACAGTTGCACAAGCCCCTGGGCCCCGCAGTGCCAAGTTTAGCGTTAAAAATTTTGTACGGTGAATTTTCAAGAGTTGTTATTCAATCGCAAAAAGTCTGGCCCAAAAAAGCATTGGAATTGGGCTTTAAATTTAAATTTAAAACGATTGATCAGGCTTTAGAAAATATTTGTCAGGTGATCAAAGATGGAAACAAAGTTTATATCACCGAGCAATACCTGCCAGCAGCTCCTGAAAAAGTTTTCCCCTTTTTCGCCGACGCCTATAATCTAGAAAAAATTACACCACCGCTTTTGCAATTTAAAGTGGAAAAGGTTTCGACACCTGAGATTCAAACGGGAAGCTTGATCGACTATCGATTGAAAATCCGCGGCATCCCGGTCCGATGGCGCACCAGAATTGAAGAATGGGCGCCGCCCATTCATTTTGTCGACACCCAATTGAAGGGTCCCTACACGCAATGGCACCACACTCATCAATTTAAAAAGCTAGGCGCTGGTACGCTGATGACCGACACCGTGAAATATCGTTTGCCCTTGGGCCTGGCAGGCACCCTAGCAGCAGGCTGGTATGTGAAATCCGACGTGCGAAAAATTTTTGAGTACCGAAAAAAAATCGTCGGCGGATTGGCGTTTTAGGTGAGGGCAGCGTCCTTCATCAATGTGCAATTGACGGTAGTATTTTTTCGACATTTTTGGCTCCTTGCCAACTACTTGAGCCGAAAATATTCCGCTAAGGAATTCGCCAGTGGCTGGGCGAAGAATTCTAGCGAGTGTTGCAGGCCCGGGAACGCGTTGACGTCGATAAAAATATTTGCGCTTTGGGTTTTTATCCAGTCGATGGCTGTGAAGTTGAGGCCAGTCTGTGCTTGGATTCTTTGCAGTTGTGCCATGTCTTTACTTTCGATTTCTACCAGCTTGGCCTTTGCCCCTAAACCCAAATTTTTTCGTTTTGATGTCGACGTTTTTTGGATCGTTGCCAAAACTTTTTCACCCCACATGATCGACCGCAGTTCTTCTCCTTCGATGTATCTTTCTAGATAAAATTCGGCTTCCAAAGTTCTTAGGGTATCCAAGGCTTGATTGAGATCTTGTTGGGATTCTAAAATTTGCACTCCCTTGCCTTGGCTACCTACTGTTAATTTTATCACGGCGGGAAAGAAATTAAATTTGTAGGCGGATTCTTTTTCGAAATGTTGGAAATAAAATTCAGGCACGGCAAGGCCGATTTTTTTTAACATCAATTGCGTTTGCAATTTGTGGTGCACTCTTGCGATCGATGTACTTGAGTTTAATGTGGGCACGTTCAGCGCTTCTAGAAACTGCAAGACCGAAAGGCCCTGGTCGTAGGTCCTAAGCCCAAACCTTGGGATCACACCGTCGGGCAGCGCCAGGGATTTATCTTGAAAAAAAATTTGGTTTTGGGAAAATTCTAAATCTAGGGGCGAAAAAACTTTGACCGTGCAGTTTTCCAATGCGGCTTCTAAAACTTGAGCTAGTCTTCGAGTCGAGGCTATGGCTTTTCCTGCTGATAGGATCCAAATTGTCATGCTATCCTTTAAAAAATGAAAAGCGTTGAAACTCAAAAAACAGCATCAAAGTCACTTTCAGGAGAAAATTCAATCACTGGTTCAATTTCTAATACAACTTCCAGTACCAATACAATTTCTGGGTCAAGCGCAAAGGTCTTTCCCGTTGGCCCCATTATCCACGTCAGTATTCCGTTTCGAGATCATATTCAAGTTGAGTTCACCGGAAAGACCCCAGATCCGGTGCACTGGACGATCAAGGCTTGTTCGTCGTGTTTAAACTTATTGAATCTCTTGCAGCAAAAAAATCCTGACCCGCGCACTTGGGCGCTGCCGGTCGGTAATTCGCACTCGCATCTTTTGATTCGAGAATTAATTTTAAAATCCCATGGCGATTGGCAGCCACCTTACACGGCCGATGAAATCTGTCACTGCAGGGGAGTACCTACCGAAAAAGTCATTTGCGCCATCAAGTCCGGCGCACACACCACCAATGAAGTCAGCCGCGTCACCCAAGCTTCCACCAGCTGCGGCACCTGCCGAAGCGACGTTCAAAATTTACTAGATTATTTTTTGAAGTAATTTCGTCACTGAGAGTTGGTTAAAAAATCGCCTAGTTTTTGTTTCCGGCTAATTGGTTCTCAAGCCACCAGGTGAATGAGTTCGCCCCGATAGGAACTACTTGTGGTTTATTTTCTTTGTAGGACAACGGCCTAAATCTTTTTTATTTTCTGCCAAGTCATAGCTTTCACTTTTTATTCCCATTGGAATGCGACCAGTCAGGTCCTCCACAATTTTCGCAGGGAATTTTCCGGTCTGAAGATAAGCCTGTAGCAGACGGCCTAATTTTCTTCGGCACGAGGCTCCGCAGGGCCCTACTCCGGCGGTGGTGGCATCAAAGATTTTATCCAAGGTGTCGCGGCCTTCTCGAATGGCGGTTTCGATCGTGTCGCGTGCGACACTATTGCAGCGGCAAATAATTTCTTTGCGTTGGCCGCGTTTCATTTTGTCTTTTTGGAAGTTGAAGGAACTTTCATTTTTAAAACCGCTGCCAGCTGTTGCACCATCTGGGTCTTTAGATCCGCATACGTTCCGTGGACAGTGGCACCGGCCGCAAACATATGTCCCCCACCGCCGAAAGCCTCGGCGACAGATAGAATCTCGTGTGTGCCTTTGCTGCGCAAGCTCAGTTTGTAAATATCTTTGGTTTCTTCGCGAAAAAGGGCTGCCAATTCTAAGGTTTCGATATTCATCACCATGTCCACCACATCGCGAGACTCTTCTGGTTCCAACTGATATTTGAATAAATCCTCGTCGCGCAGTCGAAGCAGGGCGACTTTACCCTCGAAGAAATACTCGATCTGCCCAAGCGCCTTGGCCAAGTAAGCCATCTTTTGCACCGTCTGATTTCCAAACAAGTGGCGGTGAATAGTTTCTGCTGCGATCGGAAATTTTAAAAGTTCAGCGCAGATTAAATGTGTGTTGGGCGAGCTTCGAATAAATCGAAACAGCTGAGTATCAAAAGCTAAACTGGTGTAAAGACATCGCGCGATATCAACGTCCAAGGGGATATCTAATTTTCTAATCAAATCAAAGGCGATCTCGCCAGTGCTTGCGGCGCTAGTGTTGATCAATGAAAGTGGGGGGGGCTTAGGACCTTTTTTCAAGATAGGATGGTGGTCGACAAAAACCAGGGCTGGGTGTTTTTTCTTTAAAGCGGAGTAAAGGGGCTCGACCAAACGTTCATCGTTGGTATCAAAAATTAAGACCACGTCGATTTTTTCTGGCAGGTGCGGGGAAGAATCGTAGTACTGAATATTGTCGTCGGGATTCAAAAACTGATAGCGCCTGGGCGTTTGATCCACATTGATCACCGATACGCTTTTTCCGATTTTTCTCAAGGCGTAGTACAAGGCCAATTCGGCGCCCAAACCGTCTCCGTCACAATTTCGATGGGTCGATAGAACAAAATCTTGGGATTTCAAAATCAAAGAAGTCAGCTGATCCAAGATGTGTTTTCTCCGAGTTTTTAGAATATCGGGCCGAAATTTCCTCTGCAACGGACCGAAGTCCTGATTCCCCTGCAAGACAGTAAGATGAAGCGCAATGTCATAAAGCCTTTCGAGGATCGTTGATCTTGCTGTTTTCAGTTGTTAGACTTTTGCCTTTTTTACGACAATGGAGATTGAATGATGACTGACCAATCCGACAAAACCCCAATGACCCTTCATGGGAAACAAAAGCTAGACTCTGAATTGAAAAGGCTAATGCAAGAAGAGCGTCCCGCAGTCATCAAAGCCATCGAAGAAGCCCGAGCCCACGGCGACATCTCAGAAAACGCAGAATACGACGCCGCCAAAGAAAGGCAAGCCATGATCGAGGGTCGCATCGGCGACATCCAGTCAAAGATCGCCACCGCCGAAGTCATCAACCCTTCAGAAATTAAATCAAAACACATCGTTTTTGGTGCCACTGTCGCTTTGGAAGAGGTCGAATCCGGTGAAAAAGTAAATTACCAAATTGTCGGCGTCGACGAAGCGGACGTCAAGCAGGGGAAAGTTTCGATTATGTCTCCGCTAGCAAGGGCCTTAATCGGGAAAAAAGTGAAAGAAGTCATTTTTGTCCAAAGTCCCAAAGGCGATCGCGAGTACGAAATTTTAAAAATCGAATTTAAATAGACATCAATTCCGTGGACATGTTTTTCTAAAGGTCCATGGCACTGACTTCGCTAGAAAAATATAAAAAAATTCAAAATGAACTGGTCGCCGAACAATCGGGATTAACAACGCTTTTGATAGGTTTGATTTTTTCTTTCGTGGTCGGCACGTGGGTTAAATCTTGGATGGGCCCCGACACTATCGAACCGATCCTGCGCAAATCAATCGCCGAGATTTCTTTGGCGCCTTTGCAAATTCAATTTCAGCGCGCCTTTGTTAGCCTTTCGCAAAATGGTTGGCCGGAAGTGGCCTTGGTGATTCAAGAGGTCTCGGTCAAATCCGAAAACTTGTGCTGGGCACGCCCTGAACTTCAGGTTCACCAGGCCCGATTGCCTCTGAGTTTTCGTAAACTACTTATGGGTGAGATTCAATTTTCCATGGCCGAAATCGATCAGGCGCATTTGTTGATTCGGGATGAGCTTAAAAATTGTTCTGCGGACCCCATTACTCAGGCTGCTGGGATAAATTATGGGAGTAATTCCGTCAGCAGTTCTGGCGTGAACCACGAAACCGAATCTGATCTAAAATCGGCATTCAAACCAGCGCCCAACCAAGTGATTGAACAAGTTCGGGTTGATCAACTTTTTGTTCACTATTTGCCCCGGGCATTTACCTCGATCGAAATGCGCAACACCACTATTGACACCAAGACCTCGGATTCCTCGATAGTTTTAAGTTCTTTGTTGATTCTTCAAGGTGAAACTTTTTTTGGAGACTATTCATCGAAAGCTCAGTTGGAGCTATTCTATCATCCGCAGTCCGATGCTATAGTAACTTTGCAACTGTCGGGGCTGCTACGTGAAGGCCAGTATCAAATTGAAAGCAGCTACCTAAAAAATTCTCAAACGCTTAAAGCGCAGCTCAGCGGAAAGCATTTACCGGTCAGTTATTTAGAGCCTATTCTTAGAAAATATCATCTGTTGCAGCGTGATCTGAATGCAGAAAATCTTTGGCTGTCAATTCAGGGGAATTTTGAGAAAAAACTAAATTCGGCTAGTGCTGATGATCTTAACGTCAAAATCGGTCCTTTAAAAATCGAGGGCGATCTAGGTGAAGTGGTTATTCCAGAGCTAAGTTTGGAGCACACGGATCCGCCAGAGCTGAAGCCCTTTCGGATGATGATCAGCTCGCTCAATTTGAATGCGCTGTTAAATCTTTTTGATCTAGATCATCCTTCCGATGGAATTGGCAACTTAGGAACTTTTCGCGGCGATCTTTTTTTTGAGAAACAAAATAATATTAAACTGCAGGGGGATCTGAGCGGCTTGGAATTTATTTTTTCGAATCAAGGGTCTCGCGTGGCGCAGACGTTGACGCTGGCGTCGGGTGTTTTAAATTTGGATGGTGAGCAATGGAATTTAGCCTTGGATCAGTTGAAACTTTTAGAAGGTGTTTTTTTAGGATCGCTGCAGCTCGATGGCGACCGAAGTTTTAAAAAAATTAAAATCAAAACTCAATTTGAAGATCTTACGTTTTCGCCTTCAGTTCAGCGCCTGATGACTTTGGGTGGAGATATGGGAAGTTTTTCAGGCCGTTTAGAATCAGTTTTTAGCATGGGGCACCTAAGTCAGTTGAAAGGATTTATTAAACTTCCCAAAGCCAATTTTTCTGAAATCCAAATCGAAAAATTGCGGTTTGATTTTAATATCTCCGAGACTTTGCAAAATATGACCGTCAATTTAGACCGGATGAAATTAAAAAAATCCAATCCATTTTCACCCTATTTTAGAGCGTTTTTAGGGGACGAAGGCGAAGAGTTTTCGCTCAGCCAAGTGCAAGGGGGCCTAGAGGGCGATCAACTTAAAAATCTGCGCTGGAAGAAAATTTATTTTCGCGAGTCCAAGCGCGAATTTTTATCCTCGGGACAGTGGGATGAAACTGGACGTATAGAGGGCGTGCTTCAACAAATTCGGCCCACCCCAATGAAAAATTGGCTGATCACTGGAACGCGGGACCAACCTCAAATTGCAAGAACCGGCAAAAGCGACCCAATTAAAGAATGAAATCCCCTTTTTTTTTTCAAAAGATGGCCGGTGTTTCTAACAAGTTGAATTTTGATTTGCCGGCTCGCCAAGCCCATCGCGGTCTTTGGAAAAAAGGATTTAAGGAAAATTCGATCCCCGCTTTTTTAGCGGCGTGCAGTGCTGGTTTTGAAATGTGTGAATTTGATGTTCACACACTTTCGGATGGGACTATCGTTTGTTATCACGACAATGATTTGCAGCGGTTAGAAAATCAAAAATTCAAGATAGCTGACCTCAAACCAAACGAACTTTGCCAATTCCAGATTCCCACTCTAGAAGAAATTTTATGTCATCCCGAACTTTTGCAAATGAAATTTAATATCGAAGTCAAATCGACCAAAGCTTTCGATAGGACTTTAGAAAAAAATATTTCGCACTTGCTACGTAAATTGAGCGAGAGAAACACGCCCCTTATTGGAAGATTGCTTTTTTCAAGCTTTAATCCGCTTTCTCTGGTGGAACTTTCGAAAGACTGGCCGCAGATCCCACGAGCCTTGTTGGTCAGTGAATTTTCGGATGCTCAAAACGCGTGGTATCTAAAAAACATGGCTTTTTTGCCTTTTTTAGATATTCAATTTTTGCATTTAGAAAAATCGATGGTCGATCAAGAAAGGATTCAGTTTTTTAAACGTCGTTTATTTAAAATTGCCCTTTGGACCATTCAGCCGGGCGATCCTATCGAAGATTACTATAGTTGGGGCGTGGATAGCCTGATCGTGGACTCTGAAGAATAAAAAGTTTCTTGTCCTTGCTTTTGCATTTTTCGATTGTAGTCATCGATCGCTTTTTTCATTGCTGACCGGATTTTTTTTAGTTCGGCCACGGAAAGATCTGTACCGGGCCTGGGGGCGATCAACAGTTCGACGCCACCCTGACCCACTTTTTGTCCTTTCATATCAATGCCAAAGACTAGGTCCTTGGATTTCTGAAATGGAATTTGACCTTCAAGCCTAGCGCGCAGAAGTTTTTCGATTCCTTCACCGTGCGATGATAAAAGATTTCGGTCTAAAGAATTTTTAATGCCGGCCGGGATAAAAGCCACTCGGACTCGGGCTGTCGACGGATCTTCGGCAAATTGCATCAGCAGGTTTTGCTTCTCAGGGGTGGTTAGGGCTCTAGAAGCAACGCCGTTGCAATCATCGCCAGTGCATTTAGCAACAATTTTCAAATCTTTCGTGATGGGTTTCTCGGCAGTATTTTTCAAACTCGAGATACTTTTATTTAAGCGCTCCGTCACCTGGACTTCGCCGGCTCGGGCAAGTGCCAACGCTTCATTGACGTCTTTGGCATTGGCCATGGCTTCGGCGGTGGCGCGCAAATTTGCAGATCCTAAACCTTGAATATCCGCGCTAAACCCGCCGTGAGCTGCTTCATCCAGGTTTGCCACAATTCGCTCAGGGATACGATTTCCAGGTGTGGCTTCACTGATCAATTTCGCGTAAGCATGAAGATCGCTGGAAAGTTTGGGATCAAAGTCTATGCCTTTAAAGCGATTTGATAGAATTCTTCCAAAATCTTCAGGCGAACTGGAACGCCGGAAAAGCGCAAAGACTTCTTCGCTAAGAGTGTCTAACTGCGAATCAGGAATGCCCTCAAAAAGATCCGTTCCTTTCAAGCGATCTGAGAGCTGGGATCGAAGTTCTTTGGCCTTGTTGAAGCCCCCGACAATCTTACTTTGAACTTCAGGATCCTTGAACATCCGCAATCGGTTTTGTCCTTTCAGGTCGCGGGCTGCGCGGGCGGCGCGATCCGCTTCTTCGGCAGTATCACCCATGCCAGCATGAAACCAATCAATGGATTTGTCTGGATTTCGTACCAGCTTGTTGGCCACCACAAAATCCCGAAATTCTTTATTTGATTTCTGAAAAGCGGCGGCGACGACAGCTTCAAGATTTTCGGGAACTTGCAAAACATCGTGCTCTTCAAGAGTGTGGCGAATGGGATTGTAGTCGCTGTATTTTTGGCGAATCACCTGCGGGTAAGCTTGCAAAACTTCTTTGATTGCCTTTTCGTGAAGCTGTTTAGCTTTGTTCGTCAGTGCCGTCACAAAAGGTTTATCCCCGGTCGAGTCATTCAGGCCTTTCATCACCGAATTTACGAAAGTTAAAAACTTTGTTTTTCCGTCGGGTTTAAAATCACTGGCGTGACTGATCCAACCCACGTTTTCTTCGCGCGAAGTAAATTCACTTTTCTCGAATTCATCGATCACCTTTTGCCGCTGAGGAGACCTGGCCGCATCAGGTTCCAGCCGCCCAGCTTGAATCCCAGACCGACGATCTCTAAGACCTGAAATATCGCCTGAGGTCACTTCCGACCGATGAAGTCTTCCGGTGCCCGTCGCCAAAAAAGCGACCGAGATCATGCAATCAACAAACTTCTTCGAAGGCTGGTGCACCGATAGTGCACTTTCGATCTGGCAAAGTTTTGGACGAGTGGCGGGGTCTTCAGAATTTTCTAGTTTTTCTGCTGGAACCTCTTTCATGCAAACTTCGCGAGCCTGCAAAATCTCTTTGGCGAGCATTGACCAGTTCAAACCTCTTCGAGCAAGGCTTGAAAGCAGTTCGATTTTTTTTGAGGTTTTCGTTGCAATATAAGCCTGTCTTGCAAATCGCGACGCCATTCGTGGAGCTAACAAAAAACCACCGGTCGCTCCGGTGACGGCCAGTTCAAGCTCAAGATCTTCTAGTTGGTCAACGATCTGCAGTTGTTGTCTCTTACCCAAGATCAAGCAGCTTTGGGCGGCCATCTCAAGATTGGCTAAAGTATTTTTTAATTTTTCTGTTGAAGGAGCCGATTTATCCAACCACTGATCAGGAAACTGTTCGTCCAAATCAGATGTGTCTTCGGCTAAATCTAAAAAAAGTTTTTCATCGCATTTTACTTCTTTCGGCGCCCTTCCTTGCAGGCAGTCTTTAGCTTTTTCTAGGTGTTGAAATTTTTTGACGGCATCGTCACCATTTTTTCGAAGTTGAGCTTCGATCGCCTGAGGCAGTGTTTGCTGATGATAAAGCGATTTAAATGTAGCACCTTGAATCCATGGAGTCAGCGACACTAACTGAGCAATCGAAAATTTTCGAAGCGCAATATTTTTTAACAAGTTCTGTTGAGTCTGGGAATCCGAAGCCCTTGGGTGCTGAAGAAGAAGATGCAGTTGATCGTTTTCTTCTTTCGTTTTTTGCCGCTGTAAATTAATTTTGATCAAATTTTCTTCTGTCAGCTGAGATAATTCTTTGATTCGCTGGTCGGGATTTTTTCCGGCCTTGCATTTCTGCGCCTCCCGACAAACTTTTGAAACCTCTGGAAAATTTGAGTGCCTGCATTTGGTCTCATCTGAAAACTGAGTGTTCAACAATTGATCGATCGCGATAGCGTCTGAAAGAAAGCTTGATTGCTTGGATTGAATCTGTTGAAGGAAGAAAAAATATTTGGCGGTCGCGTTCGAAGGCTGCGCGGTCTCTTGCGGTGTGCATTGATCGAAATCAAAATGATTCGCAACCCCCAACGACCTATTAAATTTCTGGTTCAGGTAATTGGCAAAATTTCGATCGCTTCCAAAAGTTTTTTTTACGGTGTAGGTATTGGTGGATTGGCGGCAGTATTTTTGCTCTGTGGGTTCAACCACAAATCCAGTGAGCGAAGTTTCGGCAGATCGTGAATCTTGATCAGCCCATTCGCGAATCCACGAATAGCAGCGGTTCGGGTTTTCACCAGTTGTTCCTTGAGAGACTTTTGAGCCGCCTGTTCCCGAAATTTCAGTCTTGTCCGCGCCACTTGAAAAAGCCAGCCCCAAACTTAAGAAAAAACTTAATCGTTTCAGTGGTTTGATGGTTAGTCGTAGACTAAAGTAGGGCATGTGTTTTTATCGGAAACTAAGTCCAGTAAGATGACTTTTTTATGATGGTTGTAACGGATTTAAGACTCGATTTTTTGGGCTTCCGGTATCACCGTCCAATCCAGATCTTTTTAGGGCGTATTTGAAAAAGTACTGTCGAAAAAGCGGTGACAATGTCTAACAGTTCGACATGAAGGTGAAAGTTTAAAAGTGCGTTTTCACCGGTCCGGAGTTGGGTCACAAATTTTGGTCACTTGTCTAATCCTTAGACGGCCTATTCGTGCGCAGTCGGGTAAATAGGCACTGCCTGCCAATTTGGGCTGGCTCAAATTTTGTATCATTTTGATTCAGATGAAGTCTTTAAAAGGAGGTTTTCGATGAAATCCAATATCTATGATACCCGATTTATTTTAACCTTGGCGGTTTCAATGCTGTTGCTCTTTGTTTCTCAGCTAGCTTTGGCAAAAGCAGATTCTTCGCAGATCGAAAGTACCTGCAGAATTAAAGCGAAAGAAGTGGCTACCGAAACTTATCGAGGGTGTGTGACTGAAAATAAAAGTAAAGAAATCGAACGCATCAAACAAACTTTCCAAGAGAAATTAGATCGGCTTAAAAAAGATTACGAAGGCGAATTAGCCGGAATTGGTGCCAAGAAAAAAGGTTCGGCATCTTCGAAAAAAATCTCTAAACTTTCAGAAGAACACGTTTCTGAAGGCGTTCTGGATGTGAATCAAACCGAAATGGACATCCCTGAACCAAAACCCCTGGAAGGAAACGGTTATTAATATTTGTTGGAAGTTTCCGGGTTTAAAGATTCCTGTAATCCATCACCAATAAAATTAAAACTCACAATCGTTAGGAAAATTAAAAGTCCCGGCAGCAGTGCTTGCAACGGGGCTGCGGACAAAAGCTCCTGCGCATTCAGAAGCATATTTCCCCAGCTGGGTCGGGGAGGCTGTACCCCCATTCCTAAAAAACTTAAAATTGATTCGTTCAAAACAGCCTGACCTACCCCTAGGCTGACCGAGACTAACAATGCGCTGGTGACGTTGGGAAGCAGATGCTTAAAAATAATTGTAAATCGAGAACTTCCTAAGGATTTGGCAGCCAAAATAAAATCTCGCTGTTTGAGGCTAAGAATCTGCGATCGAACCATGCGTGCGCTGGTCATCCACGAAAAAATACAGAGGATTAAACTCAGTTTAAAAAGATTTTGATTATTGGCTGATGTTAAATATGCCAAGCCCGGAATTTTATTCAGATCAATCGCTGAAAAAATAATTAAGACTGGAATCGTTGGCAATGCCAACATCGAATCTGTGACCCGCATCAATAGAGCATCAACGGCTCCGCCAAGATAGCCTGCTAAACCACCCAGGGTCAGGCCCACAAAACTTGAAAATAGAGCTACTATCAAGGCAAGACCCAGCGAAACTCGCGCGCCAAAAATCAATCGAACTAAATTATCTCGCCCTAATTCGTCAGTGCCCAGAAGATGCATCACACGAAAATTTTTTAACATGCTTTGAGTTTGTTTCTTGAATTCTAAAAAATCGGAATCAAAATTTTCTTTGCCGGGGTTTTGGATCTGCTGCAAAATTCGAAGCACATCATCAGCGGGAATTTTCAAAAGAAAAAGACGTAATTGATCTGCTCTGGGTAGTTCAGAAAAAGCAGCATTGTCTTGAGATTCAGGATTTTGTGAAAAAGCATCCAAAGACCCCTCACTAGCGTCCGAAAAATCCGACGCGGCATTTTGCTTTAAATAAAATTCCTTTAGCAGTTCCAAGAATTTTCGTGTTGAAGCCACGGTTAGAAGCTGGGGACTAGTTTTCCGCATCAGTTCGTCTACTTCGGGGATTTTTGATTCGTCAGTCACTTCTACTAACTGTCCGACTTTTGAATAGCGTGCTCGAGGGTTTTGTTCATCGGGCCCAATTCCAAGGCTTAGCGATATCAGCTGCGCGCTCATCGCTATTAACGCGAACACCGACAACAGGATTAAGCTTGCCGTGGCCAATCGGTGCCGCAAAAATCGATGCCAGAATGGACTGCTTTTGAAGAAGTTAATATTCAATTCTTGGATCCGCCCACGCGTAAAGAAAATCAGCCAAAAGATTAAAAAATAAAACCATGGCGACAGAAATTAAAAAACTAATCATCGCGACGTTAAAATCATTAGCTAAGATAGAATCGTAAACCAATTTTCCAACACCTTGATAGGCAAAGATAAATTCAGTGACTGTTGCGCCCGAGAAAATCTGCGAGAAGCTGACCACTAAAATTGTAATTATTGGCAGTAAGGCATTTCGAAATGCGTGACGGGACAAAACTTTGAATCGCGACAGTCCCTTCGCACGCGCCGTGCGAATGAAATCTTGCTTTAAAACTTCTAAAAAAGCGGCCCTAGTGTAGCGCACCAGAACTCCGATTTGCTGCAAGGATAAAGACAAAAGCGGCAGCACCAGATACATTCCACGGTCTTTGATTTGTTCCCAAGCCGACAGTTGGGAATAGTCTAACGATAAAGTTCCACCGGCCGGCAATATTTTAAGCTGGACTGCAAAAAATAAAATTAACACCAAGCCTAAGAAAAACGACGGCATTGAAAGTCCTGCAAAGGAAAATAAATTAATTAAATAGTCGGTTCTACTGCGTGGTTTTAATGCCGCCCAAATTCCCAAGGGGATAGCCAATAGAATGGCGGCCGCTAAAGTGGCCATCGACAAAATAAAAGTATTGAAAAGTTTTGGACCAATAAGCTCGGCCACTGGAATTCGATACGTGCTAGAGTAACCTAGATTTCCCTGTGCTATATCCGTCGCCCAACGGCTAAAGCGCACCAGGACTGGTTGATCCATTCCGTAAAGCTGTTTCAACCGAATGATATCTTGGGATGTGATCTGGGGATTCGACTGAATCATTAAATCCAGTGGATCCCCAGGCATAAAATCCATCAGCAGATAACAAAAAAGGGTCAAAAGAATCAGCAAAAAAATGCGCTGGAAAATGCGCCGAAGCCAAAACATCGGATCTAGAGTTCCCAGTTTTCAACAAAATAAGTTTCGTAAAATTGATGTCCCGTCAGTCGAAAGTTTTTTAAATTTTCGGGGATCACCGCGATATCCGCACGGTAAAATAGCGGTAAAACCGGAAGTTCATCGGTGTAAATTTTTAAAAGATCATGAACATTTTTTTGACGTTTTTTTGGATCTTGCTCTTCGCGAGTCAAATCCAGCAATCGATCCACTTCGGAGTTATTCCAACCAGGAAAATTTTGGCCCGAATAGCCGTTCTTTTCACTGGGAATATTTTTACTATAAAGATTTGAACGCGGCAAAATATCCGGAGCACTAACCCAAGCGTACATGGCCAATGCAGGGTAGGTTCTTTTTTTCATCGACTCAGAAAACATCACTCGAGCGGGTTCGTTTCGAATCACAACCTCGATGCCTAGTTTTTTCCATTGGTCTTGAATAAAAGTTTGAACGGTTTCACGCTGTTTGTTACCCGCCGTCGTCATTAAGGCCAAACTTAATTTTTGTCCGTCTTTGGCGCGCACGCCGCTGCCATTTAATTTCCATCCGGCTTCATCCAAAAGGCTTTCGGCCTTTGCCCGATTGAAGGGGTAAAGAGTTATGATTTTAGGATCGGCAATAAACCAAAATTTATCCATCGGAGAAATATTATGGACGGCGACTTTTTGTTTGTTTTCAAAAAGGGCCTGCACCAGTTCTTGTCGGTTCAGTCCATAGGTCAAAGCTTGGCGGACTTTTTTATCTTTGAGAATAGGATTGTCCAAGTTGAAATCTATATGCTCGTAAGTGCATCCAGTGCGAAAGACAATTTTATAGGGCAGATTTTCAAGTTTAATTTTTTTCTCGAAAGCTAAAGCTTGGTCAAAGCTAAGGCCCATTGGCGAAATTTTATCGATATTCCCCGATCGAAGGTTGGCTTCCAACGTTGTCGAATTAGGAATTAACTTCACTACGATTTTTTGGATCTGCGGAGTTTTGCCGTAAAAATGCGGGTTAGGAATCAGCACCACGTGGCTGCCCAGTTTCACTTCGCTGACCTGATAGGGTCCATTGCTAAGACCAGGAAGACTTGGATTTTTTACGAACAAAGTGTTTTTTTCATAACCCTGATTCTGCGCTTTATATTGTTCAAAAACGGCTTTCTCGATGTGGGCTGGAAGCACAAAAAAAGTCGCCAATTGATAATAGTCGTAGGTGGCTTTGCGATAGGTGAAAATGCATTTTTTTGGAGTTTCGGATTTCCATTCAATTTTTTCGACAGATTCGTAAATTTCTTTTTCACCCACAGTGACGGTTGGGGCGGTCGCCACTTGCCTAGTGAATTCTAAATCGGCGCAGGTGACGGGTGTTCCATCGCCCCAGGTTGCTTTGGGTTTTAGATTCCAAGTGGCAATGATTTTGGTTTTGTCAGGGTTAAACTGAGCCAATTTATTTTCAAAACTGGGGATCGTCTGCGCCAACTGAGGATACCATTTTCCGTCGGGGTCCAACTGGGCCAGGGCCCGATTGGTCATCGCATTGATATATCTGGTGGCCGACATCTGCGCGATCACGGGGTTCAGTGTTTCGAATTCTTGGGTCGTGCCGATTTTAAGTTCTTTAGACGAAGGCAAAGCACTTAAAATTTGCGAAGCCAAAATCAAGAACCAAGGAAGAGCAAATTTCATTTTTTAGTTCTCCAAATTTTGAAAACAGTTTTTAAAAAGGTCGCTGGAAATTATTGAATACTTGGTTTTTCAATCTTTTCCAAGAACCGCATTCCTGCTTTTTCTAAACTCAAAGAAAAAGCCTCGCTGATTCTTTGTAAAAAAGGAAGTTTTGATGTGTGTTTCAACGAATAGACGGCCCAATTTTTTTCGAAAACCGAAAGCAAATAGCTGTCGCTTGTTTGAATGCGATCCACTAGTCCTAACTTAAAAGCTTGTTCGCCAAACCAATATTCACCCGTTGCTATTTTTTGAATGTCCACTTGCGGTCTGCCATTTTTCACGAAATCTTTAAACTGCTGATGAATAGCTTCAAGCTGATCCACAAACTTCTTTTCACCCGGAGGGGTGATTTCGCCCAAGACGCTGACAGTTCTTTTAAATTCTCCGCTGGTGTATTCTTTATAATCGATATCCCAATTCTTTAAACGCCGATGAAAGTTCGGTACTGAAGCGACAACACCGATGGAGCCAATGATCGCAAAAGGGGATGAAATAATTTCTTGCGCGGTCGACGCCATTAAATAGCCTCCGCTGGCAGCCACTTTATCAACTGCGACAATGAGTTTTAGATTTTTCTCTCGCAAGCGAAGCAGCTGGGCTGCTGCTAAACCGTATCCATGCACGGTTCCGCCCGGAGATTCGACCTTGACTAAAACTTCGTCGGGAGCTTTTGCGATTTGCAGAACGGCGTTGATCTCTTCGCGAAGTGAATCGACTTGATGGGCCTCCTTGTCGCCTTTGAAGTCGATGACAAAAAGTTTAGGCTTTTCCTCTTTGGCGTGCTTGTCTTCTTTGCTGCGCTTGTCTTCTTTGCTTTCTAACTTGGCTTCGGTTTTCAAGCGTTTTTTAAATTTCTTACGTTGGCCTTTGGTTTCAAGGGTCATGCTTTCAAGGTACTCGTGAATATGCTTATGTTTTTTGTGCAGCGGTTCCATCTCAAGGTCCGGTTTCATTTGAGCCCGCGCCACCAGAACCGCAATTAAAACAATCAAAATTCCAAGGGCTAAAACTACAACCAAAGCCTGCGCTGCGAAGACACCAATTTCAATCACATCAACCTCGTTTCGAAACGAAGATATTATCGCTAAATCCCGCTGAAAGTCGAGTCCGAAGACTTGTGATAAAAAAGATCAGCGCGTAATCTAGTACCGTAGCATGATGATTCTTTTTTTTATTTCTTTTTTCAAACCGGGGTGGACTTCCCAAGGCATGGTGACGGCCGAGGAGTTCAAGCGTTTAAAGGCCTTTTCTGAGCAGCAGCAAGTAAATCAGGATTTTGAGAGGGAACGCAAAAGCCAACTGCCCAAGGAAATCGAGGCCAGGAAATCTTTCGAGGCCCTGCGTTTGTCGGGCCTGGCCCAGTCTCAGCAGGAAAAGGATCAGCAACGTCAATTTTTTTCCGAGTATGGTGACGTTCGAAAACAATATTTACAGGCTCGCGAAAAAGAACGTTCGGAAAAAAAATCGCTTTACCAGCAGTATTTGTCGGATCGACGCATTTTTGATTCTCAAAAATTGCAGCGCCCTATAAGTGAGGAATTAGAGCTGGGCTTGTTGGATCAAAGACCGCGGATTCGGCCGCAAAATCGCCGTTATTTTGAATCGACCGGAAATTCTTTCCCGAATACGTTCACGGGCGGTAAATCGCCAACCCCATCGCCGCCGGGGGCGGGAGCCATCCCCAGTGGAGGATTTTCGCCAGCTCCGTCAAGACCTCCTGGGTCTCAGGGCGATTTTTACGATGCTAACAGTGGAAACTTCCCACCACCACCACCGGCGCCAATGCCCTTTGACAACAGCCAAGATTTTGATAACCCGCCACCACCACCGCCGTCTTTGTACGACGACGATTTTTAGAGAAAAAAGTTTTAAGTTTTGAGAAGTTCTTTGGTTGGGATGGAAGTGATGCGTTCCAGTCCTTTAAGAAGATGCCAAAAAATCAACATCAAACAGATCATCGATGGAACCAAAATAAAGGTAAATCCCCAACCAGTCATTTGCGCGATTTGCTGATTAATCAATTCGGATCTTTCATTGGCACCCAACGAGTCACTCAAAGGTTTGAACACAGAAAGTCCAATAAAAAAGTTTAAGCAGGCGCTTAAAAAAAACGAACCCGATAACAGCTGGGTCGAAGTTTTTAAAAGACCATCAAATTCCGGTTTCTTTTGCTGCTTCTCCAGCTCCTCGGAAATCCGATCTGTATGAAAAATTTGTGGATTGTAAAGCAGACTCAAAACAAAAGGCTTTTTAGAAAACGATGAGGCAAAAACAAAAACGCCAATCAGACCCGGAAATAAAGCTTCTTTGATCGCTAACCAGATTCCCCCAAGACCCAACAGCGCCAAGGTGCCGGTGACACTAATGTTGACGATGCCTAAAATGGAAAAAGGATTCGCGCGGCGCCTACGAATCAAGTCGTAAATTCCATATACGACGGGAAAAGCTAAAGCGATAATTAGAGTTTTCTGCGGACCCCAAACTTTAGTCATCTTATTTAGAATAAAAATTGGAATTAAAATATTAACAAAAAGATTAATAAACGGATTTTCTTTAGAAGACGACGTCATAGTTTGTAAGATCTAGGCGAGAACTTTTTCTTTTCCAACAAAAATCTGGCTTGCTGGACACTGAGGTCTGGATTTAAGGTGCCCCGATGCCGGAATTGCCAGAAGTTGAAAACGTTAAAATTCAGTTGAACAAAAAGCTTCAAGATTTGCGCTTTCAGTTAATGGCGGTCGAATGGGTTGGCAAACCTTTGCGAAAAAGTCCAAGTGCCCAGGAATTTCACTCGTTGTTGGGGCAAAAACTTCTGGGGGTCTCTCGTCGAGCTAAATACCTTTTGTTTCGGTTTGAGACTTCAATTCTGCTGAACTCATTAGGAATGTCGGGTTCATGGAAAGCCAACCCCCAGTCGACCGTGCTGCACGATCATTTTGTGTTCAAATTTAAAAATACAAATTCGGATTTTCTAAAGTTAGTTTATAACGACCCCCGCCGATTTGGTTTTTTTGAAATTCACAAAACCTGGCAACACCTAGAGTCTGCCAAAAATTTAGGTCCCGAGCCTTTGGAAAGTGAACCTGCTTTCTTGCAAAAGCACTTGCAAAAATTCTTTAAAGCGAAAACTCAAAATGTGAAATCAGCTTTGATGAACCCCTTGGCAGTCGTCGGCGTCGGAAATATTTATGCGTCAGAGATTTTGTTTCATGCCGGGATAAGGCCTCAGAAAAATGCAGGTCGTCTCAAATCAAAACAGGTTCAAAGACTAGTCCAGTCTCTGCAGTCAGTCTTGCGAGAGGCCGTCGATCGAGGTGGTTCCACCATTCGTGATTTTAAGTCTTTGGATAGCATTTTGGGAAACTATCAAGATCAACACTTTGTCTACGGTAGGGCATCAAAGCCTTGCCGGATTTGCGGATCGCCGATTCGAAAGACCGTGCAAGCTGGCCGCAGCACCTTTTGGTGTCAGCACTGTCAAAAATAAATAATTATGATATTGCGCCACTTTTAGAGCCAAATCTTTAGCTACAAACAGAAACTGTCAAAAAATTTGGTCGGTGAGGTCTTGCCCTTTTATCTTGTTAGGTTTTTAATTGAAGAGACTAAAAAATTTTGAAGGAGATTTCATCATGAGTTTCACCACACCCGTTCCGGAACTTTGCGGCTGGATCCACGCTGGTATGTTAGTTCTTGTTTTATTCTTGGGCTTTTTCTCAAGCCCATTGATTTTGTGGAGTTTAGCAATCCTTGGATACACGTTTTTAATTGGTGCCGGCCCCGAAGTTTTAGGGGTCGTTTTTGCCGTACTGTTAGTTTTAAATTTGACCTTCTTGCGTAGAGTTTTGATCAGCCCGATTCTTTTAAAAATTATGAAGGGCTTTATGCCCAAGATTTCCGAGACCGAGCGGGTGGCTTTGGATTCCGGAGTCGTGTGGGTCGAGAAAGATTTATTTTCAGGGCGCCCCGATTTTAAAAAAATTCTGGCTGAACCTTATCCTGTTTTAACCGCAGAAGAAAAAGCGTTTATGGACGGTCCGTGTAAAAAACTTTGCGAAATGCTGGACCAATGGAAGATCTGGAAAACGCGCGAGATGGAACAACATGTTTGGACCTTTATCAAAGAGAACGGTTTTTTCGGCATGATTATTCCGAAGGAATACGGAGGCCTTCAGTTTTCGGCGTTGGCACATTCGGAAGTGGTGCAAATGTTGGCTTCGCGATCGATTCCTGCGTGTGTGACAGTGATGGTGCCCAATTCCTTGGGGCCTGCAGAGTTGCTGATTCACTACGGTACGGACGAACAGAAAAAATATTATTTACCTCGCTTAGCTAAGGGAATTGAAATTCCGTGTTTTGGTTTGACCGAGCCCG
>JANYDD010000086.1 GCA_025359945.1 Bdellovibrio sp. | reverse complement strand
ACCCAAAAATCCAAGAGGAGAATCCTGAATTTGCCAGAATTTGGCTTGATCGATGCCCACAATAATGCGGAAATTGTCCAACAGTGGGGATCGAATACCTGGCCTTGGGCTCAGAAATAGGCTTTGTTCTTCCTATACCCGCCAACTGGCCTAGTCCATTGGCCCCCCAACAAGTCAGCGATCCATCCGCTAATACCGCACAGGTATGCTGAGTGCTGGCCGATAAACTTCGAACTTCGGGAAGCGTCGATAAGTTAAACAGCGCCATTTGTGGATAATAGGCCATCGCGTCGACTAAAAGATCAAAACTATTTCTACCCCAACAAGAAACCCGGCCACCGACTAAGACCGCGCAGGCGTGAGCTCCGCCCACTGAAACAGACTGAGCGGGCCCTAAATTCACGACTGATGCGGCCCCCGCATTTAGATTGGAAAATAGGCTTGTGGATTTTGGCCCCAAATATCCGGCCAAATCAATTCCCCAGCATGAAACCGATTGATCGGTCAAAACGGCGCACGTCTGATTGTCTCCGGCTGAAATGGAAACAGCCCCAGAAAGGCGTGACACCGCCAAGGGTATTGCAGAATCCACTTACGTATGCACATGACGCCACCTACCTGTCTTGTTCGACTGGAGCGCATTCAAGTCGACAATATTCGACAAGGCCAATTTGCTGGCGTCATGTGCATAGGTAGGAGAATCCACGTTGCTTAAATTTCCAAGCTGGCTTGCCAAATTATAACCCCAACAACGAACGGTTTGATCTGCCAGCAAAGCGCATGTATGGTAGAATCCAGCGCTGACGGCAGTGACAGAAGTTAGACCAGAAACTGGCACCGGAAGGCTTGAATCCGTTTTTGTTCCATTTCCCAATTGACCATAATTATTCGAACCCCAGCAAGACACAGTCCCATCGCTTAACAAAGCACAGGTATGACCATCCCCTGATGTGACCGACTGAACCTGCGAAAGATTTTTAATTGTTTTTGGGGAGCTGACATTTCCGTCGGGCTGAGAAACCCCCCAGCACGAAACCGAACCATCTAATAGAACCGCACAAACCTGGGAGCGCCCGGATGAAATGGATTTCACCTTTTTAACTGACGAAACCAATATGGGCCGATCAGAGGATTTTCCGGCCGCCGCTACCCCCAACTGATTGGAAGAATTGTCACCAAAACAACTTACAGAATTGTCATTCATAAGAACACAGGTACTAGAATTTCCGGTGACAACTTGAATGACTGAAGAATTTAAAAGCGCCGGAGTGGGTGTTGGAAAAGAACCAGAAAAGCCATTTCCCAATTGTCCAAAGCCGGCGCTTCCCCAGCAGCTCAAAGACCCATCCGAGATCAATAAACCACAGGCGTGAGAAACTCCGACCGCGATGGATTTCACTGGCGCAAGATTTGAAACGGGAACTGGAGTCACGTTTAAAATATTATCCCAGCAAGTTGCTCGATCATCGCTTTGAATGACACATGTTTTATAACCATGACTGGAAACCGCTTGGGCGCCCTTGATGCCGGGAACTTGAATTGGCGATCCATCTTTGGAAGATCCAATGATACCCCAGCAAAATACCAACCTTTCGGATCCCACAATGGCGCAGGCCTGATTAAGACCTGATGCAATTGATGAAACGTTGGTTAAACCTAGGACTGCTTGCAAACCGCTAGAAGATCTCTTTCCATTTCCTAATCGCCCAAAGGCGCCGTCTCCCCAGCACGTCACTCTGCCACCAAGGCTCTGCAAAGCACACGTAAAGCTTTGCCCCGCAGAAACTTGTGCGACCCCAGAAAGACCCGTGCCAACCAGGGGATTTAATTCTTCGAAGTTGTCAGAAACCCCACCCAATTCGCCCAACGCATTGGTTCCCCAACAAGCGACTGTGTCATCAGCTAAAATACCACAGGTGTGCTGAGATCCTGCGGCCACTGATTTAAAATTTAAGGCCACGACAATTTGAACCGGAGAAGTTTTAGAAACTTTTGTGCCGATACCCAACTGCCCGGAATCGTTGGCTCCCCAACAATAAAGTGCGCCTTCATCTTTCAGTGCGCACGTGTGGTATGAACCCGCGCTCAGCGAAACAACCCCACTTAAATTCAAAACTGGAACTGGTACTGGTGATGAAATTCGTGAACCGTTTCCCAGTTGTCCTCGAGAATTATCTCCCCAGCAGGCCATCGAAGAATTTTTTAGAATAGCGCAAGTATGGCTTCTTCCCGCGACCATAGATTGGTAAACAATTGGGCCATCAAATTTTGAATATTTACGTATGACCAGGTGCCGGCGAGATTCATCGAAACCCTCGGGCCCAATGGTCTGGGAAGCTTCTATGGCCAGCAACGCACTTTCTGGAAATTGCGAAAGGTCCACTTTAATTAAAGAGCTTTCAAGGGATCCTTTCAAAATTTTCACGCTGGCATTGATTGGCAAATTTTCAGCGGTAGATTTTTGCGGATCAAAGATACTAGATCTCTTTCACATTACCTCTAGATTTTCGTAGTTATAGATCCCGCAGATTAGGTTAAATCGGAGAGCAAATCTTTTGCGTCGATTTCGATACTTGGTATTGAGTATTTTAAATTTTTTAAGATGCCCAATGAC
>JANYDD010000093.1 GCA_025359945.1 Bdellovibrio sp. | reverse complement strand
CTATAGCCTTCTAAAGTTTGATGATCAAGCGATCGTCCGTCTTTCATTTAGTAAATCGTAGGAAATAAATATTTGGAATGCAATGAAAAACTAACTATCCTAGGTTACCTACTATACCTATTTCAAAAATTTCGTCGATAAAGAATTGCGTTTTGGCTGGGATTTGTTTTTTTGGATAGTAGTGCTCGATGATTTTAAAAACCGATTGGCGTTCGCCAAGCTTAAGAAGACGAACCAAAAAAATCACGTCGTCGCGATCGTGTGTGTCCCACCGGGCGCTGATGCACTTCATAGCCAGCATGTACTTGGCTTCGGACGCCCAAACTCTGAGGTTTGAAAGATTTAAAACATCTTCACGATTGAAATTGCACTGAATATACCCTTTGGCAGCATCATTTAGCCAACTCGGAGGTAAATTTCTTTTTTCGCCAATTTGGGCGGCCAATTTTCGGATTAAATCTGCTGGGCCCCAAGAAAAGCTTCATTTTTAACTTTTTCAAGACAACTAGTTTTGCGCGCTAATAAATACTGGGCCACACCCAGCAAATCCCACAACCCAGAAGCAAAAAGCTTTCTTTTGACGGGAAGATACCAAAATAGATTCAAGGCGATCGCCACCGGCGACAAAATAAAAATTCTAGCCCAATCCCTTCGATAACCAGATTGGATGATCTCAAATTTTTGCTTTTGAAGACGTCCGTTAAGATCATCCACGGGATAAACCCTTTGATGGGTGGGATCATCATAAAAATTTAGAAAACCAATCGCCGAAGGGTACTTAAGGGTCAACAGTGACGGAGTCTCTAAATACAAAACCCCTGAAACTTTCAACTTAGAAAGAAGTTTAGTCAGAACTTCTTCACCCTGTTTCAGATGTTCGATCACATGACTCATGATGATCACGTCATAAAAATTATCGGGAATCTCTAAAAGGTCACTTTTTTCCAAGTCCAAAAAAAACAATTGATCCATTCGTAGATAATCTGCCTGACTGCCCTGCCAAAATTCGCGGTCCACTCCGTGATAAGCTTTAACATTCAGCCATTTTCTGGTCAGTTGGCAGGAATCATTGCCACAGCCAATGTCCAGCACGCGAACTGGGTTTTGGCCAACCAAAGATCGAATTTTTTTCAAACGTGGCGGCGCCAAAATTTTTTTAACCCAGATCTTTAAATTAAATTTGGCCAACATTTTAAACACGATTCTTTACAATTAACCGCCACTCCCCGTATTGCGCAAGCTTATCAAACTTTTTTTTAAGATTGACCATTCCTAGGGCTTTTTGTGCTAACCTTTGAAAATGGATTTGGTCTCGATCATCACCCCGGTGTTTAACTCTGAAAAAACAATTCTTGAGACCATTCAATCGGTGCAGGCGCAGACCCATTCCAACTTTGAGCATTTGGTTGTGATCGACGTAGGGACTATGGATCAAACAGGCCCTTTGGTTTTAGAGTCAGCTGCAAAGGACCCCCGTATTAAACTCTTGAAGCTAGAAAAGGTCAGGGGGGTTTCCCACGCTAGAAATTTGGCTTTGGATCAGGCCCAAGGAAAATTTATTTGTTTTTTAGATGCCGATGACCTTTGGTTACCTTCAAAACTTCAGGATCAAATTCAGTATATGAAACAAAGAAATATTTTTTGGTCCTGCCACCAATGGCGGCGAATCAATTATGACGGATCAAAAATGGGTCGCCTTATTGATGTTCCCGAGCAGCAAAAGTATTTTGATGTTCTGAAAAACAACCGTGTGCCCTGTTTAAGCGTCATGTTTAATCTGCACCAAAAACCTCTGGTCGCGCGCTTTGAACAGCGCCATCAAGAGGACTTTATTTTCTGGTTAGACCTTTTAAAGCAAGGCGAGATTTGTTTCGGTCTAAAGAAGGATCTAGCCAGGTACAGGGTGGTCCAGAATTCAAGATCGCTTCAGGCTCCCCGGCTACAATCCCGCTGGCAAATCTACCGTCAGCGGGAAGGTCTTTCGATTTTGAACTCGGCGTGGAATTACTTCCACTACTTAGCGACAGCGTTGACCAAGCGCTTAAGCTTTTAAAAGTTTTTTCGTAGATCAAATGGAGTAGTTGGAATTTTCAATAAAGATTTTGCTTTTATGACTAAGATTATGGATTGATTCATTCATAGGCCCAAACCATTTAAAAGGGAAAAAGCCTGGACCGATTTGGCGAAACCTACTGAGAGCGTCGAGGCTTTTTCAAAACGTGTCAGCGCAAACTGACTAAGGATTCTCCCGGGTGGTTATGCGGCGTTTGAGGGGCCAGGCGCGGATGAAAAGGTAAAATCGGTCTATGCAATTTTTAGAACTGGCTCGTAGCTTGGATCAATGGCTATCATGATGTCGCTCAACTTTTCTAGGCTTGGCAGGGAAATCCCCTGCTCATATCGCAGATACCCTGTTACCGATTTTTCACCCATCCGATCGGCTACCTGTTGCGCGGTGAAGCCTTTCTCCAATCGCTTTCTTTTAATAATTGCTGCGACCAGTAGCTTTGTGACGTTTGCAGTTACCGCAAAAAAATCATGATCTAAGGGGTGAATGTTAACCTTAAATCCATCAGCATCAATGACTGTTTCAATCGCATCTTTAGCCATCTCATAGGCCTCTTTCCGTGACCTTCCTTGAGTATGGACACCCAGTGCCGGAACCTCGACAGCCCAGAATTTTCCGGTCTCTTTTCTTTTAAAAATTCTACCTTCAATCCGCACTTTGCTTACCTCTCTTTTTTGCTAATTCGGCCTCTTTGATAATCGCCTTGGCAGTGTACTCGTTAATTTCCCTATGGCGAGGAACGGCAATACTATCTTGGCCATTGGTCCATTTGTCGTGCTTACTGCCTGAAACCTGCCAAAATCCAAAAGGCGCTATTTTTTTTCTAGGTCCCGTTTCTTCACTCCGACACAATAGCACAGTTACGTGTTCATTGAAACACATATCGGTGTTATCTAACGCTTTGGGACTAATTCTTCTTGGCGGTTTTGCGGCGTTTGAGACGCCACGATCGGCGAAGGGCGGCTTCCTCGGCACGCTTTTTGGCCAGGTCATCCTCAAGCACCAGGCCTGGAACTGTGGTAGGTTTTTTGTGCGAATCAAGGGCTACGAAAGTTAAATACGCCGAAGCGGTGTGAAAGGTTTCGCCGGTTTTTGGATTTTCGGCATCGACGCGGACGCCGACTTCCATCGAGGTGTGCGAAACAAAATTGATTCTAGCCTTCAGGTTTACGACCCAGCCTTTGTAGACGGGTGCGATAAAATGAAGATCGTCCACACTGGCGGTGACGACTTCTTTTTGAGAGTGCCGCTGGGCACAGATGGCGGCGGCAATATCGATCCAAGACATGATGACTCCCCCGAAAATAGAATCAAGGGAGTTTGTATGCGATGGCAACACCAGTTGGGTCATCACCACTTCAGAGGCCTTGGACGATTTCATTTCTAAAAATTAAATTCCGCCGGTAGCGCCGACATCCGAATTACCGCCACGGTTAGATCCAAAATCATTAGATCGGCCGGGGATAATTGTTTGTACAGTGCTAGCGATTGAAGTGGGGTTAGCGTTTCCACCCACGGTAGCGTTTCCAGCTGGAATTGTATTGAAGGCTTGTGCTTGGTTAGCAGTCTGAGCGGCCAATTCCTGTCTGGCTTCGCTTTCAACAAAACCCAAGTGCGGCAAACACCATACGATCAACTGAGCTCGTGATTTAACGCTCATTTTTTTGTAGATGTTGGTCAGGTGGAATTTTACGGTTTTTTCAGTGACGAAGAGTTGGTTTGCAACTTCTTTGTTCGACAAACCTTTTGATACTAACTCGGCCACTTCTGCTTCTCTGTTTGAAAGACCCTTTTGGATCAGTGCATCTCTGAGCATCCTTGCTCCCTTCCTTAAAAGTTGAGACACCCATCTTGGGCGCCTTGGTTAAAGATAAAACATCCTACCTGTATCAAAGTCTGACAGCAAAAAGTCTGCAAATCAAGACCACGACCAGATCTTTATCTAAAAACTAGACTGATCCAACATCACGTCCGGTTAAAGAAAAAAAAATTAAATTCCAAAGGTCTTGCATCTGAAAATGAAATTTTTGAAAAAAGAGACCAAAGTTTTAAAGACGGGAACAAAGTTCCTTAAAAAAGAAATCAAGCATTTAAAAAAGCCTTTTTGGGCTTAGAGCGTGTTTAAGAAGTGTTGTGTCGAGCAAGTCTGTGCAGCACTTGGGTAACATTATTTATGAGGCAATTCGAATCAACACCAAATCCGCGAAACAAGACTAATTTGTTTCGCGCCGCCACTGGACTAGGGTTGCGAGTATTCAGATAACATTAACTGCACCAATAGACCTGTCGGCAACAGGAAAATTGACTTTACATCTAGTAAACTTAATGTAAAGTCAATTTATGGTTCAAAGGCACTACTGGATCGATCGAATAACGACTTCTTGGAGCAAACGATCGATTGTTTGGCTAGCTGGTGTTCGTCGATCAGGTAAATCCACTTTGATGAAGTCCTTAGCCCATGCCAGCTTTTTCAACTGTGATGACTCTGACATTCAAGAAAAAATGCAACACGAAACTGAATTTCTAAATTCTGTAAAGACGCCGGTCCTGATTCTAGATGAAATTCATCAGCTAGATAATGCCAGCGAACTGTTAAAAATTGCCGCCGATGATTTTCCTAAGCTTAAGGTCGTCGCGACGGGCTCGTCGACGTTGGCGGCGGGAAAAAAGTTTAGGGATACCTTGACGGGGCGAAAGCGGAATTTACACTTCCTTCCGATTTTGCCGATTGAACTTGATAGCTTTGGCCTTACTCTTGACCGGCGTATAGCTCAAGGTGGATTGCCTCCGGCTTCACTTTTACCATTGCCCGATCCCGAGTTTTACGCTGAATGGATGGATTCGTTCTATGCACGGGATGTGCAAGAGATTTTTTCGATTGAAAAACGACAAGCCTTTTTAAAGATTTTGGAATACTTGTTGATGCAGAATGGATCGTTGATCGATTTAACCGAAATCGGAAAAGTCAGCGGACTGTCGCGTCCAACGGTTGTTCGATATTTAGACGTTTTGGAAATCACTAAAGCTATTTCGGTGATCAAGCCCTTTTCCTCCAATCCGCTGAGCGAAATTATTTCGTTACCTAAAGTTTATGGTTTTGATACGGGCTTTGTTTGCTTCGCACGTAAAAGTTTTGATTTGGGGGCAACAGAAAAAGGGCATCTGTTAGAGAATTTGGTTTTGGAATCTATGCAGGCCATACCCGGAGAACTTCCGGTTCGTTTTTGGAGAGATAAACAGAAGCACGAGATAGATTTTGTCGTCCCCCTCAACTCAAAAAATATTCTAGCCATCGAGTGCAAATCCAAAAGTCGCGAATTCGGTCTAAAGAATTTGGAGCGTTTTCGAAACACCTATCCCCGAGGAGAAAACTGGGTGATCACGATGGACTCGCGCGACGAACGCCGAAAGACCGCCGAGGGGATCGAAATTCGATTTCTGGGACTGATCCAGTTTTTCGAAGCTTTCGAAAGAATCGCAAAAACTTACTTGAAATAATATTTGTTGAAAACTTAGGCTTTTTCCGGGCCGACTAATGTAGCAAATTCAACGATGTCCGGGGTTGCCGAAGAAGCTTGCGATGGATCGGGCCGCAAATTTCCGGAGACAAAGTGTCCAACCCATTCTAAAAAGTTGAAGGATTAGAAAACCATGTCCCGATCTATTTGAAGTCATGTAGCAAGAAACACGGCCTGGCACTTTGAGCCTAGACAATAGTCTACCAGGCGACGCATTCGGTAGAATGAACCAAACCAAATCAAAACCGCATCAAAGAATCACCAATCTCGCCGACAAGCTGGCTATGGGAGGACTTCATGCTTTGGAAAAAAATCATCACGCAAATGTCTCAATCTTTTTCACGTTCAGTAAAGGGCTCGAATCGAAATATTTAGTTTAAACTTCGATTTTTCATTTTAGTATTGTTTGTAGTAATCCCGACCACCGTTGTTTTTCAAAACTGCGCAAAGAAACTAAGTCTAAATGATGACGGCTGGATTGCGGGCGGATAACTGCAGGGTAAAAGCAGCTCAGCGACGAATAAAGATTCGCCTCATTGTTTATTTTGTTGCAGCGAGATTTTTCTCTTTTTGAAAACCCCGAATCTGATATTTATTTCGAAAATAAAATAGTGCGCGAGTTCATCTCGATACCCTTGACCTGTTGATATGTGGCTCTAAATCCAGTGAAAAACAAATACACAAAAAATGCCAGTCCAAAAAGAATTCGTCGATGAGGGGGCTTTAATCTAGGTGTCAACTGCACAACCCTGGTTTCGGCTAACCAATCTGCCAGGTGAGTCCTGTCTAGTCGCAAAAAAGCTAATAATAAAAAACTATTTCCAAAAAAAAATGATAGGTGCTCGGTCAAAACACGAATCAAAGCCTGGGGCCAAGAAAGCTCGCCCCCGGTGTGACGATTAACGATCCGAAGTCCAAAAAAAAGTTTAGCCGGGGTGGCGCCCAAGAATCGCAAAAAACTGACGCGAAAGAAAAACTGCAGCACAAAACACAAGATCAATAGCCGCCACTCAACTTCCATATACCCCGAGCGAAAATACGAAAACCAAGCCTGAATCGAAACTGGCAAATAGAATATACCGTAAACGAGATGATCCAGCCCCAAGGCCAAAAACCGGCGGAAAGTATTTGCAGTAAAAAAGTTCAAAGCGCGATCAGCGGCGGCGGGCCTTGAAGATATTTCGGCTGATGAAGATAAGATAAGCGTGTCAGACATTTCCAAATTCTCCCTTAAGCTGATGAAAAGCTTGATCACGATTTTGTATCACGCCCTCCAGCTGAAGATAATAAAATTTTTGCAAGGTAGTCCCGATTTGCGCACCTTTCAATGTCGGTGGCAGATCTGCCGCTTGAATCCAAGGCTTTGGCTTTACTTTAAAAGACTGCATGCGATTTAGAATTTGCTGAATTCGGTCGTTCATTTTTTCAGAGCACGGGGGATTGGATCCGACGCGGATCCAATCCAAAACCAAATGCAGGTCCGCCTGAAAAGCCCGCTCGATCCAAAAGCCCAAAGGTTTTTCTATGAGCGTTTTCTCAGTGACAGAAATGGCTTCTTTTAAGGATTTTCTGAGCTGCGATCCAAAAGGATAATTCTCCAAAAGCTCGATAGTCTGGCCTGGGGTCATCTGAAGATGGGTAAGGGTTAAGTACCACCTTAGAAATATTTTTCGGGATTCTGTTTCGGAAGCATTGAGGTCGCTTTTTTCCAGAGCTTTCGAACAAGAATCCACAAACTTTGCCCCGGAATGAAACCTATTGTTTTTCTGGAGAGTCCAATCAGGACTTTTTAAAAAAGGAAGCCCTCCGTGTTTAAAAATTGATGATAGACCGATCGTCCAAAACGGCGCGCCGATGATCTTTTGAAGTTCCTGAAAAATGCGCTCTTTAGAGACGCTCGTGACATCTGAAAAGTGGGCGTCGATGGCTTGCAGAGTTTTTTCTTCGATAGAAAATCCAAGCTGCGCCTGAAATCGTAGCGCGCGCAGGAGCCGCAAATGATCCTCTGCAAATCGCAATGCAGGATCCCCGACCGCGCGAATGATTTTTTGGTCCAAGTCCTTCACACCATCAACAAAATCAAATATTTTTCCCGAATCGGGATCAAAGAAAAGCGCATTGATCGTAAAGTCACGGCGGGCGGCGTCCTCTTGCGGCGAAGAAAATAAAACCTGATCCGGGCGTCGCCCATCGCCGTAATTCCCGTCCTGGCGAAATGTCGTCACCTCAATCGTTACACCATCAATGATCACATGAATCACCCCAAATTTTTTGCCAATATCTAAAGTCTTTGGAAAAAGTTTCTGCACACCCTCCGGCGGCGCACTTGATGCAAGATCAAAATCATTCACTGGCCGTTTCAATAAAAAATCACGCACACACCCGCCCGCAAAATAAACTTCGAAGGCCGCCACTTTAAGCTCCCGGAAAACACGAAGCGCGGCCGCGTAGTGCGGGTGATTTACAAAAGTGCTATCTGGTGTGGCGAATGAATTCATCAGAATTTGCAAGCTCCTGAATGAGAGCTTCGCGTACAACGGCAGCGATTTCAACCGCACAAAATGATTCAGTTGCCGGCAAGTGAAGAAGCTGTCGAAGAATAATTCAAGAGCCTCTAAAACTCGCCTCTGACGGAGGGTTGAATTATTCAAACTTTCCGGGTTTAAACCAACTATTTGTAGCCTTATTTGTTTTGGGCAAACTGCCTACAATTTTGTTTGCGTACTGGAGGATAAAAGAATCCGCAGCAGGCCGAAAGTCGCCCGCTTTCTTGTCAACAGGTGCGAATTCGTCCGTCCCGACCCGCAAGGCAGCAATAAATAGAAGTTCTGAATTTGTTAAAGACTCCGCTACAGAATCTGGCGAATTAATGGCATCTGAAGCAGCACTGGCTTGCATAAGAATAAGCCCAGCCTGACAAATAGGAAAGCTTTCGTCCTCTTTAGGAATCTTTTTTTCAGTAAGTTCGATAATTTTCTCTAAAAATACTTTTTCAGCTTTTGAAATCCGCAGTCGATTGGCACCGGCCTCAACTGACCTTTGGTTAGCGCGTTGAAATAATTCGGCATATCCTATGAGCGGGCAATCGTCCGAAACGCCTATTTTTACGCTTTTGGAAAGATACCTAAGCTCTTGAAGAAAACGGATTTCATTTTGCTCTTGTGCTTGGCCCAACACCGAAAATCCCAGTGAAATCATTAAGACAAAAAATGAGTGCTTCATACTAACTCCTTCGATATGATCCGAAACTGTGTGGAAAGTTATTCCCCGACTTTTACCAGGTTAACGGCATCAATATTTGACTCTTCAAAAGCTATGCCAAGCTTTCTTCCAAAACCTGTTTGCGGCTAAAACTGAATTGAAGGGCTTCAGGCCGGATAAACTTCAAATTAGCGAGGCTTGAAATGCGTAGTCGGAATGCGCACTGACTGTCAAACTCTCAGATCACCGACAATTTTTGCCTTTTTTTTGGGGGTCTGTGTAGAGAACTTTGGGAGATCAAAGACGCATTTGAATCCCAAATGAATTTTAATGGCTGTGCAAGAAGTCTTTACTAAAGGCTTAGCAAAGAAATTGAGCATGGCTTTTATTGCCGCATTCGCAAATG
>JANYDD010000042.1 GCA_025359945.1 Bdellovibrio sp. | reverse complement strand
TTTTGTTTTTCATTTAAAAATTCAAACAAAAAACGACCGGATTTTGAAGTCTCACCGCTTCATCCCGGTCGTTTCAAACATAACAAATCAAAATGCTTTCTGCTGGAATCAACGATTTTTGACTTTTTCCGGGCCGACTAGTTAACCCAATTGAGGGCATCGACTAGATCCATTTCTTGAATGAGCCTATCGAAGGCGTCTTCGGAAGGTTCAACCCTAGACGGATCCAAAACGAATTCGATAAACCCTGGGATATTACCTAAATTACTTGTGATGGGGACAGTCGCGCCCACAGGCCAGACGCCCACATTTAAAGTCGATTTTATTTTTCCAGACTTAACTAGGGCTTTTAACTGTTCAAAAGCCTGAGCAGAAATTTTTCCACCTGTGGCCGTTCTAAGAAAAACCACTCCAGCGATTCCCCAAGGTTCGTTGTAGTCGGGCAACTGCTTAAACCTTTCAGGATTTCTTAGCGCTGCGTACCCGTATTCTGCATCGCCCAATTGATTGCCCTTGAACAAATATGAGGCCCGGCGGCTCCAAGCCACACGTCGTCCGCCCATCAGGCGAAGGGCGAAATCTATGCCTTCAATAAAGGGTCCTTCTAACCCTCCACTCAAATTGGGATCGATCATCACTTCGCTATGGCCGGGTCCATTTTTGAATCCAACAGCATCAGACCACTTTTTGACGTAGCCAAAGATTTTATCGCGGTCAATCAAGGGTGCTTGGCTTCCCAGGACCTTGCGCATATTCCGTTGCAAATTTGGATCTTTAAAGTTCAGCAGAATCTCGCGCTTGTAAACGGGATGCCCATTAATAAAATCCTTTAAAATTAAAATCGCTGAGCTAACCTTGTGATAAGTCTTTCCTGATTTAGGATCCGTAAATCGGGCGATGTTCACCGCGACTTCAGGGCCCTCGATAAACTTTGAAACGTGAACCTCATCATTTTTAATTCCCTTGGTTAGGGGCAATCCGATCAAACTGTTAAAGGCCGCAATCCCTTGTTTCACGGTATCCACCCGTTGATTTCCAACACTAGCTGCGCCTTGAACGGCCTTGAACATCAAAGGGTAGGGAAGTTTATCGCCACCATTGCTAAAACCGTTGCTAAATTGGATCAGCCAGTCCTGCAGGCGTTCAAGACTACTAAAAACTCGCTGTACTTGGCGGCTTAACGTGCGGGTCTTTTCGCCCAATACTTTTTTGCTTTGGAAAGGTTCCCAACCATCCGCTAACGGCATTAAATGCGGAAATCCCTTTTGCAGAGTCTCAAAGGCCAGTCGGGTGGCATATTCATAGCCGGGTTGAACTAAGACAACTTCGCCGCCCAGACTTTTTACTACTCCAATCAGCTGAAGGTGGTCTCCCCGATGGGCGGTCCAGGGAATTTCAAGATCAAAACCTTCCGTCGGCCTTGCTGCTGCAGGTAATACGTTTTCTTTGTCTTCAACGGCGACCACAAAATCTTCAGGGCCATCATGAACCCAGCCGCTTTTAGCGACCTTTCCCAAGAGAGAACCTGACGAATAGGGCCCAACAATTACAACCACTTTTCGGCCTTTGGCGATGGCGCCGCTGGAAGCGCTCCAAAGGGGCCACGGCCTGACGGCATTGGGTACTTCAAAAGTAGGGCGGGACTCTGGATTACTCTTGGATTCTTTGCAAGAATTGGCCAGTGCAGGATTTTGCGAAGAGAAAGTTGCACTGATCACCGTTAAGGCCAGCGACCAGAGCCCAGCTCTGAGTTGTAAATAGACGTCCGACTTCGAAATATTTTCTAAATTGCTGGTATAAAATTTCATGGGATGTCTTATCTCGTCGCCATGAAAAAACGGCCTTTCAGTTGGTGACGGCAGTGATGATGGTGATGGCGGCCGGCGATTTCGATTCGAGGAAAAAGTTCAATTTGCGAGGGAGTCTGTCTTGCGATCACTGGTTTTTTCATAGGAGCCCCCGGTTGCCGATGTTTGAGAAGCATTGGATGTAGCGAAGAATGATTTTTCGCACAAGAAAAAAACACTAAGGAGGACTTAAAAATTCATCAGTAGTTGGGTCAAAACTTAGATTTTTTTGCTCCACTTTTTTCGTCATTGATTTTTGTCCGGGTCACGATGGAGCATTTTATTTTTTTCTCTTTGCGCTTTTTCATTGCTCAAAAAGCACTTTTAAGAATAGTGTTCGACTTCGCCTTTTCACAGCCTGTTCGACCTTGAACTTGTTCCACCATGAAAGTGAGTTGTCTGGGTGAATTCTTTACGAAGCTATTTGATGCGGTTTTTAAATGTTTTGTCCTAGTTAACGCTTCATGGTTTTCGCAGAAGTGATTTGCGAAAAGCGAATTTCAAAAAAATTAATTACTACATTTTAGCGCAGGTGTTCGCGATTCAATTTATTAAAAGACCAACCTCCAAAAGTTCCATTGAAACGAAATAATTTTTACCGCGATATTTAAGATTCATTTAAACCCAGATGATCAGACCCTGCGCCTGGTCTACGAATACGCGGAAGGCGATTACACCAACCTCCAAAAATGGAAAGACAATCTGACGGCGGGTTTGGGCCCTAGTCGACTTAAAAAAAGAATGCGAGCCGAACATATTATCGGAAACATCAACGGCGCGGTCAGTGCCGGCGATCAGGAATTGATATCGGTAATTACCAAAGACGGCTGAATTTTGATGATGGATGCGATCACTGCTAAATTCGAATGCTTTTCATCTGTTCTGCCGGTGATCGATGTGGGGTCCATTCCAGCGCTTCCGGCCAGCACTCGAGTTGAAAGCGCCGCCTTTTTTAACGATGGATTGTCGTACCCCTTGCACCCGCAAGCCAAATTTCCTTTGGAAGAAGGCGCTCGCGGTGTCTTTCGCTTTGGCCATTTGACGGTGATGGTGCGCGATCAAAGTGGAGTATCAATCGCAGGAATCTTTGATCGCGACGTGATCAGAACCCACCTGCATGTGGTGCAGGGAGCTTTGGGACGCTTGGGAAGTTTGATTCTACCAAGTGCTAAAACTTTTCAAAATTTGCAGGCCTCGAACGAACTTTTCAAGACAAGTCCCGAGTATCAGCAGTTTTTGGAAAACCAAAGTAACAACGTTGATCCATTGTCGGCAGCGGCCCTGCGAACCCTGTCACCACCGGTGTTGCCAGCGATGGTTGCAAGGGCATCGGGAAATTTGGCCCCTGACGCCAGAGCAAAAATGAATGCACAGATGGCCCGGATCCTGGGGGATCAGCGCCCCGAGGCCTATCAAAACTTAAGTGAAAAAGCGAAAGCCCCCCCCCGAGTTCAAAAAAGCTTGCAGATCCATGGCGCCGATCGTGCCTTCGGCCAAACTATAAGCGAAGGTTTGGCGCAAGGAAATTTAACCTCGTTCCAAAATGGAATTCATTCACCTAAATTTGAACCAATGATTGAAAGATTGCCCTATCACTTTCAAGGAAATAAATTTCGTTATTTGGGATTGGTCACTGCGGGGCTTTTAGGATTTGCCGTTTATTCGACTTTGGGCCACGGTATTGGTCCGCAATGGGCCGTTCATTTGTTCAACAAAGCCTATGCAGTCATAAAATCAGACGTGTTCAATGACCCAGCGTATGCTTATGGGGCGATGGCGATTTCGGTAAGCACACTCATGTTGATCCCAAATTTACTTCTGGTGTTAGGCGGCTTCGTGCACAAAGCAGCTTTCGGAACTTTTGAAGCAGCAAGAGGATTCGTGTATTCTGGAATGAAACCTTTTGGTTTCATTTGGCGAATGTGTTCCGAATGACCAATATGATTTACGCAGCTCAGCGGGGTCTTAGACCCTATTGGGGCAAAGCCCTTAACTGGCCGTTGGTGACTAGTTCTGCGAAAATTGAAGCCAATCGACAAGTACTTCAAGAAAAATATGTCGAGAAAAAAAAGGTCGAGAGCCTTGCTTTGATGATTTCTTTGCTCGTCGTTTCCCAACAAGATGGAAATGATGCGATCGACCTGGGCCTAATGTTAGCTTTGATTGAAAAAGGGGACTTGGATAAAAAAACCATCGAAGTAGCTCACCAAGACCCTCATTTTTTCGAAGATGTGACCCGCACAACGCACGAAGCTAATTTGGCCTTAGGCGCGCTGGCTTCCGGTAAGCTGGGTGCGAGATTCAGTGAAATTGATCCGCAGTTTTTAAAAGAAGCCGTTGAAATAGCTCAAAGCAAATATCAGTCCCTTCAGAAAATTAGAAACGATAGCCCAGCAATCGCACGTTTTTTTGACCGATTTAGATACACGGCCAGTTTAGTTAGGCACCGATTTTGCAGTACGGTCGGAAATCTTGGTTTAGAAAACAATCGAATTTTAAATGAGACTTCGCCTGACGCCAGCAATGTTAGGATTACTGTTAGTCAGTATTATTTGGACGTCATGGAATATGTACCGCAGTCAGCGCTGTATGGCCCCAAAGCGGATCCATCAAATTCGCATAATTATTTTGCTGATCCAATCGGGGATTTCAACTAGTTTTGAAAAGATCATAGAAATGTACGCACATGCCGACAAAAGTATCAGTCCTGTGCTTCGCGAACGCATGTTAGAGACTAACGCTATTGCGGCGGATCCCTCTGGTAAGGGGTTGCACCGGATCAGGGCCCTGTTTTCAAGTTTTTGGGAGCAAGCTTTTAATAGCTTTGCCGCTTATGATGTTTTCTACCAAAAAAATCGCCGGCATCTTTTCGATATTCGGGCGAGGTTAGAATTGGCGGTTGAATCTGGAAATGAAGTGGAAATTCTTCGAAGCTTTCAGAATCTATTAAATTTATATTTCCAGAATAATCATCTTGTTCCACAAGATCTGGCAGAACGAATTTCGGCGGCAAGACAGATCGTCGATTCACCCCCAGGCGAAAATTTCGAGAAGCTTCGTCAGATAGCGGATGAATTCACGCCAGAGCCTTTAGTGGCGACTGCCAAAGAAGCCTATGGGTGGATGCAGGCCAAGTCCAATTCGCCCTTTCCAACTAAGCCCAACGCATTGGTTGATATCACGACCACCCAGGCCGCAATCATTGGGACTAACTTTATAGGCTCGTTTACGTCGTTGATCGCGTTTGGACGCCTGAAGATCGACATATTAGGTTACCAAATTGACTTGCCAAAAGCGTTTGCAGAATCGCCTTTTGTAACTGGATTCGAGATGCTGGGTGTTTCCGCGCTGATGTTGGTCTCGTTAGGGGCCGTCTACAAAGCCCTGGAAAAAGGGCAATCCCTTGTCGGGTGGTCTTTTCAAAGCACGCATCGAATTCTTCAGAAGCTGCGCGAGGATTGGGAAAGGTCGCATCCAGATTTACAAGCTGCTGGCGGTGTTGCCACTGGCCGAGAATCGCTTGGAAAAAGGATTTTAAGTTCTTGCCGAAGATCTAGAACTCTTCGGTAAAATATTTGTTTAAAAATGCGGCCGATTTTTTTCGGCCGTTTGCTTTTTTGCGCGTGCCAATCTGGCTTGCATCAAACAATATTATTTCTTTGATGAATTTTTCAGCAAAAATATCGGGGTTTTTTCGCAGGAAAAATGCGTCGAAGTGTCAAAGCCAAGTCCATTCACGAAGTTTAGTTGTCTTTCAAAAATTTGTTGTTTAATCCTGGTTTCCTTTTGGAACTGTTCGGGGTTGTTCTGATTGATCTAGGATCATTTTTTGGGGGGGATATTGAAATTTCTGCGAACACATTTGTTTTTGCGTGCTGCTGCCCTAGTTTGCACCAGTTGTTTATTTTTGACTTTGGATTTGCAGGCAGGTCGATGCAATGACCCGGGCCAAACAAAAAATAAATTTAGCCCAAAGGACATCGCCGGACCTAAAAGGTTTAGCAAAACGAATCCCTACTATTGGTTCCCAACCCAGCTACCAGAAAGTTTTAAGCTAGATGCAAAAGTTTTAAAAAGAGAACTTAAGGCCAAAACTTCTGATGCTAAAAATTCTGGAACGGTTGTGATTATTGATCCTCGTTCATCGGGCGATATGCTGCCTGCGATGTTTTTAAAGTTGGGATACAAAACAATAGCCATTCACACTGAGCTTTCGTTTGATAAACTTTTAGGGCCAATCCCTTTGGCCGGTATTGATGAACATCTGTACTTCTACGGGAAAAAAACTGCTGACGAAATCCAGGCCTTAACTTATTTGATTTCTAAAGTGAATCGAGTGGCTGCGGTAGTCGCCCCTTTTGAACCGTCGGTCTTGTTAGGTAGCCAATTTCAAAAAGCGTTTCAAAATTACTTTCCAGCCATTGCTTATTCTGGTTACTCGGTGGGCTGGCGTGACAAGTCCGAGATGGGAAAAATTCTTAAAGCCCACGGCTTACGACACTTTCCTGAAGAAGCCTTCGATACTTGGGAAGCTGCAAAAAACTGGATTTTAGATAACCAAATGATGAACCGCACTGGGGACCTTATTCAAACTCCGTTATTAACGCTAAAAATGCTGAGTGGGGCTGCAGGTCACGGCGTAGAGTTCGCATGGACAATCCAGGAAGCCGAGCAGATCTTCCGTCGGTTTTTAAAAAGCCGAGATTTGTTTTCGAACTCCAACAGCAAAGTTTTGATTCAAAAGTATTTGCATTTGCCAGAGTACGTCGTGAATTTGGTGCGCTCAGTGGATCCCGCCACCGGAAAAAAAGTTACGATTTGCACCGACATTTGGATTTACCTTAAGCAAGTTTTGCCTGATGGAAAAAAAGTTTACGATGTTGATATTCTTGTCCCATATGATGAAACCCAGCATCGCGCTTTGTTTGATGCCGCGGTTCATGCTGCGGATGCGCTAGATTTGCAGACCGGCTTTGCACATGTCGAGATGTTTAAACATGCCGATGGAAAGCTGGATGTGATTGATTTTGGTGCTCGGATGGCCGGGTCCCATAAAGCCAGATCAGTTTTTTCAGGCACGGGTCTAAGCCAAGCTGAAGCTGGGGTTTTGGCTTACCTGGATTTCGACAAATTTAAAAACCTTCCCCAGACATACGCGGTTCGACGTTTAGTTCGGGTGGTTCATCTGATCAGTCGATCCGCAGGAATTTTTTCTTCGTCACCGCTTGAACAGCTGCTTCAGCTGAAGTTGATTTCTACGTACGACCACCATTATTTAAGAGCTGACGGCAGCCGCGTGAAAAAAACCGAGGATCTATTAACCAGTCCTGGAATTATAGCTCTGGCGATTGACGCCCATAATCCAAATGCCCAAGCCATTTTGGATCAAGATGTTGAAGCGATTAAAGCGCAAAACTGGGTCACTCCTAAATAGACTTGCGATTTCCCACTTAGCCAAGTGTAAATTGCGACCCAAGGGAATCAATCCATTTCTTATATTGAATGTGATTTTTTAAATTGTAGTTAAACTTTCGACCCAAGAACTGAAATTGTAAATCAAACGCGCAAAGACCCAATGGAGCTATCGGAATAATTGTGCTGTCGGAATTCCTAGGATTGTAAACAGGGTCTGCGAATAGGGGCAGACCTATTTTTTTCAATTGGGCGCGGATCTGATGAGTTCTTCCGGTTAGAAGTTCGACCTCACAAAAGGTCATTGGCCGATCTTTTTGGCTGCAGACGGTGAGCGGCTTTATTTTAAGTTCACCAATCTTTGAACCAGGAATGTAAAATGTTGAAACTTCTTTAGGTGCCCTGGGACTTTCAATAAAAAAGTGTTTTAGATGAAGTGGTTGATTGAGAAGTCCATCCGCCAGGCAATGGTATTTTTTTTCCACCTTTCGCTGAGAAAACAAGAGATTAATTTCGGCTTGGCTTTTTTTGGTTTTGGCCACTAGCAAAATTCCACACGTCAATGTGTCTAGGCGGTGAGTGATCTGCAGAGGAGTTTTTAAATTTAATTTTTGTGTCAGTTGATAGATCAAGTTTTCCTGGTAATTATCCACTGTGGGGTGGCAGGGAACTCCGCTGGGTTTAAAAACCACCAAAAAATCGGGTTGGTTGTCTAAAACTAAATGGGTGTCAATTTCCGAAACGTCAAAACGCCTGGGTTGAAAATGCACTCTTAAGTAGTCTTTTTCTTGAAGCAAAACATGTCGCAGATTTTTTTCAGGGTCATAGGGCAGGCGCTTTTGGTTAAGGTAAAAGCAACCCAATCGATTCAGCTGTTGAAGATACCCGGGTTCTGTTTCAGGAAATTGATGTTCCAGAAAATCCAGTAACGACGTTTTAGAGGAAACTTTAAAATGAAAAGTAGACGAAGTGACGTCTGCTTTTAGTCCGGTACTTTCGCTTGGATTTTTGATTCCTGTCGGTATTTGTAATTTTAAGTTTTTTGGGCCCAAGGTCGGGGTTTGGTTTTCAGCGATCAAATTTTTTATCAACAGGACCTCGGGTCAAATCAGAAACTGGGCTTGAGCCCTTGTTCAGCAGTGGGTTAAATAGGGTCACTAGGCCATTCTGGCAAGTTGATTTTCAAAGACTGCGGGTGCTGATGGATTTTGCTCATGAACCGATTTTTCAGTGGTTGGCTCAATACGCCTACCAACCCAATTTAGTTTATGTTTTTGTTTTTTTGATGATGTTGGCCAGTGGTTTTGGTTTGCCCTTGCCAGAAGAAATTACAATCGTCAGCGTTGGGGTTTTGGCCTATATGGGAGCCAACCCCGATCTTTTTCCACCCCCTTTCACCGGCGCTCCGGTAGTCAATGGTTATCATGCTGCGATCGTGACTTTAATTTCGGTGATCTTTGCCGATTTTTTGGTGTTTTCGATCGGTCGTATCTTTGGTCGCAAGCTCATGTCCTATCCAAGATTTAAAAAGCTTTTTTCCGAATCCTTGATGAATAAAGTGAATCACTTTGTAAAAAAATTTGGAGTGTTAGCTGCATTTATCTTTCGCTTTACTCCCGGGATTCGCTTTCCGGCTCATATCGTTTTGGGAATGAGCCACTTCGCCGCTTGGCAATTTGTTTTAGTTGATAGTCTTGCAGCTGCGATCAGCGTGCCATCACAGATTCTTTTGATTTACCACTACGGTGATTCGATTTTAAAAGTGCTTTATGAGTTTAAGATTTGGTTTTTTTCTCTACTTGCATGTCTGTTGATTTTTTTGTTGCTGAAGCGAGGCTATCAGCGATGGCGACAATAATGTGAATATTTAAACGTGAATATTTGCCATTAGCCTCGATCGCTTCGAAGCGAACACAGATAGGGCAGCAATATGTAAGTGATATACGGTGACAGTGCCAACGTATCACGCAATTGTGCCATCGCCGCGAGTTTAGCCTTGGGGACTATTTTTTCTTTGAGTGTTGGATGGCCTTAACGGAAAACCAGATGCCAAAAATCACAAAGCCCAAACACATCAAAAACCAAAGTGCTACAAACATAAATTTTATATATCCAGACCACGCTTGGTCTTCAACTCATTTTCCTAAGTCCGCTGCTCAACACCCCCAGTACAAAGTCTTGGTTTGAGTCCAAGCTTTGCTTTCAGGACTTGGATCTGAGCTCAGTTCGCTGGAAAATAAAGGGCAGCGAGGTGTTTATGAATCAATCGACTTTATGGCTAGGCTACGACATTACGACTGAACCTGGGCCGCTGTTACAGCCAATAAGTCTTCAGTTTTGGAACGAAAAAAATTACTCCAAAGCGCAGCCACTGACGCCATTTACCTATCGCACTGATGCCTTGGTGGGCCTGTCACTGATTCTGGTGAATCAAAATTTGAAAAGCCCTTTCGTTACACCTGAAATGAATTACTCGTTTGCGCATTTTGCTTGGGAAGTTTTAGAACCTCACTTTGAAATTTATCACATGATTGAAAAACGAAACAAACCGATCGTGGGAATGATTGAGAAAAAAATAAATTTGGCAAAATTCGAAGGCCTTTTCGAGAGCGCTTTTAGCAGCTTGCTGACCGATCGGGGAATTCAGTTTGATAAAATAGCTGGCATTTTAGACGGCTATGAGGAGCTTGAAGAAGATTCTGGCGAGCCTTTGCTTTTTAATTTTAACTATCAGATGAGTTCGCAGTTTTTAGAAAAAGCGATGGCCGTGCATTCATTTTTTTTCAATTTGCGAACTTTGATGGCGATGGATTACAATTCTCAGATCAAAGATGCCAGTCACGAATCTTTGCGGGTGGATTCGATCACGGATTATTTTCCGCGAGCTGAATATATTTTAAACGATGCGCTGTTGTTTACGGAGTTTAAAAATCTTCGCAATGAAATGCCTGAAAAAACTTTTGAAAAGCTCTCGGATCGATTTTTTCAGTACTGTCATAATGGTGTGTGCTTGATGCAGTCTTTGCCAAAAGCGTTTAAAGAAAAACTTGATCCCGAAACAAAAGAGGAAGTCCTGTATCAAGCGCAGATGAACTGGTTATTGGGAACGCCCGCTGGTTTGATGTATCGGATCCGCGAGGAACTTTATGGCCTTCAGCAGGGTTACACCAAAGTGTTTTTTCGAGAATTGCATCGACCCAAGAACAATAAAACCACAATGCTGAGTTTGAATTGTCGAATCACAGAGGCAGAGCTGGGGAAAAAATCGGCTTAAGATTTTCTGGCGCTGGTTTTGTTTTACAAAAACAGTTTGGATCGATACCTTTTAATTATGTCGGACACTACCACTGATCGTTTTCAATCCCTTTTTCAAAATTCGGTTCCGAAAGAGGTTCAAAATCGCCTAATCTTTTCATATCAAATGGCGCGAAGTACTTTTTTTACCGCCCAACAAAGAGCTTTGCCTCTTTTTGAATTGCTCTTTACTGGAAGAAACCGAATTCGAAACAAAGAATTTTTAGACAAGGCACACATTTCCTACGACGAACTGGTGTTTTTGCTGAAAAAGGATTCCGAGAATATTTCGCATGGAGTTTATCCCATTTCCGTTTTAAAAACGGAATCGGCATACCGAACGCTGTCTCGATTTCCAAAAATAGTTTGGGATGGAATTAAAATTTCAAACCGGCGTCATCAAAAAAAGAACCAGGAATTTTCTCCGAAGGCCCGGCGTGATTTAGCCGATTACCCAGAATACTTTCAAAGGAATTTTCATTTTCAAACGGATGGATATTTGTCTGCGGAAAGTGCCGAGCTTTACGAGCATCAGGTAGAGATTTTATTTTCTGGCACAGCGGACGCCATGCGAAGATTGATTTTGCCGCCGATGAAAAAATATCTGAACTCGCGCCCCGATTTAAAAAAAATAAGAATTTTAGAATTGGGCGCCGGCACGGGTTCGCTGTCTAGGTTTGTAAAGTTAACCTTTCCTGAACTTGAACTGACAGTGACGGACATCAGCGAATCTTATTTGAGAAAAGTGCAAAACCATTTAAAAGGCTGCAAAAAAGTAAATTTTTTGCGCGCAGATGCTGCAGATCAGCCGTTTTCAAATGAATCTTTTGATTTGGTTTTCAGTTGTTTTTTGTTTCATGAGCTGCCGATGGGCGTTCGACAGAAAGTTTTACGCGAATCTTTGCGAGTGCTAAAGCCCGGCGGATGGTGCGGAATGGTGGATTCTTTGCAACTGGGGGATAAGCCCCACTTGGACTTTGGATTAGAAAGCTTTCCCAAAGATTTTCACGAGCCCTTTTACAAAAATTATACCATGCATCCCATGGAAAAAATGTGGAGCGACGCGAGCTTTGAAAAGCTTGAGCTTGATTTTGGTTTTTTCTCGAAAATGGTTTGTGGCCTGAAAACAATAGCCTCCTAAATGGTCTCCCTAGACTTTTGTCATTTGGGTTAAATTCCGAAACAGATTTATGCAGTTAGGATTTAAAGCTTTTAAATTTTTCCTTGTAGTTTGCGGTTTTGCGATTGCGTGTTCAAAGAAAAATGATCCGCGCAGCGCAAATCCTAGTCAAGATTTTGTGCCGGATCACTCGCTAAGTGTCGCTGGCTTGATCAAGGAAAAAGGTCCGCCACTGCAAACTGTAGATCTCATGCCGCCAAGCAAAGATGCCATTTTGGTTTATCCCAACAACGAAAAATTTCAAGTGCGCGGCGACAGCGTAGTTTTACATTCTCGCGAACCAAAAGGAGATGAAATTAAATTGCAATACTGGCGACATCTGTGGAGGGGCCAAAATTACTTAACCCAAACTGCGGATCCAGACGTCGGGCTAAAATTTAATTTGCCCTCGCGCCATCTTCAAATTTTGTACAATCCCAAATCAGATCGTGTGGAACGAGTTTACGAACTATGAAAAGTTTTTTTTGGTTGTTGGTTCTAACGACAGTCGGAACTTGTCAGCAAAATCAGTTTAAAGCCAACGATCTTTCCAGTTGGGCTACGGGTACTAACTCTTTGGCGCTTTCACAGACACAAAAATCCGATAATTTGGGGGATACTTCGTCAGAGGTTTGTGCCGTTGATCTTTTGCAGTCGGATCGATTGTTGGCTGAAATAAAAACCTCGGAAGCTGAATTTCGCTCGGGTGCCCGATTTGTGGGTGAGACTTGGCGGCAGCAAATTAAACTAGATCAAATTCCCCAGCCGCAAGCGATCTATTTGCAGCGTTTCGATGATCTTTTCGAATCGGACCTCAAAATCCCCGAAGTTTGCCAAGATCTGATTTGCCTTTTGAATTCTATTTACGGCCCTGAACGAAAAGATTCGGCCTATCAACACTATTTATTTTTTCTCAAAACCGGATATGGAATCTCAACACATAACCGCTTGAAGAAAAATTTCGAAAATGTTCCAACCGACCAGATCAACAAGCGTGCATTTCTGTTTCCAAAAGCGGGACTTGAACGCCTTGTTCTGTTGGCTGGAATGATTCCAGCGGCGCTGAAGAATCTCAATTCGGTGAGGTATTTTCAATTTGTACCTCCTCCTTTAAGAATTTCGCAAATTCATGGGCCTGGGATTATTCCTTTGAACGGCGAACTTGGTGCAAGGCATTTGTTGATTGAGAAGGCTGTTGTGTATGAGGAAAGCGCGATCAGTCTGAAGACTCGGCTAGATGCTTTAAATCAAAATTTTTTCCTGACGGTTTTTCATGAATTGGCCCATGGTTTTGAGACCGCACAAAACGGGGCCTCTAGAATAATGACCGCTGGTCATCCTTGGCTGCGTCTTGGCGGCTGGAAACGAATGGAAGTTTCGGATCCAGTAACAAAAGAGATTTCGATCCAATGGAGTCGCGAACAGGACGGCACCGCCGAAGATGTGATTCTTCCGGAGTATTCTCCAGATCCTTCTGAAGACTTTGCCAACACCGTCAGCTACTTTCGTCTAAGGCCAGATCTGACCTTGCAGAAAGTGCCAAAAAAATCTCAATTCGTGTCAGATCTAATCTATGATCATCGGCGATTTTCTGTTGAGGACTGGGTTCAAGAATACTCAAAAACTATTTCTCAAGATTGGAATTCCAAGGCTTCAGTGGCACTGACCCAATGCCAAAATGAAAAGGCTCAAAATCAAAATCAAAACCAGTGCCTAATTGAAAAAGGACTTCAGTCATTTGCGGTTTCGCAGCGAAAGATTAAAATTCAGGATGTTGATGCTTGTAGAATTTGGTCGGACCACGGAAATTTATTGCGTCAAAAATTTCTTTCGCAGATTGAAACGCCTTCGAGCAGTTTTTATGAAAGGGCCCTTGTTCAGATAGCTCCAGCCACAGTGGCCTTGGATTGTTTCCAAGAGGGGTCGTCGACCTGTTACCAAGAACGGGTTCGCCAGTACATAGTTGAGTTTTCTAAATCTTGGCCGGCACCAGTGAGTGCGGGTGAACTAGATCAAAGCATTGATCACTTCATCAGTCGATTTCCTTTTCAAAATTCGTTTCAAGAATTGAATCGATCCTTCGAGCGAACATTCGCTGGGCTTGAGGGCAGAGTAAAGACTGAGGCTTCTAGGATTTGGCAAAGCTGTCAGAAAAAAGTTTTAGGCCAGGACGATCCGTTCGAGATGCCCAGCCTGTCTCCGTTCTGGGGTGGTGAAAATTACTTCAGATCAGATTTTTTGAATTGTTTAAACCAAGAGACCAAAATCCAGTTGCCAGGCCTTGTAAAGTCTTACGCTGAAAATTATCAAATTTCTCTCAAGCACGCTACGACTCAAGGCTACGCCGTTGAAAAAGCATCGGGGTATTTGCTCAATTCATTCACGGATCTTAGTCGACAAAGCGCCAATGTTGAGGCTCAAGCCAAGAAAGACGCCGAAGCCAAGTTCTTGGACGTTCAAAAAAATACCGAAAAACGAAAGGATGTTTGTTTAAGCGAAATTCAAGGTCAACGTTCTAAGGACCCTGAATTTCGCAAAATGGTCAATCAATTTCTCTTTGTTTCGGTTGAAGATTGGGCGCTTGAGCTAGCCCGAAAAACCTGTCTTTGAAACTCTAGACATCCCAATGCGACTTAGTTTATGAATCCATCTAAAGGTTAAAAGGGGGGATTTATGAAACGATTTCAGTTGGTGCTGTCTTTTTTGGGGTTATTAACTTTGGCTGGTTGTGGGAATTCGCGAATAAATTTTGTGGACGGCGTTGTGCCCGTAGAAGTTCAAAAGCAGATCGGACCGGTTCTTGGAACTTACAATGGATCTTTCGAACAAAAACCCTTTATTTTCACTTTGGTGGTGGACACTTTGAACCGGGGCCAACTTGCGGCAGATCCTTCAACGCCGATGTTACTTCCCGAATGTCAGACCAGTGTGGGGGCTATCGAGTGGGCTCAGGTTGAGAAAAAATCTGGGGTTTTGTCTTTTTCGTTTCAGCCGAATCTTTGCCAGCTTGAAATCAAAGGGCGATCGGTCGAAGTTTTTGGTAACTTCGCCTCTTCAAGTTCGAAATTAAATTTGAGAATTTTTAAAAACTGGCACTACGAGCGAAAAACAAATATTTCCCCTTGGCCTGCCCATCCACCGATTGGATTTCCTGGGTCAGGCGCGGGGGTGCCAAGGTTTCCTGAAGATGTTTTCCAACGTGTTGATGAATATCTTGAAGGGGTATTTAAAAGGGTTAAATAATTAGAAACCACGTCGGACATTTTTTTTTATGGATTCTGTTCGCCAGCTTGCCAAAAGCTGAAGCATCTGAAGCCTGGGGACTGCAGCAGGTGGTCCGCCGGGCGCTTGAAGCCTTGCCGGATTTTGCGGCCTTGGATCAGAAAATAGAGATTCAAGAAGCTGAGTTTCAAAATTCCAGGGCGGCTTTTTATCCGTCATTGGATTTGAATTCCACCTACGGTTTTAAAAAGGACACGGCCTTTCCCAAGGACAGCAATCTTGCCAGTGGTTTGTCTTTGAAGCTGACGGAGAATCTCTATGACAACGGTGAATCTTGGAAAATCTTTTCCATTGAAAAATTAAAAAAAAGAAAAATTGTTTTTGAAAACCGACTCAAACGTGAAAAGAAACTTTTAGACGTATTAAATTTGTATTTTGATTTGATGCTGTCGGATTTTAAGAAAAAAATTCTTTTGGAACTGACTCAGGAAGTTGACAAGATTTTTAAAGGTGCCTCTCAAGATTATTTTCAGGGGATTAAAAGTCAGCGTGATTACATCCGTTTTAAAAGTCGAAAGCTAAAGGCCGACATTGATTTGTCGCAAGAAACTTTGGTCAATCAGCAAAAGCGTCAGGGCCTTTTGACCCTGTTGCAAACGGACAGTCGCGAAGGGTCTGCGGCATCAGTTCAGTTTCAGTCTTTTAGGCCATCCTTACCGCTACTCCCGAAAGAATTGAACGAAGACGAACTGCTGCCAAAAAAAGTTTTTGAACTTTCTCGAAGTATCGATGAATACGAAGTTTCTAGGGTCGAAAGAAATTTCTTACCGCAGGTCAATTTGGTGATGGCGGCCGGCTACGGAAGCAGCGATTTTTTATCACCGGGGCAAACATGGCGCACAGGTGAAACCAACTCGTGGTCTGCGCTGGTTCAATTCAACTGGAATTTGTTAGATTTTGGAATTCTTCGGCGAAAGGTCTCGATCGCCCGAAGTCAGGCGATTATTAACGAGCGAAATGATTTTCGGGAACTCCTGGATTTTGAAGCTCGCAATCGATCGGTTTTTTCTGAACTGCAGACAGGTATCGTTAATTCTTCACGCCAGGATGAGCTTTTGCAGTTAGAGAAATCTAATTACTTATATCTGGCTAATGAATACAAGCGTGGCCAGTTGTCTTATGTCGATTACAGCGCGGCTTTGGAGAGTCGATTTCTGGCCGAGCGAACTTACTTAGAAGGTCTTTTTAAAATAACTCAGAACTACTATGAAATTTTGTCATTACAAGGGCGGCTGGAAGATGAAATTACTAAAAAATAAATTTGTTTTTTTCTTGGTGTTATTTTGTTTGGTTGCTGGAATTCTTTACGGCGGGCGATTTATTCAGACCAATCGTTCGAATTCAAAATCGGCATCTTACGTTTTGAAGAAAGAAGATTTAATACAAAAAGTCATTGTTTATGGCTTGATCGAACCCGCTCGAAAAACAATTATCACGGCTCCCTATCGCGGCTACGTCAAAAAAATATTTGTTAAATTGGGGGACTTGGTTAAAGCCCAAGATCCTTTGGCCACGGTGGTTAGTTCATTGGGTTCTTCTGAACAGAATTTTCCTTTGCGTGCCCCTTTTCCAGGGCGTGTGGTTCATGTTGAAAAAAAAGAAGGGGAGTTTATCAAAGATATTACTGCAGCAGACGCCAGCGAATATATTATGCGGATCGATGACCAAAGTCGCATGTACGTTTTGGGCGCCGTCGCCGAGGGCGATCGAGTTAAGATTAAAGAAAATCACCAGGCCACCATCAGCATTTTTTCGCTTCCTGATTTAAAACTTAAAGCTGTTGTACGTGATTTGTCGCTTTCACCCAAAGAAAGGCTGAGCTGGGATCGATCCGCTGGTGTTGAATTTCCTGTGCGTCTAGAAATTTTGCAACCGACTCCAGAACTGAAGTCTGGCATGAGTGTACTGGTTGAGATCGTCACTGCTCGTCGCGATCAAGTTTTAGCTTTGCCGCATCAGTATCTCTTAAAAGAGAACGGGCAGTTTTTTGTTTTGACGCCCGCACAGAAAAAAATTCCGGTAGAAGTAGGCCTAATGAGCGACGAGAAAGTAGAAGTTAAATCTGGCCTTAGTGAAAAAGACACGGTGATGGCAGTCGATTATTTTCAAGTAAAGAAGTAAATTATTTTGGTTGAACCGATTTTTGAAATTAAAAATTTAAGTTTTTCATATCCCAAAAGTTCAGAATTGGTTTTAAAAAATATGAACTTTCAAATTTTTCAAAATGAATTCGTGGCGCTGTTGGGCCCGTCTGGATCTGGAAAGTCGACCCTTTTATTTTTATTAGGTGGATTGATTCAGCCAGCGCAGGGGCAGATTTTTTTTCAAGGTATGTGTTTACAAAAACTGAATGACTTTCAGCTAAGCCTATTTCGAAACCATTATATTGGGTTCGTTTTTCAACAGTTTCATCTTTTGTCGCAATTGACGGTCGCCGAAAATATTCAATTGCCATCGGCATTTCCCTTAGAAATGCCACAATCCATGAACGAAAATTCAACTCAAGATTTAAAAACGTTTGGTTTATTTGAAAAATCCGGTGCGCTTCCCCACGAACTATCGGGTGGCCAACGACAACGAGTGGCTATCATTCGCGCCCTTAGTCAACAGCCGCAAATTATCTTAGCGGATGAGCCCACGGGAAATTTAGATTCTGCAAATTCACAGAAAGTGATGCAGGAACTTCTTCGGCTAAAAACTTTAAAGAAAACGATTGTGTTGATCACTCACGACGAAAAGCTGGCCCAAAACGCGGACCGCATACTAACTGTTCGAGACGGCGAGATCTTTGAAGAGAAAATTCTTAAGGAAATTCCCAGGAAAATCGGTCAAGGCTGGGTTGATTTTAAATCAATGGAATTTCCCGATGCTCCACAAAAGGCTTTAAGTTTTATTGATCCCTTTATTTTTCGGCAGTCAATGACCAACTTAAAGAAATCAAAACTTCGAAGCCTACTGACTTTGTTTGGAATTTCGGTGGGGATTGCAGCGGTTTTTTCGATGCTATGTCTTGGTGGATTCGTCAAGAAACAGGTTTTGCAAGGTTACAATTCTATGGGCGTGAACACTTTAATGATTCGAGGCTATAAAGACTGGAATCAAAAATTCATAGATCCAAAAGTTCTGCCCTTTGACGAGTTTGTCCCGGATCGAGATTTCAAAGACTTAAAAGAAATATTTCCAGCAGTTCAAAAAATATCGCCCACATTTCATATGTGGGGGTTGACCGCAACATTTGGGGGCCGCAAGGTCGACAAAGAAGCTACTGGTGTAGGTGTTTCGGATCAAATTTTTTCAATTCTGCCTTTACAAATAGAACAGGGAGATTTTTTTTCAGAAATCAATGTCGCTAATAAAGATCCTGTTTGTGTGATTGGTTCGGATTTACAAAAAAACCTTTTTGAAAATCAAATTGCGATTGGGCAAGTGGTCACGATCTCAAGCCAACAGACGCAATTTTATTGCGTGGTCAAAGGTGTGCTAAAAGCAAGAAGCTCGAAAGCTAGTGGGCGTAGTCCTAATTCAGAAATCTATATACCCTACACTTTTCTTAAACAAACATCCAAAGAGTGGTGGTCTACCCGGATAGACACCATGGTCATTCAACTTTCGATGGACAGCGAAATTGAAAAAACCGGCATTGCCATTAAGAATTTTTTGCAAATGAAATACGGAAGCAATGGATCTTTTTGGGTTGATTCGGATGCCATTTTGTTAGAACAAATGGCCAAATTTCTAAATATTTTCCAAATCTTTTTGGTGGCGCTGGCGCTGATCTGTTTGTCCGTGGGATCCATCGGCGTCACGAATATGATGTTGGTTTCACTATCCGAACGCACACAAGAAATCGGACTTTACCGAGCTTTAGGATGCACATCGAAAAGTTTAAAGATTTTATTTCTGCAAGAAAGCTTAATCACCTGCAGCGTAGCAGGTTTGGTGGGTATAGTTTTTGGATTTATTGTCGTGCATCTTATCATTTGGGGAGCCAGTTTTATTTTGCCAAATTTCTTATTTGTTTGGATTTGGGATATTCCGGCGCTTATTTTTTCATTGTTAAGTATGTTTTTGGTAGGTTACTTGAGCGGCCTAATCCCCGCAGGCCGGGCCGAGAAATTATCTCCGTTAGAAGCCCTTGAACATTCCTGAAAAGCTTCAAAAATTTTTTTTTGCAAGACAAACATTTTTTTTTTATCGGAGGGACTTGTCTCGTGGTCATAGCCTAAAAGGTGCAAAATTCCGTGCAAGATCATAAAGGTAAGTTCTTCAACGTAGCTATGGCCAAAGCGGGGAGCTTGCCGTCTGATCACCCATGGGCATACTAACAGTTCACCAAGTGTTTCCTCATCACTTTCAAAACTTAAAACGTCGGTGGCCTTGTTTTTTTTTCGATGCTGAAAATTTATTTTCGTTATCTCAGGCTTTGACATGAAGACCAGCACCAAGGGCTTTTGCATTTGCTTATAATTTTTAATACGCCATGGATTTTTTGAGTTTCTTAAAAACTGCAGAAGGAAAAGAATTCTTTTTTTAGGGATTTTGTAGGAACGTTTTTGAACGATTAGATCCCTAGTTTCGACGATCAACGGCCGCTCGTAAATTTTGAAAATATATTTTGAACCGGAAAATCGTGTGTGCCGCCGCCAGCACTCTTGGGGTAGTCAATCCGTTGGTGATAAATCCCCAGTAATATTTTTGTGAAAGCCCGTTCTACTTTAGCTAAATCTTTAAGCGACAAATTGCATTCATCCAACTGACTTTCCATAAATTTTCTTTGTAAAATATTTTTCACAATATTCTGTAAACGCACCGGTGTGGGCTCGTCCAGCGATCGAGCTGCGGCTTCAATAGAATCAGCAAGCATGCATAAGGCGGCCTCGCGAAACTGGGGTTTGGGGCCTGGGTAGCGAAATTCTTCTTCCGAAATTTCCGGATCGCCTTCTTGTCGAAGGTCCAAAGCTTTATTGTAAAAATACGAAATTAAAGTGGTGCCGTGGTGCTGAACAATGCCGTCAATAATGGGCTGACCAAGTTTATATTTAATCCCCATTTCAACTCCATCTTTTACGTGCGCGACTAAAAGTGTTTTGCTTAAATATGGGGATATATGATCGTGCGGGTTCGATCCTGGTTTTTGATTCTCAATAAAGTAATTGGCGTGCTCCATCTTTCCGATGTCGTGGTAGTAGCTCATTACTTTTCCTAAAAGCGCATTGGCGCCGATTTCTTCGGCAGCGGCTTCGACCATGCTTCCGACCATCATTGAATGGTGATAAGTTCCCGGAGACTTCACAATCATATCGCGAAGTAGTGGGTGATTTAAATTACTCAATTCTAAAAGTTTAACATCAGTGGTGTAGCGAAAAACACTTTCCAAAAGTGGGACGGCCATCATTGCAACCAGCGACGATAAGATCCCACCCAATAGGCCGGCTGGGACTGATAATAGAAGTTCTCGCCCAAACTGCGATTGATCCATTCGCGTGATGGTCAAAGTCAGAGAGATCACAACAGCGTTGACGACCCCACATCGCAAACCCGCCCAATAAATATCGTTTCTTTTTTTACAATTAAAAACGCCGCGAGCCCCGGCAATCCCACCGGCAAAACAGATCAGCACGAAAGAAAAATTCATTTCGGTCATAAAACCCATGACTATAGCCAAGAATACCGAAAAGACCCAAACCACTTCGCCGGCAGGGATTAACAGACCCACCAGCATGGGTCCGGCGGCGACGGGCGTGGCAAATAAAAATAATGTCGACGGAAGAAGAGACCCAAATTTTGAAACGAAAGCTTTTTCGGTCGTAAACCAAAAAAACTTGGTCATCAAAACGACAAATAAAGTGATCAATCCCATCACTAGAAAATCTTTTACCTGAATCGGTAACTTGTTGTTATTAAACCGTCGCATGTACTGCAGTAAAATAAAGATCAGACCAAAAAATAAAAAACCCATCGCCAGAGTCAGCAGATCGCTTCGTTTATCCGATCGAAGATGTTCGATTTCTTTCAGCAAAGCCATCTTGGAAACTAACACGGGAGATCCCTCGTCGACGATGGTTTGATTTTTTTTAACAGAGATCACAACCGGCAACACCGAGTCCCGGGCTTGCTTACGTCGGCTAGATATATCCTGCACGTTGATCGTTAAATTGGGATAAACTAATTTTCGGGCTAGCCCCACTATAAAAGCTTCTTCCTCAGATTCTTTGGAATCTTTGGATCCTTTTTTAACACGATCAGGGCTGTGATCAAGACCGCGAAAATCAGAAAGCTCGAATTGTTCCGGAAGACTTGAATCTCGAAGTTCCGATTTTTGAATTAAGAATTCTTTGCCCTTGGCGTTCTGCTGAACTTGCCTAGAGCTGAGCTGCGACAGCTGCGATGGAATATTTCGTTCGATGCCCTCAACAATTTTCTTTTGATACCACTGCGAGAGATTCCTAATCAGTATATTTTCAATTCGGGCAGCAAACCGATTTTGCGCCAGCCATTCAAACGTGTAATCCGGAACTGGCACGCCCAATAACTTTTCAAAATCATTTTTAAAAACAAAAAATTCTTTTATTTTTTCTTCTCGTTGAAGGATGGCCTTGGGAAAATGAATTTTTTTAATTTCTGTGCGCATAGCTCGGAAGGATTCGTAGACTCGGGCGCTGACGCGCTCGAAAACCTTGGGGTCGTAATCAAACAACAGCGGAACAGAAAGCTCGGCCTTGGTTCGCAAATCTTCGGTGGTCACTTCGTCGACAATTTCAAAAGACAGTGGCGAGATAATGTCGGTCCGGGCGATGTCTCCCATCTTGTAGTTGATCGGTGTCTGAATTTCCAAATTCAGCGTGTAAGCTAAAAGAATCGAGAACAGTAAAAATAATCCGTACTTTCTGATATGATAGCGATTTTCTAAATGGGCGATGTAAGTTCCTGCCCAGGTTTTTTCAAACCCGTGGTTGTGCACCCAATCAGCAAAAGAATGATTGGGGCTTTCGTAATTTTCGCGTAAGTGGGCGTCGGTATTTTTTTCTTTACTGAATTTAACCTGCATTCAGGAATTCCTTCGCGCGTTTTTCAAAAACTTGTATAAAGTTAGAAAATCCCATTATATCAAATAACTTATCGGTTTTTTCTAATTTATCCTAACTCTACCAGAGTCTAGGGAATAAAAATTGGAAATTAAATTTTAATTCTCGATGAAAAAGAAAATGAACGGCAGGTGCGCGATGACAAATAATTTGACTAAAAATCCGATTTTTGACGGGAACAGTTCTGGCCAAACCCCGGCCCAAAACCCAGCACTGTGGCAGGCCTACGAAATTGGAATTAAAAGTGCAGACTATCAGTTTGAATGGAACAGCTTGGGTGACGTCTTTGAAAAAGTCGAAGAAGAGAAACAGGAGATACTTCAGGTGCTGCAGGAAGCTCAATATAGTGAGTCTTTAAGTGCCAAAAAATTCGATTTTCTAAAAGCCACCCGGCTAGAAATTTTTCAGGCACTAACAAAGGTCGATGAGATACAAAAGAATCATTTGGAGGAAGAGCTAGGCGATTGTTTTTTTTCACTAGCACAGGTGGCCCGATTTCTAGGATTTAATCCCGAGATTGCTTTGCATAAAGCCAATCTCAAATTCAATCTGCGATTTGAAAAGATGCTGCAAGCTTCTGGGATCGATCAGCCAGCATTTGCAATGCTTCCCCTGGAAGAAAAAGAAAGACTATGGCAATCGATAAAGAGTTAATGGTTGCGCGACGAAAGAGCGCGCGCAATTCCAGCTGCTGAAATTGTTTTTAGTAAATCACCCAATAAAAAGGGGTAAAGCCCCGCCAGCAAAAGTTTATCACCGGGCACGAATCGCGAAAGAATAAGAAGTCCGAAACCAAAAACAAAAACACTTCCGATCAGTCCAGCTAAATAGGATGTCCATAATTTTTTGGTCCAGCCGCGATCAGCCAGACTTCCGACCACAAAACTTGCGATCATCATTCCAATTAAATATCCAAATGTGGGACCAAAAGTAATGCCGCTTATCCCATTGGCAAAAATCGGAAGCCCAAGTCCGCCCAACAAAACGTAGGACGAGACAGTTAAAAAACCTAATCTTCTGCCATATGTAAGTGACAACAAAGTGACCGCAAAGGTTTGCCCAGTAATCGGAACCGGGGTCCAAGGCAATGGAAAAATCACACGGGTCATCAAGGCCAATAGAAGCACCCCGCTGGATACAAAAAGCAAGTTCAAAAAAATGCTATGAATTGCTGATTTATTTTTAAGATCCAATTTGCAATCCAAAAAATAAGGAATAACCGCGAAACTTGAAGGTCGAGAGAGTAATGACATAATTCTTTCCTTTAAAAAAAATGGAGCCGATTCAAAAGCGATTCGCAATATCTCTTACTCTTGCGGCGTGCTAGCCACGTGAAGTGTCTGAGTGGGAAACGCGAACTGGACCTTTATTTCCTGCGAAATCTTCAAACACTCAAGCAAAAAATTTTGATTTAAAGCTCGTTCTTCTTGGACGGTTGAAACTTGCGCGAAAAATTGGACTAAAATTTTTAAATCAAAGTCTCCCAGTGATTCCAGGACCACTGCCGTGTCTTCGCGAAGGACTAGTGGATTTTGATTGATATAGTACCTGACCCGATCGATAAATTCTTCAATTCGCGGGACGGGAGTTGAGTATTCTAAACTTAGAATATGCCGCAGGCGCCGAACGGGACGTTCTCCCATATTATCGATTTTCTCTTTGGCCATTGTTGAATTGGGAACGGTCACTAAAGATTTGTAGAAGGTTCGAACGCGCGTGGATCGAAAGCCCACTTCTTCGACCTCGCCCTCGACATCTAAAACTTTGATATAGTCACCGACCTTAAAGGGACGATCTAAAATAATCGTGATCGACCCAAACAAATTGGCGGCTGTATCCTGAGCTGCCAAAGCCAAAGCCAAACCTCCAATACCTAATCCTGCCAAAAGCGAAACAACGTTAAACCCAAAACTCTGAAGCGCCAACAAACCGCCAAATAAAATTACAAAAACCTTAAGCGTTTTGGCTGCAAATGGCGCCAACTGGTTGTCTAAAGTATCGTTGCTTCGTTTCACCGCGCCTTCTAAAAATTTTCCAAAGGCATCAACTGCTTTGTAAGAAAGTCGAATCAAATGAAAAGCCATTAGTATTTGTACGAAAAGGCCAAACATTTTCATCAGCGCCAAGGGCAAGTCAACACTATCAAATAAAAATTTCCAGTAAGACGCGAGCAGGACCCAAGCCAAGGGGTTCTCGATATTTAGTTCCAAAAGGTTGTCTATAAAAGGTCGCCCATGCACCCGCTGATGAATTTGAGTTTTAATTCGGGCGACAAATTTTTCAAGGATCGGCTTGGCCACCAGACCAAACAAAAAACCTAAAATTAAAAGCAGCACGGGACCCAAAGCAAAACCAAAAAAACTGACCTTTAGCGCAGATTCTATTTCTGAAAGATTCATCGCGACTCCATAAAGATTAAAAATACGCCCAACAGAATTCTATAAATTCCAAAATGCTTAAAGCCATATCTGGATACCAAGGCAATAAAAAATCGAACGGCAGCCAAAGCAAATAAAAAAGACAAGAAAATTCCCAGCGCCAAAGCTCCTGCCTGAGACATATTTATAGTTTTAACTAACGGCAGACTTTTGTACCCGGCCGCGGCAGTTAAAGTTGGGACGGCCAAGAAAAATGAATATTCGGCAGCGTCTTTTTTACTAAGGCCAAAACCCAGTCCGGCCAAAATTGTGGCGGCCGAGCGCGAGACTCCGGGGATAAATGCAAAACACTGAAAAAAGCCGATCCCTAAGCATTGTGCCACAGTGAGCTGTGCAAAAGATCGTTTTTGATCTTGATTTTTTTCTTTGAAAAAAAAATCGGATAAAATCAAAAGGATTCCGCCCGCGACCAAAGCCCAGGCGACTACGAGAACACTATCCAACAAGGCTTCAATTTTACTTTTAAACAGCAAACCCAAAACTACCGCGGGTAGGAATGAAACCAAAAGTTTTTTATAAAACTCCGGATCCCACTTAAATTTTTCGAAGTAAACGACCAAAACTGAGAGAATGGCGCCGAACTGGATGATGATATTGAACGAGTTCAGAAAGTTTTGATCTTTGATTTGCAGAAAATGCGAGACAATAATTAAATGCCCAGTCGATGAAATCGGCAAGTACTCTGTGAGCCCTTCAACAAAAGATAATATTATGACTTCTATAAAATTCATCTCATTCAACTCTAGGCGAAGGTCCTGGCAAATAAAAACAAAAAACTTAAATTAACGTTAAGGAGCCAAAAAACTGCCGTTTCTGCACAAAAATCATTCACTTCCGTTTTCTTTGTTCCCATCCTTTAACTGCACAAAGGAGGGTGAAATGAAAAAAACCACAGGATTTTTATGCGGAGTGCGGGCCATTTTGGCACTTGCGATCTCTGCAGTAGTTTTGAATTTCTCAGTGTCATCGGAAGCCGCCGAGTTTTTGGTCAAATATAGAACTGCAGCAGTGCTGAGTAGCCAGTTGGCATCGACTGACTTACAAATCACAGATATTCACCAGGAAGGTCGTCTATTTAAAGTCGACATTCAAGCGGATCAGCGAGGTCTAAAAGCCTATGCCCATCTGATCAACAATCCGCAAATTGAATACATTGTACCGAACTTCAAGATCCACGCACTGCGAGACCAAGTCGACAAAACCGAGCTTCAGAAACAATGGTCTATCGCCAAAGTTGAAGCTGAAAAAGCTTGGGGAACTGTCGGCAATAAAGGTTCTAGAAATATAAAAGTGGCGGTGATCGATACAGGCACCGATTACAAACACAAAAATTTAGCTCCGAATATGATCGAAGGTTATGACTTCATTAATAGTAGCAATGATCCAATGGACGTCACTGGCCAAGCCAACCCCGGGCATGGCACTCATTGCGCCGGAATAGTCGGAGCCACTGGTCTTATAGATGGTGGGACAGTTGGAATTTCTCCGGAAGTTTCAATCATGCCTTTGCGATTTTTAGACGAAAAAGGACAAGGCGATTTGAACATGGCGATCAAAGCGATCGATTATGCGATTGCAAAAAAAGTCGATATTATTTCTGCCAGCTGGGGAGCCGCTGTCCCTAGATCTTCTGCCAAACCTTTGATCGAAGCGATTGAACGCGCTGACAAAGCCGGCATTATGTTTGTTGCCGCCGCTTCAAACGATGGAAAAAATAATGATTCTTACGAAGTTTATCCTGCGAACTCGGGCGTGCAAAACATGATCGTGGTTTCTGCTTCGGGATCTGGTGATGCAAAACCCCAGTGGTCAAACTACGGGAAATCAAGCGTTTCCTTGGCGGCTCCTGGTGAAGGTATCATGAGCACTTTACCTAATGGAAAATATGGAAATCTTTCGGGGACCTCAATGGCGACTCCGATGGTTGCGGGATTTGCGGCTTTTATTAAAGCTCAGGACAATGCTTTAACTCCGGTTCAAATTCGCGCATTGATGCAAGCATCTGCAGATAAAGTGGGAATCGAAACTGCTTGTGATTGCCGAATCAACGCCTTTGGTGCAGCCCAAGTCTTGAAAAATAAGAAAATGTTTGTGGCTCCCTTCGCCGAAACCATTGGTGAAAATGAGTCTATGAAATTTGCCGGTGTTTATGGAAAAGCTCCGTTGCAGTTTTCAGTTTCTGACTCGAAAGTTGCATCCATTGATCAGGATGGAAACTTAAAAGGTTTAACAAAAGGAAAAGTCACTGTGTCAGTGAAGGACGCTGGGGGCCAAACGGCATCGTCTTACGACATTATCATCGGAAAAGTGGATCGCGGTGGTGATGGAGGCGGCGAAGAGTGTCCCTTCGGAGATCCCACTTGGTGTGAAATTGCCTGCGGATTATTTCCGGTCATTGGCATTGATTTCCCACTTCCTTTCTGCGGCTAATTTAATTCTTTAAAAAAATAAAATGGCGAGTGGAAACAACTCGCCTGCAAAAAGGCCCCGGAAGGGCCTTTTTTTTATTGCAGACTACAACGGGCTGGCGTGTGGCGACCGATCCTAACTAAGTCGTGATTTTAAATTCGATTGTATTTTTTCATTCTTATAAAAGCCCAGCCTATTTTGTGAATAATTAGTTCCTGCTGAGCGAAATTTGCTTTTATTTTTTTCTCTAAAAAAACTGCGAAAAAAAGTTTTAAGAAATTTTTTTTATTTTTAAAAACAAAAATTCCAAAAAAATAAATAAAAATGTGAGTCGGTGTCACTTTGGCGTGGCCCGAACTTTGAACTTCTTTTTTGTGTGCACTGCAAGTGGTGCCAAAAAAACCAAAAAGGGGGGATTCATGATTCGAAGGGTCGCATTTCTAGCCGCATTTTCTCTGTGGGTATTTTATCACTGCGCTTACGCGCAAAACGGAGGTCAAGATCAAATTCGTTTAGGATCACCAGCTTATGGTGGTAGCGGATGCCCCGGGGGAACAGCCAGTGCTTCGGTCAGTCCAGATCAGCAATCGCTGTCAATTTTGTTTGATCAATTCAGTGCCGAGGCCGGCGGTACCACTGGAAAACGTGTCGACCGCAAGTCGTGCAATCTGTCGATTCCAGTAGAAGTTCCTCAAGGGTTTTCGGTCGCAGTGATTGGTGTGGATTACCGAGGATACTTGAACGTTCCGTCGGGTGCGATGTCTAGATTCGATGCTGAATATTTTTGGGCGGGATCGCGAGGACCAAGAATTAGTCGATCTTTCTATGGTCCGATCGATGATGGGTTCGATGTTACGGATAATTTATTGGCGACGACGGTGGTGTGGACTCCGTGTGGGGCTAGCGTCAATTTGCCCACCTATGCACATGACGCCAGCAAATTCGCCTTGTCGAATATTGTCGACTTGAATGCGCTCCAGTCGAACACGACAGGTAGGTGGCGTCATGTGCATACGTAAGTCAATTTGCGAGTCAACGCTTCGATGTTGTCGCAAACAAATCGGCGTGGAGATCAAACTTTAGCGGTGGTGGATTCGGCCGACGTCAACGGCGAACTGGTTTACCAACTTCAGTGGCGATCCTGTCGACTATAATCAAAGAAATGTTTTGTAATTTTTAAAAAGGCGACGGTCATTCCGTCGCCTTAATTTTTTTCGCTTCATAGTCCTTCATGGCGCTCTATTGCACCACATTTCACTTCACTTTGCTTCACTGGGCTCGAAGGTTTTTTTACTCAATTTGTTTAGGAACAAATTTAAAAAAAATTTTTCCCGAAAACGAACATTTGAAAAAGTCCCTAACTAAATAAAACTTTTTGTCCGCGCGACCCGTGCAAAACCTGGTCAGATTCCATCACCACTTCTCCCATCACAACTGTCTGTTCGACCCAACCTTGCACCCAATAGCCGTCAAATAAAGTCCAGCCGCACTTGCTTGCGATCCAAGAATTTTGAATTTGCTTTTTCTTTTTTAGATCAACCAAAGTAAAATCCGCATCCAATCCAACTTCGATCCGACCCTTGGTTTTACAACCAAAAATTTCGCGCGGTTTTTCGCACCAAAGTTCCACCAATCTTTCCAACGAGATTTTTTGCTGAGCGACCTGATGAAGCATCAAAGGAACCATGGTTTGCACCATCGGCATTCCGGATGGAGATTGCGGATAGGGGCGATTTTTTTCCGCCAAAGTGTGCGGCGCATGATCCGATCCCATCACGTCGACGGTTTTATCTAGCACCGCTTGCCACAAATATTTCATATGCCGGTGGTCCCTGATCGGTGGGTTCTGCTGGGCCAAGGTTTTCCAACGATCGTAGCAGTCCGGCGCTGATAAAATTAAATACTGTGGCAAAATTTCACACGACACCAAGTTTTGCAGCTTTTTAGCGCTACGAATAAGATCCATTTCTTCCATCGAAGAAATATGCAGAATATGAATTTTTCGCCCGGTTTTTTGAGCTAGTTTTATTAATCGCGCCGTCGACCGAAATCCGGTTTCTTCGTTTCGCCAAACTGAATGCATGCGTGGATCCGCGGTGGGCAGAACCATACTTTTGCGGCTTTTCAAAAGATTTTCGTCCTCGCTATGAAAAACGACCCGTCGCTGTGTGCTTCGCAAAATTTTTTCTATCGAGGGATCATCTTCAACCAAAAGAGTTCCTGTTGACGACCCAACAAAAACTTTTATTCCAGGGCTGCCCGCCGTATTTTCTAGGCGAGACAGCTGTGAAATATTTTGATGGCTGCCGCCGCTAAAAAAAGCGAAATTCACATGGCTGACGTTAGCCGCCTTAGACAACTTGTCATTCAGAAACGGTGCGGTTGTTGTTGCTGGCAGCGTGTTGGGCATTTCAAAAAAAGAAGTGACGCCTCCTAAAGCGGCGGCGCGTGACCCTGATTCTAAATCTTCTTTTTGCGGGAAACCGGGATCGCGAAAGTGCACCTGCGAGTCTATGACTCCGGGTAAAATATGCAGGTGCATCGCCGAGATCACTTTTTTTGAGGAGTTGGCTTCACCAATTAAGGATTGCGCCGAGATGGCCACAATTTTTTTATCTTTGATTCCGATATTTAATTTTTGCGGAACTATGATTCCATTTTGAAAGACTAAGGCCGTGCCATCATTAATCACTAAATCGAAATTCATACGAGATCCTTTCCATTTGCTGCAGAGTTGCCGATTTTGCCACCGAGATCAAGGTCTAGAGTTTGATTTCATCTGGATCTTTGCGGCAGGAAAATTTAAACTATTTGGGTGGAATCCCTACTTCGTTTTATTTTTCAGAACAACGTCCTTCTGATTGAACTTTTTGTTTTTTTGATTCTTTTGACCGTCGCCTATTTGGCATTTCGAAACTATGTCATTCAATCGGGATCCGAAGCCCCGAACGCAGGACCAGAATTTAATCAAGATAAATTGGAAAAAATGCTGCAGCAGATTTTAGCTCAAGCTCAAGCAGTTCCTCAGCCCCAGGGCGGTGGAGCTTCGGCCGTCGCTGGAGATTCAACCGGCGCTGCCGCCGTTCCAACGGGCAGTGAAGATGCACAAAAGTTATTGTCCGAAATCAATAATCTTAAAAAAGACCTTCAGGAAAAGCAGAGTTATATTGAAAACCAAAAAAATCAACCCGGGGGTTCCGCTGCAGCTGGGGAATCGGCCGGTTCAGTTGGGCTCAGCAACGACGAAAAAGAAAAATTAAATCAGCAAATCAGAGAACTTCAGGGAAAATTATCTGAATACGAAATTATAAGTGAAGACATTGCAGATCTTTCTTTCTTTAAAGAAGAGAATTCAAAATTGCAGAAAGAATTGGAAGCTCTGAAGGCAGCACCGGCAACAGCTGCTCCGCCCGTTGCGGCAGAAACTCCGGCGCCGGCCGCAGCAGTTGTCGTCCCCAAACCAACGCCGGCCATTAAGCCTGCAGCTCCAACGCCAGCAGCAGCGAGCTCGCCAAAAGCTGAACCAGTTGTCGCAGCAGTTAATCCTGCACCAATTGCATCAGCTGCAACGATCGCTGAGCCTGCTGCTCAAGCAGAGATGCCGAAAGCTGAACCAGTTGTCGCAGCAGTTAATCCTGCACCAGTTGAAGTTCCTCCGTCTGCTGAACCTGTCGCTGCCGCAGCGCCTGAAATTGTTTTGGATGAAAGCTTAGGGATCGATGAAGAACTGATGAGAGAATTCGAAAAAGCCGCCGAAAGTTTAGAGCCTCCCGGAGTTGAAAATGGCCAAACCGTCGCAGAAATCGACATCAGCGAAGTCGATATTGATCAAGTGATGAAAGAAGCCACGCCGTCCATGGTCATTCCGCTAAAGCCTGATGAAAAAGAAGTGATGGATCAGTTTCAAAAATTCGTCAAAAAAGGTTAGAGTCTTGCAGATGAGATCTTTGTTTTTTCCGACATTTTTTACCGGCTTGATTTTAGCCAACTCAACCGTTCTCGGAAGCCTATTAACTGCCGAAGATTTTATTTCATTGCCGTTGCAAAACGCGATTGAACTGGTCAAGGGAAAAACCATTCAGCAAGGCCTTGATCAAGAATTTTTAAAGACGGCTTACAAAGCCGACCTGCCCTTTGAAAAAAGATGGAAGTCTTTGATGCTGTACTCGCAGTTGCGAAAAAAAGAATCTTTTGCCGAATTGGAAAAAGCTTCTCAGCGCTCTGAGTGGTTTTTACGAAGCGCCGCTTTGACCGCGGCGCAAGTGCATTTAGAGCCTGAAAAAGCTCGACCAATTTTGGAAAAAAGTTTGTTTGATAAGGCGCTGGTTGTTCGCTCTTTGGCCGTCGAGTTGCTGGCTCAATCATTGACGGACTCGTCGCGAGCACTCTTCTGGCAAGAACTGGATAAACCTTATAACTTTCACAAAAACCAAAGCTTGTGGATTCGTCCGCAGTTGGCGAAAGCCTTGGCGAACAAGGCTCACCCCGACGAAAAATCAAAATGGCAGACATTGGCCAAAGATAAAGACCCGCAAATAAAATTGATCGCTAAAAATGCTCTGAAAAAGCTTTAAGTGGTTTTCTTTCGATACTTCCAAATCATCAAGCAGTGAAATCCAAAAGCGATAACCCATTTCACCCAAATGGCAGTCGCATCAATAAGTGAAGGCGTAAAATCCCGCGGTCACCGATGTCAGCAATCCTGGGTAGTGTAAATCCACCCTTCGCGGGACGATGATTGAAATCAAAAACAAGATTTTTGAAATCCATCCGATCGTTTCTACCACCCAAGGAGTCATTAAAATTCAGGGCGAACCGGTGGTGATTTTTTCTTGCCGCGATAACGGTAAATTTTTCCTTCAGGTTCAAATTTTTGTACCGCTGGCACTGGTGGAGCCGAGCCATCTTTGTTTGAATTTCTGATCCCCTCTTCAATTTGAAGTTCCCTCTGGACGCGGTAAAGAAGAAGTCGCTCTTCAATCAAATCGCTTTCTAGTTTTTCGGGCTCAACAAAAAAGTTCTTCAGGCGTTCCATTTTTTTATTGATGGTGACTTTCACGGATTTTTTTCCTTCGAAATTTCCGCGCACAACCTGCAAAGATATTTTATAGCGCACACCTTGGGGTTTTAAGTTGGTTTCGAAAGGGGCTTGATAACCGTCGACCATGCGGACCCATTCGGTCTCTATCAGACCTGTATCCATATTGTTCATTTGGATGGGATAGCGCAGGCTGATCTGTGCGGCTCTCCACACCAGATCATAGGGGTAAAAATAAACGCGCTGCGGGGGCTCGAAACTCTTGGGGGAGTTTTCTCCTGAACGCCATTGAGAACTTCCGCAGGCAACAAGCCCCAAAAGACTACAAAGGATTAGAAGTCGTTGTCGCATGAGTCGATTTCTTTATCATTTCAGGGCCAAGAATAAATGCCGTCGCTTGCGGAGCCGCTAAGAACGAAGCCGTCACACGCAAAGCTTGAATATTTGCAAAAGAAAATTTCGGAAGTTCAAAGTTCTGAGACCAGTCGTTAGAGTAAACATCCCAGACCGGAGACGACTTCTCGCCCTTGATTTCTCCTTTAGAGTTTTTAAAATAAACGACGTTAGACAATTTAACCACGCTTCCCAAGGGCACCAAGTTTTTATTCACCGGCAAAGCTTGCGGGATCTTTACGATCAGCTTTTGCGCATCAAATTGCAGAGGTGAAAGCACTGGCAAAAGTTCAGGAGTGGCCCCGGTAAAGGGCACCAAGGCTGTACTAAGAATCATATTTCCCGGACCCGGTGTCACTTTTTTCTCGTCTTTCAAAGTCAGCTGCAGATAAGGGTTTTTAGCATCGTGAACGACCAGGGGCTGGTTGAATTTTGAAGCCAATTTTTTAATATCTGAAATATAAAATTCGCCGTCTGCTTGCGAGCTTAAAGAATTTCCAAACAGCGTAAAACCTGGCGGAATATTCGGAGTCACAAAAGATTTTGTAGTCTTAAATCCAAACTTATTGACGGGAAGATTCATAACTGTTTTAGGCTGTTTCAAATCCACTTTTGAAACGGTGCCAGTGTAATAGGTAAAATAATTCAGCAGTTCTGCGAAATCTTTTCCGGCGCGAAATTCATCGATGACTCGTTTGAAGGGAAAGCGTCCGTAGACGGAATAAACATTGTGCGGACCAGGCTGATCAAACTGATTTTTGTAAGACACTTTGTCTAAGGTCACAGTCACTATTGAATAGTCTTCGGATTGATGCGGCAAGCTTATGTTCGCTGGAATATAAAGAGTCCTGCCAGCCGCCGACGTTTGGTCGCGCTCGAAACTAATAACTCGATTCAACTGAAAATAAGTCAGGTCTTCGGCTTTTAAAATCGGAAAAGTGACTCCAAAATCAGCCCAACCGTCTTGGTCGACCACTTGAAACCCAGTCGCCTGCCCAGAAAGTTCATAAACAACAGGCGCCGGCGCCTGTTTTAAACTAAAGGCGCGGATTTCAGTGGGCGCCAATTTTTGATTTAGAAAAGTTGAGAAAACAAATTGTGGAGCCGCCACGGAAATTGTTTGAGTCTCGGTGAAATTGACCTCAAAAGTCACTTTGCCCTCAGCATCGGTGATCATCGCCTGACTAGCTTGGGGTGCAAGCCCTAAAAAGACTTTTGCTTGAGGGATTGGATTTTGATCCTCATCTAAAAACTGAAGAGTGGTCTCGGTGGCTTTCACTTCTAGGTTCAGCAGTTGCGTGATCGCCTGCTGCGATAATTTTCGTAAGTAGGTCAGCACTGCGGATTTCGAATCAAAAGACGAGGGTTCGGGATACGCCATCGCGGCCGGAAATGCAAAAAACAGATTCCCAAAGATCAAAAGCAGAGAAAGAATTGGTTTCATGGGTCCTCCTTGAACCTTAAGGGTAACTTTGGTGTGAACCTAAAAGTGAACCGTAACTTCGTTTCATTGCAGGGGCTCTTGAATTCGATGTCAAAGAGATACTGAAAACCGAATTTAAATAAAATTAATTTATTTTGAAAAGTCCAAACGCCATTGACAGAATTTGCAGAATTTTTTAATGGTGTAACTTCGTCGACGCGGTGGGGTAGCTCAGCTGGTTAGAGCAACGGAATCATAATCCGTGGGTCGGGGGTTCAAGTCCCTCCCTCACTACCAATCTTTTTTTTTGATAAGGAAGGGACCTTTGCATGCCATTTCAATTTTTTCGTAGGGGGTTACTCTTTGTAACGCTTTTGATTGGTTTCGGTTGTTCCAATGCTGTGCAGTTAAAAAATATTGACGCTCTTGGCGGCGGCGGTGATCAAGGGATCACTAATGCTAAACCTGGCCCTGGGAATATTATTGTTTTGGGAGACAGTCTGGCCGAGGGCACTGGTGCAACCGAACCGACAATTCAGCCGGTCGGATGTTTGACCGGTTACTTCGGGCAAGTCGTCAATAGATTTTCTGCTGTGGGGGCGAACACCGACCAAATTTTATTGCAAGTTCAAAACTTGGGAACTTCAGGGTTGAAACCAAAACTTATTTTTATTAGCGCGGGCGGAAATGATGCTTTGGCCGAAGCTCAGAAATCCGGATCATTTACTGAAGACCAAACTTTAAAAAACATGGAGCAAATTTTTAGTCTGCTTTTAAAAACAGGAGCTGTTGTTTCCTACCTGGGGCTAAATCCGCCAGGAAATGGCGTTGAACGACTGCCCAAAATCAGTCAGTTGGCCAAGAACAAGGGCGTGCTGGTGATCGACGGCATGAAGGATATGTGGCTAGACGCAAGTAAAATGAGCTCCGACGGAATTCACCCGAACAACAATGGTTATCGACAAATGTGCAATACAATGACCAGTTCGATGGCTCAATATTATCCATAAAAACTTGATTTAAATTTTGTATTTTTCGATCAGGGCCAAGGCGCGGCGTTTGACCAACTCGGAATCGCTGCGCAGACCGGCCTCGATGACCTTTAAAATTAAACCGCGCTCTTTGGGATTTTCTAGAAGCGCGGGTTCGCGGCCCAGGCGCTGTTCAATTTGGTACAGCACAACTAATTGTGGGTAACTTAGAGTGACCTCGTCGGTGCCAGAATGGTGAGGGTCATCTTTATCCGTCGACGGACTGTCGCAGTTTTGCAAGCTTAGACAAGTTTTTTCTTCTAAGATATCTTTTAAAAACAAATACTCCTGTTCGCCCGAGGCTTCGCGCGCCAATAACAGCGCCGCAAACCCGCGCTGGTTCCTTTGTTCAAGGGCCAAGTTTAAATAGGACATCATCAGAACTTTTTTGAGTTCAGGGCTTAAATGATTAAGCTCTTGATCAATTCTGGGATCGTTATCTTTTTTGGTCTGTAGAATTTCTTCAAAGATCGCTTTCTTCTTTTGATCTTCGATAGAGAGCGAAGGCTGATTCTGAGTTTCTAATTTTGAATTTGGAGGATCATTTGTCTGAGCTTGGGATCTTGAAACTGCAATCACGACAGAAGATTTTTCAGGACTTACTTGCGACAAGCTATCCGAAGGGGGAGGGCCTCTCCGTTTAAAGAGAAGGCCCCCGAGAACTACGGTCAGAACAAAAAGCAAAGCAGAAAAGAACTTAAGGCGTGTTGAAATCATTGATCATGTCGTTTTTGACCGAACTATCGACGATTCTTTCCAGTTGATCAGTGGCATACAAATCTGCATCCATTTTAATTTTGGAAGTACAGTTGCTGCAGAATTTGGAAATATTTTTTAGCAGGATCGTTGATGATCCATACGAACCAAAGGCAGTTGCGTCACACGCGGGTTGACCTTCAAGCAAAGCGCCAGTCCAGATACTTTTTTTGTCGTTGCCGTTGGCATCTTTGAAGGGCTGTGGGCAATAATCGTGGGCCCAATTTCCTTTATCAGATTCTGTGTGGCGGGCTTCGTGAAAAAGAATCATCAGGCGCGCAATCTCGGGATGGCTGAATTTAATATAATTCTGAGTCAAAAACATTTTTTTACCCGAAAACGGCTTTACACAAGCCACAGCATTCGGGTTTCCACAACTGTCCATACCGACTTTTGCGATATGACGGTTGAAAAAAGAAGTGTAATTCTTGCCTTCGACATTTCCGAAGATTTGCGTGTGGAAAGGGGTTTGCCTACTGCCTTGAATCTGATCGACGACCTGTAAGTCGCTTAAAACTTGTTTTTGAATTTCGGCAGGAACTTGGCGATCGAACCTCAGCTGAGCTTGTGCGAAAAGTGCAGTTAAACTGCAAAAACTAATGACCCAAAACTTCATAAACCCTCCGTGGTTTCTTTCGTGTTTGTGTATCGTTAAAAACGTTTTTTTCTAAACTTCCTTAAGGCTTTCTTAAGAAAGTCTTAAATGTTGGGGTGGAGGTCTCCGAGACCAGCACCGCCAGCTTTATAAGTCTGAGCCCGTGATTAAGGGAATGCAATTAAAAAAAAATGCGGTCGAAAAAAAATAAATCTGTTTTGAAACCAGATTTTACTTTGTCGTATTGATTTCGCGGAATTGGCGAAGCCTTGCCGAAGAATATCTGGTAAATGCCAAGGCGCCCAAAATCGGCGCCGCTAAATTCAGAAACGGAATAAATAAAGTCAAAGACAACAACAATCCGAGAAAAAAATAATCCCATCTATATTTCTGAACGATTTCACGCCGCTCGTTTCGGTTGGCGAAATCAACCAGCGAATCATACGAAAAAACTTTCGTGTTAAACCGTGCCAAAATAAGAAAAGTCAGCAGCGGTCCAATGCCCAAAAGCCAAAAAGGCAAACTCATCAACCACAAAAGAATAAAAACCAAAAAAGCAAGGCTTGAATTTTTCAGCGACTTGATCAAAGCAAATGAACCTCGTCGCTCTAAGTTCAAAGTACCCTGGCGATCTAAGTAGTGAAATACCAGCGGGAAAGAAATAAAATTGATAAACACCAAACAAAAAAACCAGCTCAACGGAAAAAACAAAAGGATCAACAAAACCAGCGACATGATGGGGAATAAAGAAAATGAAAAGTAGTGCTGAAAGTATTCGTAATTTTTTCTGGCCCAATCAAAGGAAAAAATTAAATTCTCCATCCATGAGCTGACCGGACCAAAACTAAGGTAAAAGAGTACCAAAAAAGTGACCAGAACCAAAATCAAAGAAGCTAAAATCGCAAGGATCATTCGTGGATGAAAAAGATCAAAGATCGATCGGATAAAAACATCTATGACCATTAAAAAGAGACTCCTATTTTATGCTGGATTTGACAATTCAATAGTTTTTCAGCGAATTCTATTTGCGAATCCGGAATAAGCTCGTCGTTTGAAGCTTTTGTTTTTTCAACGCAATCGGCAAGCAATTTGATCTCCGCAGCTCTGGGTTGTTTCCAAGGTGGCCCCTTTGGCGGAAACGGATTTCCGAATAAATCTTTTTCGTGAAGTTGTAGTCCTTCAGAGAATTTTTGCGTATTTAGTCAGCGGGACCTCGAAGTCAGGATTAATTCCATAGTATTGATTGCTCGAACCCGACGGCTGATAAATGCGTGCATTGGTTGCTAGAAAAACAAGCCCGGGAGCAATTTCTTCTTCAGAATGAAAGACTTGACTAGTCCCTTTTCCAAAAGTTCTTTGCCCTATGATAAATGCACGTCGGTAGTCTCGGAGCGCTCCAATCACTATTTCTGATGTGCTTGCCGAATTGGCGTTGGCTAGAATAACTGTTGGCAATCGGGTGAGTTTTTTCTGCGAAGGTCTGAATCTAATAATGGGACTGGGGCGAAGAATGATCTCGTAGCTGAGGGCCGATTTTGGACCCAGAAAAAACGAACTTAATTTTTGTCCATCCAAAAGATTTCCACCCAGATTTCCACGCAAATCCAAAATAACCCCCGTGAAGCCTCGCTTCCCAAGATCAAAAATTTGGTTTTCAAGCAGATTCCAATCTGTAACCAGATCAAAATCTGTGATGGAAATGAGCTTAATTTTTTGACCTAAGCTGTTCGAACCCAGGGTGGTCAATTCATCAATAGCTTGAACTGCATTAGCTAAGGAAGTGGCGTCTCTGGGGCTGATTTTTGCAAGACTCAAGTCCATCGGGTTCACGAACGTCGTATTCTTATTTTGCGCTGATGGGCGATTTTTTCGCACTATTGATTCTTTGTGCGGAGACTCATTGGCCCAATCTTCGACGGTGATATACATTGTATGGGGATCGTAAGCGTAAGCTAAAAAAGTATTCATCGCGCGAAGGTGAGCTATTTCAAGATTAAAAATGGGGACGTCAACTCGCAGTTGTCGATAGAGCTTTATAAATGAAAAATCATTGACCAAATCGTTTGAGAAAATGTTCTCCAGCTGCTGGTCCAGTTGTGATCGTTCTTCCGAAGCTGCGACCGAGGGATCCATAAACAGCTTCCATTTGGGCCGTATTCCAGGCGACACCAATTCAAATGGGTTGATGGGTGTGGGCTTAAGGGAATATTGCCCGCGCGAGCCCACTTCAATAAAAGTCTTTAACGAAAAAAAGCAGGCTCTAAATCGCAATAAAAAACTGCGACAAAATTTTTCGTTGAGAGGAGAGGGGGTGCCGTATTTCAAGAGGTGGCTTGGCGAGAACTCAGTCAGGTGCGGTGGATTCAATAAAAAATATTCATCCAACGGCAGCCGATTTTTAAATTCGGACGCGTTGAGGTGGTGCACCCAAAGGAACAAGCATGGTAAAAGGCAAACCAATCTGAAACTTAAAACGGATTGTCGACAGAAATTTTTCACGAGTTCGACAAAGCTGTCAGCAATGGATCCCGAAATCAAGCTGAAACTGGCTCACAAATTTATTGGTGCCGAAGAAAGATTTAAAGCTCTTGGATTATCAAAATCTCTGAATTTAATCCTGGTTATTTATCCTTTGGTCCTTTTCAAGATATCCGCCGCGCCTCGATGGCCTCAATCCAGATTGTGGCCCGCGATCCGCAAACATTCGCAAGCTTTCTCGAAGGTCGCTGACTTTACCAATAAATAATCAGTATCAAAGGTGGATACAGCGAAAAGACTGATCGTGGCTTTGGCCAACGGCGAAGTCAGCGACGCCAAAATTCCAGTCAATCCAAAATCCAAAGTTCCTACCACCCGAAAGGCTCGCCACCCAGGCTCTTGTCGAAATTCCAAAGGCACGAACTTTTGCTCGGCAACGATGGAAAGCTCGTCAGCCATTTTTGAAATCGAAAAAAAAGAACTTTGGAAAACCCAATCGGGAATGGAATGCGACGGTGGCAGGCGAGCAATCGAAAAAATCTGGGGCCAAACTTGCAAAGACAAATAAATCATTTTTCTCGGTCCTTTCGGCTTCCACCTGTCACCCAATGGACCGGCGCCGGTCCACTTATCATCAGGGTTGACGTTCAATTTGCAGATTGAACTTCATCGCTTGGGATAGATTTAGAATCAGTTTCAATTAGGGCGGCGGCTAATTTAAGCAGGCGAAGAGCATCCGCCTCTTTAACACCAAATTCCAACTTAACATAAGTTTTAAGTGCGCCACGAAGTGGGCGCTGTTCAGGGGGCTGCAATGCCAGGGCGTACGCACTTAGCCGCAGCTTACGTATGCACATGACGCCACCTACCTGTCGTGTTCGACTGGAGCGCATTCAAGTCGACAATATTCGACAAGGCGAATTTGCTGGCGTCATGTGCATAGGTAGGAGCCGCAGTCACCCATAAGGATTTTAAGTAGATACTGATCATCGTACTCCGCGAGCGTCATTTTCTTTTTGATTTTAAATTTCTTGTCGACGTTTTTAATTAAATTTAGCGCCGCTGGTTTTAACGAACTAAAATTTGCGGCCGAGTTTTTTTCTTTTTTTAAACACGCGTCGTCTTTAAACTGAACATCCAATACCCAGTGCAAATTGTTTTCAACACCCCAATGCTTTCTAACTGCCGCACCAAAGTCTTTTGCGT
>JANYDD010000034.1 GCA_025359945.1 Bdellovibrio sp. | reverse complement strand
CTCATCCATCGATCCGACCAGTCTCCCATCTGCGATTGAGTGAGATTCATTTTACGAATCAGATCAATCGTAAACGTCCAATAGTCCTCACCGGAAGTTGTGAAGGAATTTCGAAGTGAAAAAACGGCGTCTGTCAGTTCGCCGTGCAATCCGTCGTGATTAATGCAACCTAAGGCGTTTCGGAGTTGGTCACCATAAGCAGGATTTAACGTGTCTGACATTTTAAGGCTGAGATTGAGCTTCAGACAGGGGTCTTTTGGATTCAAATCCCCAAGCGGATCGCCGGGATTAATTTTAAAACCAGGCGCATAGATCAAGTCTTTTGAACTCAAATCGTGCCGTTTTGATGCCACAAATCCCGGATCCATTCCGGGCTGAATGGTTTTCTTCCCGCCTTCTGAGTACTGGCGCACCAATTCCAAAACAGAAGTCAGTACGTCTTTAAGTGAGGCCCGCCCATTTTCTTGTAGCGCCATATCTGCAATCATTTGGATGGCCGGTTTAAATTCTGGCTGACGAGCCATTGAAAACAGCGCTTCGAAAAAATCCGGGTGTTTTTTTGCTTCGTTTAAAATGTCGTAAACTAAATCGACTCCAGGATGAACGTCGTTCAAATAAAAAGCCGTTCTATTGGCCTGGGCAAAAGGACCGATCCAGGGGGTATCTGAATCCATAAGATCAGACAACCCGCCTAAAAGATTAGCAATCGTGGGTAAATTTGAAACGGACAGCGAACTACTGAGCACATCATATAAGCTGGGTCCTAAAAATCCGTCCATCGATGCCAAAGTAAATTTAATACCGCTTTGAAGCGTTTTCTGACCAGAATCGGAAGGTAAATCTAAAATTAAAAAGAGATCATCCCAGACTTCGCGTTCAGTCAATTCCTGAGAGAGAGGCGTAAGATCAATCATTCCACTTTGGCCAGTGGGGCCTGCGTCTGATAAAATACTCAAAATCTGCGGTGCGGCATCGAATTTCAAAAGAGCTCTAAACAAATCCTGTACCGGCTGCACAGCCACTGAATTGGCAAGCGTTAAAAAAGCTGGATTGTAGTGCTGGAACGAATCTGGAAAATCGCAAAATGAATTAGTGGCAATCAAGGTCAGAAGTCCTGTGCCCTGAATATAGCGCTTAGGATCCGTCACTGAACTTTGCGCCAACTCACGCACTAAATGGAGCGCGCCATTCGGTATCGACCGTGCGCCTTGAAGGCAACGAAGGGGGCGATTTAAACTTGATGACAATCGGGTTAGATCTTCAATGAGCGGCGTTCCACTCGGAAGGGGTTTAGCAACCAGCTTAAATACGGAAGTAAACAATGGCACATTCGTTTGGATTTCTGCCTGCGATTTTCCAAAAACCTTAGAGTCGTTAAAGACATCAAACAATCTGCCGTCGCCTGCCAAGCCCAGTAAAAGCTTTCCGGATTCGGGATGGGTTTGATCTGGCTTGGTTTCAGAATATTTTAAAAATGCAGACAAAATCGCTTCCAAACTTCTACCCGAAGGATTGGCACCCCGAAAATGATTTTGAATTTCTTTGAATGCCGGTGACCGTGAAAGCGTCATGAGGCCATCGAGCCAAGTCTCCACGACTGGCGGATTGATCTTGAGTGCTAAGCGCTGATAAGCCGTCTGCGTTAGAATCGGATCTTTTTTATAAACCGTTTCCAGCCACGTGATGCCGCCCATGACCAATTTATCTTTTTGAAGTAAGCCGCCAAAAGTTTTCAGCTGTTCGTCTAAAATGCCCTGACTTAAAAGCGTGAAATATGTTTGCTCAAGTTCATAGAGCCGCGTTTTGTTATTGACGACGTACTGATTGGCCACATTCAATAGCGACTGCAATTTCCCGTTCGAGGTGGACTGAACCAGGTGATTGAGTTCCTCAATTGCACCTTTTCCGTCGCTATCCCCATTGAGACAATTAATGACTAGCTTAAAAGTTGGAGCATCGAGATTAGGCGAGTCGAGTTTGATGGCCCCACAATTTTTATTTACAGGTCGATAACTTTTACTTTTGGTTGCATCTGGATCTTCAGATGCACCAAAGAACATCCCCGGCGAACACGCCGAAACAAGAATAGAGCTTAAAAGTGAAAGAATGAGAAACCTAGGGTGCAAAACGCTCACCTCAAAACTAAAGCATTTTTGTATTGTAAGAACAATAGCCGAGTCCAATTTGCAATAAAAAGAAATTAATGAATAAAACTATTTTTATCGGTTATAAGACTAGAGGGTCATTTCGCCGCGATCAGGCCTGGGAGGCGAGATAGGCATCCCCCCGCCGTTTG
>JANYDD010000019.1 GCA_025359945.1 Bdellovibrio sp. | reverse complement strand
TGTCATTGGGCATCTTAAAAAATTTAAAATACTCAATACCAAGTATCGAAATCGACGCAAAAGATTTGCTCTCCGATTTAACCTAATCTGCGGGATCTATAACTACGAAAATCTAGAGGTAATGTGAAAGAGATCTATTATTAAAATGCGCAGTTGGTATTTTGTGCCTCAGCATTTTAAAGAACTTCCCAAAGATGCTCTGGGAATTACCTTTTCGGATGGTAAATTTCCGTTGGTCGCTTGGCAAAGGGACCGAGAAGTGTGGTTTGATGATCTTCTTTTCAGTGGTGATAAAAAAAATAATCTTTTGGGAATGGAAATTTCTGATCAGGCCGATGCGATTTTGCATGAAATCGTTATGACTACATACCTGCTAAAATTTAAAACTTTTCGCGAGATCTGCCATCAGTACAGCTTCGCAGTGATGAGCTCAAAATCGACTTGCCCGGATGACAACTCTGAGTTCGCAGAGGAGTACTTCACGATTAATTTTAAAAATGAAAAGCCGCGTCCATTGAACGACTCCGATTACCAAAACATTAGGAATCTGGTGAATTTTTTAAAAACTAAAGGTGCGGCGATCAAAGCGGACGAGCTTGCAAGGGCTTTTCGCTGGAACGACTTTGGCAAAATCGTTGAAGTTTTTTTGCCTCAAGCAAGTTCTGCCAAACCTGTTGAACCTAGCTCCGCAGTAGTTACGATTCCCGCCATTGCCGTAGAGCAAATACTCATGGAAGCGGGCTGGTTGAACCAGATGCCAGATCAATGTTCGTGGATCAAAACTAATAAGTCCGAGCCTTGCTCGTGGAAATATTTAGGAGCTTCTGATTCAAGTGGTGTTTCAAATTCAAATTCTAATTCTACGGGCGTTCTATTTTCTTCCTCATTGGCTTCGACAAGGCGAACCCTAAAAATAGCTGGACCAGATAAAACTGTGCGTTCGTACTGGATTCCAAATGATCTCAATATATTGAACTGGGTTCCTGAATCATATGTAGAATTAAACTCACCAAATTCGATGTCGAAAGAGAAAAAGTACTTTGTGGTCCATTTGTTTACCGAGGTGAAAAGCACTCAGGCGCTTGGTTCGTTTGCCCGGGGTTTGACGATGTTGGTAAAATTAAAAGACGGCGCGGCCAAAAATAACTTCGATGAGAAACAAAATATTAAAACAGAATTGAATTCTCCGTACGAGTTAGTGGCCCTGATATCAGTTCCTATAGTCCTAACAAAAGTTTTAGCCAATTATTGGGTGCAAGATAACATTGGATTGGCTGTTTGCACCGCGGACCGCCCGCGAGCCACCGATAGCGCCTTCGATACGATTGTCAGCTATCAAACCGAATTTAAACTCGATACCCAACGGATTTTAAAAATGATTCCGGGTCCGCAGTATTCTTTAAGATGTTTAAAATAATTTTTCAGTTCACTTGACCAGTTCAGACAAAATTTTCAAATGGTCCAGCGGATATTGCCCCAGGCAGTTGAGCATCAGCTGCCTGCCGGCGTCTTTTCTAGGAATTTTTTCGAAAGAAATTTTTCGATCTAATTTATTTGCCGACCCAACAATCACTGCCAGAGGATTAATTCCACTTTCACGAAGCCCTTGCGGAAATCCATTGCCGTCAATAAATTCCTCGTGCTGGGCAATAATATCGATAACGATCCGATCAAAGAAATTTTTATCGCCCAGGCGATGCGCCCCCGCGGTTGGATGCTTTTTGTAAGTTTTAAGTTCTTCTTCGGTCATTTCTTTAAGAGTTTTTGAAAGTGGCACCGGCGTGTGTCCGTGCTCAAGGTCATGCAACAAACATCCCACTGTTAAAAGCTGCAAATCTTTTTCGCTTTTAATCCCTACCTGGTGGGCCAATCTGACGGCATAGGACGCTACCGTCACCCCGTGATGAGCGATATTTTGGTCCAGGTTTTCAATTTCTAAAAGAAATTTTAAACTTTCTGGTTCTTTAATTAAAAATTCCGCAAATCGGGATGAGACCGATTTAGCTTCTTCGTAAAATTTGGCGTCCGCAGGATTTTCTAAAAGTTCTTCAGCGATGGATTGCTGAAAACCTTGCGCTACCTGGGTCCGCAATTCCAAAGGTTTTTTAGAAGAAGAATTGTAAGCCATATCCATGTTGTAGATGAGGTATTTGCGGTAACTGTCTTCGGTTTCTGGCAGGATAAACATCTTTTTTAATTTTTTTTCGCGCAGGCGGGTCAGGCGAGTGCCTTCGAAACTATCGCCTTTGCGAAGATACAAAATAAATTTGTCATTGATTTTAATAAACACGTCGAAGTCGATTTTTTGATCGCCGCGCAAGGTGCTGATCCTGATGGGGACATGATTCATATAAAAACCTCGACAACTAAAAAGATTCTCGCGTACGATTTTCAGTATGTCGATAGACTTAGAGTTTCTCAAGAGTTTTCAAAAAGAGTCCATGTCCCTGGTTCAAGAGTTAATGAAGATTCTTGAGAGCTGCGAAACCAGTTTTCGTTATGTAAAAAAATTGGCTGACTACGGTCAAAAAGTCGATCGTATCATGGGTGGGGCCAAAACCTTGGGTTTGATGACCGACGAACCCGAACATATCCTAAACAAAATTGGCGATTATACAGCGTTGTGCAAAATGCTTTCCTACCGGGCCGCTGAAATTGAAGAAGACGAAAAACTTTATTTTCTATGTGTGGCAGTCCTGCTAGATGCGACCGAGGCCTTGGAGCAAATGTTTAAATTAATTTTGGTAAAACCCGCAGTGGATTTCAAGCAGATAGTTCCGCAAACATTAATGGAACGGGTCAAATGGATTGCCGCCCAAATTGGTCAACTGGGCGAGCGCAACACCAAAAATAAATTGGGCAAAATGAATCAAAGCGAAATCGACGAGCTAGTTAAGAAGCTTGGGATGTAAGGGTTTATCTTCATTCTTGGTTGTCTTGGTCGAGCTTATTTGTTGAAGCACCCAGTTTGCAAGCTCCGATAGTTTTGGATCACTGACAAGGGCACTGATCTCTGGGGAAAGCTCTGGCAAATATTTATTTGCTGCCACGATCAAAGCGTTTCGCTTGAGTCCGAAAGGGCGGGCTCTTTGCAGCGGCGTACCCTGAAAATGCATCATAAGTTTTTTTCCCGATGCTGTCAGAATCCATCGAAGCTCCTGGACTAATTCTTCTCGCTGAGTGGCCGAATTTAATTCATTTCGCCCAGGCGGCGAATTTAATTGATAGTTCAAAGGTAACAAGGAACTTGTTTCAAGTTTTTGTTCAAAGAGTTTTTGGTTCCATGGACAAATGGTTTGGCAAATATCGCAGCCAAAGAAATGGTCGCCCATTTTTTCGCGAATTTCCAGGGGCGGAATTTTTTTGGACTCAATTGTTAAATAAGAAATGCACCTGGTGGCATCCATAATCTTTCCTGGTTTTAGTGCTTGTGTAGGGCAGGTCTGGACACAGCGATTGCATGTGCCGCAAAAATCCTGGACCATTTCGATGGACGAGACCACTTTTTCAGTCGTCGACAGCTTTTCTGCAGTCCCAAGTTCGTTTGTTGTTGGCCAAGCCGTTGAGTCAAGTGTTGAAAAAAGTCCGCCGATCAGAAAAAAACTTCCCCTCTTCCTGTCGATCAAACAAGTATTTTTACCAATCCATCCCAAGCCCGCCTGAAGCGCCAGATCGCGCTCTAATACAGGGCTAGAATCGGAAAAAAGATAAAAGTCAGCAGATGGCCAAATACTTTTTAGTTCTTCCAAAAGCTTCGAAAGTTTTTCTTTCAGCCAAAGATGATAATCCTGATTTTGCGCATAGCTGGCCAGGCGCACTGCCTTCGTTTTAAAATGAGGCCTAGGCACGGGAAAATATTTTTCCGTCACTACAAAGACACTCTTCGCTTTGGGCAAAAGTTGACTTGGGTCCGCTTTGATCGGCAAATGCGTTTTCAAATATTCCATTTCGCCCGCATAACCCGCGCTAAGCCACTCTCGATAAAAATCAAGGGTCAAAGGGGTCTGCAAAGGAATCCATTTAAGCTCTAAAAAACCAAACTGAGTTTTTAAGGATTCAAGGCTGATGAAAGACTCCGATTTTTATTCTTGGATTCGATCTTTTTCTCAATTTTTGCGATTAAAAACGCCAGCATCCAGTCGCGGAAAGGCGTGACTGCGACCTGTGCATCCAATTCAGTTTGGCAGAAAAAATTACGTTTTTTGTTGTGAAACCGATGAAAAGTCAGTGCCTTTACTAACGTGAACTATTGCACGGGACATTTAAAGGTCACCGATGTTTTTTTCTTCTCTACATTCGTAGTTGAAATTGTGACCAACATCGTGTCAGGCAGACTTTCAACTGTCGTCACTGTGGCCTCCATAGTTTGCAGAACGGCGAAAGGTGCGGCAGTTTCGTATCGGAGTGTGGAAACTGTCTGGTTATTATCTGAATCTACCGACATCCACTCAAAATTAATCAGAAGGGTTTCGGCTTTTCCGTTGCGAGTTCCTGAGAAAATAAATCCATTTTGATTTTTATCAACATTGTAAGTTTGAGTGACCGCACCCACCAAGAACTGTTCAACATTGGCCGTCTTCTCAATCAATACCTTGGATCCAGACAACGAGCAGAGGGAGGGCGAAACGACGACCAAAGATCCTTTCTCAGCCATCACGTGGAATGGAACTAAAATTATCAACGAACCAGAAACAAGAAAACCCAGAGCCGAGAATGGAAAATACTTTAATAGATTCATAAATAACTCCTTTTGTTAGTTGACTGACCCACCATGTGTATTCGCGTGACGAGTTAATTTTGTCAACTACCGATACCACTAGAGATTCATTTGCAATCTTAACTTGTTCTTCAATTTGGTTCGGATGGCTATCTGATACCGAATAAGGCTTCGACTTAAAATAAAAGACTTTTGTGGGCAAGCCTTCCTTTGAAAATCTTAATAAAGCCAATTCCATAAAACAATTCCCTAAATGTTGTCTTTAGTCTCAGTGGACAGATCAGGGAATTATTAGATCTCTTTCACAATTGAGCTTTAAAACCAGTTTAAGCAGTTGAATTTAATGATTTTTTAGCGATTTCAATTTTTTCTTTAGATAATTGGATCGATAAATCGATAATTTTATCTACAATTTTTTTGAATTTCTT
>JANYDD010000018.1 GCA_025359945.1 Bdellovibrio sp. | reverse complement strand
TTAAGTTGGTGCAAAAAAACGTCGATCAGTTTTTATCGGAGATCTGGGGCATGAAAAAATATTACTTGAAGGTTTCCAATAAAATTTTCGGCCCCTTATATCCAGATAAAATGCTGTCGCTTTTGGCGAATCCGTTACTCGATTTAAACTTAATCAAAATTCGAAAAGAAGATAGTGAATCTTGGGTGAATGTCGCAAAAGAATTAATAGGGCTGGGGCAACTGCGAATTGATACCATCGATTGCCAAATTGAATCTTTGCCTGCGGACAATGTGATTCCATTGAAAAAGAAGGTCAGCGTCGTCGCCGATGTTCATGAGCGACGGAACGAGGCAAGGCATCGCCTTAGGCTGAAGGCTGTTTTTCGATTGGGAAAAATTGTCTTTCGAAGTTTTACCAAAGATATTTCCTTAGGTGGCCTTAAACTTGAGAAGGAAATTCCAGTCGATTTTCGCAACCAAGAAGTTGATGTTTTTATTTCCTCAGTTGACGGGCAAATGCAAATCCGTTTCACGGCAAAAATTGTTGAATCGTCATATTCATCAGACCAAATTCAGTTTCAAAAGAAAGAGGGCGCAACTCGCTTTCCATTTGAAATTCTTCGCAATTGGTTTGCCAAGATAGAAAAAACAAACGCTGATTCCGTAAAACGAAAAATTGCCTAAGGATCGTTCTCAATTTGAATCAAAGATTTTTTGGCTTGGAATTTTACTTTTTTTGCGACTTTGTATCGAATGGAGATGCGCGCGAATTGCCGGTCTATTCAAAAGCGTTTTGCCTTGTAATTGATGATTGTCAATAAGGAGGGGTGTATCGATCTGATATGGCAGCGGATTGTTGGAGCGGAATTATAATTTTTTTCCATTTTTTAAAACCGAAATGGGTTAAGGTAAAGAGATTGGAACTTATCGGAAGTGATGGGTTTGAGTTCGGGGATAGTAGAAATCAAAAAAGGCAAATGTTGAACTGGTTCTGGCGTTGTTTAAGGGGATCAAATGCTTAGGTTTGCGATTAAGTTAAGGGGATTGGTTTTGAAACCTATGCCGCGTTTCGTATCCAGTTTCTTAGCCCATTTTGCTTTGCGCTTAGGCCAAAGTAAAAAACCAAGAGCATTTACTTTTTTTGTGCTGGCTTTGACTGTGATAGGTCTTTTTCAGAATTGTTCGCAGCCCTATCAGATTGAGCGCACGCCCAGCACTAAATTATCGCAAAGTTCGCTACCGGTGCCATCGATTCAGTACTCGGTCAATCCTGCAGTCTATGTTGTCAATTCAACGATAATAAAAAATCATCTGGTGCTTGGTGAGCTTTCGCCCTCAGCTGAGGTTAGTTTTGCAATTATTTCCTCACTGCCCAAGGGCTTGGACTTTAATCCTTTGGATGGGTCTATTTCCGGGACACCACTTGAGCTTTTTCCGGCCAGTGTTTTTGTTGTTTCCGTGTTGAGTACCAAAACCAAAGAGGTCCTGGCATCGACTCGTCTATCTCTAGAGGTGGGGCCGCCGCCGATTGATGCCCCTGCGAACTTGAGTTACTCGTCACCCAATTCGCAGTATTGGGCCAAGGTGGCAATCACCCCAAATCGGGTTGGCTCTTCAGGCGGTGGGATAACCTCGTTTTCAATTAGCCCTGGGCTTCCCCAGGGGTTGGTTCTAAATTCTGCATCGGGAATTATTTCGGGTACGCCAACCACACAGCAGGGTGCAAAAAATTACTCGGTGACCGGGACGAATGCTTCGGGGAACTCGACCACGACGATTTCTATTGCGGTCGGTGCAGCGTCGTTGACCTATGCGACCAATCCAATTTCTTATGTTTTGGGAACTGCGATGCAAAAAAACTCAGCGATACTTTTGCCAGGGGGACTTTCGGACGTAATTTTTCTTGTGTCGCCGGCACTTCCTACGGGCCTAAATTTAAACGCGCAAGATGGCAGCATCAGCGGCAATCCCATCGCGGCCACCAATCGACGCAGTTACACAATCACAGCAATGATGGCAAATAGTGCGCTCGCTCAAACAAATCTAGATTTAGTGGTCGAATCACAACCCCTTTTGGGCCCCACCAATTTGACCTATTCAAAGAACCCGGCTGTGTACCATGTCAATCAACCCATCGAGGAGAACAAGCCCACTTTGCAAGGCGCTGCGGTCACCAACTATTTGATTCAACCGGCATTGCCCCAGGGGCTTGTCTTTAATGCGCAGACGGGAATTATTTCAGGGATACCAGTGGCCCCACTGGCCACGACTGATTTTGACATTACCGCAATCAATACCTCAGGAAGAACTCAAACCAAATTACAAATTCAAGTCTTAGACCTAGGACAGGCATTTACATTTACCTGGAAAACCGATCAAGCCAACGAATCCATGACCTTGCCGTTGGTCTTCGGATATTCGTATGACTTTGTCGTTGATTGGGGAGATGGCTCGCAAGACAGAATCACAAGCGCGACAAGCGAGAAAAAAACCCACCAGTTTGGCCAAGCTAAAACCTACACCTTGAGCCTCACCGGCCAAGTCGAAGCGTGGAACAATGTGAGCGGCACATGCAAGATCCAGCAAGTCCTTGAACTCGGCAAAGTAGGTTGGAAAAATCTCAATTCTGCATTTTCTTATTGTCAATCACTGACCGCAATCAATGGTGGTGAAACATCACAGGTCACAGATATGGGCTACATGTTTAATGGTGCCACGAGTGCCAACCCTGATGTCAGCAAGTGGGATATTTCCAAAGTCACCAGTATGTACGGCATGTTTTATGATGCCACGAGTGCCAACCCCGATGTCAGCAAGTGGGATACTTCCAAAGTCACTGATATGGGCGCCATATTTTCTGGTGCCACACTCGCTAATCCCAATATTTCAAAATGGAGTGTTCAGTCGTTCTATACAAATAGTTATCGTGAGGGGCTAACATACTTTTTGGGTAATGCGAAAATACTTCCCACCCAAGTTTATTCAGCATTTTTAATTAAGGCCGCGCAAGATCTCAAAGTACTTTCTACACCCCCGACCAAAATTCGCGCTGACATGGGAAAAAGTAAATATTCGGCCGAAGCTAAACCAGCACGCCAATATTTAGTTGATACCCTCCACTGGGAAATCAACGATGGCGGCCAATAAATTCAAATGTGATTGGATTTGCGGCAGTCAACGAGAGTATATCCGATGGCTGCCTTCAGCACCCTGCTGAAGGATCGTTTTGAGATGGCAGCGGATTGTTGGAGCGGAATTATAATTTTTTTCCATTTTTTAAAACCGAAATGGGTTAAGGTAAAGAGATTGGAACTTTTCGGAAGTGATGGGCAAGGTTTCGGTCAAAAATATTTCTTTGCAAGAACCTTGGAGTACGGGCAATCACAAAGGAGAAAAATCGGGATCGCCAGCGAATAAGAACACACAGCAATCCCAAGATTGGTCTCGACCAAAGACAGGGCCAAGCGGAAATCATAGTGGCCAAAGCGGCTAAAATTCTGGAAAAAAAGCTATTGATTCAAATAGAAAGAACTCTTCTTCGTCCCCAACAAAAGCCTCAAATTTAGCCTCTGAAAAATTCACGCCGCTCCAATTTAATTGGGCCCGCCCGCGGTAGACGGTAGCTCCTTCCTTAAAATTGCTGGCCAAACCTCCAACGGAAATACATGAGGATTTCGGCCTTTGGATCCATGCTGCTCAGATTGTGGAAAGTTTATGAAGCGTGAGGTCGCTCTTCAACCGTGAGCCTAAGTCCTAGAGCATTCAAGAGTTTGACGATGGTTTCAAACCGTGGCTTAGCGTCTTTAGCATCAGATAAAATTTTATAAAGACTCTTTTGACTCAGATCGGCGGCTTCGGCGAGCTGTTCGAAACCACGGGCTTCAGCGATATCTCGAAGCGCCATGAGAATAGCATCAGGCATGTCCGAATTATCCTCGAGCGAAGCCTTCAGGTATTCCACCTGAAACTCAGGATCTTTCTTGAGTCTTTCAATCAAACCTTTGCGATAATCACTGCTTCTTTTTGCCATGGTCTCGTCTCCTATAATCTTGCAAGTGAGCTTTGGCTTCGCGAATGTCCCGATCCTGCGATCCTTTGTCGCCGCCACAGAGGAGCAAGATGATCTTATCTCCCGCCTGAGCGAAATACACGCGGTAGCCTTTTCCGAAAGTTAAGCGTAATTCACTGACTCCTGCACCAACCGATTTCACATCGCCGAGATTGCCCAATGCAACCCGATTGAGGCGGGCTACAATTCGGGCAAGTGTCGCCCTATCTTTAAAGGCATCTAACCATTCATCGAATGGCCGATTGCCGTCGGCGGTCTCATAGGTGCGGAGTTCTTTGGGTGATGTGGCCATCATTTAATAAGGTATCCATTTGGATACCGTAAGTCAAGCGCTTTTACTGGCGCTTTGGCAAAAATGGCCAGGAGTTACGCATATGACCTGAAAGCCGCACCAGCAGACGAGACAAATAAAATTGGTCGGATGCGACAAGTCGATTTTCATGACTCCTTCTGCGTCTATTTGCCAATGTAGTGGGTACGGCTACAGGATTTAGAATCAATCCCCTGCCTTCAACTTACGGTTTAACTTTTGATGCCGCGACGGGATCACTGGCCGGGAATTCGACAAGTCAAATACCAGCCGATGTTTCACAAATCGATTTCAGCGTCGAAGCGACGTTTTTGAACGGGACCACGCAAACAGCAAATGCCAGGCTTTCGTTGGGCGAATCGTCCCCAGCACAAATAGTTTACAGGGATCCGTATTAGACTTCTTTCATATCTAGGAGGTCCATAAATCGCTGGATTCCTCTCTGGCTCTGCGTTCGCAGGGAAAAAATGATCCTCAAAATAGCTTTGCTATTCCTTCGGGAACATTTTTTCCCTGCGGCCTTGATCCACAGAGGACTTCAGCGATTTATGGACCTCCTAGATATGAAAGAAGTCTATTTATTTGGTCACAACTTGACTCGGAAAAACTGTGTGAACAGGTATCTTCCGATCAAACGAACCGGACTTTCAGAATCGATCCCACTGGTGCGGGACTGGTGATAGATTCAGCGACGGGAGCAATATCGGGAACATTTAATCCAGGCCGAGTTTACACAGTGAGCGCGACCAGTACCTCGGGAGTAATCACCACGTCATTTTGCAATAAATAGAACTCGTAGGGCTCTTAACAATCTGCCGGTAATACCAATTCCATTGAATAATTCCCTAAATGAGACTGCTTTCGAGACTTTCCCAGATTGAGACACCATTTGAAAGCATCTTGCCTTTGGCGAGGTCAATGCGATTTAGAATTGGTTATCGCAACAAGACCCCGTACTATAATAGATCTCTTTCACAATTGAGCTTTAAAACCAGTTTAAGCAGTTGAATTTAATGATTTTTTAGCGATTTCAATTTTTTCTTTAGATAATTGGATCGATAAATCGATAATTTTATCTACAATTTTTTTGAATTTCTT
>JANYDD010000002.1 GCA_025359945.1 Bdellovibrio sp. | reverse complement strand
AAATCCACTTCGGTCGGCTCAGAACCCAAAAATCCAAGAGGAGAATCCTGAATTTGCCAGAATTTGGCTTGATCGATGCCCACAATAATGCGGAAATTGTCCAACAGCGGGGATCGAATACCTGGCCTTGGGCTCAGAAATAGGCTTTGTTCTTCCTATAACTCGGATCCCGAGCTCGCAGAGAAGCGGGATCCGCTAGCGATTGCGATGTCATTGGCATTTGTGCAATTGGCTCAAAAACTCGGATCGCGAAAAGGGTAAAGGGTGCTAATACCAGTTCCATTAAATAATTCCCTAATCGATCCATTGGGACTCAAGACAAAATTTAGGGAATTATTTAATGGAACTGGTATTCCTAGGATTTATTTGTTTACCCGTATAAAGATTTGATCCAGCTCAGCGATCAACATTTGGGCTGGCGAAATGCAATGGTCCTTTTCGAAAAGCGAAATTACGGCAAGCGCCTGGTTCGGCGAATTCAAAATTTGGTCGATAAACCATTTAAACCAATTCCCCAAAATGAAATTGGGGTTAAGAAAGTCTGGGCAGAAAAGTAGTTGGATCGTATTGCCAAGGCGACATTCACGGGCACTATTAATATCGCCGAATCGAACTTCTGCAGGATAAAAGGGCTCTCAGTTCATTGGTGAATTCCGTTTACAAATCCAATTGAATCCGCGTTATTTTTGAATAGAACCAGGGCGTAGGTGACCGGTGGGCGCGCTTTTGCAGAAAGGTTGGATCTCGACAAAATTTTTGATTAACTGGCGCAAGGAAAAAAATTCAACCAATAGAACTTCTCCTACTTCCGTGCCGAAAAGCCATGGTAGCAGTGACCTTCGTTTTTGGTTTCTGCTGTCGACTTAATTTAGGGGGTTCCGACGTGTTTTTCCGAAAAACCAATCTAGTAGTCCTTTTTGCTTTGGCTTTTTTTAGTGTGAACTCCATTGCTGGGACATATCTTCGTATCGACCACGTAGAGACGAAATTTCTTTTTGAAGTGGCTCAACATCACGCTCAGTTTGGTGGCGTGTCCCGGGAATACCAGCTAGGCGCTGGAGCTGTGATTCACACAGAGAGTCTGGCTGAAGGGAATCTTGCAATTTATATTTTAACTAATGCTCACGTGTGGCATGGGAATGGTGATTTCAACATTATGCAAAGCTTTGCAAGTCGGGTAGATAGTGAAAACGATGACAGAGATCCAATCCAAGTTGGTCAGAACTTCATTCGGCATTTTCATACGATTAGAATTTCTTTTTTTGAGGAAGGTAAGCAAATATCTAAGCCTTTCTTTGCAATGCCTGGGGCAAGCGTGAATAATTCATGGTTGATCAATAGAGACGGGGATGGCCAGCGTTTTGGTACTTTGGCCAACGAGTTGGGGGCCGGAATAATTGGTCAATGTTGGCAAACTGACCGACGTGTCCAGGTCACTAGTTCTGAAGCCGCAAAGTTGGGATGTGATTCTCTACTATTTCGAATTATTGTGCCCGAAACTGACTTTTCACAAGTCCGACCTTATCCTGTAAACGTATCTTTTAAGGGCGGACCAGTTGCGATACCCCTACCCTTTGTCGAAAATGACCATGGAAACTACGCTGCGAAAATAATCTCAGACAGAGAATTTGAAAGCACTTTTCTACTCAGCCCCGTTGGAGATACATTTGCAGTCGCTCATGGCTGGAGCGGTCTACCGGTGCTAGCAAAAAATAACCGAGGCGTTGAGGAAATGGTCGGATTGGTTTTCGGCGGTTGGCCCGGTAGAAACTCCTTGGGGTTGGCGCAGACTATGCGAAATGTTTCAGAAAATGGCCTTGGTCGGGCCACCATTTTAAACGATATAAAATGGATGAGGGACAATAACTACAAGCCGTGGAAATCAGGATTTTATCAATAGACTTCTTTCATATCTAAGAGGTCCATAAATCGCTGAAGTCCTCTGTGGATCAAGGCCGCAGGGAAAAAATGATCCTCAAAATAGCTTTGCTATTCCTTCGGGATCATTTTTTCCCTGCGAACGCAAAAGCCAGAGAGGAATCCAGCGATTTATGGACCTCCTAGATATGAAAGAAGTCTCATAACTCAAAAAAAATACAGCTCCGATCAGCATCGATGGGAAACAGCTGGGGCGCCATTGTTCCAGTCGGAATGATTTCTGTTCCTTCACCCTTTGAGCTTCGAAGTATGGATTGCTTTACAATCAACCCTGATTTTGCGCGCCAATGTCAGTGCGTTTTTGCAAGCCGACCCACGATACTTTTTCGACCTGAGCGTAAGCTGCAGTGATGCTTGCTCGGCGATCGGGTCCAAGACCTACGGCGCTACCCGTCTTTGAATTTTTCCAAAAGTCATTCCCAAATCAAACTTCAAATAAGCCGCATATGCGTGAAGATTTGGGCCGTATTTCGTGTATGGTAATTTCTCATGTTGCGCTCCATGATACTTTTTGCATCCACTGCAATAACTCCAACCAATATGATGCTTTGTAACTATAACCTTTTGGGCCAAGGGAATATCAATCTGCAAATGATCATGCCACTTCTTCGGAAAATCTAAAATACCATGAACTTCTGGACAAAGCTCCGGAACCCACGTGGTTTCTTGATCTATCTCAAGATCGACAGCCCTACGTGGGTTTGCTTTGTGACCCATGCGAGGGCCAAGCTTTTTTGACTTTGTTTTTCTTGAACGCTTTTTATTCGCCTTAGCCCACTTCGGCTTCTGCAAATGCTTAATTTCTTCTTTTAAAACTTCCTTTTCCTTTTTCAAAACATCGGTCTCTTGCTTTAAAAGATCGGCTTCATTTCTTAGATCAATCTTCTCTTTTTTAAGAATTTCATTCTCAATCGTAAGCCCCTCAACTTGCTTTTTTAAAAGCTCTTGATAAAAAGCTTGGCCTGCTCAAGGCTTGTGGCTCCGTAAAAAATAGTATTTAATTTATTTCTTAATTCCTGGTGATATTCTTTTGGAATAGCATCTAGAATATTTTCCATTTTATGCTTTACGCACCTTTGCCTGA
>JANYDD010000061.1 GCA_025359945.1 Bdellovibrio sp. | reverse complement strand
TCAGCCGTATCTTGATGAATTTGTATTTAGATACAATCGCCGAACTTCAAAAAGCCGAGGACTTGTTTTCCATCGAATGGTTGAGGCTGCGGTTAAATCTGAACCTTATACTGATTAACTTGCGTCAAGTGCATAGGTTGGAAAATTTTTCAATCGCCGCTGGGATCAGAAAAAAAGAATTTTTAGACAAAGAAATCCAGGGAGTGCGGTCCCTTAGTGTTTTCTCTAAACCCAGACCCGCAATCTGCGATCCTACCACTCGGAGAGAAGTGATTAAATCCTGGCGCATCTTCTGACGAAGGTCTGGGTCATTGCAAATTTCCAACAGATGATCAAAAACTTTGCTGTCGATCTGTTGAATCCATAAAACATCTTCGGGTTGGGTAAATGTTTGGCTGACTAAACTGGTCAGATCCATATCGTCAGAGTAATTGGGCAAAAACAAAGTCTGAAATCGGTCCAAGGCCTTGGACCAAAGTCCCGCTCGATTTGAAATTCCAGTAGAAACAAAAAGCTCTGCCGCTTGGCAGTCTCGAAATACCGAAGTCATCGTTTGCTGAAATCGACGTCGCCAATCTGGATTTTTACCCAGCAAATGAAGGATCCAATGCACGCGTTGCGCCTGCGGAGCGCCCGACGAAAAATCCATTTGCACGTGGCCCACAGAGCCCTCGACACGAACCCACTGGATCAGGTCGATAAACCAATCCAACCGATCGCGAAGATCAGCATTGGGCGAAGGACTTTGCCCCAAAAGATAATCCAGACTGCGACGATTTTTTTTTGCTCGAAAATATTTCTGGGTAGACGCGAAGATTCCCATGCGGGGATCCTGCGGCGGCAAGTTCCGCCTGTCAACTTCGAAAGTCCTGTCCCGGGACCAGACCAACATCCAGCTCCGAGAAAATTTTTAGAATCGGAAAAAATTTGCCGATAAATGGATTGAACCAAAAAAACTTAAAGAGTCTTCCATGAAACTTTTAGCCGGATTTGTGTTTTTGAGTGGAATCGGATTTTTGGCATTCGCCGACGACACCGCCCGTATTTCAAAGCCCAAGAGCAAGATGATTTTAAAAACGGAATACAATTGCTATTACGATACTGGAGAAGAACAAACTGTTTGTAGCGAACTCTCGCACGAAGAAGCATGCCAAAAAAAGGACGCCCACTCCTTTCCACCAAAAAAGAAAATTAACCAATTTAAGAACGAAATGAACAACCAGGACCGTGCAACTTGCTGGGATCCAGCGACTGCAGCTCGTATCCCAGTTCCAGATGGTATTTCAAAAGCAGAATTCTGTGACAAACTTAATAACGAGCACCAAACGCGTAACTCAAAGACACAAAAGAGAAAAATATGGAATCACAACCAATTAGAAAACGAAGTTGCACTGGGGTGCCCGGACCCCGAAACTGGTGATTCTATTCCGGTTCCCCAGGGTGTTTCTAGAGCTGAATTCTGTAAATCCTTAGCCGGCAAAAAGAAGTAAAAAGCAGCTGATACTTTTGAGGACCATTGCTTTCGAGAGGCTTTAAAACTCGATAGGCTTTAGCTGCGTGTAGAAAGAATTTTTCGCGGGGTTAAAGACCATTCGCAGCCAAAGCAGATCCGCGCCGTAAACAAAATCGTTTCTGATTTCACCGACAAAGGGTGAAAAAATAAATAGGTCGCGAGTCAAAAAAAGTTCCGAAACAATCGCGGTAGTTTTATTTAAGTCGAAGGAATCAACACCAAAAGTTCCTGCCAACCGCCACGAGCAATCCAACCATCTTTTGGTAAACCCAGTCGCCAGCCGGTAAGCGGTCCCCGTCGCCACGTTAGAATAGTCCTGATCTCGCCGAAACTGAGTCGCGTCGAACTGAACAGGATAGTAATTTACAGAATCATAAAATCGGTATTGAAAAACCTTAGTGCTCAAATCCCAGTTGAACTCACGCGAGGGCGATTCATAAAGACTGCGGCGAATTTCCCCCTCAGAGAGTGCTCCAATACCCAAAGCCGTTCCCGCTGAGATTGAATATTTTTCCCAAGCCATTTTGTATCCTATGTAAACTGGGCCATTCATCCCTAAGCGAATTTTATTTTCACCGGTTTCGTTGCCGCCGGGATCGTTCGAACGGTTGGGTCCCAAACGTAAGGGCGAAACAGTCTTCGCGCGCGTTGAAAGCGATAGATCAGTCGATGGGTTTTTTAAAAATTCGCTGGCTTTTTCGCGATAAAATTTAAGCTCCTGAAGATAAGCTTCGCTATCTGCGCGCGAATTAAAATAAAATTGGTTTCGATATAATGAAAGATTGGGCTGCGAACTTCCGGCGAAATCCAAGAAGTTTTGTGCGCTCTCTCGGGCTTGTACTGGTTGATTCTTTTTCTCGAAGATGATGGCCTGATAATAGAATTGGGGCGTCTGCCAACCCACTTGCGCGCAAGATTTTTCAGCATTTTGTAATTCTTCAGTCGCAAAATCGTAAAGCCCCTCTGAAATATGATCGATGGCTTGTTTCTGCCAACGAACCGCCTTGACCATTCCGCTTCCACATTCTGGCAACTGCGCTTTAATGGTATCGACTTTAGCGTTGAGTTTTTGCGTAGCTTCTTTGACATCAAAAAATAATTTACCCGAAGCATCGCGCACGGCGACCTCATCTTGCAAGACGACCAGCTCAGAGCCCTCAATACCGACGCGAGGAATGCCAGCTTGGTCCTGTCGAACCAAAAATTTTTGAGCACAACCAGCAATCAATAAAACAAATAACAAATTTCCCGATTTGCGAACTGCACTGAGATTCAAAATATTCTCCGGAGTAAAAACTGCCCTCCGGTTTTTCCATAGGGAAACAAGAATTGCAATTTAAAACAAATTCAAAAGTATTCAGTTAATCTACTAAAACGAAGTTGTCTTTGGTTCAGACGGCGGTGGATTTGGAGCTGGCGGTGGATTTGGTGCAGGCACGGGTGCAGGAGTCGGATTCGCTGACGGCGGCGTGCCCACCACGAAATCTTTCACCTCATCACACTGAATAACATTCACGCGCTGACCTTGCACCGGGATCAAAGCTTGCAAGCAAAACTGCAACTGATTCGCCAAATACGGTGTCTCAGGAGTGTAAGCAATGCTGTAGGACGTTTTCTCAGAATCACTGTCTGACCAAACGACTTGGTCAAAATTTATTCGTACCGAATTCAAACCCGACTGACATCGATCCGCTGACAAGCCGCCGCAGTTTTCTCGAATTTGAACCAACAAAGGTACGGGCTCGACACCTTTGACCACTTTTAGATTGTGAAAGCTAACTCGCGGTTTGACCCCAAGCGGTTTAAACATTTCATCAGCCGCAAAATACCCCAACGCCGAAAATGCCGCGGGCAATTCACGCTTTTTAGCTTTGCGAACTTTTACGTTTTCTTCGAACACAGATATTTTTCCCTGGCCCTTAACAAACTCGACGTTTTTTTTTAAGATCGTAAAGTTGATCGAGCCCTCGGCATCGTTATCCACGCGCTTCACAACGGTCATCGCATTTTGATTGATCACTTCCGGCGCCAAAGTTTCGACCCGAATGCTTTTTTCGGTGTAGACAAATTCGCCCTGATAAATATTTTCGGCAGAAGGCAAATTCACGCTGGTCATCACTTTTTGCACGGCCTCAGGGGGGACTTCTGGACCGTAATCTTTTTTGAATTCCGGAGGTTTTAAACACCCGGCGAGGAAGATTGCAAATACGCCAGCAAATATCGACTTTTTCATATAGAATCCCATCCCCAAATCCAAAGCGGCAAAGGCAAAATACCTTCAATCATTTTGATCTCAGATGGTGTCAGGCCACTCAAATCCATTTGTGGTCCAAAGATAAATTTCAAAAATGATCTTTCGTCTTCAAATTGGATTTCAGAAGTCTCTAAACCTAAAACAATTGCAGAACCTCGCCTTTGAATCTGAAACGCCTGGGCTTTTTGCGCGTAAGCAGCCTTAGTCAGCTTGGTGAACAAAGAATCTTCTTTCACCACGCGGATCATTCCCAAAAAACCCTCGTTATGAGCCGTGGAAACTTTTTTAAGCACTTCGTTCAGCGCAAACGAATGATGAGGCGTAATCAAAGTGAACGGAGATTTTTTCTCATTCTGAATAAACTTGAGAAGTTTTAAAAGTGGCGTCTTCATCCCGCCCCATTCGTGAATATAGCCGGTTAGATCCAGGCCTTTGCCCTCGACGGCATAGGCCGCCAACTGGCCGTTTTTATCCCAAGCGGTATAAAGCTTTGTTTGGGGGATCTGCAAAAACTTTCTAACGTCTTCTTGAGTTCGAAAACTTGTTACAGAATGTTGATTGTAGAGTTTTAAGATCGCCGCAGGGTCAACCTGCAGCGAATTCAAGAACTGATACCCGGTGGCCTCAAAGGGAAGCTCGCGATCAATGACAAACGTATTTTCGCAACCCACTAACTCGAAATTCATTTTTCGATAAAAGTCATACATGTTGGTCCACAGTATAGCCAAATCGCAGTCTTGACGACGGGCCTCTTCAACACAGGCCTCGATGGTTTGTTGCCCCAGACCCTGATTTCGATAATTGGTGTCGGTGACCACACTTCCGATCGCCGCCACTTTAAAAATCACAAAGGGCGTTTTTATAATCAGGGGTTTGAGCACAGCGTGAGCAATAATCTTTTCTTGATCCGTGATGATGCGTAGATTCATCCGATTTCCCAAGTTCAGAGCCGTGGGGTATTCTTTTTGAATGGACCACGAAACTTCAGGACGAAGTTGCGAATTTAAAAAACTAAGTATGTTTGGAAACTCTGATTCGTGGGGTGGACGAGGTCCTTCCATAGATTCACCATCCTTGTAGATAAATTTATTGTATCTTTTTTGACATCAACCGAGAATCAAATGTATAAAATCAAGACCTCTAGAGGAGGGCCTTTTGGCTGATATCAAACAAAAATGGACACAAAATAGTCCTGGAAAATTCTTTGTGGACCAGACCTGTATCGCTTGTGACGCTTGCGTTTTAGCGGCGCCCAAGAATTTTAAGATGGACGAAAGTGACGGGCATGCCTATGTCGCCGAACAACCCCAGACACCGGAGGAAATCGCCGCCTGTAAAGAGGCCCTTGACGGCTGTCCAGTGGAGGCCATCGGGGACTTTGGTGATTAACTCGCCGACCTTCGTCAAGGTGGTCGCACCAAGGCCCAGGGCTGACATCGTTATTAAATTTAAAGAAAAATATTTTAGCGCTGTTTGCGCTTTGAATTTTACAACGGCTTTTGAGCTTCTGATTGCAACCATACTTTCCGCTCAATGCACTGATGACCGTGTCAATCAAGTGACCGCGGTCCTTTTTAAAAAATATGACACCGCTGAAAAAATGCATAAAGCGACTCTTGCTGCGATTGAAAAAATCATTTATCCAACCGGTTTTTATCGAAACAAAGCACTGGCTTTAAAAAAAACGTCGGAAACTTTAATTCGCGATTTCCACGGCATTGTCCCCAACACTATGGAAGAGCTTTTAACCTTAGAAGGCGTCGGGCGAAAGACTGCCAATGTAGTTTTGGGAAATTATTTTGGAATCGCTAGCGGAATTGTCGTAGACACCCATGTCTCAAGGCTTTCGCAGCGACTAGGTTTAACGAAACAAGTGACACCAGAAAAAATTGCTGCCGATTTAGAAAAAAAAATCCCGCAAGAAGACTGGATTAGATTTTCGCACTGGTTGATCGCACACGGTCGATCGACGTGCAAAGCCAGAAAACCCCAATGTCAAATGTGCTTCGTATTTGACCTATGTCCGCGCAATAAGGTTTAATCCATCCTATGATTGTTTCATTTCTTGAGAGCATAAAATACGTAGGCCATTTGATCCCAATGGCTTTCTTAAGGATTTTTTTAGGTTCTTATTTCCTACAGTCGGCGCTGATGAAATTTCATGGTGATTTTCTATTGAGACCTAAATTGGCCGCGCAGTTTTCTGAAACACTTCCTACCCTTGAACTACCGGTTTGGTATCGCCAAGTTCTTGAGAAATTGTTGATCACGCATTGGCAAACTTTTGCTTTTGTCATTTTGGGAATCGAACTTGCGATAGGCATTTCCTATATTATTGGCTACGTTGTGCGACCCATGGCCCTGCTAGCCAGTCTTATTTGTATTCAGTTTTTGATCCTTTCAGTGGGACTGCAGTCAGACCTTTATAAATTATTTTTGGTGATCCATTTGACCCTTGCCTGGGTCGGAGCCGGCAGATGCTTGGGCGTTGATTATTATTTTTATAAAAAGCGCCGCGGATTTTGGTGGTAAAAAAAAGGATTTATGAAGCATTTTTTATTTTTTCTGGCCCTTGTTTTTTTGGCTCTATTTTATGCTCTTTATTCCAAGAATAGTTCCAACAGCGGGGTTGGAAATACGGCTCAGCTTAAGGTTTATGCTTCTTCTTCGTTTATTTCTAAATTTGGGCCTGGCCCGCTGATTAAAGATTCATTTCAACAGATTTGCCAGTGCCGCATTGAATATTTTGATTCAGCGGATTCCACAACTTTAATTCAACGATTAAAAACCGAACCCAGGTCGCAAAGCGCTGATGTGGTTTTGGGTTTTGATCAGTTTGATCTTGAGTTGGCTCAAAAAGGTTTTGAATGGAAACCCATCCCTTTTCAAAAAAATAAACTTGTCGATAGCTTGCAAAATATTTTAGCGCGATCGATGTTAGTTCCCTACGATTGGGGTGTTATTTCTTTTGTCGGAAGGACCTCGCAAGTTCCAAAGCCACCCACGCAATTTCAAGATCTTTTGAACCCCGAGTTCCGCGATCAAATTTCAATTCAAGATCCACGCACAAGTTCTCTGGGATTTCAGTTGCTGTCCTGGTTAATTCAGTCCATGGGTGAGGAAAAAGCGTTTCAGTATCTGGAAAAACTAAACACCCAAGTCAAAGCTATCGGGACCAGCTGGTCGATGAGCTACGGTCTTTTTGAAAAAAAACAAGTTTTGTTAACCTTATCCTACAGCACGTCGCCAATGTATCACTTGATCGAAGAAAAAAACGAAGACATCTTGGCCTACGAATTTAAGGAAGGCCACCCAATTCAACTAGAATACATTGGAATACCCGCGACGTGCCGAAATTGCGATTTAGCCGAAAAATTTGTTTTATTTATTTTATCGCTCGAGGGGCAAAAAATAATTATGGAAAAAAACTATATGCTTCCGGTCCTTAAAGGCGTGAAAGAAAATAGTTCTTTTTCGAAAGTGGCTTCATTCAAAATTCTTGAGAATTTTGTTTTACCAAGCTCTCCGGAAAAAGAACGCGTTCTGAAGCGATGGGCGCAATTGCGGCGCTTTCAGTAAGCGAATGGGACTATTTGGTCTTTTGATCATTGGTTTTTTCGTAAGTCCGTTAGGTCTTTATTTTAAATTATCATCTGCCTTTTCCGTAGATTGGAAAGAATTCTACTGGGTCTTCACAAATTCAAGCATTCAGGCTTTTGGTAGCACCATTGGCGCTATGACACTGGGACTATTCATGGCCTTCGGAATTCAAAAGACTTCGATTCGTTTTCATTCCACTTTAAAAACCCTGTGTCTTTTACCTAGCCTGTTGCCGTCTTTGGTCACAATATTGATTTTTCTATCGTTGCTGGACCCGTTTCCCTATGGTTTGACCGGGATTATCTTAGTTCAGTCATTTATCTATTCAGGGTTTTTTGCCATTATCTGGACAGATTTTCAGAACGAACACTTATCATCGTTGGCTATGGTGGCCGCGGGCCTGGGGGCTTCTCGATTTTTTTTCTGGAGGAAAGTATTTGGCTTTTCTTTGCAGGGTTTGGCTTCGTCAGGCTTGTTAGTTTTTTTAATTTGTTTTACTTCGCTGTCGATACCATTGGCCATCGGCGGGGGAAAGGGGACTACCCTTGAAGTTTTAATCTTTGAAAAAGTGCGATTCTCGCAAGATTGGGGTCAAGCGATTTTGCTTTCGGCCATTCAATCGCTGATTTTTTTTGGCTTTTTATTTTTTCGAAATCGCAAGCCCCATCAAAGCGGATCCACGTCTGTTGAAAACGCACATCGAGCAAAAAAATATTTTAGTTCATTGTTTGGACTTATCGCCCTGGGCGTTTACTTTTTTATTTTTTTTATAGGCCTATGGGGGACAACTATCAGCGGCTGGAGTCAGGTCATCCAGATGAAGGATTTTGTCGGCGAGATTATTTGGGCTTCGCTGCTAAGTCTAGGAATTGGCTTTTCGTTCGGGTCGCTAATCCTGGGGTTTTTGCTATTTTTATCAAGCATATATGATCAAAAATTTGTTTTTCTTTTTTTTAGATACTTCAATCATCCTAGCATTTCGCTGGTTGGTTTTTTGGGAATGAGCTCTGGCATCGTCTATCACCTTCCGTGGATTTGTTACCTTTTAGGTAGCCTGATGATCTTTGGACCTAGTTTGTTAAAATGGAATTTCTTTGAGCTCACTGAAAAAATTCAACCACAGATCCGATGCGCCCGATCCTTGGGGGCGTCCAGATGGTTTATTTTTAAAAAAATTGTTTTACCGCAAATGGTGCAGACGCTGGCGTTTCTATCGGGCTTGGGAGCGGTGTGGGCGATGGGCGATTTCGCATTTTCCAAACTGGTTTTCGCACAAAATTCACACTTGGCCTTGGTCATTTTTCAGTTGATGTCCAGTTATCGAATCGAGTCCGCCCTTTTCTTGGTGAATCTGATGTTGGTGCTGATGAGCTTTGTTTTTGCGTCGTTTGTGCTAGCGGGCACTTTCGTTAAAAATTCCAAGCAAATGCAGAACCTAGAATATTAAATTCTGGACGATTTTATTCTGAATCTCTTTCATCTCAATATCTGAGCGAGCGCGACCTAAAGAAAAATCTAAATCTGCAGGACTCCATGCAGGAATTAAATGTAAATGAAAGTGATGGACCTCAAAGCCCACAGCAGTTGTTAGCACTCGTTGGCAATTGGTGGCCAGGTGAATCGCCTGACCAATAATCATTGAATTTTTTTGAACTTGTAAAAAAGATTCCGTGGGAACCTTAAACCAATGATCTACTTCTACTTTTGGAATCACCAGCGTGTGTCCCAAGTGAATGGGTTGAATCGTTAGAATGGCGATCGTTAAATCATCCTCAAAAATTTTGTAACTGGGAAGTTCACCACGGATAATCTTTGTAAAAATTGAACCCAAAGAAAAAATCTCCCGATTTAAAAAGCCAATAACTAAAGCTGAGAAAACAAATGATCAAAAACCTGATCTGTAGTGACAAAAGTTAATCCGTAACCCATTCCCAATTCAAGTAATTCTTTCGCCCACACGATTCGCGAATCAAATTCGTACTTTTTATCTGTCACCGAAATTTCCATCCTTACTAAATCGCCGGAGCTTAAAGCAGCCCCTTTACCTTCCGATTCCAAATACGCGCCACCCATGGAAAGATTCTTAAGCTTTCCGATAACTGATATGTTTTTTTTTGCGCACCTTAAAACTGTTTCTAGATCCGTCGCAAAGCGAGGGTGAATTTGATTTTTCCCCTGGCCGTAATCAGTAGTCAGATCGATCACTGCCCGAAATAAGAAAAAAGGATTTACAGGAGTTTTTATCGTTCGAATTTTTTTAAAGTGCGAAGATAGCGTCATAAGATCGGCAGAGATTTGCGGACAGAGAATCAAGACCGGGACCTCGCGCGCGATCACCGTTTTCATTTTTTCGATAAAATAACCTTGAATTAAAAGATCATCAGGCATTTGGACGATCAAAGCATCAGGTTCGTTTTCTGCCCACCAGCCTGGGTCCTGTGCAAAGGTCGCCAACGTTGAAACACTCAATTTATCTTTTTTATGATGAAGAGAAACTTCTTCGATCTTTTTCTCTTCATCCGTCGACGTGCTGATGATTAAAATTTTTTTCAAATCAGAAACCTCAAGTGTTTCTTTTTTCGATCGGGGTCCATTTCTGGTCTTTTTTTCCAACCCACTGTCCGCGCGGTCTGTAAATGCGATTGTTCGCGTACTGTTCCATCGCATGCGCAATCCAACCACTGATCCTTGAAACCGCAAATATGGGGGTGTACAAATCGACTGGGATTTTCAAACTGTAGTAAACAGTGGCCGAGTAAAAATCCACATTCGGCATTAAACCTTTTTCTTTGAACATCGTTTCATCAATCAAGGTCGAAATCTGGTACCACTGAGGCTCGCCCATATCTAGCGTTAACTTCTGGCTTAACTTTCTTAAAATTGCGGCTCGGGGGTCACCATTTTTGTAAACGCGATGACCGATGCCCATTACTTTTTCTTTGGCCTGCAAGGCATCTTGAACAAACTGTTTTGCTTTTTCGATAGTGCCAATCCTTTTTAACATGACCATCACCGCTTCATTGGCCCCGCCATGCAAAGGACCTTTTAAAGCACCCAGTGCAGATACCATCGCCGAATGCAAATCGCTCAGCGAAGAAGTGGTCACGCGCGTGGCAAAAGCAGAACAATTCAACTCGTGATCAGCGTGCAAAATCAAACAGAGATCAAAAATTTTGACGTGCTCGGTTTTGGGTTCGACTCCGCCGTGCAAAAGGTACATAAAATTCCACGCCAAAGATTTATCTTTATTGGGCTGGGGCATCGGCTTGCCATTTCTAATGGCTTCGAAAGCGCAAACCAATAGTCCCATCTGAGCCACTAATCGAATACCCTTCGAACGATTTGCGGTCTCGCTATTGTCTTGAGCTTGCACGTCCCAATGGCTCAGCAAAGAAACTGAAGTTCGCAACCAAGCCATAGGATGAACTTTTTGAGTGGGAATTTGCTTTAAGACTTGGAAAAAATTTTCGTCGATCACCATATTTTTTGAAAGTTCATTTTTAAATTCCTTCAGTTCGGAACTGTTGGGAAGACGATCATTCCACAACAAGAAAGTCACTTCTTCGAAAGTGGAGTTTTCTGCCAAATCTTCGATAGTAAAACCTCGGAAACTTAAGGTGTTATCTTGAATCGAAGAAACTCCTGTCGTGCAAGCCACCACGCCTTCAAGCCCCTTGTCCGTTGCACCAGAATAAATTTGCACACCCTCAGCCATAAAATATGTCTCCTAATTTTTTTAACTGCCCTTTAATTTTGCAGTAAGGCTTTGTCGACTGTCTATTGATTTTTGGCTAATTTAATCACTCGGTCTTTAACCTCGACGACGATCACTGTTTGATCTTTGGTGGGCTCGGTTTTTTGCGACCACTGCGAAGCTTGAAAAAGGATTTCATTACGAAGCTCATGGACCGAAGACCTGGGTTTGATCGCGATTTGATTCAAGCGCTCAAAGCCAAAGGGCTCACTTTTCGTATTCAAGATTCTAGACACTCCACGAGTGCAAAAAATCATCCGATCCTTTGGGCCCAATTGAATTTTCTGAGTCAACGCATGGCCAGTGTAATGCTTTGATAGCGCTTCTGCCGAAGGCTCGACCTGAATTAATCTACCCTGACCTTTGGTTTGCAAAAACGCGATGGGGTAACCGATGGACGCGCAAGAAAATTCAAAACTGCGCCGATCAACCACCCCGTAAAAAAGTGAAATTTCGTCATTGGCGCCTAGACTGGGAACTAATTCTTTAGCCATTAGATTGGCCATTTCGTCCGGCGGCAATCCCCGCTTGGCTTCAAGACGCGATGAAAACTGGATCAAGGTCGACAAAAACAAAGCAGAAATTTGATACCCCGACGAATCCGCTAGCAGAATTCCAAACTTCATTTTATCTTGGTGTTCGAAAATATCAAAGTAATCTCCGCCGGACAAACTACCGGCGAAAAACTTGGAGCTGATTTCAAACCCAGGAATGTGTGGAATTTCGGTGGGTACTAATTTTTTTTGAATCGATTCTAAAAGCTTAACTTGCTCTTCCTGACCTAGGATCATGCGCTGGACCTGAGCTTGTGCTTCCATCAGCTCGCGGCGGTATTGTGATATTTCAATATTCTTAGCCGATAACTGGTGTTCAAGTTCTTCAATCTTTTTCTTAAGATCGTTCACGCTGCTCATAATCTTTACTTGATCATAATTTCAAAATTTAGAAAACGTTTAGCGGCTGATTCAACGATAAACTGGACATTTTTAATGGGCCTATTTAATCTTACTGGCCTGCTGAAGCTCGAGCAAAAGTTTTAACTCAGTTTTAAATTGTTTCACTATGTAGGCAGGAATCCGCTTTTGTTCTTCGACAGTCAAAGACTGGTGTATCTGGTTTTGCTGGACTGACATACGCTCGATTTTTTGAGATATTTGTGTGACCAAATTTTCTCTGGACCCTCCTCGAATCCACCCCCACCGGATCCATTGGGGACGAGGTAAAAATAAAGATTCTCGAGATTGTGCGTGATGATTAAAATAAAAATGAAAAAAGATTAAGCTTAAAATGGTTTCCAGCGCAACCCAAGCGGCGATTAAAGTTAGAAATTGAAGAACCAAACTAGACCCATCCCCTAAAGCCGACGCTGCTATTTCTGCTGCCAACCTAACGTGTGATGGAAAGCAAACAAAAGCCAGCAGAAGTAAAAGCTGCATGCCTAAAAGAAATTTAAAGTCCCTTCGGAACCAATTCCCTTTAGGTAAACTTGTAAAAAAGAGTAGACCTAACCCAAAACTTTCGGCCCAAAAAATGATCCAGGCATTCGAAACTGAAATTTGAAAAGTTAAAAGTCCCAACAGAGTTGGGCCCCAAAACAAAAAAGGTCGTTTCACTATTGCAACGCCTATTAGCACAACGAAAATCAAGCTTGCGTACTGTGCGTATCCCCTGTTTGAGAGAAAATAAAATAAGTCAGATCCAGAAAAAGTTTCTAATGGGGAACTGATTCCGTAAAAACCTTCCCAATGTGAAACGCCCCAAAGAGCTCCCACAAGAAATCCCATCGGCAAAATCATCGAGACCAAGCGTAGACACGAAAAAAATAAAATCCATCGAGGCTTCCAAAGATCCACCCGCATCTGAAAGAAAGTCGGAAGAATCAATGACCTTTCGACCGAAACGCATAAAAAGCTGGCCAGTAATAGCTTGGCCGCACTGGCTAAAAAGTTGTCGTCCCCAATATTGGAAAGCCAAGATAACTTTTCGATTAAAAATATTCTTCCCAGAAGTTCTCTGATCAGCAGACATCCAAAATAAAAAATCGAAAACACGATGAGAAAATAAAATGCCAGCATAAAAACCCTCTATGGAAAATAAATTTCAAATTGAACAGAACGCAATTTCAAAACTTGGTCTGGAAGGGGCCAGTCAGCTATCTCGTTTCGAATCTGCCCTGTGTGAATACTTCTTTTAATGACAACTCGGTGTTTGCATTTCTTAAGAGCCAAATTTAAAAAATCCAACGAAATCCATTGCGATTTTTCTGATTCATTTAGCAAACGCAAGACCTGGTTTTCTTTTTTGGGAAGGGCTTTGACTTCATCCAGTAAAAACATAGGATCCAAATAAATCACATCAAAAATATCTTTTTCATTTTTTAGCCAAGCTTCAGTTTCGGCGTGGATCAATCGAATTTGTTTTAAAACGTCAGATGATTCTTTATCCTGAATCGATCTACGAATCCCGTCCTGCAAAAGCTGAAAAAGAATCAGGTGACGTTCCAAAGCAGTAATTCGTACGCCCAGCCTTGCCATTTGAAATGAGTCCTCTAACAAACCAGCGGTGCCATCTAAGATATTTAAGGGCTGCCCCTTGAATCCGATCGCTTTAAAGAGCGGCTCATTTTGCTTTTTGGGAAGCGGCTTCCAGTAATTTCTGTTTCCTGCAAATTGAATCTGGAATGGCTTTTTAAACAAAGACGATTCTAGGGCTAAATCTTGGCCGATTTTTACTAATTTGAAATTCAAAGGTGCACGCCCAGAAGATCGAGCAGTCGCCCCAATCCTAAAATCACTAAAAACAAGAGAAGAAAAAAACTTGATTGGCGCGCCGACTTTACAAAATGGCCCACGTAAGAATCCAATGGTGATTGAAGTTGAAACAACTTTTTTCTGGTTCTCAATGCAAAGAAGATAACCATCGAAAGACCTACTATCAAAACGACAAAACTTTCGGACTGGATTTCGGGCAAGAAATCAAACAGCAAACCTACGAAAAGCACTAGGGTCACCAGCCACCACACGAAAAGAAAATCTTTGCTTTTTTCAAATCCCAATATGGAAATGGTATTTTTTAAATGAGCTTGGTGATTGATAAAAAGCATCTCAAAATTTTTCAAATGCAAAAAAAACACCGCAAGAAAACCATTAAAAATTCCTAAAAATAAAAAAGACCATCTCCAATCACCTGTCAGACTGACTGAAAAACCTGTAGTTAATAATGGCCCCAGCAAAAGAAATCCGGCAGCTTCAGCGCCAATTCTAAATTTAAATCCTGTCGCCCGAGAACTAAAAATAAAGATCAGTCCCAAAGAGGTTCCACCCACCAACACAAGCACATGAGGAAAAACAAACAGTGCCGGCAAGCCAGTCAAAACACCCGTTAGCAAAAAAAACTGCGACCAAAATAGAACTTGGTGTGCCGAGACCCAACCTTTTTGAATCGCCTGACTGCCCGAACCCGAATGCACCCGATCCAAACCCACCAGATGATCGGTGTAATCATTGTAAAGGTTGACGGAAATACTTAAGAAAAAAACCGCAAGTACATTTAAAGAGGCCAAAATTCCGTCAAAATTTTCTGCCGCCAACTGCAAGGAGATAAGAATCATCAAGATTGGAAAAAATGTAACGATCAAATGGCGGATTTTCCATGTAGCCAAAATAATACTGATCAAATTTGGTTTATTGATATTAACCAGATCGACAATTTCAAAAGTGACGGTCTCGAAAGACTGATTGATATTTAGTGACTGCACGGGAAGGGCACGTTCGGTTTTTGAAAAGGTTCCGGTCAGATGTTTCTGAAAACGTGGGTCTGATTTTGATAGGGTTAGCAATGTCTTTGCCAAACTAAGAACTCGTGGACTTTGGTTTACGCCGCCAATATAAAATTTCTGTCAAGGGACCTAATTCTTCGACCAGCCCTAATTCAGATTCTTTCAATAACTCTTTCAGGTTTTTGAGATGGTGCTGATAAACTTGAATCAAAAAAGTATTTTTTTCGTCGAAGCCTTTAAGCTTTTCGTCAAAATAAGATCGCCCGCCTAGTGCCCGAAAAAAATCTTCTAAGTTCTGACAACTTCTAAAAGGTTCTTTGGGCAAACCTTGGGTAGCAAAACATGCGAACGAATTCAAATATCCCGACTTGAGATCTCCTAAGATCGCTTTTTCTTCGTCGTTGCGTACATTAAAATCCAACAGGTCATCGCTTCTCTGAAAAAGCTGGCCTAACAAAGTTCCCATTTCCTCGATCAACTGATGTAGGGCCAAATCATAATTTTCCTGCGCGATAAACGGAGCCTTTAAGCACCACTTGAAGAGCGAGGCCGTTTTTAAATTGTGAACTCGATCCAGCTGGCCAAGATCCACATTAAAATCGCCAACCAACGAATCCTGCAACCATTCACCTTCCAGCAGATCGGAAATCACTTGGGCCGTGTATTGAACTAAGCGGATATTTCCAAATTGCGAAAGATTCACCATCACCCTAGCCAAAAGATAATCCCCAGCCAGCACTGCGTACTCGGGCGAAAATTTTTTCCAAGCGGCCGTCTTTCCCCGACGCAAAAAAGATCGGTCGACCAAATCGTCATGCAAAAGCGAAGCGTTGTGAATAAACTCGACGGTTTGGCCCAGCAAATCCATTGTTTTTGGAGCGCATCCCAAGGGGCCTGACACCATTTTGACTAATTTAGCCCGAAAACCTTTACCACCCGTAAAAAGATCATCGTACAATTGATTGAGCTTAGGCAGGTACGCAGGAAAGTCTTGAGGATCAAAGATTTTTAATGACATAAATTAGTAGTAAATCGCCAAGCTGCAACTGTAACGCCAATGTTGTCAAGGGACCAAAGGAAAATTAAAGATGACTCAAAATTCGATCACAAAAAAAAATAGTTTTAAACCCCGCCCCCTCATTTGGGAAACCCAAGTGGCCTTTGGAGACTGTGATCCCGCCGGGATTCTGTATTTCGCGCGGGTTTTTGATTATGCCCACAAAGCCTTTGAGGCGTTTATTACAGAAACTAAAATCGGTTGGAGCTATTGGTTTAAAGAAAGCCCCGATCTAGTTCCCATTCGACGGGCCGAAGCCGATTTTTACTCCCCATTCTTTCCGGGTGCTGCTTTGACCGTACAAATTCAAGTGTCGCTAATTCAGGAATCTTCTTTTCAAATGGTTTACGCGTTTTTCTGTAAAAATAAATTATTGGCTGAAGTCAAAATGGTGCACGTTTTTGCTGACCCCAAAACCTTGAAGAAAAAACCAATCCCAGAAAATATTCGGAAAGAGTTTTCCAGATTTTTAATTCAATCATCGGGCACTTAGCGCGGAAGAAAAAAGGATGCGGGCGTGGTGAAATAATCCGGGATTTCAATCAAAGTTGCGGGCACCGAGACTTCGGGAAGCTTTTTCACTGCTGGCACCCCAGACGCCACCCCAGACGCCACAGCCCGACGCTTTCGTGAATCGACCCGTGCGGCCAGTTGCGAATCACGGTCACGGCTAATTTTTGCAAGGCGCTCTTGGAATTCGCTTTGCTCGGGATGGAATTTAGGATTGGGAATTTCAATTTCAGTACCGACTTCAATCTGGCGAGGGTCGGCGATTTCGTTGGCACTCATGAGTTCCTGAAAGTGATCGCCTTTTCCGTAGTAAATTTGGCTTAAAAACCACAGAGAATCTCGCTGTCGGAAGATATGCTTTACTTTTTCCGGACCAGTTTGATTTAGGGTCACAGTTCGAAGCTGGAAAGGTTTACGGGTTACCGGCAAAATCGCTTCAGACTGTAGTGAATTTTTAGTCGCACAGGAAACCATAACGGCTATCAAACTCACAAAGTACAAAAATGCCGACAGATTTTTCATTATTTAAGAATCGGAATTTAAATAAAAATTCTAAAGAGGTAACGACAGTTCTTTAGCCTTAAGTCCAGTCAAGATCGCTGACGAAAGTCGGGTGACATCACCCGCACCCAAGGTCAAAAACACTGAATTTGGTTGAAGAGCATCGACAAAAAATTTAACTCGGTCTTGATCTTTTGATATGAATTTAGCATTGGAATGATTCAGCGCTTGGACTAATTTCTGAGAGTTTATATTTGGCAGTGGTAGTTCGCTAGCCGGATAAATATCGGTAATGTAAACGACATCAGCCAATTGAAAAGCCGTCAAAAAATCATTCCAACAGCTTTGAGTTCGCGAGTAACGGTGCGGTTGAAACAATACCACCAGCTTTTCTTTCGGAAATTTTTCGTTAAACGCAGCCAATGTAGCTCGAATTTCTGTGGGGTGATGGCCATAATCATCGTAAACCTGGACGCCTGCCGCTTGACCAATACGTTGAAATCGGCGATCCACTCCTTTGAATTTTTCAATACCGCCCTTGATATCTTGAAAAGATATTCCCGCTTGCAGTGATAAAGTGACCGCTGCCAAAGCGTTGAGGGCGTTGTGAATCCCAGGTAAAGGTAAATTCAGATCTCCTAAAAAGTTTTTTTGATTTCGGTGATTTTTAAAAATCTGATAAAAGCCTGAAGATCCTTGAATTTGAAAATCATTTTCGTCGTGCAAACCGTAAAATAAAATCTTTTTGTGATAGTTCTTAAAAACTTCTCGCATTTCGGGATCATCTCCCCAGACGACTAATGAACCATAAAAAGGAATTCGATCAGAAAAAGCTAAAAAGGATTTTTGCAAGTTTTCAAACGTTTTAAAATAGTCCAAGTGATCATTATCAATATTGGTCACGATCCCTAATTCCGGAGTTAACTTTACAAAACTTCCGTCACTTTCATCGGCCTCGGCGACCACCCATTCTCCCCGACCTAAAACTGCAGTCGACTGTATCACATCCAATCGCCCCCCCAATGAAACCGTGGGATCTAAACCGGCTTGAATAAAAATTGAAGCCACCAACGATGTGGTCGTGGTCTTTCCATGAGATCCTGCAATGGCGACGCCTCGTTTCAGGCGCATCAATTCAGCCAAAGCTTCGGCTCGCGAGATCAACGGTGTTTTTTGCGCCAATGCTTTTTGAATTTCGGGATTTTCCAAAGGCACAGCACTTGAATAAACTAACACGTCACAGGCCTTTAGATTATCTTCGTGGTGACCTTTGAAAACCACAGCGCCCAATTTTTTAAGGCGAAGAGTGTTGCTATTTTCAGATAAATCACTGCCCGAGACCTGGGCCCCAAGATTTAAAAAAATCTCGGCTAGGCCGCACATTCCTATGCCTCCTACACCCACAAAATGAACTTTACAATTTTTTAAATCCCGCATCTTGCCTTCGCTTCTAACTTAGAACTACGCTTTAAAAAGGATTTTCAAGATTAACGCGAACGCCATTTGGGATCAATAAAAGGTTTTAAGTTTAAAATCGAGTAAGGAAACTATGAAGAAGTTTTTTGTTGGTAGTTGTCTCATCGGTAGTTGCTTAACTAGTTGCCTAAGCAGTTACTTCAGTTTTCTCTTCAGCAACGTATTGGTCATGGCAGGATTTTTTTTTCTAGCGCCTGTGGCACGGGCTCAAAAAATTTTGCAACTGCCGGGTTTGTATCGCCCTTCCGATCTGAAAAACCCCGTTCCTATCGCCGACTTGGCCGCAAACGTTAAGCCCGGTGATATAGTTCTTTTGGGCGAGATCCATTTTCAGAAAGAAGTTCAGTCGGCTCAACTAGAAATTCTTAAAGAGCTTCACAATTTGTATTTGAAAGTCAGCGTCGGTTGGGAGTTTATCGATTACACTCAACAAAAAATTTTAGACGATTGGAAAAACAAACTGATTGATGACGCGCAACTTTTGAGTTTGCTGGGATGGAAAGACGATAAGGGGTTTGCGTTGTATAAACCTCAGCTGCAGTTCCCATTTCCAAATGATTATTTAGTTGCTTTGAACGCTCCGAATGCACTTATTAGAAAAGTTGGCAAACAATCTCTTGTTTCTTTAACCCCTGAAGAAAACGACCTTTTGCCGCCGCAGTTCCAGATTGGTCGAGCCAGTTATTTTTCCAGATTTCAAAACGCGATGTCTTCGCTGCCACCCGAGGCTCACGGCCCAAAAACCCCGGCTGAAATGGAAATGAGTTTTCAAGCTCAAAGCGTTTGGGATGACACCATGGCTTGGAAAGCTAGCGAATTTATCTCGGCGTTTTCCGACCAAGTTTTGGTTGTGTTAACAGGCGTTTTTCACGTGAATTATGGCGGTGGATTTCCGGATCGCCTTAGAAATCGAACGACCCATCCCGTCCACACGCTGGTGTTTATTCCGATTCAAGATCGAACCGCATCCGAAATTCAGTCTGAAATTTTGGACGATCCAACCGATGGTTCCATTGCTGATTGGGTTTATCTTTTTTGATATTTTTCCAATAAGAAATCGGCAATATCTTCCGCGGCTCGAAGCTTTAAAAAACCTTTTAACTTAGACGCCATACTATCGTGCAAAGAAGGGGAATTCATCCACTGCGAAATTTTTATTTCAAGGGCTTCAGGACTTAGGTTTTTTTGCAAAATCATTTCACCCACTTGATGATCCACAAAACTTTGAGCGTTTTTTTCTTGATGTCCATCTGCCGCTGGAAGAGGAATCACAATTGGCGGGACCTGAAACGCTGACAACTCGGCCAGGGTCGAAGCCCCACCCCGGCAAATCGCAACGTCCGCCCACTCGTAATATTTGGGCATGTCCGAAATAAATTCGTGGATCTCAACAAAATCATCAAAACCCTGATATTGATTCTTCATCAATTGATAATCAGTAGGGCCTATTTGATGCACGACCTGAATTCGCTGCCGCCAAAAGTCAGGTTTTAATTGAAGCATTTTAAAAAGAGTCTGGTTAATCACCCTTGAACCCTGACTTCCTCCAAAACAAAAAATGTGAAGTTTACGATCGCTTGCGCGAAATTTAATTCGCTCTAGCGACGCCCGCTTGACGATCTCGTCGCGTAAAGGAACACCCAACCGATGCACTTGCGAAGGCGAAAAAAAACTCTCTGATTCTTGAAAAACTAAAAAACATTCTTTAACAAAATATCCTAAAATACGATTAGCCAATCCGGGGAATGCATTGGGTTCCCAAAGCCCGCAAGGATAACCCATAAAAGCAGCTACTAAAACCATCGGCCCCGAAGCATATCCGCCCATCCCTAAAACATAATCTGGTTTTTCTTGATTCAAGATCTTGACCGAATGGAAAAAAGCTTCGGGCATTTTTAGCAACGTCTTTAATTTTTCCAGCCACCGACCTTTAAAGTTTAATGGCCCGACCGAAATCAGTCGTAATGGAAATGAATATCTGGGTAAAATCTGGGATTCCAAACCATACACAGAACCCACGAACACAATGCCGGCTTGCGGATTCTTTTTTTTTATTTCCTGAGCAATCGCTAGCGCCGGATAAATATGACCGCCAGTGCCTCCACCGGCCAAAATGATGTTAAACGATTGCTTTTGATTCATTGTTCTCTTCGATTTGAATTTTTAGCAGCAGCGCCATCATCACACAAAGTGTAATCAGCGAACTTCCCCCGTAACTTAAAAAGGGTAACGTCAAGCCTTTCGTTGGAAGCATTCCTAAAACAACACCACAATTGGTAAAAACCTGCAGGGCAAATAAAATTGATATTCCAAGGCTTAAATTTTTTTTAAATGGATCTTTTGACTTTAACGCAATTCGAAATCCTTGGAAAATAATAATTCCATACAGGCACATCAAAACCACAAATCCCACCCAACCAAATTCCTCGCCAAAAATCGCCAGTGTAAAATCGGTGTGGGCTTCTGGTAAAAAGAAAAGCTTTCCCTGACTTTGTCCAATGCCGCTGCCAAAAAGTCCTCCCGAAGAAAAACTAAGCATCGACTGAATGACTTGAAATCCACTTTTCTCGGCTTCGGACCATGGGTCTAAAAACGCCAGAACCCTAGTCCGCCGATAGTTCTCGCTCATGAGTAAAAAATAAAACGCCGGAATCAAAAAAATAAACGAGGTCAAAAAAACCCGCTTCTTCAGGCCCACCACAAATAAAAAACAAATTGAAAGCAAAAGAAGCAGACTAAAAGTTCCAAAATCTGGCTGATGATAAAGAAGTGCGAACATAGAAATTAATAGTGCCGCGGTCACAAACCACGGCATGCGTTTTGGAATGCTACCTTGAGGCAAAAAAAGCGCAGCTAAAAAAAGAACAAATCCTAGTTTTAAAAACTCCGAAGGCTCAAAACGAAAACTGTTGGTGATTGGAATCCATCGGGTGGCTCCGCCGACTTTCAGTCCAACCCCCGGGATCAGGGTTGCTGCCAAACTTATCAAAGCGGCTAGAAAAAAAATAAAGCTCCAGTTCTTGATCCAAGAAAAAGGAATTTGCAGGACGAATAGCAAAAGGCCTAAGCCAACGCCCGCGAACATAAGTTGCCGATAGAAAAAAAAATGCGGTTGCTCAAAGCTTTCGATCCCCAGTACAAAACTTGAAGAATAAACTTGGATCAGCCCAAATCCCAGCAAAGTTAGAATCGCCAAGAATAATGGGCTAGCAAAAACCTGAGCTTTCATTACTTCTTCGGAGCGGTCTCTTTGGAATCCTTCTCTTTTTCTTCTTCCTTGTTCGCCGCAAATGCCTTAGCTGGGTTTATTCCGCAGCAATAGACGATTCCAGAATTGTCAGAAGAAGTTCGATACTGCGTGATTGAAAAAGGTAAAGTTGAATCACACCTTTTTGCCATTTCAAAATTAAGCTGGACATCGGTGTCCGGATACAAATCGCCATTGACGAATTCGCAATAAAGGCGTGAAGCTTGAGCGACTTTTTCACGTTGCTCTTTTCTCTGTTTGAATTTAGCGGATAAACATCCGGTAAAAAAAGAAAGCCCTAGGGCTGCTACAAAAAGTTTCAGTGCCGCGGATCTAGAAAACATCTCATTCCTCCTTGAATGGTTTTTTGAATGGTTTTTTTTAAGGCTCGCAAATAATTTTTTTGAGGGTTTAAAAAATTAAAACGTAAGCAGACTTTTACAAAAAGAAGAACTTACTTAAATTTTCTAATGATCTCTTTAAAATAGTCTCCCCGCTCTTCGTAAGAGTCAAACATATCAAAACTTGGACATCCCGGCGAAAGCAAAACGATGTCACCGATCCTAGACTTTTGGTACGCTATAAAAACGGCTTCTTCAAAAGTCCCCATTAAGAAGGTTTCGCTAAAATCCCCTATATCGCGATTGATTTTCTCTTTAGATTCTCCGATCAAAAACAGGGACTTCACCTTGCGACGAATTAAATTGCGAAGGGGTTCGAAATTTCCGCCCACATCTTTTCCACCGGCTATCAAAATAACATTTTCTTCAAAGGCATCCAAGGCTCTGAAAACGGCGTGAACATTTGTCGCCTTCGAGTCATTGTAAAACAAAACCCCGCCCACCTTTCGCACGTACTCAAGGCGGTGACTTAGACCCTTAAAATTCTCGATCACTTTTTGTACGGCTTCGCGAGTAGCCCCGTGTTCCCGAGTAGCTAAAATCGCAGCCATTAGGTTTTCAATTGAATGACGACCCAACATTTTTAAATTTTTAATGCTGTAAGTTTCGATTTCTGGACCAGTTCTGACTTTAATTTCTTCGCCGATATTGACCGCGCCGCCAATATTCATAATCTGAGGTTCCAATGCCGCTTTTCTAGAAAAATAAAAAATTCGACCACGTTGAACTGCCGGGTCCCGCGCCAATTCGACAACCGCGTTGTCGTCGGCATTTAAAATTGAAGTTGTCGCTTGGTCGACATTCTTAAAAACTTTTCGTTTCGCGTTGACATAATCTTCCATGCTTTTATATCGATCCAAATGCGACTCGGCCAAATTCATAAAGACGATATTTTGCGGAGCAAAAGTTTCGACCAAATCCAACATAAACGCAGAAACTTCAGCGATCACCACTTTGGCTTTTTTCGGCAATCGAAGGTATTCGGTCATCGGCGCCCCGATCGAGCCCCCCAACCAGCAGTCGATGCCGCTTTCTTTAAACATTTCTTCCATCAAGCGGCCAGCCGAGGTCTTACCGTTGGTACCAGTCACCGCGATGATGGGCTCTTTCACAAACTGAACGGCAAATTCAAACTCGCCAGTAATTTTAATTCCTTGAGATCTTGCATAATCAAAAATTTTCAGATGAGGATTTATCCCCGGGCTTAAAATAATTAAATCCTGCTGCAAAAAAGTTTTGGGGCTATGTCCACCCAAGTCGTACTTTACTGGTAAATCACCTATGATCTCAAGCTGAGCCGAAAGTTCGGGCTTGGATTTGTGATCGGTGATGGTCACTTCCGCGCCCACACCAGTCAAAAAATGCGCCAACGAAACTCCAGTTTTACCTAGCCCTACGATTAAGATTTTTTTATCTTTTAGTTCAGAAACTTCTCGAAACATCGATCACCTCAATTTTAAAGTACTTAGACTTAATACAGCTAACAGTAGGGAAATAATCCAAAACCGCACAATAATTTTAGTTTCTGTAAGACCTTTAAGTTCAAAATGATGGTGAATGGGCGCCATCTTAAAAATCCGTTTTCCGGTCAGCTTAAACGAGATCACTTGAGTGATCACGCTTAGAGCTTCGATCACGAAAACGCCACCCAACAACACCATTAAAAGTTCGTTTCGAGTGATCACCGCCATAGCTCCTAAAAATCCGCCCAAAGACAAACTGCCCACATCACCCATAAAAACTTGCGCAGGGTAAGTATTGTACCAAAGAAATCCCAAGCCCGCGGCAACAATTGCCGCAGCTAACGGAGTTAGCTCTCCCGCCCCGGCCACATGCGGAATTCCCAAATAACCAGCGATTCCCAAGTGCCCAGCAAAATAAGCAAATAATCCTAAGGTCGCAGCGACAATCATCACTGGAACAATGGCCAAACCATCAAGACCGTCTGTCAAATTTACTGCGTTTGCAGTTCCCACAGTGACCAACGCCCCAAAGACCACATAAAAATAGCCCAAGTCTAAAGTGAACTTTTTAAGAAACGGAAAATGAACCAGGGTCGATAAGTTGAAAAAAGAAACCAGAATGTAAATCACAATTCCCGAAAGTAAAAATTCGCACATCAATCGCAATTTTCCGCTAAGTCCTTTGGAGTTTTTCTTTGAAACCTTTAACCAGTCGTCAAAGTAACCGATGGCGCCAAATCCCCAAGTGATTAAAAGAACACCCCAAACTAATGGAGAAAACATATCGACCCAAAGCAAACACGGAATCAAAGTGCTGACTAATATTAAACCCCCGCCCATTGTCGGAGTTCCTGATTTTTTAAGATGAGATTGAGGACCATCGCTTCGAATATTTTGACTGATTTGGTTTTCGCGAAGCCTGCGGATAAAATAAGGGCCCCACAACCAACACAAAATAAAACTTGTAAAAAAAGAAATAAAAGTTCGTACGGTGACGTAGCGAAAAATATTAAACGGCGAGTACTGATCGGACAGTGAATAAAGCAGTTGGTAAATCACTGTTTTTTATCCAAGGAAAATTCAGGTCCCAAAAGACTAGCGACAAATTTTTCTAGTTTCATCCCTCGAGAACCTTTCACGGCGATGATAAAATTTTTCTGATAACTTAAGTTTCGTAACACAGGGATGGCCTGGAGTGCAAGATCTTCTTTATAAGTATCTGAAACAATTAATGTTTTTTCGGAACCCTGAAAACTCCTCGAGGACTTCACGCCTTTCTCAAAAGCCGAACTATCCGGTCCGTAAAAATAAATTCCCTCGAACGGAACTTTTCCGCACTGAACACCCAGCTCGAAGTGGAATTTTTCAGACTGATTTCCAAGCTCGAGCATTTGCGCAAAGACTGCGAATTTCGGAATGGAAAGATCTAAAAACTGCAGGTTGTCCAACAGAGCTTTAAAGCTATCGGGATTGGCGTTATATCCATCAAAGAGAATTTCGCCTGCGCCTGGAATAGGTAGAAACTGATTGCGCCCCCAAATTGTTTTACATCCCAACAACCCCAGCCAAATAGTATCAGGGTTAAGCCCACAGGCCAGGCCTACGCTGGCTGCGACCATCAAATTGGTCAAATTTTGCGTTCCAAAAACTTCTAGTTCAATTTTATTTTCAGAATTCCTTATGTGGCCTTTGATGGATAATTTTTCGCGATCCATTTTTAAAATTTGAAAACTGACATCGGCGGATTTTTGCTGCTCTGAAAAAGTGAACAGTGCTTGCGTCGGATATTTTTTTAACGCTCTCTCGTACATTTTTATGGTCCAAGGATTGTCTAAATTAAAAATTCTTTTTGCAGATGGTGATACGCTTTCATAAATTTCTTCCTTGGCGGCGGCGATTTTTTCTTGGCTCCCAAAGTTTTCGATGTGAGCTGTTCCAACCATCGTACAAACCACCACGTCTGGTTGCGCAATCTGACAAAGTTTTTCGATTTCGAAAGCGTGATTCATCCCCATTTCGATCAAGGCCACTTCGGTATTTGCCGGTACCGATAACAAGCTCATCGGTACACCCCAATGATTGTTAAAACTTCCGGGGTTGAAGTAGGTTTTTTTGGCGACCTTTAAAACTTCGGCCGAGAATTCTTTGCTGGTGGTCTTTCCGTTGGACCCGGTCAGACCCACATAAATGGCTTTTGATTTGCGGCGAAAGTGCGTGGCCATCATTTGCAACGCCTGCAACGTATCCGAGACCTGAATCACCGTGACTTTTTTGTGCAGCAATTCGGGCGGAGCTTGATGAACCAAAAGTGCCGCTGCACCTTGATCCACGGCCTGCTGCAAGAACTGATGAGCATCGAAATTTTCACCTTTCAAAGCCACAAATAAACTTCCACTTATTTTTTTGCGTGAGTCCGTAGCAATTTCAGTAAAATCCGTTTTTAAAGTTGATAGCACTTTCACTTTCAACTCTGCCGGCAACGCAGAAAGAAGTTGTTCCAGATTTAAAGCTCGCATGGGGTTAAATCCTTTCCGTCCAAAATACTTTTTGCGACTTGAAAATCAGAGAAAGGAAACTTTTCACAGCCAATTTGCTGAAAAGCCTCGTGCCCTTTTCCGGCAATTAAAATGGTATCACCAGATTTGGCTTCCAGAAGAATTTTTTGAATCGCATTGAAGCGGTCAACCTGGAATGAAGTCTTTTCTTTCGCTAAATCAAAGCCCCTCTGAATTTCTAAAATAATTTTTTGTGGGTCTTCGGATCGCGGATTATCCGATGTGACCAAAATATAATCTGCCCATTTCTGCGCGCTCTGGGCCATCAGTGGGCGTTTGCCATGATCGCGGTCACCGCCGCAACCAAAGACAACTCGCAAAGACGACGATGCGGGCTTATTTTTTTTGAGTGCCGATAAAACACAATCCAAGCCATCGGGGGTATGCGCGTAATCGATAAAAACAAAAAGTCCTTTGTTATTGGGAACAATTTGCAATCGCCCAGGCACGCCAGGAAATCGAAGCAACCGATCTTTTAAAATTTTTAAATCCAATCCCAAAGTTGTCAAACAAGCGATCACTCCCACGGCATTGCTGACATTATGCGAACCGACCATTTCTAAAGAAAGATCCTTTTCAAACCCAAACGGAGTTCTTAATTCAAAATGCGAACCCGTTAGATCGGATTCTTTGATCTGGTAATAAAAATCAGCTTTTGGATCAGTGCCGTAAGTCCATACGTAAGCGCGACTAGAAATTTTTAGCCTTCGACCGTAAAAATCGTCTCGATTGACTATCGCAAACAGCGGAAATTTTTTGGACTCCCAAATGGATTCTGTTGTTAGAAGTTCTTTGCTATGAAAGTAGTCGGACATGGATGGGTGATAATCCAAATGATCGCGGGTCAAATTGGTAAATAAAACTGTGTTGAAATGAATGCCGCTGATCCGTTTTTGTTTTAGCGCGTGGCTTGAAACTTCCAGCGCAGCGGATTTGGCGCCAAAATTTTTCATTTCCGCCAAGCGCTGCTGCAGAATATCCGCATCTGGGGTGGTCATGTGAGTTTCCCAAACTGAATTTTGCAAATGGTGATCGATGGTTCCCAAAACTCCGCACGTAATACCTACAGAATTTAACAGATGCTCTGCCAAATAGGTGCACGTGGTTTTGCCGTTGGTTCCGGTCACGCCCAATGTCCACATCTTTAGACTTGGATCGCCTTGCTGGCGTGCGTGCAGCAGAGCAAAAGCTTTTTGAGTGTCAGGGACTTTAAGTTTAATTCCAGAAAAGTTTTTTAATGCAGCAACCTCATGTTGGTAAACAATCGCGGCTGGCTTTCGATCAACTACGTTCTGGATATCAGAATGCCCGTCGTGGCGAAGGCCGTGGATAGCAACAAAGATATCGCCTTCAGAAACTTGCGCGGAATTTCTGCGAACTTGCTGAACGTCTTGGTTAAGCTCGTCCAGAGTCCATAGTTTTTTTCGAAACGACCAATTAATTCGATCTGAAACTTTGTTTTCGGGGACAAAAAACTTCATCAAATCTCTGGTCTGCGGCGATTTTGAAAAGAGTTTGTTAGAAAGATCGTTGGAAAGACTAAGCCTGGGTGGCTTAGGAAGAAATTGATAAAACTCGGGCAAGGCCGAAAGCAAATCTTTAATTTTCATAGGCTATTTTCATAAACAATTTTCAGTGTCAACTTTCAGTGTCAATTTTAACAACCCAACTTTAACACCCAACTTCTAAACCAAACTCAATACTTATGAGCGAAACTATTTTTTAATATTTTTTTGCGAAATTCGCTCCTCAATTTGCTACGATAAGGACATCTTAAGTTCGAAAACATTTCCGGTGACTGCTCAGGCTTTCTAAGTTCGGTTGTAAACCAAAGACCGTCAAGATAGTTTTCCATCTTGAGGATTATCTCCAAGCGTGCGAAAGTATCACAAGTGATTCCTCTAAATTTGGACGACCGTGATTAACCAGACCAATAGATCGGGCATATTTTTATCTGAACATTGGGCTTAACCTCATAAATTCCATTGCCGGTTTTTTTTAAAATCTAAGAAAAATTTTAACTCAGTTTAGTATTTGTAAGGTCTATTTTCGTGTGTTAGCGAAGTGGAATTGAAATTCAAAACAATGGCGGAATTTATGAAAAATCTTTTAGGCTTTAATTATATCGAGGTCTCCGCAAAAGCGGCGGCCAGAAACCACTTAGTTTTGTTTCATGGATTTGGCGCCGACGCGTTTGATTTGCAAACTCTCTCTGACGCTTTCAGCGGGTCACCGGGCTTACAATTTTTATTTCCGCAAGGGCCACTTTCTGTGCCCATCGGACCCGGTTGGACGGGCCGAGCTTGGTGGCCCATCGACGTCAAAGCTTACGAAAAAGTCGTGCAAACCGGAAACCATGAAATCATTTATTCGCGAAAACCCGACGGTATCGAATCTTTAAGAAAAAAACTTTTTGCTTTTTTGGATGAACTTAAATTAGACCCCGAAAAAACTGTCTTGGGTGGATTTAGCCAGGGCGCCATGCTGGCTTGCGATCTTTTTTTAAATTCTGAAAAAACTTTCAAAGGTCTAATGCTTTTATCCGGAAGCCTGATCCAAAAAGACCAGTGGTCCGCACTTGCTGCAAAAAAGAAAAATTCATCTTACTTTATAAGCCACGGCGACCAAGACGCGGTTCTTCCTATCGCCGGGGCGCGCGCCTTGCACGACCTGCTAGAAAAAGCCGGAATGAACGGCAGCTGGTACGAATTCCGCGGCAATCACGAAATCCCACCATCAGTGATCAAACAAGCCCAACAGTATTTAAAAAACGTCCTGTAGAAACCAAAATGTACCAACCAAAATGTACCGCATCCCTTTTTACGTAGCGACTTGTTAAACACAACGTTACGTAAAAAGGGATGCGGTACATTTTCGACTTACTCTAAAAAAACTTCGACTTGGCGGTTTTTTTCTAGCAGGTAGCCGGGTTCTGGGATTTGCTTGGTGACCACGCCGGATCCGTGAACTTTAAGTTGGATTTTTTCGGCTTGAGATTTTTCTGTTACCTCTCGCAAAGTCAGCTTCACCAGCGGAGGAGCTAGGTCGCTAGTTGTTGGAATCAGGGGCGCCAAGGGCACACCAGGGCTAGTCGTTGAAGCCTTTGCTGAGGAAAGAACTTCCAAATTCATTTCTGAAGTTTGATATTTTGCCGCCGCCGGAGCCCCTTTGGCCATCTTCGAAACCGAACCAATCGATTCTTTCTTTTGGTTTTTCGAGGAGGTCAGAAATTGCCTCTGATTTAAATCTTTTAGTTCTCGAGGTAACAAATTTCGCTCGGACAAAAGCACCGGTGGCAAGCCCGACTTACGGGCCACAAAGTACGCCAACTTCGAAAATAGCGGCGCCGCCAACACAGAACCGTAATAACTTTTATTTTTGGGGTAATCCACCATCACAAAAATTACGTACTTGGGATCATTCGCAGGAATAAATCCCGCAAAACTTGAAATGTAAGCATGGGGCAAATAACCGCGGCCCTTGGGATTTGGTTTTTGCGCGGTTCCCGTTTTGCCAGCCACTAAAAAACCATCCACTTTTGCGTTGACGCCAGTTCCGCCCGGGGCAGTGACCCCCATCAACATCAAGCGCATATCGGCGGATTCTTTTTCACTCAGCACACGACGAATTTCCTGGGGCGCCTGAATTTTTTCTACACCTGAATCAGGGTCACGCAAGCTGTGCACCAAATACGGTTTGCGAAGAATTCCGCCGTTGGCAATTGCCGCGTAAGCATTGGCCATTTGCAAAGCAGTCACCGAAATTCCCTGCCCAAAGGAAATATTACTTAGCAAATGTGGCATCCATGGCAAGGGTTGAACTGCGCCTTTGGCTTCGCCAGGCAAATCAATTCCGGCTTTGGAACCAAACCCAAAATCTAAAAGGCCCTGCCGCAATTTTTCGCCGCCCAGCTCAAAAGCAATTTTGGTGGTCCCGATATTTGATGAAAAAGCCAAAATTTCTCCGACGGAAAGTTCTTTCCATTTATGATCCAGTTCGGCCTCGCGAATCACACGGTCGCCGATTTTTAGGCTGCCGTTTTCGGTGTTATATTTTTTATTCGGAGTGATCAGCCCTTCTCGAAGTGCCGAGGCCAGGGCAAAAGTTTTTAACGTACTTCCGGGTTCAAATACGTCAGTTACCACACGATTTTTTCTTTGATATGCATCGGATTCGGAAATCGAATTGGGATTAAAATAAGGGTACGACGCCATCGCCACCACCGCCGAAGTGCGCGCATCTAAGATCACGCCTTGAACCTGCTCGGACTGAGTATCTTTGAAAACTTGCGAAAGTTCTGCCTCTAAGCGGTGCTGAATATCGGAATCAACGGTCAGTTTCATTTCAAAACCTTCGGGCGATTCTAAAAAGTAAAATCCATTTTCAAAAAGCGGCCGATTTTTGGCGTCGCGGGGCATGGCCACTTTCTTTTTATTTTTTGTCAGCGTTTCATCGTAATATTTTTCCAAACCCTCAAGCCCGTTGCCATCGCGGCCCACGAATCCCAAAACCTGGGCCAAAAGTTGATCGTTTGGATAAACTCGCTTGGGTTCCTCCACAAAGCCCAGCGATTTAATTTTTAATTTTTTAATTTTTTCCATTTTCGATTTTGGTAGCATTCGAGCGATCCAAACAAATTTTTTATCCTCTTGAGACAACTTGGAATCAATCGCATCGAAAGGCATTGAAAGCTCTTTAGCCAATCGCCGGCTTAAACTTTTTCTGCCAACGACTGCTTCGGGATTACCAAATAAGGAATACGCTGTTTCAGAAAGGGCCAGATCACGACCATGACGATCGACGATGGCACCCCGCTTGGAATTCAAAGTCAGCGTTGTGTGAAACTGCCTCTGTTTCAGCTGCGTCAATTTTTCGGATGGGATCATTTGCAAAACAAAACCCCGAACTAAAAGCGAAATCCAAATGGAGCTTAAAAAAACAAACACGATGATAATTCTAGATTTCAATTTTAGTTTCCTTCTCAATAGGGGCTCAAGGTATGCCTTTAAAAATGGCCCTCACTTTTGAACAACATATTCCTGGTCAATGTCTGCTTGAGTTTCAAATTCCGTACCTGACAAATAAATAATCTGATGACTTTCCAATTTTTTAAAAGTTAGTTTATTCTGCGCTAGTTTTTCTAAATTTTGGGGCCGAAGAGCCTTTGCCAAGCGGACTGATTTAGCCTTTTTGTCTTCTAAAAGTTTTTTTTCTTCGCTTTGAATTTTGACTAAATGATAACTCAGCCTGCGTTCTTCCATCTTCAAAAAAACCAAAACAAAGAACGTCGACAAAATCATTAGCACGCTCAGCACGGGCTTTAGATGGTCGAAGTCAATCTTCGCTACGGGCTTGAAGTTTCTGTGCGTACTTCGAAAGGGTTTTTGCAGGCGGTGAATCAACAGTTGGCTCAACGGGAATCTCTCTTTCAAAAACACGAAGTTTCGCGCTTCTTGCCCTAGGGTTTTGCCGAACCTCTTCGTCCGTGGGGATCATCACTTTTTTGAAAAGCGGCTGACCCCATTCAGGACAGGACTTGAAGGCGTTCTTTACTATCCTATCCTCAAGGGAATGAAAGGTCAGCACCACGAAACGTCCAGATGGGCTTAAGGCTGGGATCAAGCGATCCAAACCTAGTTGAAGGTTTTGGAGTTCTTGATTTACAAAAAGACGAAGTGCCATAAAATATTGGGTCGCCGGATGAAATCCCTTTTTTCTCCAACCGTCAGTCTTTTCGACCAGGTCAGCAAACTCTAAGGTTCGCTCGAAGGGTTTGATTTCGCGATATTTCAAAATTTTATAAACGACCCGAAAGGGTGAATAATTCTCGCCGTACTTTTTAAAAATCTCGATCAGATCTTCTTCAGAAAAAGTATTTAAAACGTCGCTGGCTTTCCGGACGGCTGTCTGGTTCATCCGCATATCCAGTGGTCCATCCTGATAAAAACTAAAACCCCGGTCCGCCGTATCCAGCTGGGGGGAACTGACGCCTAGATCCATAAAAATCAAATCAAAGGGCCCTAAATTTTGGGCTTCATCCAAAGCAAAGGCTGAAAAATTTTGATGGAATAATCGCAGCTGACCAGATTTTATTTGGCTTTCAAATTTAAATTGAGCCTGGGTGATCGCTTGTAAATCCTGATCGAAAGCAACCACCTCCGCACTTGGATTTTGATTCAAAAAAATTTGAAAATGCCCGCCGCGGCCGAAGGTGCCATCAAAAATACGAGGTCTAGATTTTTGCAAAACTGGCAAACTAGCGTTCAGAACTTCGACAGGCATCACCGCCGTGTGAGCCTGGAAAATGGTTTCAATCTGGTCTTTAGTCATAAGAAGGGTGTCGTAGTATCACAGTTTCTAGAAAAAAAGTAAATTAAGTACCCAAAAAGTTTGGACTTTTTAAGGCCTGTGCTAACCTATACCTATGGTCGCCTGCCCTAAATGCGGATTTGAACAACCCAAAGATCAATACTGCGCCAAGTGCGGCGTAGACATCGATCGTTTTGAACGTCGTCAAAATAAATTTGGACGCGCTTTTTTTCTGCATCCCTTGTTTTTGTCTTCATGTTTGTTTGTCGTCGTGGTGCTGTCGATTTTTATGGCTCGGCAGAAAAGCCGCTCGGGCGCTGATGATTCAGGCTCTCTTAGCCGAAGTCGTTTATGGATTTATTCCTCGAGCTCTGACGAAAAGGAAAGTGATTCTTCTGAAGGTCGGCGGCCCGCATCCGAACTTGCAATGGCTTCGAAAGCTATTTCGGCAGCGGTGGATCCAAGCTCGGCGCCACCAAAAGAAGATAAAAATCCCGAGAAAACTTCCGACGTGCGTGCGAAAGTAAAAACGGCCGCGGCTAATTCCTTTGATGGTCATAGTATCGAGCTTCGAGTTTATTTTTTAGAAGTCCTTAAATCTCAAGTTGAGTTTTACGCGGCAGAAAGTATCACCTTGAATCAGTACATCGACCTGGGCGACTTTAAGGCTGGCATTTTGTCTGACCTACCTAAAAAAATCGCTGACAAACGATTCTCAAAGTTGGTCCACCAATCTGAAGTAAAAAAATTAAGTGCGGGGAATATGAATCTCATCTGGTTTGAGGGAATCGCTAAGGACGACGCCAAGATCGGCCTAGAATTTGGCGTGTCTTTGCAAGATTTCGCAGATTCCGATTTGATTCGAGGAACCCTAGAACTAAACCGTTTTCTGAAAGACGACGAGATCGCGCCTATCGTTAAGAAACCCTACCAGTCTACGCCTTTTGTGGTGAAACCTCCTTACGGTTGGATGACAATTCTAAGCCCGCCTGTGGTCACGTACGCGGGTGCCGAGGCCTTTGGTCCATTGGGATGGCTTCAGATTTTCCGTTCGTCCGAATTCAAAGATAAAAAGCAAACTGACCTTTTGATCTTGTACGACTTCAAAAAAAAATAATCTAATTCAGGACATATCCTAGCCAAAGAGAAAATTCTGCTGTAGTTTTTTCACTTGGGAGTCCAAATGAATACATTAAAGCTTTCGACCTATATTTCAGAAACCGAAATTCAAAAAAAGGTAAAAGACATCGCTGGAAAATTAAATCAAACCTTCAAAAATAAACCTGTAGTTGTGATTTGCGTTTTGAAGGGTTCATTTATGTTTTACTCGGACCTCATTCGAAATTTGGATTTAGAATTGCAATGTGAATTTTTTGGAGTTTCCTCGTATCACGGAAATACTACGTCTTCGGGTGAAGTGAAAGTGACCTTGGATTTAACTTATCCGGTCGAAGATAAAAATTTGATTTTGGTCGAAGACATTGTGGATACCGGATTGACGATGAATTACTTGAAAGCGTCGATGCTTTCGAGAAAACCAAAAAGCTTGACCACTGTTTCTCTTTTGGAAAAACCTGATGCCTTGAAAGTTCCATGTGAAGTGGACCACGTTGGATTTAAAATTCCCAATGACTTTGTGGTGGGATATGGTTTGGATTACCAAGGGTATTACCGAAATCTTCCTTACATTGCGCAAGTTCAAGATCTTCAGTAATTTTTAGCGCCAGATTGTTTTTATTGACCGCTTAAAAACGGCCCCACAGACTTACAGTCTATGAAGTTTTTAATTCTCTTATTTTCCCTTCTCCTTGTATCTGAAATGGCCCGCACAGAATCCAGTTGCACCCACCTTCCGACACTTCCTCAACATACATTAAACGTTCGACAGCTAGGCGCCGTTGGTGACGGCAAAGCGGATGATACGGCCGCCTTGCAAAAGGCTTTGGATAAAGGCGGTTGGATTTTAATTCCGCCGGGAACGTACAATTACTCAAAGGTGCTTCAGGTGAAGACTGCCGGTACAAATCTTTGGGCCCAAGACGGCGCCACTTTACACGCTACGAGCGCAGAGGCCCAATCGGTACATGTGACCGCTGCAAATTGCGGCATCTTTGGATTGACCCTAACCTCGGATGTGAAGAAGGGTCGAAAAAGCCAATTGTTTCATCACCGAATTGTGGTCGAAAGCACTTCGAACACGACGCTGATGGGAAACAAAATTACTTCAGGGGCTGCCGCAGGGATTTTTATTTTTAAATCGAAAAATTTTTTAATCGCGAAAAATTTTGTCGGTAATACTTTGGCCGATCATATTCATGTGACCGGGCCCTCGACAGACGGACGAATTATTGAAAACACTGTGGATGCGCCGTTGACTGGCGATGATTCGATTGCGGTGGTTGGGTACGGGACCGCACCCAATAAAAATATTTTAATTCAAGGTAACATTATCAAGTCTTCGGCTTGGGGAAATGGTATTGATATTACGGGAGCGCAAGATGTAACGGTGATCGATAACAAGATCTCTAATATTTGCGTGAATGCAGCAATCTCGATCAAAAATGAATACGTTTACAATTCGTCAGCGACTAACACGAATATTTTAGTCGAAAATAATCAGATCACCGACCATGCTTTGCGCGGCTGTTTTGGATTAGGACCCAATACCAATCAACCAGCGATTTTGGTTTTTCACCAACCGCCTGGATACGGCCGAGATATTTTAATAAAAAATAATTTAATCGACCGATCATCCATTGCTGGAATTGGCATCGCGCGCCCCAAATTGACTGCCGAATGCCAAGTGGGAATCCAAGGGAACCAAATTAAAAATACCAAATATCCATTCGCGTTCTTGCAAAAATCCACTAACGATTGCCCTTTGATATGCTCGGAAAATAAATCAGAAGACTTAGTGCGAAACTCCGCAGAATGCCCGACCGGAAAAATGCCAACGGTAACTGGGTCTTCGCTTTCGTGTTCTTAAAATGAATTAAAAAAAAATAATTTATCGACAGTCACCGGAAAAAGTTGCGACCCGGGACAGTGGTACCTGCTTTGTCGCAACAGACATTGCTATCTTGAAAGTTTGGCTTTGCGAAGTTGCCGTGGGAATCAGTCTTAAAGAAAAAAGTAAGTCGACGTTTTTTTTAATCTTGGAACCAGGCATCTGAAGGGTTAAAGTAGATAAGATAGCGCTCTTTGAATTTATGTTTTCAACTAGAAGCCACCATTCCGGAAGCTTTCGATCGCGAGGCTGCCAACTTTTAGGTATTGTAAAATTAAAAAGTCTTTGAGCATGAGCTCTATCTCCAGGCTCGGAGCCAGGTACGATCCTGTGCGAGAAATAGCTACTGAATAAGAAGTCTGCTCGAGCAGAAAAATCCTCTTTTAGTTCGATCTGCACAAATTGCTGGTCCACTTGTAACAAACGCTGCCAAAGATAAGCGTTTAGCAATAGAGTCCCGCGAAGGTCCGCCGCCCCGGTGCTGCCAAGCGCGGCCACCGAACAAGTTAAAGTTTGAGTCGCCGATCGCCACAACCTTGAGTGCCCGATTGGTCCTATGGCCAACGAATTCAATGAAATGGAAGCAAAGGAAAAAAACAAAATTAATAACCTAAAGCGAGCCCCAAATTTTTCCCCCAAAAATCCCCCTGTCAATATTGCTATTCCATGGAATACAGCATTTCAAATAAAAACATATCTCAAAGGTTTAATTCGAGGATCTGCGCGATAGATTTAAAATTATCTCGCTTTCAGCTTGGTCGCGCTTTGTGAGAGGAATCGAGATCACCGCTTTTTTGGGCAAGGTCTGCCCGACCTTGCGGCCCAGAGCAGAAATATGGGGATTAAAAATCTGCAGTTTGTGTTGATCGCCGTCAAACCAACTTAAAAGTTTTGCGAAGGGCAATCTCGATTCTAATTTAATGTCGTAAGCACCCAAAGGCTTAGACCATTTTACCGCGCCAAAATAAAATGGCGCTTTTTTTTCGGCCTCTAAAACAGCTAGAAAACTGACGTAGAAGTTTCTGGATGCAAAACCCAAGCGCTTTCGTGAGTTGACGTTTAGAGCCAAATCTGCAATCTCGCGGGTTTTCTGAAATCGCGTCAGTCGCAACACACCGTGGGGGCCGTGATTGTAGCCTGTGATCGCTAAGGGCCAGCTTTGTAAAAGATCAAAATTAAATTTTAAAAGTTTTCCTGCCAACTTGGTGGCTTCGATCGGGTGGTTTCTTTTATCGATCCATGCGTTGATCATTCCATAAGGCCGTCCGGTCTTGGGCATAATTTGCCACAGACCACTGGCTCCAACCTTGGATCGCGCCAACACGTTGTAAGAGCTTTCAACAAAGGGAAGTCTCGTCAGCTCGATCGGAATTCCAGTGTCTTTAAAAATTTTTTCAAAATCTTCTAAATAGCGGCCCGAAAAAAAAATACCTTGGATAATGCGGTCTCGCTGACCCAACTGAAATCGCAATCGACTTTTGTGTGTGGCTTCGATAAATTTATTTTTCTCGTCAACTTTTTTCATGTAGTCCCAAATTAATTGTTCTTCCAAGGGCAAATCGATCGGGTCTTTGATTTTAGCTAATTTTTTTAATCGTTCGATAATTCTTTTTTTTGCGTTCTTTACCATTTTGGTGCGTAATCTCTCTTTTTGGAAATTATCCAGATCGTTTCGCACAGTGATCGCCGAAAAATCCAAAGCTTCGTAAATCAAATCAATGTTTTCTGAATCATGAAGCACGCCTTGGTCAGTGGTGTACTTGGTGTAAATATCTAACCAGAACTGAAAGTTTTTTTCTAACCCGGCGGGCACGGTGAAGAGTTGTTCGGAATAACCCATGGCTTGGGGTTGTTGTGAAAAGTCCGGAGCACGCCAGGGTCTTGATCCGGTTAACCCCATGTCTCCGGAAATTTCTTCGTGGCTTACAGGCGTGTCTTGATCGATGTCGGGTTCTAATGCGGTGGGCGTGCGGCTGTCGTCAGCAGCTTCGAGGACTTTTGTTGAATTGCTGTCGGTGGGTGCTGCAACTATTGTCGGTGCATCGGGGGGCAAAGCAGTCTCTTTTTCTTCGGCCACAGAACAAAGGCCAAGAAATACCAGGGCGAAAAATGAAATCCATTTCATCCTTTTATTCTACTAGTAATGTTGAAAGCTGATCAAACAATTGTCGAACTTTACTTCCGTCTTGCGAACCGTTGTAAATAAATACAAAAGGAATCACTTCGCCGTTGTCGTGGCCGGCAAATCCGGCCAAGGCTACGACGCCCGTCAAAAGTCCAGTCTTGGCACGAACCCAACGTTCGCCTTTAGTATTTTTCAATCTGGATTTCAACGTGCCGTCCACACCAGCAATGGGAAGCGATCCTAAAAATTCCGGGAACACTTCAAAATTATTTCTCAGGTGAGTTAAAATTTTTATCATTGCCAGCGCGGAAAATCGGTTTTCGCGCGTCAACCCCGACGGATTATCGATCGTGAATTCATTTTCTTTAAGTCCAGATTTTTGCAGGACTAAACGAATTTTTTGAATTCCGTCAGCGATGTTTCCTTGCTTTCCATCCAACGTGGCCATCAATTTGGTTAGCGCTTCGGCCACAAAATTATTTGAGAATTTGTTCATATCCTGGACGATATGATCGATGGGCTTACTGGGAGCTTCGGCCAGAACTTGCGTATCTGCTGGAGTTTTACCCAATTTAATTTTTCCGTTAAACACAATGCCACGCTGTTTTAGAAATTCGATCAGATTTATCCCGGCCCAAAGTTCAGGTTTTTGAATATTTTTGTAGATGGCGACTTCGGCATGGCCGACGGGAATATCGCCGGAGATTTTGTAAATCTCTTTTTGATCTTGTACTTTTATTTTCTCGATTTTCAAAGAATGGGTCTTTTTTTCTGATGTGGTGGGTTCGCCTTGAATTTCAACGTAAGGGTTGACCGGGTCCGCAAAAACCTGTGCTTTGTCACCTGATTTTAAACCTGGTCGAATAAAAAAATTGCTGGCATTCCAATTAAAAGAAAGCGCACTGACTGGAGCATCGTAAGCCCGATCGACCCTGACGCTTTCTCGAGACTCGTCAAAAGGTTTATCGTCAAACAAACTAGAGTCCAAAATCAAATCCCCATCAATCCGCTGTATTCCGCTACGGACAAAAGCATTAACCAAAAACCAAAGTGTTTCAGAAACAAACGTGGGGTCCCCACCGCCTTTAAAATAAAGTGGCGATTTTAAAACACCATTCGGGATTCGCCCCTTTTCGACGGTTAAAAGCCGGGTTTTAATTTGAAAACCGGGCGGAAAAAAATCCAACACCGCGGCAGTTGTGGCAATTTTTGTAATCGAAGCAGGAATCAGTTTTTTTTCGGAATTCAGTTCAAATAAACTTTTTTTGGGAGCGCCGACCATCAAACTTAGATCACCGCGTGCAACGCCGGATTTTTTAATCAACGCTTCAAATTGCGATTTAAGGTCAGGCTGAGCTCGCAAAGAAGTGCAAACCAAACTACAAAAAATAAATAGCTTCAGATTTTTATTCAAGAACGCTCCTGAAAATGGTGGGTAGTTAATTTAGGGTAGCGAGACTGATCAGTAATGTCGAGTTTCTTTCAGCGCCAGATTCAAAAGCCAAAGATTTCAGGATTCCATTGGACAGGATTGTGACATGCATGAAAATTCCGAAAAAAAATAAAAAACTAAGTTGCAATCGGTTTTCAGCGCAGCCGTACACTGTTGGCGTGTTTTGATGGCATCAGAGTCTGGTTCGGAACTCTATTAGCACGCTTGATTTGAAAAACCTGAGGCGACGACAACCGCTCGATTCCTTACGTATGCACATGACGCCACCTACCTGTCGTGTTCGACTGGAGCGCATTCAAGTCGACAATATTCGACAAGGCGAATTTGCTGGCGTCATGTGCATAGGTGGGCTCGATTCAGTTCAATTAGACTTGGCCTCAAGGCTTGAGTTTCCGCAGGCTTTAGTGAACAGTCGATATTGGAAAGATTTCCAAGTCGATTCTTGGCGAACTTTTTTAAAATCAAACTCTGGACATTTCAAAGTTTTCCAATAGAAAGACAGGGTGATTGAAAAGCCAAGACTAATTCTTTTTTTTGCAAAAAATGTGGTTAAGCGTGGGAATGCAATTGATTCGATTTTAGAATCTAAAATTGATTTAACAAGTCCTTCAATCAAGGACGGTCAGTCTTTAGAGATTTCACCTTTTGAAGAAAGCCTATTGGATCCTGATGTTTTGGCCCTGAAGATGTCGTTGCACTCGTTTTTTATTGTTGATGACATTGCGTTGAATTTGGCGATAGCGAACGACTCAAATATTTTTGAAGTCTTAGCGAAATATACTGGGGCGACGGTCGACGTTTTATTTTTTCATGAAAGTCTTTTCAAACACCCCTATTTTTGGATGCAAACGACAAGTAGAATTCATAGCTTAGAAAGTATAAGAAAAAATTCAGTCGTCATCGGTGAAATTACGCCAAACTCAAAAGACCAAATGGGTGGAAAAATAGAATTTGATTTTGTTCTACGAAATAAATATGGCTGTGTGGAATTTTCGGAAGTTGATTTTTTAAATGTTCAGAGCATGGTGCGATTGAAGTCTGAATTTCTTCGATTAGAATTTATTTCAAACTTGGACCCCTTGACTCAGCTTCACAACCGAAGGGGTCTGCAAAAATTTGTCGAGAATGAAATTTCTAGGTCGCAACGCTATCAGCATTTTTTAAGTTTTGTGATGATGGACCTGGACGGTTTTAAAAAACTAAACGATGCGCAGGGGCACCCCAAGGGCGACTCAATTTTAGTCAAACTCTCGCACGAAATCGAATCACTGCTCAGAGGCGAAGATTTTTTAGCGCGACTAGGGGGCGATGAGTTTGCGATTGTCTTGCCAGAAACCTCGGCCAAAGATGCCTTCAAAATGACCGAGAGAATCCGAGCCGCTTTAAATAAAAATTTTTCCCAAGAAGGCATCACCATGAGCTTCGGCATCGCCAGTTTCCCAGACCACGGTGATACCTTCGACACGCTCTACACAAAAGCAGATCAAGCCTTGTACCAGTCAAAAAATCTTGGGAAAAATAAAACCTCTGTTTTTAATGAACGCTAGAAATCGGAACACCGGGCAGGTTTCTTGAATTTTATGAAACCTGATCGTTTTCTTCGACGACCAGGTTCTGGGGCCAATTTTCAATTTGAGCCGCCAAATGTTTTAATTTGAGACAACTAGACCTTTGTCCTAAAGTTCCACGATAAATGGCCGATCAGTAGCTTATGAGAACACAAAAAAAGCTTACATTACTAATAGCTCCACTTGGATTCAGTCTTTTCATTTTAACTGGCTGCAGTTGGATTTCTGGTTCGATCGAGAAAACCGATCTTTCTCTGAAAGCAGCACCGACGACTGATACAGCTTATCAAAACGTCTCGGCTTTGGTGGATTTTAAGGCCTCGAATCAAACTTTACCTTCATTGATGAGTCTAACAAGGGCGTCAACCGGAACTTATTGTGATGCCGCTGGAAGTGTCGTTTCAGCAGCCGTAAATACTCCTCGCTACGACTACGATTGTAATACTTTGGCGCTTAAAGGTTTGCTCTTAGAGCCAGCAGCTACGAACGTGGTGACTCGCTCCGAGGCCCTAGATCATGGAGCGTGGACTTCGGGTTTTTCTGTCGTGGTTACACCAAACTCGACTTTGGCTCCAGACGGGACAATGACAGCCGATACAGTTGATGATAACGACGGCGCAAACACTTCGCATCGAGTATTTTCAAAAACGACCGGCGTCGGTACATCCGATGAATACGTCGCAAGTATTTTTGCAAAACAAGGAACCGCATCCACAAGTCGAATCATCCTTTGGTTTTTAGTTGGGGGGGTGTCGTCGCAGATCGGTGCTGATATTACTTGGGCAACTATTGATACAGTTGGTCCTAGTTGTCTTACTGGGGCAGGAACTTGTGGTGTAATCAAATATCCAAACGGTTGGTATCGAGTTTGGGGTCGAGGCAAAAACAATTCAACGGGAAATACTGAAGTTCGAATAGCAATTTGTCCTTCAAGTCTATTTAATGCCAGCACGGGCACTGTGTATCTGTGGGGAGCTCAGTTAGAACGGGGTTGGGTACCAACCAGCTACATTTCCACTAACGGCGCTACGGGCACTCGATCCGCAGACAATTTGTTGGTGACTCCGTCCTCTGCTTTTTCGACTTCGTGGGCCTTGGTGATGAATTTTTCAAGGCCACTTTATGAATTAGCAGCGTCGGCAAGTACGTTCCGACTTTTCGATATGTATTCGTCAGCCAATCCAACAACGCAGACGACATCTGCAAGTTACAATACCGTCAGCACAAAAATTGATTTATTTCAGAATGGGTCAAGCACAGCAATTCTGACCTCGACATCGTCGCCTGCCACCATTAATCAAAGCTATATTTTGACAGCCAGTCAGCAGCCGACTTCGGTTGGGCTTAAGCTGGATTCCGACACAGCCGCAAGCCTACCCGGCACCTACACGGTGACTCCCGATCGCTTGGCCGTCTTTGGAACAAGTTCTGCAACACAAACCACTGGGCATCTGAAAGAGCTTAGGCTCTACGACCAAATCAACACAACACTACAAACCCCCAACTGACAGTTACATTCGGCCGGGCGGATCGTTCTGGCCCAAAATCTAGCTTGAAATGAATGTGGCTAAAGGCCAAAGTTTTCACCAACATTCTGACTTTAGTTGACCACAATCACAGAGCATCGAATCCTATGGGAATGAAACGTGATGAATGGGGCATAGTTTTAATTCCGCTCTTGATCTGTTGGTATTTTGATCGCATCAGCAAAATATGGGCGCTGGGATTGGAAGATGTTTTAAGTTTTCGATATTTGCATTTTGCTGTTCATCACAATCCCGGGGCAATGCTTGGACTTTTTTCAGAATTGCCGCCCGTCCTGCGTGTAGTTTCGCTTTCAACCGCCGGCGCGTTTTTAGTTTGTATCTATGTTTTGATTCAATATTTACTACCAATAAAATCATTGGTGCTGCGATCTGGGCTCTCAATCTTGCTTGGTGGAATTACTGGCAACGTCACCGACCGCATTTTATTTGGTCACGTGATTGATTTTATTATTCTTGGAAAGGGATCTTATTTAAGTCCGGCTTTTAATATTGCCGATGCGGTTCAGTGGCTGGGATACGTTATGATCATTACCGCTATTTTTAAAGAAGGCGAAAAACTTTGGCCCGAATTTAATTCTCGTCGAAAATATTGGATCAATCCTGATTTTCAACTAAAGTATTCTTACCTGCTATTAGGAATCGGGTTGGGGATTAGCTTTATCTCGCTAGTTTTTTCGTATACCTATTTGCGTGTCACCATGATCGAATTCGTCGGGCAAAACGAAATTTTATTGGGCAAATTTTTAAAACCCTTTGTCACCACTTTTATTTTGCTAAGTATCGGCGTCAGCATCGGACTTTTTACGGTTGGAAAAATAATTTCGCATAAAATTGCTGGCCCCATTTTCGCGTTTGAAAAATATATAGATGAAATTTTAAAACTAGAAAAAAATCAACTGCTAGGGTTTCGGGATTTTAAACTTCGGACAAAGGATGAATTTAAAAATCTAGAAAGACTGGCGCAAAATATTCGAAAGAAATACCAAGATCCGCACACTGACCTGCAAACCAGCGCACAAAAAGGCCCCCGCCCTAATACTCTAGATGACAATCAATCGGACCAACATCAACAAATGAATGCACTCCCCACTGGGATCAATTCCCAGATCACTAACGCATCCAACAGCAATAAAGCTAGTTAGGAGCTATGGAAGTGACTCGTCAAGCAAGCGAACTTTACTTAAGTAAAATCGCTTTTGGGTCCCGTCGTTGTGGCAGCGACCCACAACAAAATCCCCATCAGGACCTCGAACAATTCCAACAGGTGTCATCGCTCTTGGAATTTGTGATTGTTTTGACGAGTCCTTTAAATAAATAAAATTCAAATCCATCCCTGCCTGAATCGATGACTTTATTTTTTGAATCAGCTGAATTTGTGATGGGTCCCCAGATCGGGCTGAGTTGGCGTCCTGATCAAAAGTCAGTTTAAAATTTTTCCATTGCAAAAAGCCGTTCATATTTTTTGCAAAGTCTAACAACGATTGCCCGGATGGCACACGCTTGAAACATTCTTTTAAAACTTCTAGACACGATTGCGCGTCATCCAAAGCCCGGTGAGCTTGATGCCCGTCAGATTGCTTAAGATTGAGTTCTTTAACCAATGTTTGAAGTTTGTGGTTGGTAGTTCCTCGAATCAATTTTCTGGCCAATAAACTGGTGCACAACACCGGCTGATCAGGGACGCCGGCTGTGAATTTTTCAAAATCAGCGGCCATAAAACCCATATCAAACGGAGCATGGTGGGCCACCAAGACACTGTCAGAAAAAAAATTCTGGATCTCGGAAATTTTGTCTTTCATTGAAGGGGCGTCCTGGACCATTTCATTCGAAATTCCGTGGATTTTTATAATAAAATCGCTCATGGGGCGGCTGGGTTTTAATAATGTCTGATACTCAGCGACATTCTGACCCGTTTTTGCCGACCATTTCACCGCGCCAAATTCCACAATCTCGGAATCTAGCGGATAGGCACCGGAGGTTTCCGTATCAAACGCTACAAATTGAAATTCTGACCAAGGTCTATCAAGATTCATTAATTCTCCATGTAGCATTTCGAAAATTTCAAGTCCAGTGAAACTGCCATTGTGTCTATCTTCATGGTTAAAATAAACCCATGGTTCAGCAATGGAAATTTTATTTACTCGCCTGCATCCTTTTAGTGGTCTTTCACTCCTACTGCCACCGTGCAAATGCTCAAGTTGAGACTCCTATTGATGGGCAGACTGCCACCACGGTTGGTCAGGAAAAATTTTTTACCGAGCTTGATATCGTCGGACTGTTCGCAACGGATCGCGGGTATTCACAGCCCAATCGCACCCCTTATTTAAACGCAACAGTTGGATATCAATGGGGCCCAGCCCGAGTCGGATTTTTTGGAACCGATGCGTTTTTATACGATACAGATGACTATTACAAATACGCCTTTTTCACCGATTACAAAATCCCGATCAATCTGAATTGGAATCTTAAGCTGTTCTTAGAGGTTCACCAGCTGACAATGTCGAAACTGGGATATGGTTTCGAGCTTTCGGCCTACGACTATCATGTCTACTTCAAGAAAAATGAAAATTGGCTGGGCTATGCAGGGCCGCGATACAGTTATGGCGGGTGGACTGACCTGAAAATTTTTTGGGATCTTCTGTGGCGGATGGAAGCCAGTTACAATACGCTTTCATTTCCCACTGGCGTCGATTTTATTATGGTAAAAACCGGCCTAGGTTACCAGTGGACAAATTTATATTTAGGAGTTCTTGCCGGAATGACCAGTCCAAATTTTAATTTTAACATTTTTGGCGAACCACTTATCTACATGTTGGTGAAAATAGATTTCTAAAATTTTCAAAGCTCTAGTCACAGCCACGAACAAGCCTAGAGCCATTTCGAAAGTAGGCGCGTTGTGAAAATTGTCATAGTCGGAGCCGGATTTGCAGGGCTTGCCGCTGCAAAAAATTTAGCCCGCGATCCTCAATTTGAAATGGTAATCGTCGATCGAAGAAATTATCATCTGTTTCAGCCCTTACTTTATCAAGTGGCGACAGCCGGTTTGTCTCCGGCAGATATTGCAGTGCCCATTCGCGGCGAACTTTCTTCGACGAAAAATGTCGAAGTCATTTTAGGCAATGTCACTAAGATCGACCTGGATTCTAAATCAGTGCAAGTGGGGCAAGATGTTATTTTTTCCTATGACAAGCTAATTTTAGCGTGTGGTGCGAAACACAGTTATTTTCAACATCCCGAGTGGGAAGAGTTCGCCCCCGGTTTAAAAACGCTAGAGCAGGCCACGGAAATCACTTACGTATGCACATGACGCCACCTACCTGTCTTGTTCGACTGGAGCGCATTCAAGTCGACAATATTCGACAAGGCGAATTTGCTGGCGTCATGTGCATAGGTAGGGAAATCAGGCGCCGAGTGCTGTTGGCTTTCGAATTGGCTGAAAGCGAAACGCTTGAAGAAAAGAAAAAAGCGCTGATGACTTTTGTGATCGTTGGCGGCGGTCCCACAGGCGTCGAGCTTGCTGGCACGATCGCCGAGATCAGTCGTTTTTCGCTGCAAAAAGATTTTCACAACATCAATCCCTCTAGTGCCCAAATTATCTTAATCGAGGCCGGGTCCAGAGTCTTAAGCTTATTTTCGGATACACTTTCAGCAAAGGCGAAAAGAGACTTAGAAAAATTGGGCGTTCAAGTTTTAGTGAACAGTCGGGTTGAAGCGGTCACCTCAACTGGGGTCAAAATCAAAGATGGCTGGATGGCCTCGCAAACCGTGATCTGGGCTGCAGGGGTTAAACCCTCGAGCCTAAACCCGCAACTGCGCGAACCCTTGGATCCGCAAGGTCGGGTGAAGGTTGATCAGTACTTGAGACTGCCACAGCACCCAGACGTTTTCGCGTTGGGAGACATGGCCTGTGTGCTAGACCAGCATCAAAAGCCATTGCCAGGATTGGCGCCGGTGGCTTTGCAACAAGGCCTCTACGTGGCCGGGCAAATCAAAGCATTGGCTAAAGGCAAGAAAATTTCTGCTTTTAAATATTTCGATAAGGGCCAGATGGCGACCATCGGAAAAAGCAAAGCTGTAGTTCAGTTTAAAGGCTTGGAATTTTCAGGATGGATTGCGTGGATGATGTGGCTGTTCGTACATATTTATTATCTAGCGGGATTCAAAAATAAATTATTTGTTTTTACCCAATGGGCCTGGAGTTATCTGACCTTGAAAAAAGGCGCACGGTTAATTCTTGGGAAAGATTGGAAACAAAGTTAAATCTGATTGGCTGTAATTTTGATGGGCTTTAGTTTGATCAGCAGCAAAATTCATAAACTTTGAATTCAAACAGTTTAAATTTTGAGCGGCCTTAAATTTGATCGCCATCATAATTCCTGTAGCATCAAATGCGATCGGAATTGAACTATCTAGATAGCGCACTGATTGCTTTTTTTAGAATTTATTTTGAAGTTCTTTTTACCAGCTCTTCGTAAGCTTTCATGTCCACTTTGGATTCACCAAACAAAGCGTCTAGCTTTCTAGGTTTTTTACCGTCGGATTTAAACGGCTTTTGTCTGACGGTAATTCGGATCATTCCTGGCGGACGTGTGTCTTGTCCCTCGATAAAATCTTTTTTACTGATCACGTTGTAGGAAACAAAAAGATCATTGCTGGTGCTTTCAAACGACGACTGTATAAAGTTTTTCAAAGGCTCTAACCGCTGAGCGGCCACTTTTTGCGACAGTAAGCTATTTGAGCCTTCGACGCTCTGATAAAAAAGTCTAGATTCGATGCGAACAATTCCGTCTTCTAAACCTTGGCTTAAAGCCTTAAATCGATTCATCTGTTTGATAAAATCAGGTTGCGGTGTCGACGATCCTTTTTTGAAAAGCTCGTAATCCATAATATCAAATTCAAAACCATCGGCACCCACAGATACGTTTTTAGCAATGTCTCCAAGTTTATCCGCCATATATGCGGCCACTACTTTTTGCGAACCCATGTCCAAAGCATTCGGAGTTCGATCGGCGGGCTCTAAAAATGTTTGGAAGGCTTTCAAAGGCTCGTTAATTAGATCAAGAAATAATTTTTCTAAACTTAAAGTCGCACCGTAGTTTTGGAAATTATATTCAATAATACTGGGGCTTGAGAAATATTCAGAGACCGCTTTTTTAGTTTCTTCGGTTTGATTCAAAAGCCACATCACCAGGAAAAAAGCCATCATCGCCGTCATGAAATCGGCCAATGCCACTTTCCATGATCCCCCGTGACCACCAGTCGTCACGTAGATTTTTTTGATGACGATCGTCGTCCCTTTTTTCTCTGCGGCCATTCACACTTCCCTATTATGCGGCTTTTTTAATTTCTTTTGTCGCTTTGTCCATTTCATCGAACGAAGGTCGCTCTTCAGGCTGAATCGAACGGCGCGCGTACTCGATACAAACAATCGGTGGCGCTCCCCTTTGCAAGGCTACAAGTGCCGCTTTGATCGCACCTAAGTAACGGCCTTCAGCATCGATATCCGCCGAGATTTTCCCTGCTGTTGGCCCAATCAATCCATACGCACCAAACACCCCAAGCATCGTTCCCACTAGGGCGCTGGCCACCAATCGACCAATAGTTTCTGTTCCTTCAGTCAAGTGATCCATCGTTTTCACGATACCCAAAACCGCGGCCACAATTCCTAAACCCGGAAATCCATCCGCTACGTTTTGAACTGCGTGCTGGGCTAAATGTTCTTCAGAATGAATCGCTTTAATATCGCCATCTAGTAAATCATCGACGTCGTACGGTGATAAATCGGTAGAAAGAGTCACCTTCATCGTGTCACACAAGAAGTGAACCGCATGATGATTCTTCATAAAGCTTGGGTACGCAGTGAAGATCTCAGACTTGTCGGGCGTCTCGATATGTTTTTCTAGGGCTTGTGGTCCGTCTTTTCTAAGCAATTGAAAAAGTTGAAATAGCATTTGCAGCAACTGAACAAAATCTTGTTTCTGGGGACCTTTTGCAGTCATTGCTTTGATGCTCAGCTTGATTCCCATCTTGATGGTCTTCATGGGATTGGCAATAATGTACGCACCTAAAGCCGCACCACCGATAATCATCATCTCGATAGGTGCTGCTTTGAAAATCACCGCCATGTGTCCACCGGCAACGATAAAACCGCCGAACACCAAACCGAAAACGACTAGTATTCCTACAAATCCCATTTTGTACCTCTTGTAAGTACTTAGCGGTATATTGGTTGAAAAAATGAAGAAACGAGCTACTTTAAGACTATGGTCTATTCTAGAAAATTATTTTGGGCGGCAGTTTTTCTCGTTCTGAGCCAGTTCACTTTGGCTGAGGAGACTAACCCAAGTTCGCCATTTTATTTGCCCACGATCAAGGTCCAGCAAAAAAGTTGGTTCCAATTCGCGATCAAAACTGCTCGTGCGGAAAATTCATTTCGAAGTGGTTCGGGATCAGGTTCGGAAAATGTCACTTCTAGGAATGAAAATCCACTGCAAGCTAAAGCGTTTATTGAATCGTCAGATCATAGGCCTGGACAAGTGGCGACACTTCGAATTGATCTGAGCTTGCCGCCAAAATACAAAGCCTATGCGGACCAATTTAAACTGCGTGTTCTTTCTAACGAAAATTTTTTAGTTGGAAAAATAACTTTGTCGCCACTTCAAAAATTTTTTGATGAAACCACCAAAAAAGAAAAAATGGGTGTTATCGGAAGTGCGCAGCTGACCGCCCCTTTGGAATTTCCGCAACCGCCATCCAAGGCCGCCAATATTGTTTTGGGATTAACCTATCAAGCTTGCACGGCCACCTATTGTTTATTTCCCATCGAGATTGATCTTCCGGTTGAAATCCCAAAATCGGCTGTGGCAGCTTCAGACAATGGACCTTCGTGGAATTTTAAATCTTGGACAGATTTAAAATTACAAGATGTTCTGAAGTTTGGACTTTTTTGGACTTACCTTTTTGTTTTTATCGGTGGGGTTTTAACTAGTTTTACTCCGTGTGTATTTCCGATGATTCCGATCACTTTGACTGTATTGGGGCGGGATGCTCACCTGCGCTCGAAACGAAAACAAATTTTGGTCAGTCATATTTACGTTTTGGGAATAGCGCTGACCTATTCTTTGCTTGGAGTTTTTGCGGCAAGTACCGGAGCACTTTTTGGATCGATGATGAATAGCCCCTGGGTTTTATCGGTCATCTGTACCATTTATTTTTTAATGGCCTTAAGTTTATTTGGATTGTTTGAAATCCAAGTTCCGTTAAAAATTCAAGAATATGTTTCAACTCATTTTAAAAGTGATGGGCTTTTGGGAGTTTTTATCCAAGGCATTCTAGCTGGCGTAGTCGCAAGTCCCTGTGTGGGCCCAATATTGGTTGGCATTTTGACCTACGTCGCCCAATCGCAAAGTATTCTTTTTGGTTTCTCTTTACTTTTTGTTTTTGCGTTTGGGATGGGACAATTGTTTTTGTTGTTCGGAGTTTCAAGCCAGATGACAAAACTTCTTCCCAGGTCAGGGGCTTGGATGGAAGGAATTAAAAAAATCTTCGGCCTGATCTTGATGGTCCCATTTTATTATTTTTTAAGTTTGATTGTCAGCAAGACTGGATTTTATTTGGCTTTAAGTTTTGGGATCTTAGGAGCTTCCCTTGCGTTGGGACTTTTAAAACCAATCACCTTAAATTTTTCAGCCAGCAGTCCGCAGTTGATGAATCGAAAAAAGGTTTTTTTCGTTTTAAATATGGTTTTGTTTTTAGCTGGGTTTTCTGGCATGGCAATAACGACATCTTACCAGTTGGGTTTGGATCGATTGCTCTTTTCAAGCGACAAAGGACAAATCCATGGAAATCAATTGCAAGGGCAGCCAGACTTTGCAAATCCCAATGTCGAATGCACCTTGCCCCAGGAAGCAAAGTCTGAATGGCAAACCTACTCAAGCGAAAAATATCAAGCGGCCATGTTGGCGCAGAAGCCTATCCTTATTGATTTTTGGGCCGAATGGTGTGCCGCTTGCAAACAGCTGGAAAACCAGACGTTCACCAGTGCTGAATTTAAAAAATGGGCCAGTCAGTTCGTTTTGCTTCGATTTGATGCCACGACCGAAACCTCAGAACTTGAAATCTTGAAGAAAAAATTTAATATTGTTGGCCTTCCAACCGTTGTATTTATGAGCAGTCGCGGCGAATGGCTAAAAGAGCTTACAGTTAATGAATTTATCGCCGGACCAAAGTTTGGTGAACGAATGCAAAAAGTTTTAGGGAAATAAATTGAATTTGAATATTTTAAAAGTAGGCGCCTGGTTCTTTTTTATCAGTCCGCCGTTCTCAAATGCGAACATAAAAAGCGAAACGGCCAAAGAAGCGGCCATTCCAAAGGGAAAAGCATTATCTGCAGTTTCAGTGAACACCCAACGAACCACAACTAGGGTCCCCTACACCACTTCCAATTCTTTTGTTGTCCAATGGGGACCCAATTTGAAATGCGAAGAGGTCAATAAAAAGCAATACGCTGATTGTAAAAAAATTGCTGAAGAGGTTTTAAGTTTAGGAAACCAATTCAACGCAATTGATTTAGAGAAAGAGTCTCGAAAAGTTTACACTTCTGAATACCTTAGCTTAAGAGATTTCGCGAACCGCGCTGACGCCGAACTTGTGCCTCTCCGAGCGAAATACGAAGACGAATGCGCTCGCGCTGAAACTTCTGAACGGTGCAATGACCAGGCAATAGAAATAAACAAAAAGGCTGCAGTTAGAGAAAATTTAACCACCAGGTTGAATTTTATGACAAAATCGCCTTCACGGTTTTTGCTTTCGTATTCCGGTTTACTCGATAAACAAAAAGCGGCTGAGTTAAAATACAAATCTTGTGTTGAACAAGCTAAAGTCTACGACCAAAAATGTCAGGATGCCCTGGTGAACGTTGTAGACGAATTTATGATTGAGTCCCAAGGGAAAACACTTGGCCAGAAAGCCCGAGTTTTCTCTTTTAGATATTTCGGCCAGAAAATTGAGAACTCTGAAATTAAGATTTCTGATAATGCTGGATCCAAATTCACAGATGAGCGCATTCTACAATTGCGTGTTTTTCCATGTCGCCAGCTGCCTTCCTTCGAAAGCCAAGCCGAATCAGTGATAGTCACCCTTTGTAACGGCGAAAAGGTTGTTTTCGAGAAAGCCTCGGGAAAGATTATTGAAGGCGTTCTGCAAGAAGTTTCAAATCCAACTCTTGGAGAAATGCCCGTTATTAAATACACCGGCAAAGACGTGCTGATGTCCTCGGTTCGTCGCTTCGACCAAGAAAGTGAAATAGTTCCCGGACACGTCATCTTCGGCGACAGGGCCTGTAAAATCGATCGGCGCGATTTGCTGTGGAAAAAAGACGGTCCAGTGAATTTCTCAACGGCCGCAGAGCTACAAATATTTTTAGCAAAGAAAAAAAACTGCGCGAACACTCTTGCTGATCCGCAGAAATAATTTTTTTTATAGGTTCGATGGTTTTGATCGTCGAGCAGATTCGTCCGAGAATTTTTTTGCCAAGTGCTTAATATCCATTTTTTTCGAAGGCCAATATTTAATCTCAGCCATTCCCTCGCAAATAAGAAATGCAGTGAAAAAGTACGAATCGGCGGTTTCAGCCCTAGGATCAGCTTCCGAAACATAGTAGCAGTTTTTATTTTCAGATTTTATTGAAAGTACGAAGACGATCGATTCTACGAATTGTGAATTTTGTGGGACGTAGGCTTGATCATTCAAGCTGCGATTTTGGTCGATAACTCCCAACAATATTTGGTGGTAGTGGGGAAAACTACCTAAGTCCTTTGCCGAAGAAAGATCAAATGATTCCTGGTCATCAGCCGGAGACAACTTTACTTCTTTGATAACTTCAGAGAGCTCATTTAAAACGCCAACATTAAGCTTTGGCTGAACTTTAGAAAGCGTTTTTGAAGCGTGATTACCACCAGGATTTTCGCCACGCTGAGCAAACGCCGTCAAAGAAGTTCCAATCACAACGAATGTGAAAATCCCTCTAACGATTTGAAGTTTCATAATTTACATCCCTTTGATTCAAAATGATTTGCGGCTTAAGCGCTATCAACTTTACAGATTTTTTGCATTAAAAATAACGACCGGTGAAAAAAATCGCAATCTGATGACCAAGAATTCGACAAGTTTGAATTTATGCAACTGCCTTAATTTACCACTAACGGCGGCGAAAAAAATCTGCCAGATGATTAACAATGATTTTAGCATAAGCCAGGTCGATCGACCCATACAGCGGATTGTCACTTAGACTTTGTTCGAACCTAGAAAGTCATAACTATCACTTTTTCACTTAGGTCCTCGCCGGCGATGCCTTCGCAGCAGGGGACTTCAGCGTTGGCAGGTATGCGAAATACTTTTTCAGACGTTGCCAAAGGAGGTGCCAATGTTGGCGGCGAAGTTGGCGTGCCCGCATCTGGCGAACCCGGTGCCGTCGTCGGAGGAGTATCGCCATTTTGCAAAAACAATTCATGGCCCTGATTAACGTCGGCCACTGCCGGTACCGACGCCAGCGCGACAGGTGCCGGCAAGTCAGGATCGCTAGTTGGCGCAGCCGATGTCACAGCAATGTCTTTTGTTTACATGTGAGGCGCGCAATTCTGAAATACAAAAAACGAAATTCCCAACAAGGCCAGAATAATTACTGTGGCAAAAATTTTTTTCATCTTCGATCCTCTGTGCTTAGTTTAAGAAACGACTTTTACTGATATGGCTTCATTCAAAATTCATTAGTTTCGCGTTTATCCGTAAACCTTTATGACTGTCAGGGCATTCGCAATGCGATTAAATCGTGAATCGTCGCTTTAAGCTACGGTCCTTTATTTGGCGACCCTTTCCGACAGATCACAGTTTAGCGCCGTTCGCGAATATGGCAATTCGCGCGAAATTTTAAAGTCTTTTTAGTCTTGCGATTTCCATTTTTGTTTCATTCAAAAGAGCCAATGTCGAAGCCAATTGATTTTCTTTTTCTGAAAGAAGTTTTTGCAAGTGATTAAGTCTGACCTCAAAACCGCGAAGCACACCGTTGTGGCGATCCATCATTTCTTGGATTTTCTGATCCAGGCCCTTGCGCTCGCCTAGCCTTTGGTTCAGGTGCGCTACACGCTGAGACGTTTCTAGACTTGTGGCTTGGTGACTTTGATCTAGTTTTGTTAATGCCTGAGTGATGCGATCGAATTTCAGCTGCGATGATTTCATAAACTCGCTCAATTGCATTGTCAGCTTCATCATCCGCTCGTTGGACAAATTGATTTCACCTTTCAGATCAATCATTTTTTGATCGACCGGAATTACATTGGTCGGCACCTGAGGCTCGACCCATCGTGAAGACGTGGCGCTTTCGTTCGGCATTTGCCCGAACAGCTCTGGATTCAATTCCTTTTGCATTTGACGACCCTCCTAGGTCGACCCTAATCTATACGTAGGTGATTACGCAGATGATTAAGATCCATGACATCATACAGTTTTTAAGTACGCAGTCTTACCAGATGTCTCCGGTGCGACTGACTTTTTTTAATTATCTGCAGAATTCCCACGATTTGGAAGAAGTTTTTGACAGCGAGACCATTCAAAATTTTATTTACGATTGTTTAGACTATCCCCACTGGTACCAACAAAAATCACAATTGACTCACGATCTGAAAGAAACGCTTGAGAATTTTTTAGCGGTCCAAAATCAAGATTCAACGCCCGAATTAGATCTGAATCAAATTCAGTGGCCCAAAGATATTCAACTGTTCGAGCTTGAAAACCTGAATGACCTTGCAGACTCGGTCAACTCGTATCTAACTTTTAACCGAGCACCCACCGAGAAATTCAGAATTATTTTTGATCCGCTACCCAAGCGAATGCTGGCCATCTCCCTGGACGACAATCGCGGATTAAAACTACAAGTGTTCGATAGAAAATTTATTATACGCCAAGGCCACCTCGAGCCTTTACGCCGCGACTTGTGTGTGCACTACAATCCCGATTTCGATTTACAAGAAGACCAAACCCAGAAAGTCGAGGTCGCTCCTTACGTCACCGCACGTTTTAAAATGCACGCCGGTTTAATTTCCGGCGGAATTGTACGTGGATATATTTTTCAAAAGCTGTACGAAATGAAACAGGATCAACTTTTTTCATTTCAAAAATTGTTCTACACACTGAAACGCTGCGAACACTTTTTTATCAAAAAAGACACCAATCCTTTTTATCACGAGCTGACCCACATGGTGGAAAAATGCATTCAGATGATCAAAGTGGGCGACACCCAGGCTCTGCAAAATAGCTCGGACGTGATCGCCAAGGTTCAAAGCGCACTGGAATACGTGTTTGTGGGCGATAAGTTGCTGACCCTGCTGTTAAAGGACCTGCAAAATACAGCTCACCCCCCTTACCGCGAGCGCGAACACGCATTAACTTTCTGAAAAATTCGACCCGATCCACGCGCGGAAACATTTTTGCGTTGTGCCCAACACGCGATTGGCCTATAAACGTGATTCTTCTTAAGGAATCCGAAAAAAATGAAAACTCGATTGAACAAAGTGCTATCGGAACGAGGGATAGCCTCGCGACGCCAATCCGACCAATTAATCACCGAAGGTCGAATCCAGATCAACGGAAAGCGCGTCTATGAACTAGGCGTGCAGGTCGATCCCCATCAAGATAAAATTTTAGTCGATGGCAAACCCTTAAGATCCAAGGCCCCGCTGATTTATGTGATGATGAATAAACCCAAAGGCGTTCTGACAACGCTGACCGATCCCTTGGGACGACCCACAGTTTCCGATTTTTTAAACAAAGTCCCTTACCGTGTTTTTCCTGTCGGCCGATTGGATTGGGATTCCGAGGGCATGCTACTTTTAACCAACGACGGCGAATACGCCAACCAAGTGATGAACCCTAAATCTAATATTCAAAAAAAATATTTAGTGAAACTTGATCGCGATCCAAAGTTCGAGCATCTGCAAAAACTTCTTCGCGGAGTCACCATCAAGGAAGGCAAAGTTGCCGCGGTCCTGGCGCAAAAGATCGCGCACAAAAGTAAAAAGCATTCATGGGTCGAGATTATTATCACCGAAGGCAAGAACCGCCAGATTCGCCAGATGTTCGAAAAAATTGGCTACGACGTATTGAAGCTTCAAAGGATTGCCATCGGCAAACTGAACATGGGCTCGCTACCCAAAGGCCAGATTGTTTTTCTAAATGATGTTTCCGCAGACCGAGTGCTAGATAGAATGCGACCAGCGCCAGCCACCGCCACCGTGCCCGTGAAAGTAGCAACCGCGGGGACTGCAGCGAAGCCATCAACCGTTGCGCCACTATTAACCGCCCGACCCGCGCCCAAACGCCCGGCCAAAGAAAAAGACTCGCGCAAAGTTAAAAAATACAAAGCCGAAAAACCAAAAGCGAAATTGGATTTGGACCAGTTGATTCGAAGTTCTGATCTTTAAGCGCGGGAATTAGTGACTACCTCGCTTTTATTCTGCCCGGGGGGCGATGCACCCATGGCAACGCCGGTTAAAGTTGCTTTACTAAGAGCATGCCTTATTTCATAGAACTGACTCCAAACTTTTCTTCGAGGTCATTATTCATAAAACTAAATGCCACTACTGGCCCGAGGCTTTGGACCACCTAAGCCAGGATTTTATTCTAGCGGATCTTATTTCGAGATATGACGGCGAGATTTTGGAATCTCGTGGCCACGCATTCGAGACCTTGCTTCGGTCTATCGTAGGCCAGCAAATTTCGGTGAAAGCGGCAGACAGCATTTGGAGACGCGTGCAAGTACTTTTAGTCCAGACCGACCCAAGCAGTGTCCTTGAAAAAACACCTGAAGAGCTGCGCGAATGCGGCCTTTCAGGTCAGAAGGTTTCATACGTACGTGACCTCGCTACTCATTTCGCTAGCGGAAAAGTAAATCCAGAAACTTGGCCCAGCATGACTGACGAAGAAATTATCCTTGATCTTACGAAAGTGCGCGGCATCGGCCGATGGAGCGCAGAAATGTTTTTAATTTTTCATTTACTAAGACCAGATGTCTTGCCCGTCGCTGATTTGGGCCTGCAAAAATCCGCAGCCCTACACTTCGGAAAAAAGTATCCCATGTCAGCAAAAGCACTGACAACATTGGCAAAGTCATGGCGCCCCTACCGATCAGTCGCCACCTGGTACTTGTGGCGTGCACTAGATCCAGTTCCCGTTGAATACTGAAATCATGATCTTTAGGATCAATGATTCAAACGAGAGCGCTGCCGAAAGAAAATAAAACCTAGACCTAGACCCCTGGCCTAAAGCTCTGAAATCAAAACCTAGCTTCAGAAAGACACAGTTCTGCCGAATCGATTGTACCAGGATGGTAAAATCATATTCCAAGGATGGCATTTCAAAGACAAAGGAATGTCATATGAAAAAGCTTGCCGTCTTACCCACCGTCTTAGGCCTGATTCTAATGATGGGGACGATAGTCTCTGCCGAAAACTTCCAAATTATCGAAGTGAAAAGAAATATTCAGATGTCTGAAAATGATCCCGTCATTCGCGATTATTATTTAAATGCTGGACTATCCGCGGGCATCAAAGAAAACGAAGTGATGACCGCCTTTCGCAAAAATATGGTCAAAGATTCTACCGGAACGCAAAACCTAGGCGAACTTTTAATCCCGGTTGGACAACTAAAAATAATTTTTGTTTCCGACAAAGTGGCGATCGCACGTGAAGCCAAAAACTTTCCGCGAAGCCAATTTCCATTGATCGATCAGATCGGTTTTCAAGTCGGCGATAGGCTTGAAATTTCAAATAAGAAAACCAAGAAATAGGATTAAATTTGTGGATCGGGATTTCTTCTCGGAATTGGGATAAGCACCCCAGCCTTCGAGATTTCGTCTTTGGTTCGACGTGCAGGATTTTGTACAAACCGCTGCTGAAGCTTCAAGAAGATGGGCTCACGAATCGCAAGCGAGTTATCCTGAAGGACGCACTGCCTTGCACATTTGGTCTTTAAATTCACCACCAGCGGTGCTTTTAAATTTGCGGTCATTAGCGTTGGATCTTCTGGAATCGTCACCACACAAAAGAATTTAGCATCCATCGCCGACTGAAGTTTTAAAGGCTCCAAGTCAGACTTGGCTAATTCAACTTTGAAATTATCTTGGAAAAGTTCAGGCTCTAAAATAGGAAAAGCAATTTCGGGCGATTCGCACGATTGCAGCCACGCAAAAATATCGTCCGTAGGATCATCCAAAAAAACAAATTTTTTAAGTTCTTTAAATCCCAGCAGGCCATCGTTAAACAGAACCATATCCGATTCTTCTATCGCTACCTGTCCAAACCGCGAGGTTAGAATATTAATTTGTGTACTTACTGGAATGGTCAAAGGGCCCCCCCTAGGAACATTAACAATGCGTTAATTAAAGCATGCCCCTGAAAATATGACACTGCAACAATATAATGCGGTTAATTAGGGCTTTAACATCCGCGAGACTTCACGAGTTTTTTCGGAAGAAACAGTCGAGGATTCTTTATTGGTGTCTTGGATCGCAAGATAAACCTCTTCACGATGGATTTTGGTCTCTTTCGGAGCTTCAATGCCCAGTCGAACTTGCTTACCTTTGATTTGAACTACTCGGATTTTAATGTGGTCGTCAATGGCGATGCTTTCGCCTAACTTCCTTGTAAGAACCAGCATAATTACTCCTAAAAAATGCGCTGTGCAAATTCACGATAGAACTAACGTGCGAACCTCAGTTCTATCGGCAATTGGAAATGGAACTGTAATTATATTTTCTACTTCAGGAAGTCAAGAAGACTTGCCTGGACCATCCGACCCGAAGTCTCTAAGGTCGCTTTCAAAGTCGCATCCGATTTTGAAATATCGCTCATCAACTGAAAAACATCCGCGTCTTCGGCTTGCGATGCCGCTAATTTATTGTCGACGATGGCCTTCTGCAAAGATTCTTGCAAATGGTTGACGGCCTGAAGCCGCGATCCCACCTGAGCTCTAGACTGCACGACTTGTGCAATGGCGAAATCCATTTTGTCGATCGAATCTTGAATCACAGATTTATCATTCACGCGAAGAGCAATTTCAAAATCTTTTACGCCTTGAAGAATATTGATACCGCCGGATTTTTCTTCGACGTCCGAACTAAAAACTTTTTCATTTCGACCCACGCTGGCAGGACCTCGCACCTTAACGGAATCTTCATTTTCTTCTTTTTGAAGTTCAATTTTGGCCAGACCTTTTTCTTGGTAATCTTTAAGCTCTTGCACGCTTCTTGGATTGTCGTTGTTGGATCGAACCACTCCATCAGCACTCACTCCTTCGCCAAGAAAAAGTCGGTTGCCAGGCAAGTTCATCGACAAAAATGCGTCCTTGTTGATGTGAATACGAATGTCGCCATCATCGCCTTTGTAATTTCCCTCAAGGTCGAAAGGCGAACTGGTGGTTTTGTATCCGCCGAAAATATATCGATCGCCCAGTTTGCGATTGCCGATCTGGATCAGCTGATTAAAAGACTGCATCACTTCTTCTGCCACTACGCGCCTGGTTTGCTCGCTAGTTCCAGGATCATTGGCTTGCTGAACGGCTAATTCTTTTAGGCGCATTAAAACTTCCGACAGTTCGGACATCGACTGATCGGTAAATTCCAAAAACGATTTGGCAACGTCGATGTTTTTCACAAACTGGCTGTGAGATCTTTGATCGCTTCGTGCGCCCAAAACTTTTGTGGCGGCTACGGGATCATCAGATGGTTTTGTCACTCGCTTCTGCGTTGAAGCTTGAGTTTGCAAGTCCACCATCTCGGTGCGATTTTTCTGAATGTTGGTTTGGGCTTGGTTAAAACCCATTTTTTCAGTCACACGCATAAACTAACTCACTACCTTTTTAAGTTAAGTACGGTATCAAACATTTCGTCGGCGGTCTTAATTAGTCTTGCCGAGGCATCGAACGCTTTTTGGTACTCGATCATTTTGGTGGCCTCTTCATCCAGGCTGACCCCGCTGATACTTTCGCGCAAGTTATTGGCTTGCTGAAGAATACCTTCCTGAGCCTCTTTTGACTTTATCGCTCGGCTGGCAATGACGCCAATTTGTCCCACTTGCGATTTGTAAAAATCATCCATCGTGCTGGTGCCGTTATCCATTAATTCTTTGTACTGAACCATCGAGATCACGTTGGCCACGGTATTATCGCCCGGCGACCCTGGCTGTGCAGCCGATGCGATGCGATTGACGTCGTCGTTGATCATTTGGCTTAGATTTAAATGGCTAGAAGCATCCTCTGCAGTTGATAGAGGTTCGAAGAAAAACGAGGCCTCGCGCCCCAAGCGATCAAACCCATTTAAATGAGCTTTATTCACTTCCTCTTGAATGTGCAAAGCCAGTTCGTCCATCTTACGCTTCATTTGCGGGACTAACTGATCACGCACTTGAATGGCTCCGCCTAGATCGCCGCCCCTGATTCTGTTGGTGATTTCAACCGGGGGGTGGTCTTCGCTTTGCTGATAGAATAAGTTCATCCGGCCCGTATTTCCATCGCGATAAGTGCGAAGTTTCATCGCATCAAAGCCTGAAACTAAAATCGCATCGCCCGCCGTCGAAATCGTGATCGCGCCCTTGTCACCTTCGGCCACCTTAATATCTATTTTTTCATTTAATTTTTTAACTAATAAATCGCGACGGTCTCGTTGGTCGTTAGCGGGAATTCCCTGAAGTTCAACTTGCACGATTTTATCGTTCAGTGTGGCGACCTCTTGGGCCATGCCATTAATTTCTTCGGCTTGGCTTCGAATTTTGTCGTCGACCCCTGCCTGCACTTTGCCAAGCTCGGTGTTGATCCGTTTAAAATCTTTGATCATTGCAATCGTAGATTCTTTCACCATCGTCCGTGTTGTCACACTTTCGGGATTGTTTGAAAGTTCTCGGAAGGAATTAAAAAAATCGCTGATGTATTGATTCAAACCTTTATTTTGTTGTTCGTTGAAAACCTGTTCGACTTGACCAATGTGTTCAGTCTGGGAATTCAAATACGACATTTGCGAGGACTCTTTTTGCACCTGAGAATCCACGAAAGAATTATTAATCCTGCTGATCTGCGCAGCCCGGGCGCCTTGACCAATTTGCAAACGGCCTTCCTGTATTGGCACGTTGGTGACTTGGTCCACGCGTTGTCTGGTGTATCCCTCGGTGGTGCGATTGGCAATATTATGTGCAACCGTTTGAAGAGCCGTCTGGCTGTTCATCATCGATCGCTTACCCATGTCCATCATCGAGCCGATTTTTGCCATAAATCCCTCTAAGCCTCTCGACTGACCAAATGGCCAGAGTTGTCGGGACCTTGTTTCAGTTGCCCTTTACGGTGGTAGGTTTTTTGCCCGGTCAACGTATCTTTGATTTCTCCCATCGAGCCTTTTAATATATACAAAGCGGAAAGAACGTATTTTTCATTTTCGCGATTGATATCTGAAACTTCTCGCACCATGGTGTCCAGTTTCTGATGGAAGCTTTTAAAAATTTTTGATCGTTCCGGAGAAAGCAGACCGGCAAGCTCTAGCAAACGCGGTGAACTTTTTTTCAACCCCAAGGTTCGACCTAGTTTCGCAGCCTGTTTCTCGCGCTCGACTTCAATTTTTTTGATAGCAATAAGTAGGTTTTCTTTTTTTTGATTCAAGCTTTGCAGTTGATCAATTTGCGCCGCGACCAAAGTTTTTTTCTCTTCCAAAAGCAATGCCAAAAGATGTTGGTAAATAATCTCAAGCTCTTCCAACGAAGATAAAAGTAGGTCGTAATCAATTTGAATTTTTTTAATTTGAGTTTCATCCATGAAACTTCACGCCCGCTTTTAAACTATGACCATTGAAGTTCTTCATCCACCATTTTGTCGGCAATATCTTTTGCATCTACCAAGTAGGTGCCTTCATCGATTCTCTTCTGAAGCTCAAGCACACGATCGGCACGCACGTCTGGAGTTTTCTGTGCGATTTCTTTGGCCTTACGAATATCTTGTGAACGCTGGGACAAATTCACTTTTGAAGATTCCGTCGAGGCCTCTTCAGGAAGTGACTTTAAGTTTTCAATTGATGCTGCTGGGCTGTCGACTTTTTTGGATTTTTCAGCTTTTCCTGAATCCGTTAAATTTAAATTTTGTCCAACTTTATTGTGTGTAATTTTCATAGCAGGCCTCCAGGGTCAGTGTATCATACTGAGACAACAGATTTCTTTAATTTTTTTTTTTTGGACCAGGTCTTAAAAATCTTAGTTCTGCGGATAATGGCTCTAAGCCTTAAGAAAACGGGCCAAGGTCCTGAACCCTTAAACAGTGTCTGTTGATTCGACAGTCCAGATAATTTTATTCTGCCCATCCTTAAGGTTTGTAATCTTCTCACCCGCCAAATAATCAGGCTTGATCTCTTGATCTTCAAAGGCGCCTAAAATTTGGCTTTTAAATCCATTGTCGTGCTGAAGCCGAAGCAAAGTTTCAGTAGGATTTATTTTCTGGGCAAAGGTTACACGGCTATTCCAGGGCGCCAACACTTCTGCTCGGGGTCCACCCGCGGGGCTTTCAATGAGTAAATTCTTTTGCTTCGGATTTTCACTGGGAAGCGTATTAATTTTCAAAGGGTGATCAGGGTGGACCGGAAAAGGCCCCTTGGGTGCTGGCCCTTCAGCGGCTTTGATTCCCATTTGCGGACCCAGTTTTTGCAACAACTGATCGTAGATAATTTTAGAAAGTCCGATGCCGCCTTTGTCGCCCCACTTTTCGACGTAGTCTTGATCCAAATTTTCGCGATACATTTTTTCGGCGGGATTGGTTTTAACCAGTCCACTTTCGGTAACCGTGGTCCGCATAGATTTCACAAGCTCGCGCAAAAACTGCTTTTCATACAGCGACGCCACGTCTTTAAGTCTTTGATCGGCCTGCTCGGACGTCATCTTGGGCTTCATTGGCAATGGCGTATTATTGATTTTCATTTTTTATTTTTTGGCCAACGCCAATCGGCCAAAAAAAACGGCCAAAAAAAACGGGGAGTTGAGCCAGAGTCTTAGCGTGCATCCTGCACTTAACACTCTTTAAAGCTTGGGCCCTGATAAAGCCAATCCTTGGCTTGTCGTGCTGACCTTTTGCTTCTGCTTCCTGCGAGAAACTTGAGTTCAATCCAAACCGTCCTTGGTTTACGATCTCTAACTCACCCTCCCCAAGCGCCAACAACATCCTTGTCATTGGTGCCGATAACTTTATTGTATGCAATTCCGAACCAAAACAATAATTAAATTTCATAAAATTTCTAGTTCCCCGTGCAAAGCTCCAGCTGCCTTTATGGACTGAAGGAGGGTTATCAGGTCTTTCGGAGAGATTCCCAACTTGTTCAAAGCCTGAACTAGATCCCCAACGCTGACTCCAGAGTCCAGGACAGTGATTTTTTCTTCGACTGAATCTTTTTCTGATTTGCCTTTGATTTTTACGGATAAATTTCCGTGCGAGATCGCCACTTTCGAAATTCGCACTTTTTCACCCACCACCACAGTGCCGGTACGCTCGTTCACCACAACTTTGGCTTTCATATCGGGATTTATTTCGATCGATTCGATGGTCGCTAGAAGCTCAACGCCCTTGCCCTCGAACTGATTGGGTACAATCAAATCAATAGTCCCTGAATCTTTTGCCGAAGCATACTGCCCGCCCAATTCTTTATTAATGGTCAAGATGGCTCGGGCTGCGGTGGTGAAATCGGGATTGTGCAAAGTCAGTCGAAAAAGTTTTCGCGTTGAAAAATCACTGCTGACATCTTTTTCGATAATCGCGCCATTGGGAATTCGCCCGGCTGTCGTGAAAACCTCTTTTCCGCCAGAACCTAACAGTATCGATCCTTGCGCAACGGCGTAGACCTGTTCGTTGGCGGCACGAAGTGGTGACTGCAATAAAGTTCCGCCCTCGAGAGAGCTCGCGTCACCCACGCTACTGACTGAAACATCTAATGGGTTTCCGGATTTTGCAAAGCTTGGCAGCTGCGCCGTGATAATCACCGCGGCCACGTTTTTACTTTCGATCGAGGGGCTGTCTAATTTTACACCCAGCTTGTCCATCATTCTGGCCAACGACTTGCTGGTGAACTCTGATTTTCCATCGCCCGTGCCCTTAAGACCAACAACTAAGCCGTATCCGATTAACTGATTTTCCCGAACTCCCCGGATGCTGGCGATATCTTTGAGACGAGCACCTTCCGCAGTGGCGGTTAAAAATAAAAATACGGCGATCAGAGAATAAAGTTTTTTATGCATTACATCTCCTGGCTGTTCTTACGTCGCAGGCTAACGACGTCGTACTGAGCATCCACAACTTTGTTCGAACTGACACCTTCGTCATTGAAATCTTCGGACCGAATTAATCCGGTGACGATCACTTTATACTCGCGCTTTCCAATCATAAAAGGTTGCTGACCTTTGATGCGATAAAAGCCATCGCTTTGCTTTTCGGTAATTTTTGTTTGGACCGTTTGCAGATCGAGAGCCTCTTCTTTTTCAGCCGGGGCGCCGGGCACGGCGGGTGGCGCAGTTTCCGAGGCAGGAGCTCTGGCAGCAGCAGCGGCACCATCGGTTTGCGCCAAAGTCCCTTTGTCTTCGGGTTTTTTATTAAGCTCTTCTTCGCTTTTTTGACGTTTTAGTTTTTCTTCTTCCTCGAGTTGCTTAAGAAGTTTTTTGATCACGGACACTTTGGTTTCAACTTGTTTCTGAGCCGCGCCTTCCATTCGAACGTTCAGCAAATCTCCCTCCCGGCGCGCTTTGTTTTGGGAAAATAAATAAGACCCTTGGCCTTCCATCACCCACAAAGATCCCGCCTGAGCTTGCACTTCGGATTCTTCTTCAAGCTTTTGTTTGGTCATTCTCTTAAACGATCGCTGCGGTGTTACGGGCATTTGTTGGTATTCTGAAAATTTAACTGCGGGTGAACCATCGATCAGAAGTGCGGGCTTGGTTGGTTTTTCTGAAGACATCGAACATCCCGCAAGGGCTAAAAATAAAAAGCCGCATAAAAGTTTCATTGGATTCTCACCAATCCCTTTTCAATCACAATTCCTGAAAGTGTTCGTTTTTGATCCAACGATTTTAGTTTTATAAGATCGCCAAAATACCCGGCGTCTTCGGCGGTGGCCTGCGAGCTGACCTCGAATTGATCAGACCCTGAAATAATTTTGACCACTTGACCGCGATTGACGAAAAAATCCTTTTGAAGGTCACTCAAAAGAATCGGCTGGTTCACCGATAGCGATTTATTCATACGCGAGGTTTGAATCTCTTCCCATGTGGCTAATCGATCTTTGAAATTTCCTATTTCGATGGATTCTTTTTTCACGTCTTTTTCGCCAAGGCGTTGGTCACGAGAAACCAAGGCCGTAGTTTTAAAACCTTCCTGAAAAATTCCGGCCTGAATATTCAGCCACAAGGTCTCTTCGGTTTTGGGCGCTTTCACCATTTTTAGAGGGACTAAGAAATTTTTTTGAACGGGAATATTTTGAAAATCTAAACTCCAAGAAACTAAGGTTCCAACCATTTCGGGTCTTTTGATCGTCACACTTTTTATCAAACACGAGGGACATTTTTTTTGGAGATCCAGCTTCACCAAATTTTGCAAACGCAATTCGGAAATTTGACTAGTCGTCCGTTTGATTCTAATTTTCCCGGGTAAAAAATAAACCCAATTTGTGGCCATTTCCGAAGCCCCCGTTGCTTGCGCCGCTACTGCTGGTTTTACTTTTTTAAGCAAATCTAGGTTGCTGATTTCTAAAGTCTCTAACGCTTCTTGGGTGGTAAAAATCACCGTTTTCAGAACTTTTTCTTCAAGAGCAGGCGATAGATTTGAAACGCTGGCCAAATCCATCAGTAAAATATTTTCGTGCGCAACCGTCGTGACTTCGTTGACGAAAGTGACATCAGCCGCATGAAGAATTCCCAAAAAAATCAAAAGAAACATCTAAGCACCTATTTTAAGTTGTTCACCGATTGAAGCATTTGATCCGCAGCTTGAATGGCTTTCGAATTCGTTTCATAAGCTCTTTGCGCCGAGATCATATTCACCATTTCATCTACAATATTGACGTTGCTTTGTTCGATTTGTCCTTGGGCTAATCCGCCCATACCTTGCAAACCCGGTCGACCAACAACCGGTTGGCCGCTGGCCGAAGTGGGCAAGTACAAGTTTTTGCCAATGGATTTTAACCCAGCTGGATTCACGAAATTTGCAATATCTAGCTGCCCGGCATTTTGAACTTGATCTCCGATATACATGCGCACTTCGCCGTTGGATAAAATATCTAAACCCGAAGCTTCAGGAGGAATCGTCATCGCGGGCTGCAGAAAATTTCCGTTTTTATCAGTGACTTGGCCTTGGGCATTTTTTTTAAACTGCCCGTCGCGGGTGTAAGCGATTTGTCCGTCGGGAGTTAAGATTTGAAAAAATCCGGGGCCTTCGATCATGATGTCCAGAACGTTTTTAGTTAACACCGGAGACCCAATATCAAAGTTTTTTTGAATGGCAGCGGTGCGAACTCCAAGCCCGGTTTGGACTCCGGTAGGAGTTACTGAATTAAGACCCGTGGCTTGACCAGGTTCTTTTTTTGTTTGGTAAAGCAGATCTTCAAATTCCGCTCTGGATTTTTTAAATCCCACGGTGGAAACGTTGGCCAAATTGTTGGCGATAACATCCATATTGTTTTGCTGGGCTTGCATTCCGGTGGCGGCTGTATTCAAACTTTTAATCATAAGCGAAATCTTCCTTTAAGAAGTTTTAGGAACCTGGTTAACTAATCGTTCAGTCATCGAGTCATAGGCTTGAATCGCTTTTTGCGCGGTTTCAAAATTTCTAGAAGTTGTAATCATGTCCGTCATTTCTTGGACAATATTGACGTTGCTGGTTTCTAAAAATCCTTGTTTCAGATTAGGCGTTGTCACTTGCGATTGATTGATCACAAAATTTGGTTTTTTTTGATAGAGCGAATTTCCCACTTTTTGTAAGCCATCTAGCTGATCGACGTCGACCACCGAAAGCCGTCCTAGCAAAGCATCCCCATCACGAACATCGCCGTTTTCAGCGATGGAAATTCCATTCAAACTTTGAGTGCGGATCACCCGCGACGACACCTCTGATTCGTCGCCAGCGCCCGTTCCCTGCAACAATACTGGTAGCCCTTCGTGGGTGACCATTTGACCGTTACCATCTAGCGTGAAAGACCCGTGGCGGGTTAAGCGAACGCCTTGAGGAGTTGCGACCTCGAAGAATCCTTTTCCGTCGATGGCGACATCCAGCGGATTTCCTGAGGACTTTAATCCGCCTTGAGAAAAATCTGTGTAGGTTCCATTGGTATCGACAAAACTTTTGTCGCCGCCTTGCATATCGTAAAAGCTTTCAATGCTTCCTGGAATTTTTGGAACTTGAATGACCGAGGGTGGTTTTTCATTGGCCGTTAAATATTCTTTAAAGAGTTGCTGATCTCGTTTGAACGATGGCGTATTCACGTTGGCAATATTATTGGCGATCGTTTCTAATTTTGTGGATTGAGCCATCGCTCCGGACAAAGCAGTAAACACGCCTTTGGTCGAACTCATAGAAATCGCCCCCGTTCAAACAGAGGAAGAGCAACACCCGTGCCTGCTTTTTTCCGCGGGTGGACTTCGCTGGGCCAGCCCGACCTTGGGCTAACTAGAATTGGACTATCGGATAGGAAGTTTTATGCTGATCACTATCCCTTGTGCGATTTAATTTAAAATGGCTTAAGTTGCGGCTCCTATTCGGCCCCTATGGCTAGACCTTTTTAAAAAAATCTGCCGAAGTAACAGTTCCTTTTCAAAAATCTGCATTAGTCGGAAAAATAATTTTTAACCATTATTTTGACGGTGCGGATGTCAAAAAACCGTTTCAGTAGACGGGGCAAGTGATTTGATTGACCCCCTGGAAGCACCATTCTTTTTTCAGTCCGTTAAGCGCGGTCGAAGCATCTGCCCCGCGCGGGCCAGTGTCCCCGTCTTGACCGGCATTTCCCCACCGGCAATCTCCATGCCCACTGCCGGGCAAACCACCCTGCCCGCCTTGTTGTCCTAGTCCGCCTTTGCCGGAATATCCGCCCTCGCCAGGTGTGGAATTATCTCTAGCAAAAATCCCTTCGTGATCTTCGATAATTAAAATGACTTGGCCGGTGGCTCCACCATCGCCACCACGAACGGCTGGACGCCCAGCTAAACCCTGTGCGCCGCGACCTCCGTTGCCGCCGTTGGCAACACACGAGCAGCGGCGACTAGCCGCGAATTCAATGCACTCTTGTTGCGATCCAGATCCAGGCGGCCCCTGAGCCGCACGCTGAGCGAACGGTTCGCCGTCGCGACCATGGCCGCCAAATTCACCGTGGAGATTAAAAGTTAAAGCGCCCATGGCTTTTCGGGCTTGTATAAAAACGATGCCGCCCGATCGCCCACTTTGTGCGGGTGGCGCGCGCTCTGTCCACTTGAATGATTCAATCATTGCGTTGTCGGATTGAAAATAATCGCTCTTGATCGCCAACTGAAATCCATTGGTTTTAATTTCCGACGCAGCCCCAAGAAAAACACGGTTAAACTTCCACTCGGTGTTCTGATGCAATTCAATTTTATCTGATAAGACAAAATCCATTGGCGCCGCAATTTTTTCGGATCGTAGCAAAGACACAGATTTGGGATCAGAAATATCAAAGACAGAAAAAAACTTCTGCGATCCCGCTTGCATCTTTCGCCTGAAAGATATTGCATTTTCGACCCGAAAATAAGTTTGACCAAGTTCATCCTGAAACTGAAATTGCTGTGATCCCCGCTGCACCTCAAGCAAAGTTTTCTCTTGCAAAGCCGGTGTGGGCGCTGGCCCCGGGGACTCGACAACCATTGTCTTTAACAATCGCGGCGGCCAACGGACGATCGCTTGATAGTCTTGCGGCGCAGGCAAAGGCTCCACCGCAAACGCCCATTCCGCAGAATCATCCACAGGCAGTGGCACGCTTTCAGGCCCTTGCTCCGGTGACGGAGTGGATTGCAAAAGCTCAAGAGCGGCAGGTTGTTGCGCTTTTTCTTTGTGCTTAAATTCCAAACAAGAAGAGGTAGCAAGGGCGAACGCAAAAACCGCGACCAAATTTATTTTCTGAAAATTCATTCTAAGGACTCCTTCATGTAAAAATCCGAAAAGCGGATCAGGACGGCGACGGGCGGACGATTATAAAGTCCACCTGAAAATCTCCACGCCATCCCCTCGACGTAACTAAGCAGTTTCAAAAACCAGACCAAGTTTTAAAGGTTGTCGCTGTGCCAAAAACGACGAGTGGTTAAAAAAAATTCGAAACTTGAAAATTCGCCTACCCCGGATACCTGCGAATCGCTATCAGCTGCACGCTCAAAGAGAAGTGCAATAACAGATCGCCAGAAATCTCTGGCTCAAAACTGCGGTGGATAGCATTCGCGCGCCCAACCCAATTCATTTGACGGTTTCTCAATTGATGCTGGACCAAATCAGTCCAGTTCGTGATCTACTTCGGGAGCAGCCTATTGCCCGTGCGTGCATTGCTCTTTTGACATTTAAATCTCAAAACCAGTATCCAGAAGCTGCGCGATTGATTCAAAAAGAATTTCCAAATGATATGATCTTTAATTAATTTTAACGATCCGATCAATCCACCAGAAAATCTTTTTTTTCGATGTTTAAAACATTGAGCCTTTTGTGAAGATAAGTACGGCCAACTCCCAACTCCAAAGCGCTCTGGCTGATGTTCCCTAGATTTCGTTTCATCGTATTGATAATAAATTCTCGTTCGGCGCGGTTTCGAAAGTCTTTTAATGCTGTCACTTGATTCTCATTTCCGGACTCATCAGAAGTAGCCATGATTTCTTCTGGAAGATCCAGAATTCCAATTTTTGCTCCGCTGAGGATAATCATTCTCTCAAGCACATTCTGCAATTCGCGAATATTGCCTGGCCAGCGATAACGTTTAAGCTCCACGACAACGTCATCATCAAAAGATTTTTCTTTAAGATTATTTTTTACTGAAAGAACTTTTGAAAAATATTTGATCAAAAGCGGAATGTCCTCGGGCCGATCACGAAGACTTGGCACTTTGAGGGGCACAACGTTTAGGCGATAAAATAAATCCTCGCGAAATCTTCCATGTGCGACTTCTAATTTTAAATCTTTGTGCGTGCCAGACAAGACTCGAACATCAACCTTTATTACTTTTTCGGAACCCACTTTTTGGACTTCACCGCTCTGAAGAACACGCAACAATTTTGCTTGCGCTTGTAACGAAAGATCAGCGACTTCGTCTAAAAAAATAATGCCTCTGTTTGCGATTTCAAAAAAGCCTTTTTTCGCCAAGACTGCGCCAGTGAATGCCCCCTTTTCGAACCCAAATAGTTCACTCTCAACCAAATTCTCCGGGATCGCCGAACAATTAACTTTGACAAAGGGCCCGCCCGCCCGATCGCTCTGGGAGTAGATCAAATTTGCGATCAATTCTTTCCCGGTGCCGCTTTCTCCAGCAATTAAAACATTTGCATTTGTCTTTGCGACCCGTTCAGCGTCTAAGATAATTCGTTTTACTGTTTGGGTCTCACCGATGATCTTTTCCCCATTGCCGATTTGACTGAGACTCCGAACTTTTTCCGTAAGCTGGTGAAACTCTAAGCAGCGTTTAACCGTAGTGGTTATCTTTTCGGCACTGAATGGCTTTTCGACAAAATCATAGGCTCCCATTTGGACCGCTTGTGCTGCCTCAGTTAAGCTTCCATGACCCGAGATAAAAATAATGGGAACATTAAATCCATCGCGAAGCACCTTCTTGTAAAAAGCCAAGCCATCAATCTCGCCAAGGCGAATGTCTACAATCATTAAGTCTACGATACGTTCAGCTAAAATTCGTAGCGCAGCTGCTGGGTCATGAGCTAAAAGAACGTGAATGTTTTCCTGCGATAATGCGATCTCGATCGATTTCCGAATATTTTTTTCATCGTCTAAAACTAAAACGGTAGGATTCAATTGCGATTTATAAATCTCATTTTGCACTTAATTAACCTTTCTTAAAGTAATCACGAAACCGGGCAGACCTTGATCCAAGGCGTATTCGATTTCACCCTCGTGCTCTATTATAATTTTTCTAACGATCGTAAGCCCGAGGCCCATGTTATCTTTGCCCTTTTTTTCCGAAAAATACGGATCAAAAATTCGCCCTATGAGTCCAATGGGAATGGGTGTACCGTCGTTATGAATCTTCAGCTGGACTACACTTTCCAAATCGAAAAGTTTAAATTTTATGACAATTTTTTGATTTGGATTTGCCTCAACCGCGTTTTTCACGATGTTTGTGATGACCTGGCGAAACAGAGTGGTATCGATTTTTACAAAGTGCTCTAACTTTTCGGTCAACTCAAATTCAATTTTCGCATCTAAAAATAACGCGGAAACGATTTTAATATTTTGCCGCACTACTTCAGTTATGTTGTGGCGCTCTGCTTGGACCTTTGGGATTTTCGAAAATTCACTAAATCTGTGGACGATATTTTTTAAATGACCCAATTCTTCGCTGATCATTATTTCGGTCTCCAGCAACTGCATCTTAAACTCATTTTCAGTTTTCTTTTGAAAAGACTTTGTTAGCGCAGTCACCAAGATTTCAATTGGGGTTAGCGGATTTTTAATTTCGTGGGCCAACATTTTCGCTAATTCTTGCCAAGTTGAAATTTCCTCTAGATATCGCACTTTTTCTTGTTGCCGAATAAGGTCACTAAAGGTGTTACGATACAATTTAGATATTTTTTGACTTAAGAATGTGGCGATAGCTAAGGAAAAAAGAACCGCTACGGTCAGACCTATCCCGAAATAAATCTTAAGTGAATCCATGATGTTATTTTTAACAAGTTCGGGTTGTGAATAGATCATCTTAAGATTCGCGACTTGTTCAAAGTCTTCGCGATACTTTTCTGAATTTTCAGAATCTACATTTTTTAGACGTTTCAAATTTTGCGCAGCCCTATCCAAGGTCTGGTGAATTTGCTGATTGAACCCCAAATCAAGACTGGTTTGCAAAGAGTGATCAAGAAAATAAAAAGCAGCGGCCATTGGTAAAAGCATCATGGTCAGAACGGTAAAAAAGAGCATGTACTGAACGCTATTTTTTTTCATGGTTTAGTTCCTTCAGCGAGAACGGCCCCGCAGTTTTAGAATCTCGCCAAATCGATGCGTAATTCGTTCCCTTAGAATATTGCGTAAATATCCTATTAAACAATTCATTTGACCTTGAAGATGAAACGCCTCTGGAAGCTGCGACGCCTGCGACATCCGTCGGAGTTGATAAACTGTTTTTGGTGACCCATTCGCGAATTTTATCCATTTGTTCTTTTTCTACCGGATTCAAAAGGACATCTACTTTCAAGCTAAAACTTTCCGACTTGGGTAACTGACCTGCAGACCAAAGATTTTGAATTCTTAGCGAGCTTAAAAGGCTAAGTACTTCATCTAACGTCTGCAAAGTGCGCTGACTTGTTTCGGTGTTGCCGGTGACCATAATAATTTTAAAATTCTCATTCCAAAGATTGTACTTTATCGAAACCTCGGCGACATTCTGCAAGTGCTCATGAGAACCATCTATAAGTTCAAATCGAAAAAGAATTTTATTGGTCAATCCACTTGTTAGGTCCTTTGAAAAACTATCTGGAAATTTCATCTCCTTCACATATGCGCCCATTTGACTATCAATGAAAAACGGAGACAAAACAGTGGCCCTTGAAAAACATCCCTGCAAAATTGTCAGCATTAGCACCGAGAGTGTTAAAAAATACCCAAAGGTCATTTTCCTCTCCCAGCATTTATTTCGGTGGTAGCCAAAGCATAAAGGTCCACAATTCCAAATGCTTTTGTATCCAATCGCACGCCCGTTTTTACACCAGGCAGAAAAGTAGTTCCGTTTTCTGCCGAGTACGAGAAACCTTTTATCCCCGGTTCAATGTACCAACGGCCTCGTGAGATGCCTCCAAAACTTTCGCTTGCGGCAATAGGACCTGAGTATGCTAATCCTAAGAAATGTAAGTCGTCGTCCAGTTGCCGCCTATTTTCGGGGCCAGGCGTACTACCTAAGTGAAGCGTCAAATTTTTATTATTCACCGTGGTCCAAGTCCTCTGATACCCGAACCCAAGATTGATCAGGCTCGAGGGCCCATCACTTGTGGCCAACGCTAAACTTAAGCCAAACCTTGATCCTTGCGTCGGAAAGTAAGTATCGTCCTCTGTGTTCCAACCATAACCAAAGCGATAGATTTTATTGTAAGTCTGGATAGAATTAACAGAGTACCTTGAGGTCAGCAAATGCTGGTAGCCAATAGTGAAATAGGAAGAGTCGGCATTTCTCTGACCTAGGGATATATCTGCGCCGGCTTTTTGGAATTCATAATTATACCCGTCCTTTTCCTCGTACCCGGACTTCTCTTGAGATAAACCAGCGACCAAAAAATACTTTTTAGATCCGAACAAACTAGGATCAATGTATTGTAGGCGGCTAGCGTATCCAGATTGAATGGGACCGCTGACCCGTACTTGTCCTGCCAATTCCAATTCTAAAATTTTTCCAGCGCCAAATAGATCATGATGACTAATGCGACCGGCGATTCGCTGGCTTAAACTTGAATTCTCTAAAACAGTTCCCAGGGCAAATTCTTTTTTTACTGAGTCGGCTTCTACGACCTCAATGACCACTGAGGCTTTTCCCACTTCGAAGCCTTTTTCCAGACGAATGTCGGCGGATTTAAATTTTGAAACTGAAGAGAGTCTTAATTTTGCGCTTTGAATTTCTTTCTCATTTATGGAATCGCCGGGGGACAAATATAAATGGCTAGCAATAAAATCGCATGATGTCTTGACGTTTCCCACACACTTAACATCTTGAACAAGCAAAGGCGGATCCACAGCGTCTTCCTGCGCGAAAGAAAAATGGGGGGCAAATGCTGCGACCAGCATCGGAATTAAAAGCGAAATCATATTTACCTCTTTGGGTTAGTTGTTTAGTTCACAGCCCACTGAAGAGCAAGAGACATACCTGCCATTTAAGTTTTCAGATCCCGTCTTAAACCGAGGAAAACACTCGATTTTCTAATTTTCCGAAATCGAAAGGGGTGTCTACTTTTTTGGACAAGTGTTCGCAACTAAACTTCTTTTTTCGAAGAAAGTCTTTACCGGGATGCAAAACTGTTCCAGCCCAATGAGAATCATTCCAGGCCGTCATGATATCGAATGATGCAATACCTTCGCCCGTTCGCTCAGTCTAAAAATTTAGAAATAAAAGGAAAAACTTTGAAAGACTGGAGAATAAAATTCGAAGCTAAAATTTTAGAAAGTGCGACCGATCATGTTCCTGCCCACGATTTGCTTCACCTCAATCGAGTCGTTGAACTTGCCTAAAACCTTTGTGCACTCGATGGCGGAAACCTTGGCGTATTAGTTTCCACAGAATGACTTCATGAGTTTGTTATTATTCCAAAAGATAGTCCGCAAAGATCTATAGCATCCAAACTATCGGCAGAAAAAGCGATCGAATTTCTAAAGTCCATCGAATACTCAGCTGAGTTTTTCGCTGATATTTTCGATAAGGGATTCAAAAATACTTAATGCCATTGCCGCGGCCAGAAGTTAGAGTTGCGGCATTTTCGACCTTTGGGGATTCTAGGATCTAATTTTTTTGACACCATTCGCGCATCAACTGCACGATTTGTGTTTGATACTTTTTCCCCGCTCTATTGGCGGTGAACTTAAAAGTTTCTAAGATGTTAGCGGGTACCCTAAGGCTAATCAGTTTTGTCTTTTGATCTTGGCCATGCACAAATTCAGCGTAGTCTTCAAGAAACTTCCAAGTTTGCTCGGGTGTGGGGGTTTTCGATCCTTTAACTTTCTGCGGATGAAGCTGCCTAATTTTTTTCATTCGATTCCTTTTTTCGGTTCTTAAGCGCCCGCACATCTTCCAGGTCTTGCGGCTGCCCAGCTTTCTGTTTCATTTTAATAAGCGCATTCTTGGAAATAACGGGCACGCCGATACCAAACATTTTGATGTTCGTGAGAGCAAGTTTTCTAAGATCTTCAGTAATGATCAAATCAACCACATGTGCCGGATTTTTTGGATCGACAAAAGACCAGGCGATTAAATTCCTATTGCGAATGTATTCTTGACGAAATTTAAAAATTTCAGAGGCTCCGACTGGAATTCGACTGACCAGGTTAAGTCCGCGCAAGGTGGATTCAATTTTTACCAAATTCTCAAAATTCATGGCAATACAAAGATCTAAATCAATCGTCCCTCGTTGAAACCCATGCAAGGCCACTGCAAATCCACCCGCCACAGCGAACTGGCATCGATCTTTTTGAAGCGCTTTAATAACATCAAGATACCACATCTTACTAAACCTACCTTGACTTTAAATTTAAACTATCTCGGCCGTATATACAAGTATATACTAATCATAAAGCACCAGGTGATACCTTCAATCGTAACCACTGCCATCAACCCGGGGGTCGCATTCGGGTGATTTCATTTCATTTTTGACTGCAGACCCTCAGAACACTTTCACAAGTTGAGAAAGAAGATCTTCCCGTTAAAACGCATAATATTTCTCTGGTTGAAAAGAAAACGGTCGAACATTCGGCCAATTATTTTGCCGCCAATCGCCCATCAGCTAAGGAGGAATCCCGACTGCTGTGCTTGGCAATAAAGATCCCGGCACCTATGTCAAAAAAGCGTCCGACGTAAAATTGACAAACTCCTTGATGGAAGGTCAAGGTCTATGCCCCATACCCATCATCGATTTTTATTCGATATCGTAAAGCAAGTTATGAATTTCAGCCCACTCGTTGGTATTCTTGGCCATCGACAAGTGGGTAAGACGACCCTGACTCAAACTGTCGCCAAAAAGTATTTAACTTTAGACGACGAAGAGACTCTTTTTGAGGTCAGGAAAAGTCCAAAGGGTTTTCTGAAGAATCATGCCGAATTGAAAACGGCGATCGACGAATGCCAGATAGTTCCGGCCCTTTTCCCGGCACTGAAAGAACGAGTTCGGGTTAAAAAGATTCCAGGTCAGTATATCTTGACCGGATCGGTCAGATTTACGAGTCGTAAAGCGATCCGCGAATCACTAACAGGTCGAATTATCAATCTTGAACTCTTGCCGCTTTCGATCTCTGAAATCCAGCATCGCGCGCTTTCGGATTTGGCCCCGCAACTGATCGCAGCACACAGCTTGAATGGTTTTCTCCAATCTTTTGAAAGCGAAATTCACAGTTCTTTGAAACTAAGCCCAGAGATTCCGCTTTACCTAGAAAGGGGCGGACTTCCTGGGGTTTGTTTTGTAAGAAGCCAACAGTTGCGTGCGACCAGGATCGCCGACCAAATTCGAACAATTTTGGACCGTGATATAAAAATGGTTTACCCAACAACTTTGGTCTTCTCGCAGCTTTTGGCTCTGTTTCAGTTCTTAGCAAACAATCAGGGCCAAGCGATCAATCACAGCGAAAGGTTCAAATTTCTGAAGCGACCCAGAAGAAATTGCTTTACGCCCTAGAGTCTATTTTTCTGATTCGGCTCTTGCCGATAGAAGGCGGGACAAAAGGCCATGTGTGTATTCTGGAAGATCAGGCAGAGGCCAAAAGCCTGGTTCAAAACAAAGCTGGAAGCGTACCCTTTGAAATGGAAGGTCTGATCTATAGAAATATTCGGTTGCAATTTCATTACCAGCTGGGAAAAAGTTTTCGGTTTTTCCATTTTAGAAGTCGCTCCGGGGCGCAAGTTCCCCTGGCCGTCGAGAATCAAGATGGGATTTTGGGAATTATCGCTATCAAATCTCATCGCCCGACTCGCTCGGAATCGGCTTCGGCGGCCTCCTTTCTAAAAAAATATTCCCGAAGTAAAATTTTGTATCTCTGTGCAGATAAGCAAATACATCAAGTCGACGACAGATCACTGATTCTGCCGATCACTTCGGTTTTGTAGTTGCAAAATTGCGCGCGCGGCCGGTGGATACAAAACTCCGCAATATTTCAGTCCAAAATTTTGCAACGATGTGGGTACAGGCTCTCTTTTTCAAAATTTTTTTCCAGCATAGAGATTGTCCTATAATTCCTTGTTCAAATTACAAAATTTTTCCATTCCAGAGTTCGGATAAAAATGTTTTATAGTTAAGGTATGGGATCCCCTTAAATACGCCTTCTGTTTGAAAACGTCCCACGGTTATCATACGTTTTATCAGTTTTTCTTCGCCAAGCGCGACCAAGCCTGCCGAATGTTCTGGCTTGAAAACTTTGGCAAACTTTATTTCTATGGCGACCTCAGATCCAATGACAAGATCCACTTCGTAGCCTCGGGTTCTCCAGAATGTGATGTTTTTATCAATTCTTTGATATGCTAGGTAGGCTCGGACTTCTAAAATTATAAATTGCTCAAAACAAACTCCAATATCAGCATGATTTTCTTTTAAAGGAAGCCTTTGCGCGAAATAATTGGCGACTCCGCAGTCGAAAAAATAAAATTTTGATTTTGTAGTCGCTTTTCTTTTAATAGTCTTTTGATACGGCAGAAGTTCAAAACCAATCAGAGTGTCCTTTAATACTTCGATATGAGACTCAATGGTTCTAGCGGGAACCCCACTGTCACTGGAAAGCGTTTGATAGTTGAGCTCTTGCCCGTTACTCAGGGCCATTATTTCTAGGAATCGCACGAAACGATCGTAATTTCTGACGGCGGCTTCCATTTTTATCTCTTCGGCCAAATAAGTTTTTCCGTAGGCTTTTAGATCCTCATAGGGTTCGTCAGACAAATAGTGTCTAGGTATGCCGCCATAATTGAGGTAATGGAGAAGTCGAAAATCTGGAATCTCGGGGTAAACTAAAGGGAAGAGCTGAGCCTCCCTGGCACGCCCACCAAGAAGATTGGCACCGCTTCGTTTAAGTTTTCGGACTGAGCTACCCGTTAAAAGAAATCGAAACTTTCGTTTTTCAATCAGCCGGTGAACTTCATCCAAAAGCTTTGGTAACTTTTGGATTTCATCAATTACGACTACTTCGGATTTTGGATCAATCATTTCTCCAAGGGCCTCGGGGCGTAGCAGTAACGTATGATAGACAGAGTCTTCAAGAAGATCAAACACTTGCGATTTTGGAAACTGAACTTTAATGAGGTGGCTTTTTCCTACCGATCGAGGCCCAAAAAGAAAGAAATTTGATTTCTTAAGAAGCTTTTTTAAGTCCAGCACTCGTAGATACATGCAATTACTCTATTGTCAAAAACGGCAGAGAGCAACCGAATATGTGTCAAAATCGGCAACTAGTTGCCGATTGATGGCACCGCCGCTTGAACTGGTCCAACCAGATCAGAATCCAAAGCCCGAACCAGAGGGGATGTCTCACTTCCGGGGCGCGAAAGTTTCCCTTTCGTTAATCTGCCCCAAATTGAGACACCCCAACTAAAGTCCTGCCCGGTGCCGCCGATAAGTTTGGATATGGCACCTACAAAAAATTTGAAATTTCTGCTGCTTATAATTCTTTTGGTCGCTGCTGCTTGCACTCGAAAGACTTCTTCGGAAACCACGACAGTTACAATTCAAACCCCACAGTTTGTGCCAAATTCGCAAAAAAATGTCTCTGTCAGCCAATCTCCTGGAGTTGAAAATCTGCCCTGGTTGGGATCGATTTCCGCTCGTGCAGATATTAACTGCTATGTCTTGTTCGTTGGTGGCCCAACTGCTGAACTTTCTAAAAATTATTGCAAATCTAAAGATGGACAAACTGTGCTGATGAGCTTTGGCCCACTTCTGGGCGGCATACCCGCTGGTCAATCCATCGAACTGGAATTGCCTTCGGGATCCGATCGAACATTTTTTCTTTTAGGCATGCGTGCGAACGCCGGATACTGCAAAAACTTTCTGCCCGATGGCCCCGGCTACAAGCAAATCACTTACCCAAGAGTATTGGACTCGCAGACAGTTTCGCTGTCTGGAACTTCTGCCACCGTATCCATGTCGGTGCCCTCAAATCTTTCAGGCTTAGCTGAGATTGGTGATTGCCAAGTCGAAGGAGGCGGAAGCTCCGGCGAATCGCCAGAATCAATGGCTTTAAGAAATTGGGGCGATGGTCGCGATGGAAGCATTGTTATTGCTGGTGGCACGGCGAACATCTCTTTGGATTCTTCGCTTTTTTCAGCCGTCACTAACGCCAGTTTTATGGCTCCGACATCGACTGCGAAAGTGATCTCGTATCGAGACCAAATTATTTCAATTAACACCGCCGATAGTTCGCAAATTCAGCTGCGAAATGCGTTTACAGTCAACCAACTAGAGGTCGGCGACGAAGTTCTTTGGCACTTCACAGCTGGATGGCAAAACGGCGGCGGCCCTGATTCAGCCTGTGGATCTGGCGTGTATGTAGGTCAGTGGGGCACGGGAAGAATTGTTACCGCCAATGGCGCAACGGGCGCCTTAGGATTAAGTCAGTCGCTGATCATGAACGGAACGGCCAATAACACTAACATCGGAAAGACCGTCACTCCAGTCGGGCAAAGTGTCTCCATCGATTTCTGTGCAGTTCAACTAGTCAGGGTCCCCAACTTCAGCAGCATCAACGTGCAAGCGGCCACTATGCTCAACTTTAACCTGAACAGCGTAGGATTCGATTACAGTTCTAGAACGGGCGGGATTCTTCCAATCCGAGTGCAACAACTGATTGTTGATGGAACACTCTCGGCTGACATGAGTGGAAGGGGCTTTACCTCTATCTCTTATAATAAAAGTGGTGACGGGATCTTTGGGCAAGGTTTATCAGCATCTGCGGTGAATAATTTTAATGGTGGTGCATACAATGGCGGCGGCGGAGCAAACGCCGGAGCGGGAGCTGTCTACACAAATCCCGGCGGTCAGTACGTCGACTTTTGCACTGGACCTTGTCTGATAGAACAAGCTTTTAAAATGATTTTCGGTGGCGCCGGCGGATCTGCCTCTGCCAACTACGGAGGTTACGGCGGAGGAGCCCTTATGTTGTACGCAAAAGAAGTTTCCGGAGTAGGTTTGATCTCTTTAACTGCCGATGGGACAACCGGAACGGGCACCAACACAGGTGGTGGAGGCGGTGGAAGTCTTCTGGTAAAATACGGAAAAAAACTCTCTGCACTGGCAATCAACGCTTCAGCCAAAGGTGGAAATTCACCTACAGGTGGAGTGGGCGGCGGAGGATCGATCGACGTATGGTCTTGCGCGAATTCACCCTATAGTGGCGTCACGACCAACGTGAACTTCGGAGCTTCGGGCACATCCACCGGCGCAGGAAACGGCATCACGGCAAACAGTGTATTGAACACTCTTTTGTGCCCTTAACCCCAGATTGGCAACGGATGCTCAAGCACGAAGATTCTTGAACGCATAAAAAACACTTGGCCCCGAGACCTTTGTCCAAAACGGCCGGTATGGCTGCGGATCTGGTGCAGCCAGCGATCATAGTCATGATTAAATAAACTATGCGTAAACCAGCCTCGATGAATTTGGTGGCGATATTTTTTCTGGCCGGATCCGTGTCGGGATCAGGGTCGGCCGCTGTTGCACCACAACCTGCCTTGAATGCTATTCCCACAACCCACTTAGCGGCAAAATCTTTAAAAGAGCGTTTGCAAGAGCGCATGTCCCATTCACCAAAGCATCAGACGTCGCTGATTTTTGATTTGCCTTTGACGTACAATAAAAAAGTCAGCTTCTGGATCCAATATTTTCAAACCAGAGGATCAACGTGGTTTGGACAATGGATCGAAAAGTCGACAAAGTATCTGCCACTGATTCAAAAAGAACTTAAAAACCAAGGGCTGCCGCAAGATCTAGCCTACATGGTCATGATCGAAAGCGGTTTTGATTCTCAAGCCGAAAGCCACGCTTCGGCCGTGGGTCCTTGGCAATTTATTCCCGGGACTGGCCAACGCTACGGCTTGCGCATCAACTATTGGTTAGACGAACGACGCGATCTTAAAAAATCGACCCTGGCTGCTAGTCGATATATTCGCGATCTTTACCGAGAGTTCGGGTCTTGGTACTTGGTCGCGGCCAGCTACAATATGGGCGAAAATGGTTTGCGCCGCCAAATTCAAAAATACAAAACAAACGACTACTGGACGCTTTCAAATATTGGCGCGCTTCCGGATGAAACCATCAACTATGTTCCAAAAATTTTAGCGGCTTTACTAATCGCAAAATCCCCAAGTCTGTACGGTTTTGACCGCGTGACTAGTTTTGAACCCTTGGATTACGAGATTGTTTTTGCCCCGGGCGGAACCGATATTCAAAGCCTGGCGGATCATTTGCAGATGACTCCAAAGGCCTTGCGAGAATTGAATTCGGAACTGAAGTTGGGCTACATCCCACAGTCGGTGCGCAATCATCCGATTCGAGTTCCCAAAGGATCCATGGGATTGGTGTCGCAATATTTTCATGCGAAGTTTCCTCACCGAAGTCTGACACAAAACGAATCAACAAAAAAAACTTACGTCGAATAGAAAAATTTTTTTAAAGAAGATCAATTCTTTTTATTTGTGCGCACTTCAACCAGGTGTTAACTGAAAGATCCTTTGGAGGATTTATGGCACACAAAAAAGTTTTGAAAATTTTAAACATGGGGATCATAAGCGCGGTTTTGGCATTGTCTTTTGCCCCTCAGGCTTTGGCCCAAGACGCTCAACCCCATTGCCAATTTCTAAACGGCACTTACATTGGACCCTTCAATGAGTTTGACCGAACAAAGTTGTCCTGCATCGAAGTCAGCCAAGAAAGCTGCAAATTAGTTAAGTTTGTCACCTTGCCGTATCGAGGTGAACAGACCGAGACTTTGTACACTGCAGACAATGCCCCTCGACCCGGAACAGATAATTTAAGTGAGTACACGATCACAGCCCATTTCAATGACTTTTTCGGTAGCCTTGAAGTGAGCCAATTCATGACCAACGCTGGAAGCAAAGAAATTAAAACTACCATTGAAAGATATTTTGATGCCAATGGAAACAAAGGAATACTTTCAATTTTCACCCAAGGTGATGGCGAAGGTCAGTTGGTCATGTACAGTGAAGTGGCAGACATGCATCTTTGTAAGTACAAACTAAAGAATCGGTATTAGTCCATCGCCCGTGAATGGCCTTAAAAATGTTTCTTTTTTAGTTATCAAGTTAGGTGGAGCTACTCTTTCCACCGTAGAAAAAATTAAAAAAATGGCAGACGAGATTTCTCGTTTGAAGCAAGCTGGCGTTTCGCTTATTGTTGTTGTTAGCGCCATGGGTAAAACCACTGAAGACCTGATTCGATTGGCTCATCAAGTGACTGCAGCGCCGCAGCGGCGCGAGCTTGATATGCTTCTGACCACCGGCGAGCGCGTCAGCATGTCCTTGCTTTGTATGGCGCTGATTGATCGTGGCCATTCCGCTTTAAGTTTGACCGGCAGTCAGGCCGGAATCTTAACTACCGATTCCCATTCCCACGCTGAAATTGTTGAGGTCCGCGGTCAGCGCGTGGAACAAGCCTTACAAAAAAATCAAATTGTGGTCTTGGCGGGATTTCAAGGCATATCGACCGTCACAAAAGAAATCACCACCTTGGGTCGCGGCGGCAGCGACATCACCGCCGTATCCATGGCCGATTTTTTAAAAGCCGACGAGTGCCAAATTTGGAAAGAAGTTCCGGGCGTGATGACCGCCGATCCAAATCTTTTTCCCGATGCTCAAATCATTGAAAAACTTCCAGCTGATTTATTATGTGAATTGACGACCTGGGGAGCTCAGGTTGTTAACCCGCGTGCGGCGACTTGGATCCATCAGAAAAAAATTCAAACAAGAGTCAAGTCCGCTTGGGATTTAACTTCCCAGGGCACCCAAATTGTTTCTTCTGAGATTTCGGTACCTTCTTTTTCAGCCGTGAATATTTTGCCGCGTGTCCATCGATTCAATTCCATGTCTAAAATTCAAAATTTTCGAGAGCTTAATCCCTTTTGCGATTTTCAGATTGTTTTGCAATCCATTGATGGTGTGTGGTTATCAGGCTCCAACGAAGACTTGGATCAGCTTTGTCATTTTTTAAAAAAGCCTATGACGGACGGGACCCCGGAGAATGAAATTGAAAATTTCCAAGTCCTGACCGTCACGCACAGTCATCCAAATCAAAAGCTGCCATCTTCAATCGCTAAAATGGTGATACCTTCAAGTGTCCAGTGGACCACCGCAAATTCCGCTCATTTCATGTTGCCGGCTAAACAAAATGCTTAGATGCGCTTGGCCGAAGCATAGCTATCCCGAACTCATTCCTGGACCTAGGTCGTGTTCTTTCCCGACCCAAACTTTCCGATACATCAGTCATGGAAAGGGTTGTTTAAATTGTCAGAAACTAAAGAGAAATTGAAATCTCGACTTAAAAAAGTTCAGCGCCAGTCAAAAGTATTTTTGGCAGGATTTTTATTTTTTTCTTTGATGATTTTAATTTTGGTCGGCTTACCTGATCTTAATTTTCGATTTTATCCCTACCAGTTATTTTCAGATCATTTATTAATTCAAAAAACCTTGGTCCCTTTGGTTTTTTGGCTGTTGGTTTCGGTGCAGGTTTTTGTGGTCAGCAATTTAATGTTGCCCGTGCTTTTTCAAATTTTTATTCCTAACGAGCGCATTCGCGATCCGAAAACTATTATTCGGTTCAGCGAAAAATTTCGATCTTTGGGCTTAAATTCTCCGACCTTTATTTTGATCCCACTTTCTTTTTGGCCGCGAATTTTTGAGGGCGTTATTGGATTTCAAAACCTTCCTAACCCTTTTAACGCCGCTGTTCTAATTAAGAAAAGCATTTACGACGATTTTAAGAGCGAAGAATTTGATTTTTACTGTCTTAAGATTTCTTATTATCTAAAAAATTACCGCTCGCGGTTTTTACTTAAATTTTATTTTCTTGGCTTTTTTCCCATTTTTTACGCCCGAGTTTTTTCTCTAAGCGCCGTGGACCTATTTCAGATTGAAGCTGGATTCTTGTTTTTGATGTTCGTTATCCAATGGGTCAAAAAATTAGAGCTAGACGAACTTTTGATTTTTTCCTTAGAAGGACTGCCTTCGGTTTACTGGAATATGGAGCAAAAAATTTCATTGCCGATTTCACTGCCGCGATTTCGAAAAAAGCGCGCTTTTTCCTTTAGCACTAGCCGCCCTTTGTTTTTAAAAACAAAACTGATCGGCGCTTTGCAATTTATTTTTGTCATCGGGTTAGTATTTAATTTCTCGCCGCCGGTGTCGAGCAAGTCCGCGCAAAGAACTTTGCCTTACGAAACTCCGACGACGCAGGCGGTGCTGACCGCCAATGACTTGAAGTCTGCCGAAAGACCAAGCTCCTCGGGCGAACAGATGGCTAAAACAGGCTTAGAGGTAACACCCACCGACGACATGGTATCGGCCCAGGAACTTTCTGATAGTTCCGCGGGCAAGAGCAATTCTGATCGATTGAATGTTTCGTCGTCGCCCCACCTACCTGTCGCGCCGAAACCGTCAGATACAGCGCAAATCTTTTTCTTGATCGAGAAAAAAGATACGGCTGCAATTCGAAGTTTGCTTTTCGATCCGCTGACGCACACTCAGACCCTTCAGCAAAGAAACAAAAATTTTCAGGGAGCAACGATTTTGCAGTGGGCGGCAAAGCACGCAGATATTCATCTGGTTTATATGCTTAGTTTAGCGGGCGCCAAGACGGCCGAACTGGATGAGAACGATCAGAATATTTTATTCTACGCCGTTGAAAACCCACAGGCTGTGGCGATGATGAATTATCTCTTGCAAATTCCCATCAATTTGAATCAGCGAAATTCTCAAGGACAGACGGTCTTAGATGTGGCTCAAGAGAAAAACTTAAATGCCGTTCAACAATTGCTTGAGAAAAAAGGCGCTTTAAGAAGCTCCTCTTTGTAATTCTTGCCATAAATTTTTATTTTGTGATTAGATTGTGTTGATGAAAAATATTTTTAGTTTTTTGGGCGTAGTTTGTTTGGCAACTGTAGCTGCCTTTCCCTCATTGGCTTTAAATTCAAAAAAAGAAAGGAAATCACTTCAAATGAAAACGTTATCAGATTTCACTGTAAAGAATGCTTCCGGAGAAGACTATGCGCTGAAGACTTTGCAAGGCAAAGTGGTTTTGATCGTCAACGTTGCCAGCAAATGCGGATTTACTCCTCAGTACGCGGGACTTGAAAAACTTTTCGAAAAATTTTCTTCCAAAGGTTTGGTGATTTTAGGATTTCCGTGCAACCAGTTTGGCGCGCAAGAACCCGACACGGAGGCCGAGATCGTTAAATTTTGTTCGCTGAATTACAATGTGACGTTTCCGATAATGGCCAAGATTGATGTTAATGGGTCTGCGGCCAGCCCCATCTACGAATGGCTAAAGGCCTCTGCGCCCGGAATTTTGGGATCCGAAGCGATCAAGTGGAACTTCACCAAGTTTCTTGTTGGCCGGGACGGCAAAGTGGTTGACCGCTTTGCCCCCCAAACCAAACCCGAAGAGCTTGAAGGAAAAATCGAAAAACTTTTAAACTAAAAAATTAAACCTGGCCAAACCCGCCGTCAGCAACAACATCGGCACCAGCGATAAAGCTTGAATCACTGCACGCCAAAAATAAGGCGACTGTTGCCATTTCTTCGGCGGATCCAAATCGTTTTGCAGGAACGGTAGACCGCATGCCCTCGGCAAATCCAGTCATTTGATCGGCTGACATTCCCATCTTTGAATAGATCGGGGTTTCGATTGGCCCCGGAGACAATACATTAAATCGCACGTCGGCTACAGGAATTTCGGCAGTCCAACTTCGCGCGAAACTTCGAACCGCAGCTTTGGTTGCGGAATAGACCGAAGCCCCGGCAACTCCTTTTGTCGATACGACCGACGCATTCAGCACTACGGTACTTCCCTTTCGAAGCAGGGGAAGTGCTTTCGCTACCGTAAAATACAAACCCTTTACGTTAGTATTAAATTGGTTATCAAAAAAAGCTTCATCGGACTCGGATGTTGGACGAAACAAAGCAACGCCTGCGTTGGCAAATAGTACGTCAAGTCCGCCGTACGTTTTTTTGACGTAAGCGTAAAGATTGTCTAGCTCGGAAGTTTTACTAACGTTGGCTTGAACAACATCAAAATGAGAACTCAATTCTGCTTTGGCTTTCTGAAAAGTTTCAGTGGATCGAGCGGTAACGATCACTTGCGCGCCTTCGGCCTTGAATAATTTTGCGGTGGCCAATCCAATCCCAGAATTTCCGCCGGTAATAAGAGCCACTTTATTTTTTAATTTCATATTTTTTCCCTTCACAATGATTTGGGCCTTTTAAAGGCAACTTGGTTAAGCAACCTTAGGTGTCCTTATCTGAAGGGAAGAAGTTCGGCCACTAAAAAATATTTTAATTGGCTCGTTGATAAAAAGTTTCGATGTCTGGGCATGACCATTCTTTAACTCCCAGATCGTCAGCCGCTTGAGTCCAAAATTCATATTTGTTAATGGGATCAGCAATTTTTAAATTTTTCCAAATTTTTCGAACGCTATCCATCTTGATCTTCGCATTTAGATCTTGTTCTAGTTTTTCGTCGACCAGGCGCTGCCGATCTAAGAATTCTTTGCTATCGGCCATCTGGTTGGCCTTTTTGTAAACCTCACAAACTTTGTTGAGTTCAATTCGAATTTTTTTTTCTGACTTGGTTTCTTTTTTAGCTAAAGCCCAGTCAGTCAATCCAACGATAAAAAGTAAGACTAGGGTTGGAAAAATCCATTTCACGCGAAAGACCTCCGAAAAAATTTGTTAACTACCCAGGGCGTACTTTTAATTTACGCCCTAGGTGTTATTTGATTTTCCGCCCAAAACTTTAAAAACCCAAGCGCTATCCCTACCTTGGTCCAGGGTTTAGAGGTCTAGTGTTTGGACTTTTTCGCAGTCTCTTTTTCTTTGCCCGGTTCTTTGCTGGCCGCTTTAAGATTGGCAGCTGCAGCTAATGCCATTGCAGGCGAAGTAGCGGATGAAGGCTCATCCGCGGGCATAACGCCATCAGTATCAGCTTCGGGTTTATCTAAAAGCAACCCGCCAATTCCTTTTGCCGATAGAACTTTGTTTTTGATCTCCTCCAAAGTTTTTGGATTTTCTTTCAGGTATTGCTTTGATTGATCGCGACCCTGTCCCAAACGTTCGCCGTTATAACTGAACCACGCGCCTGACTTTTCGACGATATTGGCCGTAACACCCAAATCCAAAACATCGCCCTCTAAAGAAATCCCTTCGTTGAACATTAAATCAAATTCAACTTTTGTAAACGGAGGAGCCATTTTATTTTTGACCACTTTGACCGCGGTACGATTGCCGATGACTTCCTCGCCGTTTTTCAGCGATCCCACGCGACGCACATCTAAGCGAACTGAAGAATAAAATTTCAGCGCATTTCCACCGGTCGTTGTTTCGGGGTTTCCAAACATGACACCGATTTTCATTCGAATTTGGTTAATAAAAATAACCAAAGTTTTACTTCGGCTGATAGAAGCCGTTAGTTTTCGCAAAGCTTGTGACATCAGTCGAGCCTGCAATCCCATGTGGCTGTCGCCCATCTCGCCCTCGATCTCGGCGCGGGGAACTAAGGCCGCCACAGAATCCACAACCAACGCGTCGATCGCGCCCGAGCGGACCAATGTTTCGGTGATTTCCAAAGCTTGCTCACCAGTGTCGGGTTGAGAGATCAAAAGATCTTCGGTGTTCACACCTAATTTTCGAGCGTAGTTCACATCCAAGGCGTGCTCGGCGTCGATAAAGGCAACGACGCCCCCTTTTTTCTGAGCTTGCGCAATGGCTGATAAAGCGATGGTCGTTTTTCCAGAAGATTCTGGGCCAAAGATTTCGACAATTCTTCCTTTAGGAAGTCCACCGATGCCCAGGGCAATATCCAACCCCAGAGAACCTGTAGAAATAACTTCAACATCTTGGCTCATCGCATCGCCAGGCTTTAGGCGCATAATTGAACCCTTGCCGAATTGTTTCTCGATCGTGCTCATCGCCAGATCAAGGGCTTTGACTTTCTCGGCCTGGGCGCGAGGGTCAAGTTTTTCGTTTTTAGATTCTGTGTTCATCGCCATTTGTAGTTTCTCCTGTTTGTTTTTTAATTTTGTTTTCTTATTTTTAAAACCTTAGCTCTTTATTCCTGCTTTTTATTCCTGCTTTTTTACTTAGCCCCTTACATTGGTGTTTCACACTTTCGTTCGACCCTCTCGTAAAGCAAATTTCCTTTTTTCTAACCTCTTTCATTATCCAAACTTTCTTGAAGCACTGACAGAGCAAAATCCACCGACTGACTTTGAATTTGCTGACGTGTGCCTGTAAACTTTTTTGTAAAAACCATTTCAGTTTTCGGGCCATGCACGGCAAAGCATACAGTGCCCACTGGCTTGTCCGAGGTGCCGCCGCCCGGACCTGCAATCCCAGTAATAGACAAACTCCAATCTGATGCAAACGCTTTCTGTGCGCCCCCAGACATGGCCAAGGCCACAGTCTCGCTGACCGCACCAAATTGGTTTAAGTCCGCCGCTGAAACGTGCAACAGGTTTTTCTTTGCAGAATCCGAATAACTGACCACGGAACCCAAAAAAATATCCGACACTCCGGGAAGGGCCACAATCTGGGCCGAACAAAGGCCCCCGGTGCAGCTTTCTGCCAAGCTTAGGGTTTGCTTTTTTGATCGAAACAGGCTGATCAGTTTTTCAATGGTCTGGGTGCGAGTCACAAGAAATCTTTGCACACTCGGCGGGGCGATCAAAACAAAAATTTTGGATTTTTATTGAGAGCGTGCTTTGCGTCTCAAAGCAGCTGAAAATAAAGCCCCGCCTGCAGGACAAGGCTAGTGATAAATCCTGCGGCCAAGTCGTCGACCATAACTCCCAACCCACCTTTGACATTTTGATCCAAGTAAGAAATCGGGAATGGTTTAAAGATATCCAACAAACGAAATAAAACAAATCCCACAATTAAAGATTTGACGGACCAAGGAACAAGCGCCATAGCGACTAAAAACCCGGCGACTTCATCGATCACCAATTCGGAAGGATCTTGAGAGCTTTCCTTTGATGCATTTTGCAAATAGATTTCGCATGAAAAAATGCCGGTGGTAATCACCAGAAGGATAGCCACGATGCCGACTAAGTCCGGAACATAGGATAAACCGTAGACCAAGGGTATCGTTAGAAAAGTTGCCAAAGTGCCCGAACCTTTTGGCAAGTAACCAGAATAAAAAAATGTCGCCCAAACGGTTGCGATTTTTTGAACAATTTGTGAAGTAAGTTTTAGAGACGGCATCTTTCTAAAGTGAACTGCTTAAATGTTTTCGGGTCAACGTTTGCCAGAAAGCAAATTTGACAATATCCCAGGCGGTCCTTTAAAAAATTTCTTATGAAGATGACGGCCCGAAATAAAATGATGGATTATTTAACCCGACGGGACCACACCGAAAAAGAACTTCGCCAAAAACTTTCTAAAACTTTTTTACCCGATGAGGTCGAAAAAGCCTTGCAGTTTGCTAGGGCCAGAAAATGGCTGCCATCGACCGACAAAGAACTTTACGAATTTTCGCAAAAAGTGGGCGCCGCCCTGGGCCGCAAGAATAAGGGCGCACATTATATCAACCAGTATTTGACCGACATTGGTCTTCCCCCATTGAACGAAGACTTTTCTTTGGAACTGAATAAGGCCCAGGATTTGTTTGAAAGAAAATTTCAGAAAAAATGGACGGCTTTGCGGTCCGATTTGCCACTGGAACGCAATCCTGATTTTTTTGACGAACTTCGACACTTCAAAGGACAGGTTTTTAGGTTTCTTCAGTCGCGTGGATTTTCGATCGCAGTCTGCCAAAAAATTCTCTCTGAGAAACTCGCCAATTGACTAGCGCTTAGGGGTCATTAATATTGATCCCAACCAAAGGATCTTTGTGAATTCTAAAAATTCGACCAGCCAACAAATTCGTCAAGAGTTTTTAAGCTATTTTAAAAATCAAGGTCACGCGATTGTCCCCAGTTCTTCACTGATCCCCGAGCAAGATCCAACGCTTTTGTTTACCAATGCAGGAATGAATCAGTTTAAGAATTTATTTTTAGGCAATGAGACTCGGGGTTATTCGCGAGCAACCTCTTCGCAGAAATGCGTTCGGGCCGGCGGCAAACATAACGATCTTGAGAACGTCGGATTCACAGCGCGACACCATACTTTTTTCGAGATGCTGGGAAATTTTTCTTTCGGCGATTATTTTAAAAAAGAAGCCATTCATTTTGCTTGGGAATTATTAACCAAGAATCTACAAATCCCCGCGGATAAACTTTATGTGACCGTTTTTGAAACCGATGACGAAGCCGCAGAAATTTGGCATCGCCAAGAAGGTGTTCCGCGAGAACGGATTTTTCGGTTTGGCGAGAAAGATAATTTTTGGCGCATGGGCGAGACCGGTCCCTGCGGACCGTGCTCAGAGATTTTTTATGATCACGGGCCACACGCTGGATCTATCAGCGATCCATTTCAAGGAATCGCATCAGGGCAGGATCGCTTTGTAGAAATTTGGAATTTGGTGTTTATGCAATATAATGAAAATCCGCCGGGGCAGATGAAGCCTTTGCCAAAGCCATCGGTCGACACAGGCTCGGGGTTGGAACGCGTTGTCGCCGCCCTTCAAGGAAAGCTCAACAATTATGATACGGATTTATTTTGGCCTTTGATCTCGCGCTCTGCCGAGTTGTCCAAAAAAACTCATCTTCTGGAATTGATCGAAGAAAAAAATCGCAAAGGTTTGCAATTGACTTTGAAACCTCAGGATCAAGCAGACGTTGCGGCCCTACGAGTGATTGCGGATCATATCCGATCGGCCAGTTTGCTGATCGCTGACGGGGCCATCCCTTCCGCCGAGGGTCGCGGCTATGTCTTGCGACGGATCCTTCGACGCGCGATTCGTTTTTCTCAAAAAGTTTCGGGCAGGGCCGGTCAACCGGGAAGTTCTTTTATCCCGCAAATCGCAGAAGTTTTTATTACCCTGATGAAGGGTGTTTTTCCCGAACTTGAAACCCGCAAAGAACTTATTTTAAGTACCCTCAATGACGAACAAGATCGCTTTGTTCATACTCTATCGACGGGTACGGAAATTTTAGAAAGCGAATTTGCCCAATTAAAATCAAAGTCCGCGACTATGTTATCAGGCGAGGTCGCTTTTAAAATGTACGACACATTTGGATTTCCTCTGGATTTGACTCAGCTGATGGCTCAGGAAAATCATCTCAGCGTCGACACGCAAGGGTTTGATCGCGCTCTGCAAAACTCGCGAGAACTTTCGCGCGAGAAAAATAAAACACATTTTAAAAGCGGCAAAGTCCAAGCCGAACTGCAAGAGATAGCGCAAAAAATCAAGGCAGAAATAGGACCCACCCGCTTTTTAGGATACGAACAGCTGCAAGCCGAAAGCCCCATTCTAGGTTTGATCATTGACGGAAAATTAGCTTCTGAAATTCGTGACGGCGGGTATGTGATCTCGCAAGAAACGCCGTTTTACAGTGAGGGCGGCGGTCAAGCCGCAGATCACGGCACTTTAACCACAGACACGGGCGAAGCTTTAATTTTAGATTGTCAAAAAGTCAGCGATATTGTTTTTCATTTAATCCAAGTGAAAAATGGTTTCATAAAGACAATTCAAAAAAGTAAACTGCAGGTCGATCATCCCGAACGGCGAATGACCGCGGCAAATCACTCGGCCACACATTTACTTCACGCTGCCTTGAGAAAAGTTTTGGGAACCCCTTCCCAGCCCGTAACGCAAGCGGGATCTTTGGTGGATGCGGAAAAATTACGCTTTGATTTCACTTATTCAAAACCCGTGACCAAAGAGCATCTGGAACAAGTTGAAAACTTAGTGAACCAGGAAATTCTAAAAAGCCACGAAGTAAAACCCCAGACAATGCCCTATCAAAAAGCGATCGAAAACGGAGCCCTTGCTCTTTTCGGTGAAAAATACACCGATCAGGTGCGCGTCTTACGCATGGGCGATTTTTCGTGCGAGCTTTGTGGCGGAACCCATGTCGCCAACACCTCGCAAATCCAGATGTTCAAGATTACATTAGAGATCGGGGTCTCGGCCGGCGTTCGCAGAATCGAAGCCCTGACCAGCACCAAAGCGTTTGACTTCTTAAATCAAAATGCAAAAGAAAATTTGCACGCTCGCGAGGAAGCCGGACTGATCGGGAACAGTCTGTCGGTAGCAAACTGGATTCAAAATAAAAAACTAGAAATTAAATCTTTCGAAAAAGAAATTTTAAAATTAAAAGTATCGCAAATTTCAGTCGACGAAATTCTAAGCAAAGCAGTCGATATCGAATTCAAAACTAAAAAAATAAAATTTGCAGGCGCAGAAGTGGCGATCAGCGATCGTGAGGCCCTGGGCCTGGTTTCAGAGCAATTGAAAAACAAAATTTCCAGTGGCGTTAGTGTTCTAGTAGGCAGCCCCTTCGAAGGTGGACTGTCAGCAGTCGTCATTACGGTCAGTAAAGATCTTAATCCGAATGTGGCTGCAGGTGCACTGCTCAAAGAAGTTGTCGCAGCCACTGGCGGAAAGGGCGGCGGAAAACCCGATTCCGCCCAAGGAACAACCACCAATCCAAAGCTACTGATCGAACTGATACAAAAAATGCTTGGAAAGTCCTGAACCAGCACGACTTACGGACGGATTGCTTTGGAGAATCTCGCTTGGCCTGGTCATAAAAAAAGGCTCCGTCGCGGAGCCCTTTTTAAAAACTTCGTGAAAAATATTTTCGTTAGACTACTGCAAACAAGCCTGATTCAAATTGGACACTGGCGAGAAGTTCGCAGGTGCAAGTACTTTCCAACCTTGTTCTTTCGAGATCAGCTGGTTAAATTTCGCTGACGCCGTTGATGGATATTTTGTTACATCTGCCCACATATCGTTTCCGGTTCTTTCAATTTCAGCTCCATTGCACAAATCTGATTTTGAAGACAGGTTTCGTTGATCTACTTTTCTCCACAATAAAGTCAAAGCGATATGAAACTTCGGGCCTTGGTAGTATTTTAGTTTCATTGGCAATGAACGTCCTTTTTTCATTTGAACGATACTTCCGCAGGTTAAACGTGTCGGGTGATTTTTGTCGTTTTGAACAGATATTTCATATCCGTTACCCGAGTTCACTTCCAAAATAGAGCCGTCGTCTGACAAAAGGGCAAGTTGGTACAAACCTTCTTCTTCGTTGGCATCAAGTTTAATTCTAGACTCTAATTTCAAAGCAAAGTATTCGATCAGCTTTTCTTTTTTCTCATTCATAAGAACCTGACCCGTGCTGGATTCAAAGCCGCGATCAAACATTCGAGTCAAGGTGTAGACCTGGTTTAAAAAAACCATCGTGCCTTCGACTTTTTTTCCGAAATCTATATAATCATCGACCTTATCAAAACTAACCAGTGCTCCGTTGGGTCTTACTACGGGTTTCTCAGTTCGATAGTAAAGCTCTCCCTGAATGGCCATTTTTGATGAATCAGAATTTTCGTTCAGCGGATCACACACGGCTACAACTGGTGGAACACTAGGAGTGGTCTCTGGAACTTGAATAATCGGTGCCGCAGGTAAAGGTATCGGCTGCGAAGCCGCTACCGGGGCAGCTCCTCCAGTCACTGGTAAGATGGAAACAACTGGTTCTATCGAAGCCGGTGCTCGATCTGGATTATTTTTTGATGTCACGCCGTAATTTTGCGCACAGTTTTGAAAAGAGAGTAGAACTCCAAGGCCAAGAATCGAAAGCGGAAAGAACGGATAACGGATAAAGTTTTTCATAGGATCATCCCCCAAAAGAAAAAAGGTCGTCAGAAATGGTTCCTGAAGCTTCTCTCTTGAATCCATTTTCACACGATCTTAAGGCAAGCGCGACAAAAGTCTTGAGAGTTCTCAACAAGATCCACTTTGTGTTTCACCTTGAGATGAATCACTGAGATCAGGCTAAAAATATTTCCTGGTGATTCAAATTGAGACACCATCAGCTGAAGTCGTTTCAAACTCTTGCCGATATAAGAAATATGAAAACATGGTTTCTTTTCGAAAAAACAAGTCATAAGCAGATCGAAGATCTTTCTTTTCACAGTCTTTTAGAAAGACTAAAAACCCATTCCTCTGCCGAGCTTGGCACTTGGTATGCATGGTCTGAAGGGTTCGACGATTGGAAGAAAGTCTTAGAAATACCAGAAATTAAAGCCGAGCTTGAAAGCAAGCCAGTTAAAAGAAATTCAAGCTCACCACCACCGTTTAAAGTTCCTGCAAAAGTTATCGCTAAAGCACCACCGCAAAAACCAAATTCCGGCGGAGATAATCGCAAGCACGAACGTTTTGATTTGAAACTGCGGGTGATCATGCGATCCAACGAAGTCACTTTCAGAACTTTCACTAAGAATTTGTCCGCAGGTGGAGTTGCCCTAGAGCACGAAGTGCCCGCGCATCTTCTGAATAAAGAATGCCATATGTATATTTCAGATCCCGAGTCTCAATCTAATATTAAATTCAAAGCGACGATGGTGCCCAACAGAAATGAAGCCAAATTTTTTCTGTTTACCGATCTTGAAGATTCTGATCGCAATAAATTCGAGATATGGCTGAAGACTTTTATCAACAAGCTAGCTCGAAAATCTGCCTAAAATTTTAAATCTTACGTCAAATTCCAAAATCGAAGTATTCGTGCTGCGGATTGAATCCTTTACCTGCCGAATTCGGTAAGGTAACTTTCAAAAAATCTCAAAATAAAAAAGATTTCCAGCCGAATTCATAGTAAAAAAGTCGGATCAATTCCAAGGAGGTCAAAATCGAAGAAATCGAAGTCCCCATCGAAAACGCGCAAGAACATCTGCACGAAGAAGCGCTTCATACGAAAGTAATGTGGATCACCATGGTGGCCTTAAGCTCTGCTTTACTGGCGGTTCTGGCGGCCGTGTCTTCGCTGCTGTCCGGACATCACGTCAATGAATCGATGCTGAATCAAATTAAAGCTTCGGATCGATGGGCGCAGTATCAAGCCAAAAGTATCAAATCAACTGTCTGGAATTCCCAGCTACAAATTTTGGAAACTTTGGGCAAAAAACCGCCTGAATCTCAAATTGAAAAAATGTCCGAATATAAAAAAGAGCAGGAAGAAATTTCCCTCGAAGCTCGTGAATTTGAGAAAGAGTCCTCGCAACATCTTGCCGCTCATCAGATCATGGCTAGGGCGGTAACCATGTTTCAAGTGGCCATAGCTATTGGTGCGATTTCAGCACTGACTCGGCGACGCTATTTCTGGTATGTCAGTTTGATTTTCGGAGGAGCGGGAATTTTATTTTTAGGCTGGGGTTTGATCTGATTCAAAGTTTACTTTACATTGTACATGTCGATGGCAAAAATTCCGTCGGGCGAGTATGCGGGTAAAGACGGGGTAAATCGCACACGAAGATTGGGCAGATTCATCCTGCTGGAAATATATTCGGTGAAGCCATTTTTTTTGACCCAAAATAAACCTCGAATCATTTGCAAAGTAAATCGATCGGTATTCAAAACATTGGGTGAAGTAGGCGTGTATGTTAAAACGCCATTTTGATAGATTGTCCAAGTGGGATTGGTCGCGCCCACGAATTTTTGATAGCGCCATTCAAAAACACAAGGTGCAACTTTTGGATCTGGTGCCGCGCTATCGAAAAAGCAAACATTTCCGGTGTTATCGTTAGCTGCAGGACCCGACGTTGCATCGACTTGAAATGACAAGGCCGTGTTGGTGCAGGTCACAAGATCCACGTTGTCATAACCGTATGCCCCGGCAGCGGCATTTAATCGAACAAATTGGTTCCCCTTCGGATTGCCTGGAGCCAAGGCTAAACTAACGTCAGAACCAACTGCTAGATTGATTAAAACAGTTTGAACCGGACAAACTCGGGGCGCCAAAATAAACGCTGTCGCATAACTTTGACGACTGACCATTGGATCCATCCCAGGAAAATTGGTGGTGACTACTGAATGCATTTCGATCAAAGGATCCGAACATGTTTGCCCTAACGGAGGACACAAAGGTTGCCAGTAAAGATTTGCATGAACAGGACATGCCGCCGAGGGAAACCCGGAACATGGAATAAAATTAAAATCAAACCCCTGTGCCGCGACCGAAGAGTCATAAAAAAGGACTCCGTTGGAATCATATACCGCCAGCTTTCCGGCCGTTTCGCCACCTTGATCACGACAATCTATTTGATCGCGAACGCACGTCAGGGTCGCCGACTGCGCTAAAATATTTTTCCAAACTAAAGAATTATTCAGCATCGAGGCCAAATTATTTTGGACAAGGGAAGTTTTGGCGATGACATCGCCGGTGACTCCTTGCCTTACGTTTTGTTGATACAAGGTCATCAGCACTTCAAATGAAACGCCAATTAAAACCATTCCAATCAAAGCTTCGATAATAGATCTCTTTCACAATTGAGCTTTAAAACCAGTTTAAGCAGTTGAATTTAATGATTTTTTAGCGATTTCAATTTTTTCTTTAGATAATTGGATCGATAATTTTATCTACAATTTTTTTGAATTTCTTGTATTCCAAA
>JANYDD010000055.1 GCA_025359945.1 Bdellovibrio sp. | reverse complement strand
TTGCCAGAATTTGGCTTGATCGATACCCAAAATGATGCGGAAATAATCCAAACGCGGGGATTGGATACCGCGCCTTGGGCTCAGAAATGGGCTTTGTTCTTCCTATACCCTTACTCGCTGACCGCCGCAAAGAATTTTTTATTGTGGTTTCTCACGGGCGAGTTATTGCCGCTCGATCTAGTGCCCGAACCCTATCGAAGCTGGATCATGAGTCTTCCTTTTTGCAATGCAGTGTATCTGCCCGTGGGATATTTGACCGGAAGGTTGCCCAAGGAAATGTTTCTACGTGGATTTATCACGACGACCTATGGAATTTTATTTTTTGCGGTGGCCGGAATGATTTTGTGGAAACAAGGTTTAAAAAAGTACGTGGGGACGGGCGCATGATGACAGTTTTAGCCCGCTACGGCCGAATTTACGGCGCTTTTTTTTAAAACCAGTTTAGTTTCTGATTTAGAATTTCGCGCCAATGTCACTATTCGTTTGATTGTCGACTTTCTTTGGTACGCGGGTCAAGTTTTGGTGTTCGAGACTTTGTTCAGGCATGTGGATCACTTGGGTTCATGGAATTTGGCCCAGGTGCGAGTTTTTATGGGACTGCTGTTTGTCGCTGATGCGCTTTATATGCTTTTCTTTAGCACCAATATGGACTCTTTCGCTGAAAACATTCGCTTAGGTCAAATCGATTTTCTATTGGTCAAACCCATCAATTCGCAATTTATGGTCAGCCTTAAAAAAGCTGACACTTCAAAGCTTGGAAATTTATTGATGGCCCTAACCTGGATGATTTGGTCTTTGGCAAAATTGGAGGACTGGAACGCCAATCGATTATTTTGGTTGTTGATTTTAGTTCCAAGCGGTCTGGTGTCTTTGTATGCATTTAGGTTTTTTTTCGTAACTCTGGCGATATTTTTTTCCAACTCGACCAACCTACAATATATTTGGTATCAGTTTTATCATCTCGGGATGAAACCAGATTCCATCTATCGACCTTGGATTCGAGTGGCTTTATTTGTTGTCGCACCCGTATCCCTGATGGCCAATGTACCTGCTCGCGCGCTGATGGACCCTTTTAGCCCGGGACTTTATTTGGCTGCAGTTTTGGTCGCGGCATTCTTTTTGTACCTCAGCCATCGCTTTTGGAATTTTGCTCTTAAGTATCACTCAAGTGCCTCAAGCTGATCTTGAAGAATGGCTCGCAAGGTTCTCGAGCCCAAAGTTTAGATTTTATTTCAGAATATTTGGAAGAATAGAAATTGAAGGATCTACTGATGCAATTCCTTTGGGCTCGCCAAAGGCCCGGATAATGGTTCGGGCGATATTCTCTGGATAAACAAATGAAACTTTTTTGCCCTCATTCGCAGACGCAATCATTTTGCCGCTTGAAAAATCAATGGGCCGTGCAATGTGCGTTGCCGCTCGATTTTCGGACCTACGGATCACCCGACTGCCCCCGAGAACCTGCCCCCCTTTGAACTGCGGGCCCACAAGAAGCACCGAGTTTGTCAAAGGGTTGTGGTCTTTGCCATTTGAACCATTCAAGTAAGGAGTTCGACTAAACTCTGTCACAACCATGAAGGTACTTGCGTCGAACAACGATCCATTTAAAAAAGGTGTTCTTTTAAATTCAGCAAATATATCTGCAACTTTTGACCAAATCAATTTTTGACCTTTCCAATGTCTTCCGGGTACTCCATCTGATCCTGCATGATTGCTATGTGAGTCTAGATCATCGCTAGAAAGGGATATTACCGACTGATACGCAAGTTGGCGACGGAACAACCTTGAGATCAATTCTTCGACGGGAACCTCTTGCAATCCCAGTTGAGGATGCATTTTGACAAGCTCTCTTAAAATTTGGTTTTGCGGGGCTTCGATTTTTTGAAAACCCGAGAGAGCGGCCTCGTAGGCGGACTTATTGCTCGAGTCCAAGAAATCTAAAACAGGCCCATCGCTTTCGGCGGGTGGACTTGAAAGCATACGATTTAAATCAGTTACGGTAGTTTCGTAGTTTCCTAAAACCAAGCTCAGGTTGTGTTGAAGAATTCCCGAAGGTCCGATTTGACCAGTGGCTTGTGCAATTTCAACTGGTAAAAAAGCATTCCGACCATCACCGTTGCCGCTGGCTAAATATTGGAGATTAGACATGTGCCCTGCATCCCTACGCATATTGACGCCATTGATAATCACCAAATCGTTGGAATAAGGTTTAAGTGCTTCGGCAGCGGGGGCTAAAAAAATACCTCCGGATTGGATTATTTGTTCTGGTCGATATTCAAGGAATACATCCTTTTGGTCTTCGCCTTCGGTATGTACTCTGGGATCCAGTCCCAATGTGACATCCATCCCACCTTGGGCCAAAATCAATACAAAAAATTGTGGATCCATTCCTTGCGCTAAAGCCTGCCATGGAATTTGTCCAAGCTGAGCTAAAAAAGCCCAGGCGGGAATTTTGCCACACACATTTAAAAATTCACGCCGATTCATAAAGATCCTTTAAATGGTTTGAAATTTTTCACTCGTGATCAGTAAAAATGAAATTTTTAAAATCGCTTCATTCACGGTCAAATTTGGATTTTTAACTGCAATTTGATTTACTTTTTCCCGCAACATCGCAAACATTTTTTCGTAGTTTTTTTTATCCAAAACATCTGGGCCAATAAAAAAAAGCATCGCTTTACCAAGCGTTTCTGTTTGCCGACTTTTTTCTAGATCTTTCCAAGCGCCGTAAATTTCCGCGTATTGAAATCCAAATTCGGCGTATCTTTTTGAATCCTCATTGAGCCAAGTTGAAATAAAACTGTTCGTTTCAAGTGCAATTGTCGCTATCGTAGCCGCATTAGGACCAGATAAAAAAGGCAGCCCTGTGACCGGGTCTTTAAATCCCAATTCTCGAAAATCATTTACAACAATTCGTTCTGTGTAATAGCTCGGAATCAAATTTTGAATCGTGAGCTTAAAGTCAAATCCCGACAAAAAGCGAAAATAGGTATCATCAAAAGTGGCTCGATAGGCCCGCCGCTGCAATTGTTGCTCTTTGGGAACAAGTTGATCGATTTCGCTCTGGCCAAGATAGACCTGGCCCTCGTCGTCACGGGCGCCCTGACTAATCCAGAGTTTTAAAATACTAAAATCATCGGGGCTCAAACTCCATCCTGCATTACCGGGAGGCATCGTGCGAGAAGCCCCGGAATTCTTCCAATCGATGGCCCAGGCGACAAACTCCAAGGTCAGATGATTGCCACTTCGATCATAGCCAAAAGGGTATTGCGATAGGTTCGGAGCATCGGATTTATTCACATGACATTGATTGCAGGCTTTAAAAATAGGCTCCACGTGCGAAAAGGTAATCATCTGATTTTCCGATGGGATATTTCTAAACTCAGGTGCTGAAATGATTTTCTTAACAAAATCCTTAGGACGACGTCCGACCTCATTAAACTGAGCGACTAATTCTTGGTGACGTTTCGGTGGCAGATAAACATCTTTTCCAATAAACCAGTTCCAAAAGTGTTTGACTTGGCATTCTGCGTATTAGATC
>JANYDD010000079.1 GCA_025359945.1 Bdellovibrio sp. | reverse complement strand
CGAGAATACGACACATATCTCGAAGTGGTTGAGCAACTGCCACAATTTATCGAGGAGGTTTACAACAAGAAGCGTCTGCACTCATCCATTGGCTACTTGCCACCGGAGGAGTTTGAAAATATGGTTTTAAACGAAAATAACGTCAGCCAACCAAATCTAAAACTCTAAGTGGTTGGGCTCCAATAAAACGCCCGCACTTCAGTAAATGCGCTGGGAAAAAATCCGCCGCTTAGATTCGCCAACTCTTTCATCCAGAACACGTGCGGTGCTGGGAAAAAATTTTCCTATCTCAGTAAACTGCTTTGCAGTTTCAAAGTTTTACTTTTGCGACACAGTGTTTGGCTTTGTGACCGCAAACCAGATGCTCGAGTTTGTTTCAAATAATTTTAATCAATTGAGAAAGCCTTCGGACATTAGTTTGATTCTAATATGGAGCCGTTCCGAATTTATTCTTCCGCAAGGCCAAATCGACTTGAAAAAATTGGCAAAAAAAGAAGCTGGATTTCCGTTTGGCTTGATTCTTGAACATAGTCTTGTAAAAATAAATTCCGTGGATGTTTTTCAAAAAGCGGATCCAGGCCCCAAGTCCCCGATTGAAATCATCGATTTCAAATTGGCGATCGAGCCCTATCTTTCAAAACCACGATTTGAAGTGACTTTCCATATTCCGAAGTGGCACATGCCATTTTCCCTGATCATCAAGCAGTTTCCAATCAGGTTGGCCGCACGTGCGCTTCGCTCGCGGAAAGCCTTAGAACAGAAATTTATTTGAAAATGTCTTTTGCTCAAAAGTGGGCCTAAGGCTGCCGACTGCGCGAAACAGCTTGGAAATTGAAGCGGGCCGGATTGAAAGCCGCACATCCTGATTGGACGGACCAGCGACTGGACGCCGAAGTTAAAAAGATTTTCCTTTTTGCCCACACTTGATTTACTTTCGATATTTATTAAGCCTTTGCAGAATAGCGGCACCCTATTTTGTGAGCTGCCACAAGTGAATTTCAAAACCCCATTTACCGATTTAAGCGCGCTTCATCTGGTTAGACGTCAACGCCAATTCGGGGGGAGACAAAGAGCAAGGATTTATTTTTTTTGAACTAGGCCGATGAATATGGAAAAATTTGCGGTGAGAAGCTGAAATTAAAATATGAAGGTGCCCTTCAAAAAATCGTCTTGAAGAAATGGGGCCGAGAAATTGGCCCCGTTTTTATTAACTGGCTCTTTTAGGTTTTACCGAAATATCAAGCCCCAACACATCAAGCATTTTTGTAAGAGCGTGTTTAAGAAGTGTTGTGTCGAGCAAGTCTGTGCAGCATGAGCTGTATCATGGCGATATAAATCATCGATTCACTTGAATCGGTGAAGTGTTCGTAGTCTTTGCTAAGTCTTCTATATTTACAAATCCAGCCAAATGTTCGCTCAACGATCCAACGCTTTTTCACAAGAACAAATCTTGTCTCTGATGGTCGCTTTACAATTTCAAGTAACCAATGACACATTTCAAAGACCCAACCGATAAGTTGTCCAGCATATCCGGCATCAGCCCAGATTAACTCCAGTCGCGGTAGAAAATTAGCGGCTTTTTTTAAAACCAGTTTGGCTCCATCACGATCTTGAATCGCCGCGGAGTGAACAACCGCCGCTAAAACCAAGCCCAGTGTATCAACCAGGATATGGCGTTTTCTCCCAGTTACTCTTTTACCGGCGTCATATCCATCAACGCCTCCGACGTCAGTGGTCTTCACTGATTGGCTGTCAATGATACCAGCGCTGGGTTCTGGGTGTTTACCCACTTGAATACGAACTTTCATTCTGAGCTCGTCATTGATGACTTGCCACGTGCCGTCTTGAGTCCAGCGATTGAAATAGTAGTATACGGTGTTCCAGGGTGGGAAATCATTGGGCAGCATTCTCCAAGCGCATCCGGAGCGTGAGATATAGAAAATTCCATTTAGAATCTCACTCATTTCATGTTTTCTTGGTCTTCCACCTGCTAGCACAGGCGGAAGTAAA
>JANYDD010000035.1 GCA_025359945.1 Bdellovibrio sp. | reverse complement strand
ATAAAAAAGGTTTTTCCAGAAGTTTTAGAAAATAAAATTTCTGAGCGCGTGTTAGTGGCACCCTTTTATACATTGCTAGAAGATTTTTTTCTAAAAGACTGTAAACTTCCTGACCTAAAGAATTTTTATTTGTGTTGTTCGCAGTTGCAAGATGGCCAATCGATTTATTCATTCCTGATTCAAGCGCAAGCCGTTTCAGAAACGCTGCTGAAGGATCTAAAGAAACGAGATACCTCAATTGAAGATGTCCCTGGTACTTCGGCTAGACCCGTTGCCGATCAGATAACAAATTAGACTCTTAAACTCTGAAACGCTGAAATCTTCCTAGCAAATCGTCGAGGATCAAGGGACTGAATTTGGATGGCCCATCACTTACTGCTAAGATATTTATATATGGTGACATCTAAAATTAATTTTGGGTTCAAGATTCTATTTCTATGGGGAATTCTTTTGTCGCAAGCAGCGACCGGTGCGGGGCTTACGCCGAAAAAAAAAGGATTGGAAAAAGTCTTCATTCAGCCTCAGTTCTGGGCCAAAGAATTTTTAGGACATTTACCCGACGACCTTTGCAAGGACGAGGGCTATTTTTTAAGCTGCTATACCATCGACGAAAAAGAATGTCGAAAGACCGTTGAAGAAAATCTGAAGGCCAGCCTAAGTCAATCTTCGATTGCCGAGAAACAAAAGCGACGCGAAAAAATCGAAGTTTTACTAGAAGGCCCCCTGATCGCTCAAGAACTGGCCGACACCATGGGAAAAATGATGGAAGCCAGCCTTGAAAAAAAGCGAGTGGGCGGAGCCGATTGCACCGTCCGAGGGAGCTTTAAATGAAAAATAAAAGTCTGATGACAACAGTATTTGTAGCTATGGGCCTAAACTTTGCGGCCCGAGCTGAAGATTTAAATTGCTCAAATCCAAAAAACGAAATTCTTGCTAATTACGTTTACACAGCCCGAGGCTTGCTCGCCTGCTCAACCCAAGACTTGCAAAAGTGCAAATACACCTTGGGAATTTCGTATCGGGATGCGATTGAAATCCGAAAGGCTTTGTTAGATCGAATGGAGTTATTGAATGTGCCGTTTGATGAGTTCAAAGCGCCCAAAGAAAGTCAGGAACAGGCCGATGAATTAAAGCTATCCCAGGACGTCCTACCTACCCTGCGTTTGCATCAAAGTACTCCTAAGCTTTGCCGAAAACTAAAGTCCTTCGTCGAGGGGCAGATGAAGTACAAAGACGAAGGTCCCTTAGAGTCCACCTGCGCTACGAATGGGTTGGAGATGAGAAAGGATCAAAACCCATTTCAACCAGAAACGCTTCAATCGGCACAAAACAGAGTCGTCTATTTGTCCCAAAAAACCTGCTGTGATATAAAGAATCAAAAGCCAAACACCGAGTGGCTTATTAGCCCCAGCATTTGCGCAAAGTTCGGAATCCCGATTTCCGAACCGGGCGCCAAAGTAAAGACCGTAAATAAAAAGGGCACTGAGGGCGGTTGAAGCTAGTACCTTTATCGGACAATTTGTTTAGATTTTTGAATACCCATCCTTGTTAGCATGCTGCCGTACTCACGCCTAAAGCTTAATTCATCAATAAATGGCGTTGGTTCGCAAAGCGGCACACGGCGCCTTTGATTCTCGCTTCGAAAAAGATGATTTAGAAGATTTTGTTGTTCGCAAGCTAAGTCCCAGTCCCATTTCCTAAAAGTAATATCTTTGAGTAAATCCAAAGCGACATAGTTATACGGATGAACTACAAGCTGACCTTTTAGTCTGTCTTCGGCTTTCGAAAATAAACCCATTTGCATTTCGATATTGACGGCGCTAAGACAGGCCCGCCAATTGCTAGAATCTAGCCGGCACGCCCAGTCTGCTTGAAGTTCGTTGGTCGAATTAAAATCCAAGTACCTAGAACCCACCGACAAGAATGCAAACAAGGTGAACGTGACCGATAAAATCAAAATAAATACCTTTGACTTCAAATTGAGTCGGACTTTCGAAATTGGAAAATGAGACGAAAGAACCAAAGCCAAAGTCAGAACTATCAAAAAGTAGGTCGGTGCACTTAGAAAGGGAAATTGTGTCGAAGACTGAACCCCTATAAAAACTAAGAACGCCAACAAAAATCTAAAGGTTCTCCCGGGCAACCTATTGCAGAGACTCAAACTCATAAAAATTATAAAAATGAGACAAGCGATAACATAGAGGAAGCCTTCTTCCACAAGCCAGCGCAAAATTTCATTGTGGGGATTTGTCAAAAGGTAGTTCCAATTGGAGTATCGGCTGTCCAGACTGTAGGGCAGGTAACTAAACTCTAGTTGTCCCGACCCGATACCAAGAGGATGGTCTTTAAATATTTTTAAAGTATTTTGCCAGAATTCTAATCTTGAGTGGACTGAGTCGTCTTTAAACTCGGTTTGCGATACGGAATACTTCGCAAATCTATTTGTAATAAAAAAATAATTCGAAACAACCAGCATAATGCCTGAAATTAAAAAGCTAGCCCATTTTTTTCGTTTAAATAAAAGAAATGGTAGCGCACAACCAAGCGCTTGAAGGACTGACCTGGTCATCGTGAATCCAAAAATAACTACAGTTGCCGCTATCAAAGACAAGTCTAAAAAAGAAAAGGCCTTTCCGGATTTCCTGACTAAACAAAAGTAGATTAATAGTCCCAATCCTAAATATTCAGACAGGAGGTTTGGGTTTCCAAAAGAAAAAATCGAAGATAAAGACAAACGCCAAGGAGAATCGCCGCTCACAGAAATAGAGAGTAAATTCAACGTCGTCAGCAGGACCATGGGTACAGCTATTAGTTGGCTAAGCTTCCTTTCTGAAACCAAACCCAAGGCTATGGCATTGAAAAGGTAAATAAAAAGAAGCACAAAACAAAAAGGTCTCAGATGCGTAACCGACAATGGACTTGACTGGTGATAAAATAAGTTAAAAGTGAAAGTGAGGATAATCAGAAAGAAGGCGAACAGTTGATTTCGACTCAGTCGGGGGAGCAACAATTCATTCGCTTGAAATACTAAAACTAGACCGGCCAAAATGGTGCTTATGTAAAGAACATCCCATTTGGGCAAAAGATAAGGATCTCGAAAAACCTCTATGTAAAAAAGTGGGCAAATCACAACACTCAGATACAACGGAGCTAAAAAGATTTCTTTTCTAGTGTTCACTTTTGGTCCAGACTTAAAAGAATGAAATCCATCTTCGTTTTTCTTTTGTTGAACAGTTCGTCGCAAATAGTTTCTGCCGCATTAGATTCTCCATTGTGGGCTGAAAGCGTTTCTTGTAGCCATCAAGGATTTAGCTTGTTGATCGCTGGTACCCACGGTTATCGAGCCGAAGTTCAATTTCAAACATTTCGGGGTCAACTTAAAAATGCGACCGGAGAAATTATTTACCCGCATGGCACGAAGGGATCATCTCAAACTTTTGATAAATTAGAGACAGATAAAATCAGTTGGCTTCCAGGTTCTTTAAGTATGCCTTTTGTAATTAGCGATCCGGATCAAAAAGAAAAAGAAACCATCCAATTGCCTTTAGGAGAATCGCCGAAATCGATACTCCCCAAGTTTCCAAAAGGTGGTGTTTACTCAAATCCTAAAAATACTTTTGATATCCAATACCGCCACAACCAAATATGGTCTTTCAGCTTGATCTCGTTTGAACAAAAATATTCATTTTCATTTGATAAAAGCCAGGATAAATACTCACGCGAAGCTCACATGATTGCCGCTAGACTTCGTACCTTTGATCGTTTTGCTTTGATCGCGCTTAAGTGCTGTGCTGAAGGCGTGCCGTCTGATTCTTGCCTTCGGAACATGCGGTGAAACCGTAAACTATGGCGCCGGAATTAAAGAGTCCAGGTATTTGATCATTGATTGGTATTCGTTTTCAGGAATTTTTCGGCGATCAGCAGGCATATTTCCACTTTCAATTTGATACTTCATTTTAGGAGCAAAAGTTTTTAGATTCTTTAAAAAACTTTCTTCGCTGTCCGCTTTCATAAAATTCGGTGGCCGCGGACCTTCTCCGGAATGACAGTTACTGCAATAAGTGTAAAAAGACTTTTGCGGATAGGATTGAGGCACAAAAGAAAGATCATAGATTTCGGGGGTCGGAGTTTGAAAACCCATATTGTAATCAGTAGCTTTATCCGATCCTATTTGCGCCAAAAAATCTCGCATAAAAGTTTCGCGAATAAAGGGGCTTGGACCCAAAGATCCAGCACCCGATTCTCCTAGATTATCGATCAGCCGAAACAAATGGAAGGGATCATACTGCGAACAAACGAAACTTCTCGACGAAGGCAGCATAAAACGCGGGGACAGCGGTTTCAAATAACAAAACAAACGATAAGAACCCGACGGAGTAACAACTTCCGTCGGCCGAAAAGAATTTTCTTCTAAAAAATTCAATTTCAGCTTAATCGACCCTTCTCCAAGAAAATTTTTAGCTGAAAAAACAGATCTTACAATTACGGCAGGTTCTAACACATGACTGCTAACTTCTGTGGCAAAAATATACTGACCCGTAAGATCCTGTTTGCCTTTGCCGACTCCGGGGATAAATCCTGACAATGCTACATATATCCCAGGTTTATTTTGATTTTCTAGCCTGCCGGTTAAATCCAAAAAACCTTGGATCACTCCCAGATTTGGATACACGTTCAGGTATTCGTTGGCTAAAAGGCGCAAATCATCATCGGTTAGAAAACGGCGCATAGAATCTTGAATATGTTGGGCAAATTTTTCGCCAATTTCAAATCGGGTTGGTCTAAATTTTTTTGGATCGCGCGAATAAGGAAGGGCATTGCCCGCACTAATAATGCGTTCCCAGACTTTTTGATTTTGTGTAAGGGATTTTAAAAATTCGTAAGAGCAAACGCCAACAGTACAATTCTCCACTGATTTCGAATCAATAGTCTTATCAGTTAGAAGGCTGACCAAAGGATCCCTGTCCGACTGACCAGGGTCTAAAAAAGCATCTCGTTCCTGAATAAATTTGTCTGGGATGGCTTGCGCTTGTTGAATAGATAGTAAACTTCGGGATTGTTCGACCCAAAAGGCTAAAATATCATTGCCCCTTCCAGTTTTAGATAACGAATCCAATAAAATTCTGCGATTTCAAAAACTATGGATCCACTATTGTGGTAATTCCGCCGCCGGCAATGCTTGCCGAGCCAATGTCGTCAAATTTTTAATCGCAGATTCGTTATCTAAAACTGGAAGGGGCAATGATATTTTAGCCTTTTGGGTCGAACAATCCCGAAGTTTACTATCTATTCAACAA
>JANYDD010000015.1 GCA_025359945.1 Bdellovibrio sp. | reverse complement strand
TATCTTAACGAATACGTTTTTCGATATAATCGACGAGAACATCCGATGGCTGCCTTCAGCACCCTGCTCGGCATCGTATCCCAAGGAAAGCCGCTAACACTGCGGAATCTGGTCGAACCTTAGTCAACCGGAGAGGCATATGAGATTTTATGAAAACAAAATACACAAACACTGACCGAAACCTCAAGTTCCGAATTGGCTCAAGCTAAGGACACGATAAAATTGTTGGAAGGGTTCATTTTGTTTTAACCTGCAAAGTGAAAGGAAATGTTGTGAAAAAAACTATGACCAGTGCGATGTTGATTTGGGGAATTGCTTTTTCCGGTGCTTTCACTGTCGCTGCCGAGATTCCTAAAACTTTTAATCAGGTGCTTGAAGCGCTGTTCTTTGGGGATAAAAAGCCTGACTACAGTGCTTTACCGCTAAAGGTCACCGTAGAAGAATTTCGGACTATCGAGACCCAGATCCGCGGCAATCCACTATTTGCCAGGCGACGATTTTCCAACGGAAAACTGATCGTCACGGACCCAGACGTAAAAAAGATCGTGGTGCTTGCAAGTCCGGCTAGCGGAAAACCTAATTTGGTTTTGCGAATGCCCCAAGACCAAGCGGGGATTCGAGTCCAAGTTTTTCGAGAGACCGGTGATCTGCCCCCTCAGTTGACGGGTGAGCTAGAAACCACAAGCGTTGCCGCCGAAGAAAATGGCTATTTCAGAGAATATATTGACGTTGCCTCGAATAAAAACGGGATCTCGCGTACTCTGTGGTGGACCTTGGACGGAGAATTGCAAACTGTTCGTCTGCTGACCGAAAATAGGTGGAATCTAAAGATAAACACCCGTCATTTATCAAACGAAAAAAAGTTAGTGGTAGAGTCCGGCGGAGGACTATCGAATTCTGATGTTTACTTTCAAGAAATCCCTTTGGGCCCCCACGATTTTCTGACCAGTTATGATCTGGATTCTAAACACGTGCTAACTCTGCACATTCGCGCTGCTGACGGAAAGTATCTTCGAAAGGAAGTCATGCTTGATCCAGAAGGCTCTCAAATTCAAAATTTTCCCCTTGGAGGGTGGCCTACGCACGGCACTTCAGCCCACTAATCCCAAATTGGGATGTTTCAACAAAAGACGCTTGAGGTTAAATCTCTTGGTGCCGACAAGTGATCTATCGGCAGCTCAAAGCCCAAGGAGAAAAGCGATGAATCTAAAATTTAAATATTCTAAAACCGACAAACTTCCTGAACTAGAACAGTTCGCCACTCATCATCTTCAGGAATACCACCGAGTGTTGGTCCAATCCATCCAGTGGACCTTTCACTTTTCAAGAACTTCGATCAACAGCAAACGCCACCAAGAGCTGACCTTGACCCAGAAATCAGGTTTTGCATTTCAAAAAAAGATTCCCGGAGATTCCAGTTTCAAGGTCAGTGTTGATGCCCAAACATCATGGGGCCACGTCAAGGGCCAAGCCCACGCCGCCAGCTTCGAACAAGCCTTGCAAGATGCATGCGCCAAAGTCGAAAAACAAATCCTTAAAATGAAATCGCAACTAAAAGACCACAAAAAATTCCCCAAATCCAAAGCCGGCCAGTTGCGCCTGATCAGCACAGGCTTAGACTATCAGCCTCAGCGATTAAGAAAATCCGCGTAGACCGAGCTTCCGTTTTTGACGCAAAAACGGCAGATTCTTGGCGATTTCGACAAACCGAGACCAGCGCGCTTGAAGCTTTTTTAACAAATTCGACAAAGTTATTTTTTGACCCCCCTTTGATTGTTTGTTAGCTTTTTTTCATTGGAAATAAAGACAAACATTAAAAAGCTGCTGCAGTTTTTTAAAAACAAAAAAAAAGGGGTTCACATGTCCCAGGCCGATTCTCAAAACTCGCAAGCTTTGCTTCGAGGAAGTTACTTGTTCACCAGCGAATCCGTTTCCGAAGGACATCCCGACAAAATGGCCGATCAGATCAGCGATGCTGTTCTAGATAGCATTTTAGCTCAAGACCCCCGCGGCCGCGTAGCTTGCGAGACCTTGTTAACGACCGGCTTGGTGGTTATCGCCGGAGAAATCACAACCTCTGCCAAAGTGAACTTCGCTGAAGTGGCCCGCGATACGATTAAAAAAATTGGATACGACGACAGTCAAAAAGGATTTGATTACAAAACTTGTGGCGTGATGGTGGCTGTCGGCCAACAGTCGAATGATATTGCTCAAGGTGTAAAAGAAACGCTGTCTGATGACCAGGGCGCGGGCGATCAGGGTTTAATGTTTGGTTACGCTGTGAACGAAACTCCGGAAATGATGCCTTTGTCGATTTCTTTATCGCACAAATTAATGCGCGAACTAGCAAGCCTTCGAAAATCAAATAAAGTGGATTGGTTGCGACCCGACAGCAAATCGCAAGTGACTGTGGAATATGAAAACAATCAAATCAAGCGGATCGACGCCGTGGTGATTTCTACTCAACATTCCGAAGCCGCAAGCCAAGGAACTATCAAAGAATTTATTATGGAAGAGCTTATTAAAAAGCAAATCCCAGCACAGTATTTGGACGCAAAAACAAAATATTACATCAACCCTACTGGCCGATTTGTGACGGGCGGACCAATGGGAGATGCGGGATTGACGGGCCGTAAAATCATCGTCGATACCTACGGCGGTCACGGTGCCCACGGCGGTGGCGCTTTCTCTGGAAAAGATCCTTCAAAAGTAGATCGTTCAGCTGCCTACGCTGCCCGACATATTGCTAAAAATATTGTGGCCGCAGGCTTGGCACAAAAATGCTTGGTGCAAGTGGCTTACGCGATTGGTGTTGCAGAACCAGTCAGTATTTTGGTGAATGATTTTGGAACTGGCCGAGTCGATCGATCCGTTTTGGAAAAAGCTGTGAATACAGTGTGGAGTTTAAAACCGGCGCGGATTTGCAAAGACTTTGATTTGTTGCGACCTATTTATGCCCAGACGGCAGCTTACGGTCACTTTGGCCGAGATCTGTTTTCTTGGGAAAAATTAAATAAGGTTGAGCAAATTAAAGACGTCGTAAAAACTCTTAGTTGATGGATTCCCAGCGGATTCGAAATTTCTCTATCATCGCGCACATTGATCATGGGAAATCGACTCTGGCGGATGCGCTTTTGCACGAGACCGGGTCATTATCCGCGCGCCAAGAAAAAGCGCAGTTTCTAGACAACATGGATCTTGAGCGTGAACGTGGCATCACCATTAAAGCTCAAACCGTATGTTTAAAGTATTTGGCTTTGGACGGTTTGGAATATCAGATCAATCTGATCGATACCCCCGGACACGTTGATTTTAGTTACGAGGTCTCGCGTTCGCTTTCGGCGTGCGAAGGCGCCATTTTAGTGGTCGACGCCGCTCAGGGTGTTGAAGCCCAGACCCTTGCCAACGTTTATTTAGCCATCGAAAATAATCTTGAAATCATCCCGGTTTTAAACAAAGTTGATCTTCCCCAGGCAGATCCCGACGGCGTTAAAAAACAAATCGAAGAAACTATTGGGTTAAACTGCGACGGAATTATCAAGGCCTCGGCCAAGGATCGATTAGGAATTCGAGATATTTTAGAAGCCATAGTTAAAAAAGTTCCGCCGCCACCCGATAACAAAGACAAAGTTTTACGCGGTCTAATTTTTGATTCTTGGTTTGATCCCTATCAAGGTGTCGTGATTTTAGTTCGGATCAAAGACGGGCAGCTAAAAAAAGGCGATCATATCAAATTTATGGCTACCGATCGGGATTACGAAATCCTAAAAATGGGAAAGTTCACACCCTTTCCAGAACCAGTAGACCAAATGTCGGCTGGCGAGGTCGGATTTATTATTTGCGGGATTAAAGATATCCGCGACGTCAAAGTGGGCGACACGGTGACCGATACCAGAAGGCCAGCGTTGGAGCCCCTTCCCGGTTTTCAAAAAGTAAAGCCCATGGTGTTTGCCGGGATTTTTCCAATCATTGCTTCAGATTTTGAAAATTTAAAAAATGCTCTGGAAAAACTTTGCCTTAATGATTCATCGCTAACCTACGAAACCGAAAAATCCGCAGCTTTGGGGTTCGGCTTTAGATGCGGGTTTTTAGGGCTGTTGCATATGGAGATCGTGCAAGAACGGCTAGAGCGAGAATTTAATTTAAACTTAATCACCACAGCGCCAACCGTTGTTTACAAAGTTTTTCTGACTGACGGAAGCAAGTTCGAGCTTGAAAACCCATCACAATTACCCATCGAAACCGCCATTGAGCATATGGAAGAGCCTTACGTGAAGATCACTCTGCACACGCCAACAGAATTTATTGGAGTGATCTTGAAACTTTGCGAAGACAAGCGTGGCACGCAGATAAAAATGGATTACGTCACCGAGAAAAAAGTAATGATCGAATATAAAATTCCAATGAATGAAATCGTGATGGATTTTTATGATCGGTTAAAGTCGATATCCAAAGGTTATGCCTCGATGGAATACGAGCTTTTAGATTTCGAGACCTCGGATTTGGTGCGCATGGATGTCCTGATCAATGGCGATCCTATTGATGCTTTGTCATTGATTATCCATCGAGCGAAGGCCCATACCAAGGGGCGATCATTGGTTGAAAAAATGCGAGAACTAATTCCGCGACAACAATACCAGGTTGCGATTCAAGCGGCGATCGGCGCAAAAATCGTGGCGCGTGAAACTCTAGGGGCTTTGCGTAAAGACGTCACGGCCAAATGTTACGGCGGCGATATCTCTAGAAAACGAAAACTTCTCGAACGCCAAAAAGAAGGAAAAAAGCGAATGAAGCAAATAGGCTCGGTCGAAGTTCCGCAAGAAGCTTTTCTAGCCATTCTTAAAGTTGAAGATTGATCACCCGAAAAAAATAAAAACTTGAAGGTTTTTGTCTAGTAGGCAGTCGGATTAATGCGTAGCCGATTAATTTGAAGACTAATTTAAAAATTAGGTAGAAGATAAGAGATCTGAAGGTTATCAAAAGTAAGGGTAAGAATACTAACTAGTTGGGGATTAATTTATATGTTTGACTGGAAATCGAAAAAATTTTGGACCGACGGGATTGGTTCTTTTGGAGTCGCTATTTTTGTGGCTTTATTTATTCGCTGGGCTTTTTTTGAAGCTTACGTGATTCCGTCGGGCAGCATGCTTCCAAGCTTATTGATTCACGACCATATTTTTGTGAACAAGTTTGTGTACGGCCTTCGTATCCCGTTCAGCGAGAACTTTCTAGTTAAATTCTCTGAGCCTCAAAAAGGCGAAGTGATTGTGTTTAAATTCCCGCAAGATATGACAACTTTCTTTATTAAAAGAATCGTTGGAGTACCCGGTGACAAAATTTTCTACGAAAACGGCACTCTGTACATCAACGACAAGCCCATGGAGAAGCAAGTCCCCGAAGGACCCTCCGAAGCCGATTGGTTGCGCGACGAGGCCTTCCAAGGACCCAATGATCTTTTCGACAGCAAAGATAACTACGTTCACTTTATCGAAAAACTAGATCAAAAAAATCACAGCATTTTACTCCGAAAGGGCGAATTTGCTGACACGTTTGGACCAGTCACGGTGCCGCCCGAGAGTCTTTTTGTAATGGGTGATAATCGCAATAATTCGAAGGATTCAAGATATTGGGGATTTTTACCGCACAAAAATATTTTAGGGCGGGCCAGTTTAGTTTGGCTTTCGTGCGAAGAGACTTTGCCGGTGGTCAGCTTTATATGCAACCCACTGACGATTCGTTGGGCTCGATTTTTTCATCCGGTTAACTAAGAGGGTGTTTGAAAAGTATCTGGGGGCTAAAAACTTTGTGAGAAACTCCTGGATCTTCGTTGTCAGTCGGCGCCGTAGCTGCTACCTACGGCTTCTCCCTCCGCCTCGGCCAGAACTTTCTCACAAAGTTTCGCTCCGACAGATACTTTTCAAACACCCTTTAAGGTCCGGAGCAAAAATAAATGGCATCGAAAAGTAAAAAAGGAACTTGGCCCCAGGCGCTGGTGACGTTCTTCTCGCCTTTGCTGGCGATTTTAGTGGTGCGATTTTTTTTGGCTGAACCTTTTGTAATTCCTTCGGGAAGTATGATTCCCACGCTTTTGGTGCATGATCATATTTTGGTCAGCAAACTTTCCTACGGTTTAAAAATTCCAGGGCTAGATCCCTTTCTGACGATCTGGAAAAAACCTCAACGTTTTGAAATCGTAGTTTTCAGATATCCCAAAGAACCCGACGTTTTTTACATCAAACGGATTCTAGGACTTCCGGGCGACATCATCGAAGTTCAAGAGGGCGAAGTCAGGGTCAACGGAGAAAAATTCCCTCTTGAGTTTTTCTCTGAGCAACGCTTGAAGACAGAATTTAAAAGTCAATTCCCCGTGGATCCAAGTCTTCAAGAAGATCGGTTTGAATTTCAATACTTTTTAGAAAATCGACACTGGGTTAGATATTTGGATCTAAAGCAAACCAACTTTGATCCCGTAAAAGTTCCTGACGGCCAATACTTTATGATGGGTGATAACAGAAACCAATCGTCAGACTCGCGTTACTGGGGATTTGTTCCCGAACAAAATTTAATAGGAAGGCCATTATTTATATGGCTCTCGTGCACAGACACTTTGCCTTCATCGCCATTTATCTGCGCCCCTCAAAGTATCCGATGGCCACGTTTGTTCAAAATACTCACCGACCAAATTTAATTTTAACTGCAAACAATCATTCTTCTAGAATATAAAGATCTGTTACGTCCCTAAGGTTTGCGTCTAGTGAAGGGTCACAATTCCAGGATTTGTCTGTGCTAATACATCTGGCGCTGACCCAACCGGCTCACACTTCACCTTTTAGACTGCCAGTATTAGGAAAAAATCGTCGAAAGTTAAATCGGAGCCGAAAAATGAGCGTGAGATTCGGGATGGAATTTCGCTGGGAGCGCGAAAAATAGACTGTGGCGACTTGATTTTGGTCCTGCAATTTCTGGCCTAGTCTTGCGGGGTTTAAGCCTTGGCGTAACAATAGGGGATGAGCTCCAAAGAAAATCCGCGACCTGTTTGGAAAGACTATTTTGAAACACTTTTAGTGGCGGTTTTTTTGGCCTTGGTTGCGCGCACATTCGTTGTCACCGGTTACCAAGTTCCCAAATTTACAATGGCGCCCACTTTAATTCCTGGCGACTATATTTTTTCATTTAAAATTCCCTACGGAGTTCGCGTGCCACTTTGGCAGCAAAAGATTTTTGTACGCTCACCAGATCGGGGAACTGTCGTGGTTTTTTCATACCCGCATGCCGAGCGAGTTTTGTATGTAAAACGCGTAGTTGGTTTGGCCGGAGACCGAATCCGCATCGAGAATGGAAAGTTATGGGTTAATGATGTTCCGGCGGTGTACCGATTGGCCCAAACTCCCGGGGTTGATGATCTTCCGGGGTTTCAATTTTATGAAGAATCGCTGTTTAACCATCAGCGAAAAGTGGCGCTGCCGTTTCGTCTTCAGCATTCCGAAAAAAGCATTTTAGTGCCTCAGGGCCATGTCTTTGTGTTGGGCGATCTGCGCGATCTGGCCAAAGAAAATAACAATTGGGAGACCGTTCCTCTGAGAAGTGTCGAAGGAAGTGTCAGTTTTATTGGCCTTTCCCTAGCCTGGCATCGAAAGTCGATGCTGCCCGAGTGGCGTCGCCAACGATTTTTATCCGAACTCTAAGAATTTTTCCAATGCGCAAAGCGGTGCACGTAGAAATGATTTGCGGCGGTTCATAATCTCACTCTTAGTTTAATAAAAGTTAAAAAACAAAAGTGGGTTATGATAATGAATTTAATAATATCCGAAAAATTTAAGCTGAACGAAGGCAAAGGCCCATCGGCCCAAGAACCTGTTGGGTTGCGCGTGAGCTTCTTTACAAATTTATCATCCCTCTTTTTGGCGGTGATTTTTTCCAATATTTCCGAAAATCGCATTGGCCTGGGGCGACCTTGGTCACGAGATCGTCGGTGCAGTTGCAGAAATTAAAGCCTGCCCTGCTACCCTTGAATTTATCCGTGGTATTATAGGGATTGAGCCTTTGGCCGTGGCTGCGAAGTGGCCAGACCAAGTGCGAAACGATAGCCGCTTTAATAGCCAACTTTCAGAGTTTGATTTTCGGCTCTTTCAATTTGCCGAAGTCCCTACCGGTTTTAGCTATGCCAATCGCCCCAACAAAGACTCAAAAGACTCTAACGGGGCAATTCTTGGCGCCACAAAAATTTTAATTTCTCAAGCAGAGCCTCGCGAGAAAAAAATAATCGCGCTTCGGTATTTGATTCACATTGTGGGCGATATTCATCAGCCTTTGCATGTTGGGAATGGTTTTGACAAAGGAGGTAATGCTTGCTCGGTGATGGTTTTAGGTGCTCGAGAATCCTCGAATTTTCATTCTCTTTGGGATACCGGCATGGTCAATAAATTGGCTGAGATCTATAAGGGACAATCAACTAGATCTAGATTTGCGCCTTACTATCCAGAATATGTTCGCTTGCTAAAAGCCAATTCTGGTTCTGCTTGGAACTTCAAAAAACCCAATCTAACAGCGTCTAATTTAGGGGGCAATCTCTCTCAATGGATCGACGAATCGGCTCAAAAACGAGAGCAAATTTACCCGGATAATTTGGGCGGCACCAATGACGCCTATAAAAACCGGCCCTATTGCTCTTGGTATCAAGACCAGGAAAAAAATATTCTGGGCGCAACTTCTGTTGACGAAAAGTCTGTAAAATCCCAGCCGATAGATCAAGCATATATCGAAAAATGGGCCAAACCGATGGTCGAGGACTCATTGATTAAAGGCGGAGCTCGACTAGCCGCAATTTTGGATTATGTGGCCGAGCAAGCGGTAAAATCAGATCCCTCTTCCCATTTGGTCACCGAACAAAACCAAAATGACTTTATCAATCAGGTGATTCAACAAATGTCACACTGAAGGAATTTCTCTGCCAGAGACCTCGCGCGCTGCTTCTGCAAAAAAGTAGTAGGCATGCGGGCGGGGCTCAAGTAGTGTCGAATTTTAATGGCTCACTCGTTTTTAGACCTTAAAAGTATTCCCCTGACAGACTTGCAAAAAATTCTCACAATCTCTCAAACAATATCTCAAAATTTACTAAATCCAGAGATCCAAAGAAATTTAAAAAGCCCCCGGGTTTTGGCTTTTGCATTTTTCGAGGCCAGTACTCGAACGAAGCTTAGCTTTCAATTGGCCTCCCATCGGTTGGGGTATCAAAATATTATTCTTGAAAATGCAAGTTCCTCGATCACCAAGGGCGAAAGCCCTAAGGATACATTGTTTAATCTGGCTGCGATGGGGATCGATGGAATTGTTGTTAGGTGCAATGATGATTTGGATTTGCAAACCCTTTCAGCGCAAATCTCGGTTCCATTGATTAATGCGGGCTGGGGTAAGAGGGGGCATCCAACTCAAGCGTTGTTGGATGTGCTCACCTTGCAACAAAAACTAAAGCATAAACTGGCTGGTCAAAAAATAGTCTTTATCGGTGATGTCGTTCACTCCAGGGTTGCGTCCTCACATTTTGAATTGCTACACCAGCTGGGTTTGCAGATTGGGGTTTTGGCACCAGAATCCTGGCGGCCTGCCAAACCCAGCAACTTAAAAATTTTTGCCGATCGAGATCAGGCTTTAGAGTGGTGTAATGTGGCGTATGTGTTGCGAGTTCAATTTGAGCGACATGATCATCAGAAAAATAATTTTGATTCTAAAAACTATTTTTCTCAGTTCGGACTGACCTTAGAGGCTTTGAATCAAGCCAATCCGTCGGCTTTGGTGATGCACCCTGGGCCCATCAATCATGGAATTGAGTTCGAGGAAAAATTGCTGGGCGATCCTAGGTGTTTGGTTTATCAACAAGTTCGAAACGGGGTCTCCGTGCGAGAAGCCGTCTTGAGTTACGTGTTTGGAGAATTTTAAGTAATGATAAAAATGGAACAGGGTTTTTTGATTCTTGAGTCTGGAGAAGTTTTTCAAGGCCAGTCGGTCCAGGGAACTGCAGCCCGGGCGGGCGAGGTTGTTTTTAACACCTCTCATTCGGGTTATGAAGAAATCGCGACCGACCCTTCTTATTTTCAACAAATTATTTTGATGACTCAACCCATGCAGGGGAATTACGGAGTCTCGGATTCTTTTTGGGAGTCTCGTCAAATTTGGATCGAAGGTTTTATGGCCTTGCAGATTCAAAATACGCCCGGGAATAGTGATTGGTTGCAGCGATTGCAAAAAAATCAGGTTCCAACTCTTTGCCAGTTCGACACGCGCGCATTGACCTTAAGGTTGCGAAATGGCGGTACACCTTGGGGAGCCATTGTCTCTGGACAAGACTTGACCCGCTCGAAAGCAATGGCCAAAGATCTGATCCAACAAAAGAAAAATCAAGACTTGGATTGGGCTTGGCGGGTTTCACGCCAGGAATCTGAAATTCGTTCTGGAAAAAATCCAAAGGGGCCCAAAATCGCGGTGATTGATTTTGGCTGCAAAGAAAATATTCTCCGTGAACTCCAGCAACAAGCTTCATCACTAGTTGTGCTTTCGTCCAGAGCTTCTGCCGCCCAAGTCCTAGATTCAAAAGCAGATGCTTTGATGTTAACAAATGGACCTGGAAACCCGGGTGATGTTCAGAAAGCTCCCGCTACGGTTCGGGCTTTGTTGGGCAAGCTTCCGATTTTTGGGATTTGTATGGGTCACCAAATTTTAGGGTTAGCTTTGGGAGCAAAAACTTACAAATTGAAATTCGGTCATCGAGGGGCCAATCATCCCATCCAAGATACTTTGTTAAAACAAATTTATATGACTTCGCAAAATCATGGTTATGCTTTGGACGAGAAAACCCTTCCGGCGACAGTGCAAGTCACCCAAAAAAATTTAAACGACCAAACCGTTGCTGGAATTTATAGTCAGTCTTTGAATTGTTTGGGAATTCAGTTTCACCCCGAAAGTCATCCCGGACCGCACGAATCACGATTACTTTTTGATTTCTTTTTTAGCGAAATGATCTATCAACGAAGGACCCAACAATGGAGCTAGCTGCAATTAAAGTCGAAGGACTAGAGGTTTTTGATTTGATTCAAAAAGTTCTTAACCATTTTGCAGGTCCCCTTTTTAAAGAAGACATTAAAAAAGCCAAGGCCGAATTTTTTGACAATTCGGGTGTTTTAGAAGAACACACTCAGCTTTTTGAAGTCAGAATGCAGCAGTTTTTCGATTGGTATTTTTTTACTCGCCCCTTGTCGGGTTTTGGGCAAACCCCACTACACAGTGTTTTTTTAACTCGAGAGCTTCGGCTTCCTGAGAGCGAAAATCAGATTGTCGAACAGCTTCGCAAACACCGCCACGGAATTTTTGAATTTATCAAAATGAAATCCGATGAACTGATGATTCGGGATTTGTTTTCGGGTGAGAAGCTTAAAGTTAAAAAATCTTTTTGGAGCGACGGCTTTGACTCACAAGAGTTTTTTGAAGCCCGATTGATTCCCACCGCAGCGGCAAAAGGGGATTTCTTTTTTACTCGGGGTTTATGTTTTCATCCCAAAGAAGGAAAGAAATTTATCTTGGAAGAAATCAAAAGGCATAAAAAAAATCCTGATCTGAATCACGAAGATTTTTTTCTTCGGCTTTTAAAAATGAGATACAAGTTTGAAAGATATCGTCACGTTAAAATTGAAATGATTTATTCTTCTGAGAACAAGTTGGGGTTGTAAATTGCCAAAGCGAAATGATTTAAAAAAAGTTTTAATTTTAGGAAGTGGACCGATCGTTATTGGCCAGGCCTGCGAGTTCGATTACTCGGGAACCCAAGCTTGCAAAGCTTTGATGGCTGAAGGCCTTGAAGTGATCCTGGTGAACTCAAACCCCGCCACCATTATGACTGATCCGGATATTGCCACCCGAGTTTACATCGAGCCCCTTTTGCCTATTTCTCTGGATAAAATTTTGGAGATCGAAAAGCCAGATGCGCTGATTCCCACTTTGGGCGGGCAGACGGCGCTGAATTTAGCTCTGGAATTAGATCGCCAGGGCATTTTAAAAAAGCATAACGTACAAATGCTAGGGGCTGATCCCAAGGTAATTCAGTCTGCCGAAGATCGCGAACTTTTCCGCGATATTTTAGACCAAGTGGGCGCACGCTATCCTGTCAGTTTTCTAGTTCGAAATATGCAACAAGCCATCGAAGCCTCTGAAAAGCTTAAATTCCCGCTGATACTAAGGCCCAATTACACGCTAGGAGGTGGCGGTGGTGGGATTTCTTACAATATTGAAGAATATAAAAAAATGATGAGCATAGCATTGCACGAAAGCCCAACCTCCGAGGTTTTGGTTGAAGCATCGATCTTGGGTTGGAAGGAATTCGAGCTTGAGGTCATGCACGACGCCGCAGGGACTTTTGTTGTGGTTTGCACCATCGAAAACTTTGATCCTTGCGGAGTGCACACGGGCGACAGTATTACCGTGGCGCCTCAACAGACTTTGTCGGATCAAGACTACCAAGCCATGCGCGATGAAGCTTGCAAAATACTTCGTAAGGTCGGGGTTCAAACCGGCGGTGCCAATATTCAGTTTGCAGTTCATCCCAAGACGGGTGAACGGGTTGTTATCGAAATGAACCCCAGGGTCAGTCGTTCTTCGGCCCTGGCCAGTAAAGCCACGGGTTTTCCGATTGCAAAGATCGCTGCGTTGCTGGCGATTGGTTACAATTTGAATGAAATCACTAACGATATTACCGGGCAGACCCCCTGCTGTTTTGAACCCGCTTTGGACTATGTCGTTACTAAAATCCCTAAATTTTCATTCGAGAAATTTCCAGGTGCTCAAGACCTGCTGACCACCCAAATGAAAAGTGTCGGTGAGGCCATGGGAATCGGCAGAACTCTGGAAGAATCTTTGATGAAAGCTTTGCTTTCGATGGAGCTTCATCCCGAAGGTATACCAGACATCAGTTTGGATATCGAAAAAATATCTTTTCCTAACAGCCTTCGCATCTATCATTTGTTTCAAGCGTTTCGCGAGGGTCACACGGTGTCCCAGCTTCAAGACCTGACCCAAATCAATCAGTACTTTTTAGAAAAAATCGACCAACTTGTCGCTTTTGAAAAGGATTTTAAAGAAAATTTCAAATTGTCTAGTCCGTCGTTTGAACTTTTAGTCCAGGCGAAACGCTATGGATTTTCAGACGCTCGTCTGGCGACGTTAGCGAAAGTCAGTGAAAATGAGATTCGCGAACTTCGCTTTCAGAACAAACTTCATCCAGGTTTTTTTCAAGTCGATACGTGCGCTGGCGAATTTAAATCCGAGACTCCTTATTTCTATTCCAGCTATTGGGTTGGGGCGGGGGATCTCAGTGTGGTGTCGACCTCGACCAAAAATATTTTGTCCAAGCTTGTTTCAAAGCCCATCGCGATTTTAGGCGGTGGTCCGAATCGCATCGGTCAGGGAATCGAGTTCGACTATTCATGCGTTCGCGGGGTCAAGGCTCTGCAAAGATTTTCGCGTAAAGTGGTGATGATCAATTCAAACCCAGAAACTGTTTCCACCGATTACGACACCGCCGATTTGCTTTTTTTCGAGCCATTGCACGCCGAGTTTGTTGACGAGGTTTTGCGAGTGACGGGTTGTGAATCTTTCGTCGCGCAATTGGGCGGGCAAACCCCAATTAATATGGCAAAAAAACTAATTCAGCGGGGCCATCAGCTGTTGGGCTCGACGCTTGAATCAATGGATCTTTCAGAAGACCGTCGCCGATTTAGCGAGATCTGCCTAGAGTTGGGCTTGAAAATTCCAAATTCAGGCCTGGCCAGTCGAGTTGAAGATGCTATCTCTGAAGTTGAACGCATTGGCTATCCAGTGATTTGCCGTCCTAGTTACGTTTTAGGTGGACGGCGGATGGAAGTCATCGAAACCAAATCGGAATTGGAATCCTACTTTTCCAGAAACGCCGATGCGATCAGTCCACAGCGTCCCTGCTTTATCGATCAGTTTCTTGAGGGCGCTTTGGAAATAGACGTTGATTTGGTTCGCGCTAAAGACTGGGTCAAGATTTGTGGAGTCGTCGAGCACATCGAAGCCGCAGGAGTTCACTCGGGCGACAGCATGGGCGTGCTTCCTCCGCAACGTTTGAAGGAAGAAACTCAAAACAAAGTTGAAATGGCGTGCGAGAAACTAGCGCATCGGATGAAAGTAATAGGGCACTTGAATTTGCAAATCGCCATCAAAGACGACCGAATTTATATTCTGGAAGCCAATCCTAGAAGCTCGCGGTCGGTTCCGTTTGTCGCAAAAGCCACTGGAATACCCATAGTCGACTTAGGGATCGCTGCCATGTTGGGGTTATCGTCTGAGCAGGCCAGGATCGACAGCTACGACTGGCGCAAAACAAAATTAGTTTCAGTCAAAGGTGTGGTCTTTCCGTTTAAAAAGTTTAAAGAGGCCGATTCAATTCTCGGACCAGAAATGAAATCCACCGGCGAGAGTATGGGGCGGGGTATCGATTATCCAGAAGCTTTGCTGAAAGCATTTCTCTCTAGTCAAATTCGATTTCCAGAAAAAGGAGAAGTCTTTTTTTCCTTGCGTGAAAAAGACAAACCCGAAATGTTAGAGGTCGCAAAAAATTTTAGTCGTATGGGATTTCAGATTTCGGCAACTTCTGGAACCGCCGCCTTTTTCAATGAGCAAAATGTGCCCACAGTGTCTTATAAAAAAATGTTCGAAGGTCGTCCCAACTGTGTAGATAACATCCGCGCCGGCAAAGTGATGCTGGTCATCAATACTGCGCGCGGCAGAAAGTCCATCGAAGACAGCTTCGGCATTCGCCGCGCCTGCATAGATCTCAGCATCCCATGCTTAACCGAAACCGACACCGCAGAAGCATTTTTGCTGGCCCTCAAATACTTTCAAACACAAAAGCTCACAGCCCGTGCCCTGGAAAAATCGATTTGATAAGGTTAAGACGCTAGTTTTAACGACGGGGCTTTTGATTCTAAACCAACTGAATAGTAGATGCTGGTTCCGGATATATTTTTAGTCTCAGCTTGGTGTTTGAAAAATGAATCCTTGTAATGCGAAGTCTGATTTTCCATCCTTTGGTAAAGAGCCGGGTCAACGACCACAACACAAAATTTTTCCAAGGAGCGAATGGTCCCGCGAATGGTTTTAGCCTCTGTCTGATATCGTTTAGCGCGTCCTCCGACGTCTCCAAGGGCCGTCATTTTTTTCATATTCTTCGGGCCAACAAGTCCAACAACGGATTCGCCATATGCCGCGCCCAAATCAATAATGGGAGTCTGCGCTCCAAGCGAGGATTCGGCTTTTTTGTAAAAATCATTTTGCAAAGACTGAATAAGATGCGTTGACGTCAGCAAAAGCTCATCGGTGTTATTGCTATCGGAATAAAGTGTAACAAAAAACTCATCCGCCGACCAATCCGCGTGAAAAGTTTCATTGGGAACGGCTTGAAAAACAATATCAAGAAGAGCCTCATGCGATTTTTCCAACAGCATAGAAATGGTTTCTGGAGAACTTCGCGCTGCCAACTCCTGGAATGATCGCCAATCAATACAAATGCAAACACAGGGCCGCAGTTGCGGTTTGAAAGCTTCAAGATAAGAGGACTCATTACCGTTAAACAGAATGGATCGCGCAATTCTGGGAGAATACTGGTACAATAAAAGTGAGTACTGCTGGTACAAGCTGGACATAAAGGACCGTCTTTGAAACCAAAAGAAAAATCCAAGAATCAGATTCCAAAGTAAAAAAGACTTATAAAGATTGCTGTTGGCAGATGACAAAGCCGTCCCAGCTGAAAATGCGCAAGCATAAAGTCCCAGGATCGAAACATGATTTTTCCATGCTTTGTTGAAAAGAAGTTGGCAGGCAAAAATATTCATAAATAGCGCCGCGATCACAATTGATTTGTGATCGTCCTTTGTCGTTTCGAGGAAATAAATATAGAAACCATTGAAAAAGATCAGAGAGCCGATGGCGTAATAGTTAAGGGCCCGCTTTTTCATTTTGGAAAAGTTTTTCTTCGCGTTCCACAAATAAATAATTAGCGGGACTGAAAAAATTAAAATCGAAAGAATTCGAAAGTAAAGATACTTAATGGCCTCGGAACCAAAGAACGCGTAATCAAATGGTATCAGGATAAACGATGTGATTAATCCAAACGCAAACGATTGCACCAAAATAGTAGTAAAATTTTGGCTTAACCAATCCTTTGCTAACCGTCCAATCTTTTTTCGAATCGTATCATTTTGTATATAAATCATTGTTTAGTTCGCTTTTTGCATTAAGCCTTGTATAGATCGGCTTTTCATAAGGAGGACTGAATGGAAATGCGAATTCTGAAACATAATTTTGAACTTTTTCAATTCCAAAAGGAGTTTCTAAAAAGATCAAAAAATCCATTGGGTATCGAGTTTCTAAAAGGAGCTCTGGTCTTTGGCTATTTCAAAAAAGGAAGCTTGGTTGGAGGCTACATAATTAATTCAGTTTTTCCTTTAAGATACTTTAACTGGGTCCCAGTAGAAGATCAAAAATCTGTGACACTTTTAAAACAGTTCAAAGAGGGTCAGACATCAGAAATTTGCTGTATCTGGATGGATAAATCGAAAGTCTCGCCTTTGGATCGCAACCTCCTATACTTTAGCCTGGCTATCAACACGATTTTACACAGTAACCACTGGGTTTTTGGTGGCTCAATTTCCGAAAAAGTGGCCGAAATTCAGAAAAGGGTTATGCCGAAAATTGTTTATCACGGGTCAACAACTTTGCCAGACTCTCCTAAAGGAGAAATTTACTATGCGACTAAAACCGAACTTTTCACCCGAACTATTCTTCGCTTTATTTATGAAACTAGTTTGGTGCTGATTCAGCCTTTTGTTCCAACACTACCACGAAAACCGAAGCGAGGTTTCGGATTATGATCCCATCACAAATTAGCCCAGTTTTGGATATGTTTTTTATTTCCCTTTTCAACGTGATAGCGCTGACATCGGTTGCGTTCTACAGCACAGATCGAGCCAAAAAATACTATTCGGGAAAAGTTGAAAAAATTGATCATGTCCCAGGCAGCGCTTGGATGATCAAAGGTTCATTGCTGATAACTCTTCTTGCGTCTAATTTGGAATACTTTTATCCGTTTCAAGGCTCGTTTTTGCTTTGGACATCTTCCCTGGCGCGATTTGCAGGAATGGTGTTCGGGACAATGGGAATTAGCATTTTTTCTTTCGCTAAGCTTGAATTAGGAAGCTCATACACACCGCTTTTCAATTCCTATATTCCGAAAAGTTTAGTTCAGAAAAGTTTAGTTCAGAAAAGTTTGTATCGTTATATCCGTCACCCTATCTATTTAGGAAACTTGTTAATTTATTTCGGATTTTTTTTAGGATCGGGTTCAGCTTTGGTGGGCCTCTGTTTACTGTTGATGGCTGTTGTTTATCACAAGTCGATGAACTTAGAAGAAAGAGCCTTGAGTAAAACTTTCCCCGAGTTCGAGAAATATGCACAAGAGACCGGCCGCCTTTTGCCCAAACTGGAAGTGTTTGACTTATTTTCGAAGAAAAAAAATAGTCTTTCAGATGACCGAAGAGTAAGCCTGGACCAAGGTACTGCAAGATAGATTTTGCCTGTCCACGTTTTTCTTCTCATAATGAACTTTATGAAGGCACTCATTGTTCGAGATCTTGAGAAAACTTTTTTGGATGGATTTTGGCGCACCAAAAAAAAAGTTTTGAAGAAAGTTTCCTTCCAGGTTGCGGCTGGGCAAACGACAGGCTTTGTGGGCGTGAATGGGTCGGGAAAAACAACCTCGCTGAAATGCATACTGAATTTTATTTTTCCTGAACAGGGTGAAATTCTTTTTTTTGATAACCAAACTATTGGCCCCAAAGTAAAATCTCAAATAGGATATCTGCCGGAACGCCCTTACTACTATGACTTTCTGACCGCTGAGGAGTTTTTAAAGTTTCACTGGAGACTTGCAGGCAAAGGCCAGGGTTTTCATTTAGCTTGTCGCCAAATTCTTGAAAAAGTAAACCTGCTGCAGGCTCGACACAAAAAATTAAAATCTTTTTCCAAAGGAATGCTTCAACGCGTGGGCATGGCCCAAGCTATTTTACACCAACCGCAGTTTTTAATTTTGGATGAACCCATGTCTGGCTTAGACCCCGATGGTCGCCTGATCATCAAAGAAATCATTCGAGAGGAACAAAAACGCGGCACCACCATTTTTTTCAGCAGTCATCTGCTGGGCGATATGGAAGAGCTTTGCCAAGATCTGGTCATTATTCATCAGGGGCAAGTGAAATACGAAGGATCCATGAATCAGTTCATTCTCAAATCAAATATTGATTACAGAATCACCTATGTGCCGACGGAAAAGTGGGATCCGCTAGAAATCATCGTCGGCAAAGAAAAATTGCAAGGTGAAATTGATCGGCTTCGTCAGGGGCAAAACCAAATTTTAAAAATCACTCCTGCACAGCTTGAGATCGAGAAAGCTTTCTCCCAGCTGATCAGCGCCGATCGCTCAACCCCCGAGACTCAAATATGAGAATTCTAATTTTTGCCACCAATCATTTTCTAGAACACGTCCGAAACCGTTTTGTTTTGATTTCCTTTTTCGTCGCTCTTTTTCTGTTTGCATTAAGTTTAATTCTTGGAGAGATGAGCTTTTCAGAGCAAAAAAGAATGATGATTCATTTTGGATTTTTGGCCATCTACTTAACGCTTTTGGGGCTTTCCCTTTTCCTGGGGTCATCCGTAATTCAAAAAGAAATCGAACGACAAACCTGTCTAATTCTCTTATCCAGACCCGTGCATCGTTACGAATTTCTTTTGGGGAAATTTTTAGGAATCGTTTTTCTTCAGGTTTTAATTTGGGCGATTTTAGGATTAACTCTTGTTGTGCTGCTGAACTTTAATGTTCCTTTACTTTCGTTCACGCTGGCGCTGGTCGGGATATTGCTTGAAGCGATTTTACTATTAAGCATTGCGATGGCTTTGGGTTTATGGATTAAGCCGGCAGTTGCTTTATTTGCATCGATTGGTTTTTTTCTGGTGGGTCATTGGCAAAAAGATTTAGTATTTTTCGCTTTTAAGAGCGGAGACCCCGTTTTTATTCAGTTTTCCAAAATCGTGCAGACAATTTTTCCACAGTTCTACCGACTAAATTATCGATCAAGTTACTTGGTAGAAAAAGATTTGATTCTTGAGAGCTTTTTTCCCAGCGCCATTCATGCCCTGTTTTGGATTGGTTTTTTTCTCACGCTCAGCGCCCTGCTGCTGAGGAGAAAAGATCTTGTTTGATATCAACAACCCGGTTTTTTATATTTTTATTTTTTTTGTTGGCGCATGCTTAGGAAGCTTTGCCAACGTAGTGATCCACCGCATGCCACTGAAAAAAAGCCTAGTCCGTCCCGGATCTGCTTGCGCCAGTTGCGATCGACCGATTCCTTGGTATGATCTTATTCCAATTGTTTCTTGGTTTGCGCTCAGAGGAAAGTGTCGGCAGTGTCAGTCCAAATACTCGTGGCGCTATCCTTTGGTTGAATTTTTAATGGCCGCAGGATTTTACCTCAATCATCTCAATTTCGGAATTTCAATCACCGCTTTCGAATATGACCTTTTTGTTTTTGGATTGATCGTTGTTAGCTTTATTGATTTTGACCATATGATTTTGCCCGATTCTTTTACTCTCTCAGGAATTGTCATCGGGCTTGTGTTTTCGTTTTTTAGTCCCGATCGCACCGTCTGGGACTCACTTCTTGGAATTCTCATGGGCGGCGGTTTTCTGTGGCTGATCTCGTACTTTTATTTTCTATGGAGAAAAGAAGAAGGCATGGGCGGCGGAGACATTAAACTTTTGGGTTGGATTGGCGCTGTCCTAGGATGGAAGTCGATTCCATTCGTAATCCTAGCTGCAAGTCTTGCCGGAACAATCGTCGGTCTTGCCGTCGCCTTCCGAAAAAAAGAGGGCTTAAAAACCGCAATCCCTTTCGGACCTTACCTGGCAATGGGTGCGCTCTTGCATATCTACGGCGGCCAAGGTCTAGGTGCCTGGTACTTAGGCTTGTTTCTTCCCGGCCTAATGGACTAAGGCCACGTTAGTTTGACTTTAGGCCTATCGTTTTAAATAATTAAATGAAGTCGGTCTCAATGATTGGGACCCTAAAGCAAGCCGAAGGGTTTGTTTTAACGACAGCTAGAAAGGCCTCACCTGTGTTTTTTTCATCGAAGAAAGTCCTTGGACTAGATATCGGCGCAAGCTCCATCAAATTGGTAGAGCTCGACGTTTCAAAAAATGCAGCACAGATTGTGAATTTTGGAATGGTTCCAACACCACCCGGATCAGTCAACGGCGGCGATCTTGTGAATCTTCCAGCAGTTTCGCAGACCCTCCAATCTTTGCTGTTGCAAACTCAAGTGAAAAGAAAAAACGCAGCTTCTGCATTGTGTGGAACCGCGGTCATTGTAAAAAAAATCACTATTCCCAAAGTCGATCGAAAAATGTTGGATCAGCAAATTCGTTTTGAAGCTGAACAATACATCCCTTTCGACCTGAATGAAATTAGTTTGGCTTATCACGTACTGCCTCGCTCGCAACAGCCCGATGCCTTGGATGTCATTCTGGTCGCGGCTCAGAACGCTTTGGTCAACCAATACACTGGCCTTTTCGTGCAGGCTGGTTTTCAAATGAGTATCCTGGACATTGCAAGCTTCGCTCTGGCGAATATTTTTGAATTCAACTACGGCAAACAAAAAAATCAAACCATTGCGTTGCTCAACGTCGGAGCCTCGATCACCAATTTTGTCGTGCTGAACGAGGGCGAAATTGTATTTAGCAGGGATCTTCCTCTGGGTGGAGCGCAATACACAAATGAAATTTCTAAAGAGCTTGGAATCTCTTTTTCCGAAGCAGAATCTTTTAAGCTGGGCGCGTCCGCAAGAAAAGAGATCCCTCCCGAGGTCAACACTGTCATTGGCAACACCAACGAAATCCTGACCGATGAAATCAGGAATAGTTTTGATTTTTTTTCGGCTAGTATGTCTGGGCTTTCCATCCAGCAATGTTTTTGCACCGGCGGCGGTTCGTTGACGCCTCAGTTAACAACACAAGTTTCTGCAGCCACGCAAATTCCTTTCCAAAGTTTGAACCCGTTTTTAAAAGTAAAGCCTTCCAAGTCTATGAACCAAAGCTCACTTCACCATCTAAGTGCGTATTCTTCCATTGCGTTAGGATTGGGATTAAGAAAAGTGGGTGATCGATGATCAAAATTAATCTAGCTGGAAAGGCTCCACGCAGTTTCGAAGGCACAAACGTCGGTATTACCGCAATCGCAGGTGGTGGCGGCGACCTTGAAATGGTCAGCAGTTCGGATTTACAAAAGCAGGGTGTCCTTCGCTTAGTGGGACTATTGCTAGGTCCTATGGCACTTTTTGCTTTCCAAAGTTATAATTTGCCAGGAAAATCGGCCAAGCTTGCGCAAGTTCAGTCCGAACTCAGTCGACTGGAAAGCCGAAACTTACTGGCTAAGAACGCGGTCGATGAATATAAAAAATTTAAAGAAAATGAAACCAAGCTGCAAGCGCAGATCTCGACGATCGACGGGCTTCGCAAGGACCGTCAGAATGAAGTGCAGCTGTTAGACCTCATTCAAAAACAAATCCCCGAAAAAATGTGGCTGTCAAAACTTGAAATTCGCGAAGGAAAAATAAATTTTCAAGGAGTTGCCTATACGGATTCCGAACTGACCGGTTTTATGGAAGCCCTGTCTAGAAGCCCGCTGATTTCAAAAGTAAACCTGATCAAATCCACCGAGCAAACTTCCGGAAGTCTGATCGTCAAAAAATTTGATATCGAATGTGCTCTCAGTCTTTTACAAGGCGGGAAAAAAGAGGGAGAAATTTAATTGATTAATAATCTTCTTCTTCGATTAGCAGGTCTTTCGTTTCAGCAGGTAGGAATCGGCGCCGTGATCGTTGGATTTCTTTTTTATAACAGCTCATTTTATGATGATGGTTCAAAGTTAGATGCTCAGCTCGTTCAGCTCAGCGCAAAGCTTCAAACCGAACAAGCAAAGTCGGTCGAATCCGAACGTGCTCTTAAACAAGTGGACGAAGTTCAAGCCAATATTAAAGCTCTTGAAGAGCAATTCAAAATTGCCGCGGATCAGCTTCCCAACGAGCTCACAATGTCCGAAATTCTTCGAAGCGTCGACGCTTTGGCCAGTACCTCGGGCGTGTCCATCAAAGACAAAGAGCCTCAAGCCACCTTGAAACAAGATTTTTTAGAATTAATTCCGCTAAGGATTCGTGCCGAGGGAAAATACGCCGAGCTAACTATGCTCATGTACTACATTGCTAGCACTCAAAGAATCACTAGAGTTAAAAGTTTTTCGTTCACCGCGAAACAGGATAAAAAAGATTCTCTGTTAAGTTTCGAAGCCATCGTGACTAGCTACCGTTTTATCGCCGACTTCGACAAAGATAAAAATAAAGACCCCAAAGCCGCTAAATCTATGGAGAAGCCCAAATGATCTCGAGAACTCAAATTGGATTATTAGTGGCCGCTTGTCTTTTTGTGCTGGGAATTGCTTTACAGAAAATTCAAATCCAGCCAATGTCTGCAGCATATTCCCAGGTACAGCCTAATGCATCGCCGGTGCCCAACGCTTCCGGGCCCAACGCGCCAACCCCCAACGTGCCAACCCCCAACGTGCCGATACCGCCGCCCCCGCCCGCCGTAAATGATCCCCAAACCTTGATGCCGCCGCTGTTAACAAATCAAGATTTTATATACGATCCCTCCGGCAAGCGCGATCCATTCAAAGCATTTATTACTGATTTTCAGGACACAATTGCCAACTCAGCGACTGATAAACCCGCAACTGGCGAAAAAGAAAGCGTTGAAAACTACGACCTAGGACAACTGAAGCTGGTCGGTGTTTTATGGGATGTTCCAATTCCCAAAGCAATGATCCAGAGCCCTTCGGGCAAAGTTTTTTTAATTAAAAAGCAATCTAAAATTGGACGTAACAAGGGTTTTGTCGGTGTCATTCGCGAAAGCGAAATTGTGGTTTTCGAGTTGTCTCAAGATGGGAAAACCCCTTCAACCCGATTGATGAGTCTGCAAAAATAGATTTCAAGGAGAACGCGCCATGAACACATTCAAAAGGCCTATCACCAACGCAATTGTGGCCGTGGTTTTTCTAACCTGGATCAGCTTTTTGACCAGCTGTCAGACCACTTCAAACTCGAACTCGTCGGCGGGTCTTGATTCTGATTTGGATTTGGGCAGCAGTCCTTTAGACGGCGAGAATAAATCGCCACCCGCGACGACCGCTGCTCAACCTCCCGTCGTTGAAAGCGCGCCATCAGAAGACTTTTTAGACGAAACACCCTCATCAGCTGCCGCCGCAGAAGTAGCGCCTCCGCCCGAGCTTCCCAATCCTTTAGCTGTCGAAGAACCATCTGGAACGCCAGCAAATATTTATTCACTTCAGTACAAGGCTAACGAAAACGGTGGAACGATCGTCATTCAGTCAGATAAGCCTGTGACCTTTTCAAAGAAAATGAATTCTTCCACTGAGCAATTCGTTGTCGAAATTCAAAACGCCAGATTGGATCAGAAAGTGACCCGACCAATGATTGCTAGGGATATTCCAGGACCTTTCGGAATGATCGATGCTTATGTGGACAAACTGACTGGTCACCCCAAAATTGTGGTTCAGATGCGCGCTGGGTACAACGAACCTTCTTTGATGCAGGACGGGTCGGCTCTTTTGGTTATGGGCAATTCCAGCGCTCTGACAAAGATGGCGGCTTCGGATTCGCCGGGGTCGCCAACGGCGGCAGCATCTGAAGGCCAGAAAGGTTCGCTCTTATCTTCGGCATCGCTCGAGGACTTTCTTAAAAGCAATACTCAGTTCTACGGAAAAAAAATCTCCATTGAAACCGACGACATGGAACTTCGCGATCTGTTCAAATTGATTTCCGAAGAAGCCGGAATTAATTTTATTGTCTCTGATGATATTAAAGGAAAAATGAGTCTTAAACTGCGCCAAGTCCCTTGGGATCAAGCGCTAGTCCTGGTTCTTAAAAGCAAAAAATTGGGTTACACGCGATCGGGAAATATTTTGCGGATCTCGCCGATGTCCGAAATTCGACAAGAAGAAGACGACAGCGTTAAATTAGCCAACACGCTAAAAGATACAGAAGCACTCAGGGTAAAACTAATTCCAATCAGTTACTCTCAGGTGGCCGAGGTTGAAAAGCAGGTCAAACCTTTTCTCTCCAAGCGCGGTAGCATCACCAGCGATACCCGAACTTCTGCGGTGGTGATTTCAGATATCCAAGAAAATTTAGACCGGGTTCTTAAGCTTGTCGAAAGCATCGACATTCCTCCCACCCAAATTCTGATTGAAGGAAAAATCATCGAGGCCTCAGAGCAGTTCGAGAAACGATTCGGAATCAGCTGGACGGCCGGCGGAAAAACTCTGCAGCTGGGCGGGGCACAAAGTATTACCCCAAGTCCTTTCGCCAGCGTATCGCCGGGTATTTCGCCTGGGTCATTTGGTTTTGGTTTTAATTTTGGAACCGTCGATTTGTTGGGGGACCTGAACGCTCAGCTCAGCCTTTTCGAGCGTGAAGGAAATATTAAAATTCTATCCTCTCCGCGGATTGTGGCACTTCACAATGAGCAAGCTAAAATCACCCAGAACGTAAAATTTCCCGTGGTCACATCAACCCCGGTTGCCGGAAGTGCTCCACAGAATTCGGTGACTTACCAAGACGCCAAATTGGAAATGAACGTCACTCCTCAGGCAACCAATGCGGGTTCAGTGATCATGGGTATTGACGTGACCCGAGACATCCCTACAGAGCCCGATCCTTCAACCGGTCAGCGGGCGATCAACGGACGTTCGGCAAAAACTAAAGTCCTGATTAAAAATGGACAAACGGCAGTGATTGGCGGAATTTTTCAGAACGATGTGACCGAGGGTGAAACTCGGGTTCCAGTTCTAGGAAGTATTCCTGTTGTCGGATGGCTGTTTAAGTCGAAAACCAAGTCCGTCCAGAAAAATGAACTTTTAATTTTTCTAACTCCAAAACTCATTGGTGATTTGGGACCGAAGACAATTCAAGGCAGCGAGGAACTCTAGATGAGAACAATACCTTTGAAACATTTAAAGGTTTTATTGATGGTGAAACAGACGACTGTACTGGGTGCACTGTTCATGACCCTGGCCAGTTGCGGAAAAAAAGAGGATTCAAAAGTAGCCGTAAGCTTTGATTTTGGACGGGCTTCGGCCATCGATGCTAAGGGAACCTCCTGTTCGGCCCGCGCCGACTATAACCTGGCAAAAGCAAATTGTGTGCTATCAGGCTCGTGCACCACAAATCCTACAATGACAACCGGAGACGTAGGTTTTCCATACGCTTCACTGGGAAACTTGACCATCAACTGGACCGGCGAGGGCACTTTCAGTTTGATTTATTTGCGATTTAAATTTTCCAGCAATTTGTTGACCGGCGGGACCTATGTTTACACCTACGGCGATAAGGAATTGTGGACAGGATGGCGATCACAAAAATTAGCCGTCGATACAACCTCGTCGACCTCGGCACAAAAGATTTTTTATGATCCTCCGACAAACCCATCCATAGGCACGGCCACAGTAACCGTCAATGGAGTTCAATCCACCCAGGTGGTCGATACGCGAGACGTCTTGGCAAGCCGAACCACAAACACAAATGTGAGCGACTGCGACGTTTATATCCCAAGTCTGCCAATCGCCCAAAACAAACGTAACCAAGCAGGCCTGATCACCGGCCAAGCTTTTCTCTACGGGGTGCAAACAAAGGCCGACAATACGGAAGTGCCAGTCACAGCCTTCTCCCCCACAATCACCATCGAATGGATCGCACTAGACAACTAGGCTCAAGGTCGTTCAGGGGTCTTTGATTCTTTTTGCCAGGTCTTTTGAGAAGGCTTCGAAGTTTTTTAGGATGCGCCGTTTGTGTTTTGCTTGGAGTTTTTTCTTGCGCACAATCTCGGGGAACATGTCGAAAACTTTTTCGAGTTCTTTCGGGTTGATTTCGGTTTCGAAAGCTTTAGTCTTTCGCATGCAAATCCACTTTTCCTTTTGTAAAAGTTTTTGCGAATGCAGCTTGGTCGTGTTTGTCTAAGCTTTCAAACCGGGTCTTGGACAAGGTGAACACGGGCCTGGGTTGGGTGTTATCAGCCAAAATCCAGTCATCCGCTAAAAGTCGGTAGTGGTTCCAGAAATTTAAGTAGGAGCGCGGGAATCGCCTAAGGACGTCGATTCTAGGCACATTGTGACCGCCCAATTGAACACGCCGTTTGACTCTTGCTAAATTGATCCTCGAACTGCGCAGGTACAAGAAGTAGATCCGAATAAAATAGCCTTCAGCTTTTGCCCGTTGAAGTACTTTTAAGTAGGTTCTGCCTGAAAGCGTTGACTCAAAAGCAATGTCCGAATGCTGGAAAAGATGCTCATCAATTTGTTGTAACAAGATCCGGCCTGCCGTAAACAGGCCGGCGACATTGGCGCCAGGTGATACCGCTGCTGAAATGAGATCGGGGTTAAGGTAGTTTTTGCGCCCTTTGAAGGCGACCAAAAAAGATTCAGCAAAAGTGGATTTTCCGCTGCCGTTGGGGCCGGCGACAATTTCAAGAAGTGGTTGGCGCATTCTCCGATGCTATCAAATGACCCTTCCTTACACAACTTTTCATGCGTACACATCCGAACGCTCACTGAAATTTGGTCTTACCCCGATTTGGTTGACCAAAATAGTGTGGTACACACAAACCAAGCAAGGGGAGAAATGCTTTTTCGATTGCACCAAAGGAATAGATATCGTTAATCGCGAAACTGGCGAGATCACGAAAACCTCGCTTCTCTGCATGGCCGATTTCATCGAACGGGGGGCATGGAAATGAGTTCGATGACCTTTGGTGAATTTACGTTGACCCAAAAGCCCGACGATCTGATGCACTCAATGGAAAATGCGTTTAGATTTTTTGGAGGCGTGACTCCTTACGTGACCGTGGACAATCAGAAAGCTGCGGTCGATAAAGCACATTTGTATGATCCGGATATGAATCCAGCCTTCATTGATTTTGCAAATCACTGGGGCTTTGCGGTGGTGCCAGCCAGACCCTATCGACCAAATCTGCTGGGACGCTTTAACCGAAACATGCCCTCCAGTCCCATGACTCCAATCCGACAACACGAGTCCCAATCGCAAGCGAAAGCTTAAAAAAATCTAAAGGAGGCCGTGGTGCAAGCAATCGATATTGGTAACGAAAATGTTTCTAGAACCCAAGGCTACTTCTGAAGCCCTTCAACCGCTTGATGTAAAAAACAAATATCCTTGAGAAGCAAAACATTGGGATTTGAAGAATTTAATTCCGCCATCCAATCCATGGTTTGAAGCATTCTATATCGATCATCCTTTAATTCAGTTTTCGTTAAAAATCGCATCAAGAGCGGCGCCAATTTCGGGATCCGACTTTTATTTTCCGCCGTCAATTCAAAATACAAATAGGAAAACAGATGTTTTCGATTGAACGATTTGAGGTCGTCGCCAGTAAAGCGCTCGATTTTGTGGGAAAAAGGCCATTTCGCGGTGGAACATTTTTCTTTCGACCAACTGACCGGAGTAAGAAATAAAACTGCAATTAAAATTATTTTTTGCATTCATTGCCTCCGACTTCGACAGCAAAACGATCTCTTTCTTCAAACCGACGAAAAATCACTTTCGGCGACAAGTCGTTCAGCTTGTTTGATAAATACCGTGTTGGGACGTAAACCCTTTTTACGCACGGGTCTTTCAGCAATTCTTCGATAAAGTCTGCCGTTCGATTTGGACAATAGGTCATGTAGGAACTGTAGTACTGCGAACTTTGTGTACCTAATAGCTGATCTCGTATATCATTAGTCAGAATGGCGTTCCCAACATCTGCAAGGTCAACCAAAAAAAGGTAATGGTCTTTCTGATAAATCTGACTGACTATTTTTTTGCTGAAGACCGTGTGTTCTGTAAAAAAGTTTTCTGGGTTACATTTATTTGAATTTGGCATTGGGTTATTTTTGTCTTCATCAGCATCGTTCAATAAACTCAACCTTGATTCGCAAAGATTGGCGAATGCTGCTACTGGTCCTGCAACCTTTAAAATACCCTCGTTTGAAGCTCTTGCAATGGAATTAAAAATGGAAGTGCTGGTCCCGATGTCTAATTTCGTTTTAGTAGAAATTTTGCGCTCGCAAGCTCTTACCCTTTTTTGCAGTTCCCCTGGGTCAAATTTAGCTGCTTCGTCAAGCGGAGGCAAATAAATGCTTTGTCTTTTAAACTCATATTTACGGAAAGGCCCGTCATCAAAAAGGGTTCTCATTTTATTGATGTCGCTATAATCAGGTTCATTCTTGTATCGGATGGCATTAAGTGCCGTTGCATATTCCTCAAGTTTTTTTTCGTTCAAATCAAAACATGTGACAGCTTCGGACGTGAACGATTTAGTACATGATTCTGCCATGTTTTTTTGTGTCGTGAGAAAAAATGCGGCTTCGTTGTAAGCATTTTCAGCATCTAGAAGTTGATCTTTGCTAATCTGCGTTTTCTCTGCCATCCGATTGAGTTCACTATCGGCCAAGTTTGCAAATTTCAGGTTGAGCGCAATGAGATCTTTCCCTGTTTTTTCGAATGGCACTTTGGGCGTACCCGCATAATAAGCGCCGGAAGGACCGATACCTCCACCAAATGACCCGGCGTAAACCCGAGGCGCCGATTCGTTACGACTGCTTGTTTCACCACAACGAGCATCTATTTCCTCGAAACCAACTTGGCTTTGCACCCCATGTGGTCGCAAGTACAGCAATCCATTTTCACCTTTTGCTATAAACCTTTTTTCAAGCGTTTTAGACAAGTTGTCGGTACATTCGGATTGCGCTGCCGTGTCATCACAAGAATTTGCTTTTGAAACTAATTTTGATTCCGTTGCGGATTCAAGCTGGTCAGCACCCACCCAACCAATTTGCCCATTCTGCGTTTTGATCAACGTCCAGGCCACAGATTTGCAATCGAGTGCGCGACTTAGTTCTTCGAAAGTTTGGCCCGCTTCAGCGACACCGCTGGGCGAACCATATCCCGATTCCTTTGTTTCTGAATTGACGTCTTGACCGTATCGATTTTGCCGCTCTTTGGGGCGATCATCTTTTTCACACAAGAATGGAGCAGTTGTGAGTGGCAACGGCGAGGAAATCACAGTGGCTAAGACGCGATTTGTTTTTTCATCAACAATTGGCTCCGTTTGTTTTGAGTCCGCCACAACATTATCAGCTGCCGCATCGAGCATGGCAGCTGCGGCCAATTTCAATTGGGCCCTACCCGAAGGTTGATTGTTCTGCACAACTGGACCGGCGATTGACTTCCCACCCGTCGCGCGTGACTTGGGATCGGATCCGCTTGCCGATATTCTCTTTTTTCTAATACCGTCGGCGACACTTTTTAATTCTTTATTTGGTGATGTTGCTGGGTTAGCTGTGGTTTGAATCGGCGACGTGGGGGGGGGTACAGCTGCTACATATCGGTCGATATCAGGTGCGTACTTTTTAACGAACAAGCCGAAATAGTTCATCTGTGGTGCCAAACCGCTATCCTTAGCTTTTTTTGCGCGGACCTCGGACTCTCCAAGATTGTAAAGTGTAGTCAAAATTTCCGGCTGATTTGCAATATCGAAACCGACCGCCTTGTAGTCATCTTGTACCTGCCGCAAAATCATAGCAGCTGTGCGAATGGATCCAAAAGGGCTTGATAATTCTGTTGTCATTTCCTTTTCAGTTCGAGGCGCGCGCCCTTCTTTGTCAGCAATATACTTCTCAGCGCTCATAGCAGAAGGCATTTTAATTTGTCCCAACCCGAACGAAAACGCCTTTCCACCGGGGAGCGACGTAATGTTCAACCTTGAAGCGAGCCAAGTTTGAACTTGATCTTTGAGCCCAACATTTAATGAGTTTTCTGCAACAATAGCCCCTGCAATTGCGGTGGTGGACACGCCGTATTTTTGAGCGGCAGATTTGATCTCAGTTTGTATTTCAGGATCTTTCAGGAGGACCATAATTTCGGTTTTTGGCTTCAACCAACCGCCATCACTTGTCTTGAGCTTCAAGCAGTATTTCACATCGATGCGACACACATCACTGAAACTATCTTCCCAATTCTCCGCAGCAAACGAAACTAGAATGAATATTAAAAAAAGTTGCATACCATCCATTTCGGCCAGTCAGAAGAAAGTCTTAATCTTTCAGCGCCTAGCCTTTCGCCTTGCTTTTAAAATCAGACTTGGACCATTTAATTTTGACCTGCCCGATTTGGTGAGACTGGACAGGCAGCTCGAATTTGCGGGTGCACTGATGCCGTCGCCTATAATGTGTGGCGTGACCTTGAGGAAATTGGAAACTCTAAGATGGCAATCAGCGTTTCAGCCCCGGGGCTTGCGCCCGATTCGAAAATAATTAAACTGCAAGTCACTGACCCTGGAATGCCCGGCCTTAAATGAACTGGCCCGAAACTTGAATTCTTTCAAGGGCTTCAAAGTTGAGCCGCAATAGAATGCCCGCGTGACAAGCGCATTTTGGGTCGGCACCATTTAGTAACACACGGAGGTTAGTTTATGAAGCTCACTCAAAACACGATTTTAATTACGGGCGGAACTAGCGGGATTGGATTTGAACTGGCCCAACAACTTTTGCAATTGGGAAATACGGTGATCATCACTGGCCGCGACAGTGCAAAATTGGGGAAAACGCAAAAATTATTGCCAAAGGTTCACACCATTGCCAGCGACGTCAGCGATCTCAAAGCCATTCAAACTTTGTATGATCGAGTGACCAAAGAATTTCCTGAAATGAATATCTTGATCAACAATGCGGGCATTATGAAGACCATCAACCTGCACGCCGACGACGGCAAAATCGAAGACCTGACCCAGGAAATCACGACAAACCTGATGGGCCCGATGCGCATGACCAAACAGTTTTTGCCTCACCTCAAAAAGAAAAGTCAGGCGGCAATCATGAACGTATCTTCGGGATTGGCGTTTGTACCGCTCCCCATGTCGCCAGTTTATTGCGCGACAAAAGCGGGATTACATTCGTTCACTCTTTCCCTCAGGGTTCAGTTGAAAAAAACAAATATTAAAGTGTTTGAACTGGCGCCTCCGGCCACACAAACAGAATTGCTGGGTGATTGGGATCCCGAAGATATGAAAGGGATTGCCGTGATGAAGGTCGACCAAATGGTCGCCGCCGCAGTCAAAGGAATGCAAAATGATCAGTTTGAAATTCGACCTGGCCAAGCCAATCAGTTGAAAATGATGAGCCGCCTAGCTCCGCAATTTATCCTGAATCAACTGAGCAAGCCAGTCGATCGAATGCTAGCCAACCAAAAGCATTGAGCCCATTGACCTCCTATATACTTCGGTATATACTGTAAAGTATATAGGAGGCCCCCTTGGGAAAACCCTTAATGATTCAGATCGAGGACGACGACCGAATTGAAAAGCTCAAAGTAAAGCTTGGTGCGAAGACTAAAATCGAGGTCGTGCGCTGGGCGCTGAATTTATTAGAAGCCGATGTCATTCGGGCAGAGCGGATTAAGCGCTGGCAATCTGCAACTCTACGAGTTGGAAAAACAAGCCTAGAAGTCCTAAAAGAGTTTCAAACCAAGGATCGGTTTAAGAAATGGGCGTGATTCTGCCCGCCCGTTGGCATCTTTACGTCGTAGACTTAGAACCTCGTATTGGTACAAAACCTGGCAAACAGCGCCCTTGCATTTGCATTCAGCCCTCGGAGTTTTGTGAAGCCGGATTGGACTCGGCCCTGATCGTTCCACTGACCACCCACCTCACCGCGGAAGATGCCTACCCCTTGCGGGTCAAGGTTCCCGCAGGCGTTTGCGGCCTAGAAAAAGAGAGCGAAGCCCTGGTCGATCAAATTCTTGCCTGGGATATTTCGCTTTTTAAAAAAGAACTTGGCGTTCTTCCCGAAGGCTTACAAGAAGTGCTTAAAGCCGCCATTAAAGATTTTCTAGATTTATAAAATTGGCTTAAAACTCATCCGAATCTTTTGGTTCGCTCAGGAAAGTTGGAGGCGCACAAATAGGGTCGCAATTGGGTATCTAGTCAGAAAGCCTTGAACCACTATTTGTCGAACAGAGTGCGAAAGCGAATAGTTAAAAAGCGATAGATCACTAATTGAGGTTGCCCCGAAGGGCCTTGGTCGATCGATTTCCAAGTTCGAACAAATCGATGGCAAAAACAAAGACGCCTTCGTCTTTTGCTTCTTTGATCAAAGGTTCAGTTTCTTCGATAAGATCTCGGGCTAGGTACCGCATCCCTTTTTACGTAACTGCGCGTTTGGTGGCCCGTTACGTAAAAAGGGATGCGGTACAGGGCCGACGGCAAACTCTGAAAAATCGCACGAACATTTTTAAAAAAACTCATCGTGTCTGATGGTAAAAGAGAAGTCGGAATCTCAGACAAGAAGTCAATTTAACTCTGAGGATCATTGGGGGAAACAGGTCTGATCGGCCGTTTCGATTTTCCACATCCTAAACCGACCCCAGACAAACATGTCTCATCCATAACTAGTTCACTATTATTCTCTACCAGGTTTAGCCGCTTGTGCTCTAGGGTTCGTTTTAACTTGCGAACGACCGCCAATTTCTTGGGCGCCGGTGGGATCATTCAATCGATAGCCACTTGTGAACTGTTCGTTCTTTTGGCTCAAAGCAAAGGCGTCAATAGCCTCAACAAGAGATTTTGCTGCAGAAATTTTCCAGGGTGCGCCCGATTTAAAGAAGTCGGTATCCATTTCGAAACAAATAAAATCCCCGGAGCGCTGAACGAGACGAACAAGCATCGAAAGCCCCACAGTTGCAATTGTAGGGGTATCTTTCGATATGTTTGGATTTGAAAAGAACAGGTCGTGGGATCCCCTGGATGATTTAAGTCCAATTTCCTCAACCTTGCCACCGGGAATTTTTTTGAACATGATTTGTTCACTTAAATTGATTCTTAACCCGGTAAAGTCGTGGTTTGCAAAATCCTTAACTTGTTCAACTTTGCCACAGTTGATCAGGTTCATTTATTCTGCTTTTGCGGGTAGCGTCTTTTTTTTTGTGTCTGCGAGTTCAATGTATAAGATTTTCTAATACATCGTTAATTTGATTTTGTTTCCTGACTTGTTCTAAATTATTAATTGAGTTTGAGTCAACGGGTATTAATGACCAGTTGTATTCAAG